>CAYWEM010000003.1:201216-268154 GCA_964457225.1 uncultured Clostridia bacterium
GCCATAAGCTCCATCAGCACTTGAACTGAAATATTTCAAGATTTGACCCCCATTGTGTGAACTGAAATATTTCAAGATTTGACCCCCATTGCCCATTGAAAGAAAGGCGCGCCTCAGCGCGCCTCCTTTTCTCCTGCCAGGTAGCGCCGGCCCAGGTCCTTGGCCGCGGCCAGGCCTTCCGGCGTGATGATCAGCATTTTCCCGTTGTGAAACTGCCGGATCATCTTTTCTTCTTCAAGCCGATTCAGGGTTTCAAAGCGATACCCTTTCCAGGACTTGTAGATTTTCTCCCCGGGATTGTTACGTGAATCTTCCTCCCAGCCGCTGAGATAAATCAGCAGCAGGCTTAAATCCTTGATTCTGTCAGCCATTTTTCCTCCTGTCAGGGAAAGCCGGGGAGTGTCCTCCCCGGCTTTGATAAAGCTTCAGACCGTGATCAAAGCTTCCAGGTTCTTGAAAGTCTTTTCACCGACTCCCTTGACTTTCATCAATTCCTGGATGCGTTTGAAATTGCCGTTGGCCTTGCGGTATTCGATGATCCGCTCGGCCGTCTTGGGCCCGATCTTGGGCAGAGTCACCAGTTGTTCAACCGTGGCCGTGTTGATGTTGACCTGCTTGCCCTTGGCCGCCCCTTCCTGCTGGGCCGCCCCGAAAACCCCGATCGGCATCAGGAAAGCGGCCAGCACCACGCTGACAGTAACCAGCTTGATCCATTTCGTCATTTTTTCCTCCTGCCCGGGATGCTTCATCTTTGCTGCCAAGTCGGATCCGGCTCTGAAAACAGCGCTCCAGCGGCATTTTTCGCCCAAGTTCACCAATCAAGTGTAAACATTCGTTTACACTCCGGCTGCTGAAAAACGCCCCCGGCTTGACACCTTTTCAACTATTTCTCCGTCCCGGCCTTGCACCAAGCAGGTTCAGCCGGCTGCAGGCCGCCTGGCAATGATTATGATTCAACCCCGGCAGGAGGATAAAAATGAATTTGAACAAAGGGTTTTCCCTGGTTGAAACCATGATTTCCCTGGGCCTGGTTCTGCTGGCCCTTCTTTTCAGCACCAGGGCCGTTGGTTTTTCCTGGCTGCAATCGGGGGCGGCTCAGCAGCGTTTCCAACTGCAACAGTCCCTGGAAGAAGGCAAAAACCTGTTGACGGCTCTGTCTTTCAACGCACCGGAGCTGGAACCCGGCTCCCACTCCGGTCAGCTGGGAGCAAGCAGGGCCGAATGGCAGGTGACTGAAGCAATTGCGGGAATCAAGGAAATCCGGATTGAAATCAGCGGCCGCAACCAGCGGCGCAGCACCAATTTTTTAAAGTCGAGGCTGGTCGAGGAGGTTTTGAGAAATGAAAGGCATCGGCTTGATTGAAGTCATGCTGGCCATGTCCCTGACCCTGGGCATTCTGGGATTGGCCATGGGAGCGGTCAGTTATAACAGCAGGTCCACCAGGGAAGTTCACTCCCGCCAAGATCGCCTCGAGTCCGTTTTTCATGCGGTCGATGCCATCAGGTCTGACCTCGGCAAATGCGGCATGAGACTGCAGAGGGCTTTTCACCAGCTCAGCCGTAATCCACTGACCTTGAACGAAAACGGTTTCAGTATCTGCTGGGGGGAAAGCGTGGAAACGATAATGGGTCCGGCTTCCAGGGGAGAATTGTTCCTGCCGGTGACGGTCAATTCATTTTTCAAGCAGGGCAAGGATGTGGTCATCTGCTCAGAAACAGCCGGAATCGCTGAAGAACACCGGATCAGGGAATCAAACGCTTACGGCGTTTACCTGGAACAACCGCTGAAGAACGATTTTCCGGAAAACAGCGAACTGGTGGCAAAAAAGTCCGTGGAATACCGGTATTTCAGCCAGGCGGGCGAATTGAAACGCAAGGTGGACCGGGGCGGTTTCCAGCCCCTGCTGACCGGGGCCAGTGACTTCTACGTGCATTACTTTCCGGAAACCCATTCCATCCTTTACCGCATTGAATTGAACAAAAAAGAACAGATCCGCGGTTACCTCTTCCTGGTCAACCTGGTGCAGCCATGAACAAAAAAGGTTCGATAATCCTCGGCCTGCTCCTGGTCAGCATTCTTTCCTGCACGGTTTTAACCCTGCTGCAGCAGGTGTTCATGCACAACCGGATCCAGAGAGCCCGGCTGAAACACAACCAAATGCTCGGCCGCCTGCAGGACCGCCTGCTGCTGGAACTGCACGATTTCCGCCGGCGGCTGGCCCAACCCGACCTGCAGGCCCATGATCAACCCGAGCTGAGTTTTTTCAGTAAGGACTGTTTCCCGGACTTGCTGGAAAGAGACTTCCTGGTCAGTCACAGTTTTTCCGCAATCCCCCTGGCCGCAACAGCCGAATGGTCTTCGTTCCGGGTGCGTGACGGAATTACCGCCGCCTGCCGGAAGACATCCCTGGCCACCCGGGCTTCAGCCGTCATCGAACTGCATCGCGGCCGACTACCCCTGAGCAGCACCGCAGTCTTTCTCAACTCCAAGCAAGAAAACAAGCTGCCTGATCTACTGGCCGCCGGCATCATCAGTGTCTCCGGCCAGTCTCCGACGGCAAGCGCCGCTTTTGACCTTCAGGATGAGTTGACGCGCCTGGCTAACTCAATGCTGGAGATGCCCGGCAAGGTCATCGACTGGCGGCGCTTGCGGGAAAAGGCCGGCCTGGAACCGCTCGACACTGCGCCGGAACCGGGGATTTACCTGATCCGGGAGGATGACCAGCTGCAAACGATTTTCATCCAGGGTGACTGCCGAGAAATGGTTTTTTCAGCAGATGAAGACCGGCAAACGATACTCTTCCAGGTTCAGCAGGAAAGCTGTTTCATGGAATACCTCCCCGGCCGGAAACACCTTCGTACCTGGCTGGAGGAAGAAGCACAGCCGCTGCTTTTCCGTGAGCGCATCCTGGTCAACGGCTCAGTTTACAACCTGCGCCAGGCCGGGGAGCAGGGTTTTCATCTGCAGACCGGCCTGCAGATCATGGCCTCCGGCCCGGTCATGATCACTCCGCCTCTGACCGGCCCCAATCCCAGGCTGGGCCCCATGCAATTACCCGGGCTCATGCTGCTGAGTTCCGGCACCACCCTGGACGGGAACAAGTGCGACACCGGCCTGACCGTGGCCGCCGGCGCCGCCGACCGGGCCGTGATTCAGGCCAATCTGATTACCAGCGGATCATTCTCCAGGCCGGGAAAAGTCGATTTGATCCTGCAGGGTTCCCTGCTCGCTTCCGACATAAAGAGTCAATCCAGGCTGATCGTGGACGGCCGCGAAAGCGCCCTGCCTGACGGGCAAACACCCATGTCATCCAGCCTGGTGCTGGTCAAATCCCTGAACCTGGAAGCATTCAACGAGGTGAAACATGAATGAACGAGGTTTTTCCGTTTTCGAACTGCTGGTAAGCCTGAGCATCCTGGCCCTGGTCACAGCCCTTACCCTTTCCTCCTTGTCGGGCTTCGCTTCCGCGCTGAAATTTCGAAACCAGGTCCGGGATGTGCAATCAGCACTGCAGACCGCCCGCTACAAAGCTGTTTATGAAAACCGGCCGATCAGGTTCTTAATCGAGGCCGGTCACATCGTTCTGCAGGCCAAGCCTGGAAGCGCCTGGCAGGATGAAGTCAGCATCCCGCTGAAAAACGGCTTGTCGGTCAGTCAGAACGCCCGGCCGGTGTTCCAGCCCCAGGGAATGGCTTCGCCCCTGTGTTCCATCGTGGTCGAAGATAGAACCAGGCGGACTGTAATCACCCTGAGCATGGCCGGGCGGGTCAGTACCAGGAGGGGTTGAATTCCCGCTATGAAAGCCCGGCGAGATGGTATATAATAAGGCTATGTGCAGCGGCCGAGAGAAAGTGATTCCGACCAGGTTCAGACCGGGTGCAGGTTTATCCGGTTCCGCAGAAAGGCCTGTTCAATGAACAATCAATGCACCTACTGCGGAAGGATTCAGGCTCACGACCCCTCCTACCCGGTCTGCACTTTCTGCGGTGAAGCACTGCCGCCGGAACCGAGGGTATTCAGCCGCCAACCCCGCCGGGGCAGAGCCCTGCAGGCCTGGGCCCTGCTTTTCTGCACCTCTTTTCTGCTGTTGTTTATTTTCATTTCCAAGTACTGGGGGGCCTGGGGCATGGTGGTCAGCCTGCTGCTGCTGGCCTGGGGCAGTTACCGTAACCGCAACATCCCAGTAATATCGGGAAACAATCATGTCGATCAAGGAAAACATCCTCAGGATTAGAAAGAACATCAACGCGGCCTGTCTGCGCAGCCGGCGTGATCCGGATTCGGTTCAGATCATGGCGGTCTGCAAGGAGCAGGAACCGGAGAGAATAGCCAGGGCCATTGAATGCGGCATCAGGTTACTGGGCGAAAACAGGGTCCAGGAAACCGAAACTCATCTGGCTTCTCTGCAGGACAGGGAAATCGACTGGCACTTCATCGGAAGATTGCAAAAAAACAAGATTAACCGTATTCTCAAGCTCTTCAAGCTGATTGAGTCAGTAGACAGCGTAAAAAACCTTGAACACATCCAGAAGCGAATAGAACAGCCCGTAGCGGTGTTTCTTGAAGTAAACGTCGGCAACGAAACCAGCAAGGCCGGCTTTACCGTAGCCGGCCTTAAAAAAGCCCTGCCCTACATTGCCGGCCTGCGCGGACTCAGGATAAACGGTCTGATGGCCATGCCGCCCTTTTTTAACGACCCGGAAGAGGCCCGGCCCTATTTCCGCACTCTGGCCGATCTGGGCCGGGAAATCAACGGCATGGGGTTGGAAAGTGTGCAAATAGAACATCTTTCCATGGGCATGAGCGCGGACTACGAAGTCGCGGTAGAAGAAGGAGCCACCATTGTCCGCATCGGTTCCGCGCTGTTCGGCCGGAGAAGGCCATGAAAACAGCAGCCGCCCCGCGCCCGGGGGCAAGGAGGATTTCATGATCAATCCCCAGGAAATCGCCAGTCAGGTTTTCTCCAACCGCTTCCGCGGTTTTGATCCCGAAGAAGTCAAATCATACCTGGCCCAGGTGGCGGAAATCATGCTCCAGCACCTGCTGGAAAAAGAAGATTTGAAAAAAGACAACGAAGCTCTCCGGGAAACCCTGGACCGCTACAAAAAGAGGGAAGAACTCTTACGCGACACCCTGGTGGCGGCCCAGAAGTTTTCCACCGAGATAAAAAACAACGCCGGCCGCGAAGCAGACATGCTGATCAAGGAGGCGGAACTGAGGGCCGAGGAATTGTTGCGCCTGGAAAAGGAACGTCTTGACCGCCTGCGTGAAGAGATCAAAACCCTTCAGTTCAAGCGCCGTGAAATGGAAAACGACGTTATGAACATGCTTAACAACCTCAAGGAACTGATCAGAACCTACCAGCAGGAAGACGAGGAATACAACAAGATCGGTTATCTGGGCTCATGAACAAAACCCTGCACATCAAAGTGAAACCATCCTCGCCCAGGCCGGGGGTCGAGGAAAGCGACGGCGAATACCTGGTCCGGGTCAAGGCCCCGGCGCGCGAAGGTGAAGCCAACCAGGAGGCCCGCAAATTACTGGCCGGGCATTTCGGGGTCGGGCTGAACGCCGTTACCATAACCAGGGGCGGCCGGGCGAGGGAAAAAACCGTGACCATCAAGCTGAAAGAACAAGCGAAAAAACCACAAGGAGGATCCCATGGCTGAAACCAATCCAAAAACAAGCGCACTGAACCAGGCCGTTTCCCAGATCGAAAAGCAGTTCGGCAAAGGCGCCATCATGAAACTGGGCGGCAAGGAAGTCGTAAAAATGCCGGTTATCCCAACCGGTTCACTTTCACTTGACATAATCACCGGAATCGGCGGTTTTCCCCGCGGCCGGGTCATCGAAATCTATGGACCGGAAGGATCCGGAAAAACAACCCTGGCCCTGCACGGCATTGCCAATGCCCAGAAAAACGGCGGTTATGCGGCTTTCATTGACGCCGAGCATGCCCTGGATCCCCTCTATGCCCAGAAACTGGGAGTCAACATAGATGAACTGTACATCGCCCAGCCCGACTTCGGTGAGCAGGCCCTGGAAATCGCGGAAATCCTGGTGCGTTCCGGTGGAGTCGACATAATCGTAATCGACAGCGTCGCCGCCCTGGTTCCCAAGGCCGAACTCGAAGGCGACATGGGAGACAGCCACATGGGCCTGCAGGCCCGTTTGATGAGCCAGGCCCTGAGAAAACTGACCGCCATTGTCTCACGCTCCAAAACCACTTTCATCTTTCTCAACCAGTTGCGGGAAAAAATCGGCATGTTCGTCGGCAACCCGGAAACCACCACCGGCGGCCGGGCGCTGAAGTTTTATTCCTCCATGCGCATTGAGGTTAAACGTACCATGGCCATCAAGGACGGCACATCCATAGTAGGCGGAGTTACCAAGCTGAAAATAGTCAAGAACAAGATGGCGCCCCCTTTCAAGGACGTGGAAGTCGACCTGCTTTACGGCCGGGGAATTTCCCAGGAAGGTGAAGTCATCGATCTCGGGGTGTCCTCAGGGCTGATTTCGAAAACGGGATCCTGGTATTCCTACGGAGAAAACCGGCTGGGCCAGGGCAAGGATGCGGTCAGAAAAATGCTTGAGGAAAACCCGCAGTTGATGAATGAACTCAAGGACAAGATTATGGCCAAGCATGCCGTGCCGACCCCCGTTTCCCGGGAAGAAGATTGAAACGTTTCCGTCTTTCCCTGATATTCATGGCCCTGTTGCTGGCCACGGTGCCCTTTCACCTGGAAATGGAACGGGCCCTGGTGAACCTGACCGGAAAGTCCTTCATCACCTATGCGATTTACGCTTTCTTCACGGCTTTTTTCGCGATTTCCGCGCTGAGGGCTTTTTCCTCAGGCCGGATAACCGATATAAGCGCCCTGACCATGGCCGCCGGCAGTATCTTTTACCTTTTGTATCGCACCCGTTTCCTTTACCATCGCCTGCACCTGATGCAGTTTTTTCTGCTCGGATACCTGCTGATGAGAGGGAACAACCGTAAAAAATCAGCCTGGCCCTTCCTGTTGCTGGTTCTGGCCGCTTTTTTCTTTGAATTCATTCAGAAATTCATTCCCGGCAGAGTGTTCGACACCCACGACATCTGGTTGAACCTGCTGGCCGGCCTGGCCGGTTTTATCGCCGCCCTGGTCTAGGCTCGGCTCTGATTGCACCCGGGGCGGTGTTGAAGGTATAATGATTTCATGAGCCTGCGCGACCTGCTGCAAAAAACCATCGGCTCCGCCATAAGAATTTCTCCGCGGAGCGGAGTAAATGTCGATGAATTCTGCGAAGAACTCGAAGAACAGCTTGTACTGGCCGATGTTTCCCTGGAAACAACCGGCAGGCTGATCCAGGCTTTAAGGCGCAAGAAAGCCTTCTCCGGATCAGAAAAGGACATCATGGCCGCCCTGGCGCTTGAACTGGCGGCCCTCATCAAAACCGCGCCCCTGGCCTTCCCCGCGGATAACACCGGACGGCAGGTGATAGTTCTGTTGGGAGTCAACGGCAGTGGAAAAACCACCACCGCCGCCAAGCTTGCTTACTTTCACCGGAAACGGGGCAGAAAAGTTCTCCTCTGCGCGGCCGATACTTACCGGGCCGCCGGTGCTTCCCAGCTCGAGATCTGGGCGGAAAAACTGGAATTGCCGGTGATCAGCGGTCAACGCGGCGGCGACCCGGGAGCCGTGGTTTTCAACAGCCTGCAGTCGTTCCTGAAAAGGGAACTCGACACCATGATCATTGACACCGCCGGCCGCCTGCAAAACCGGGAAAGCCTGATGAAGGAACTGCAGAAGATCATCAGCCTGGTCAACCGAACCATTCCCGGCCAGCCGGCTCAAAACCTCCTGGTACTGGATGCCGCGACCGGACAAAATGCCTTGAGCCAGGCCGAGAAATTCCGCGATTTCAGTTCCGTGAACGGCTTGATCCTGACTCGTTTCGACGGCACGGCCAAGGGCGGAACCATAGTCACCATAGCAGAAAAAACCGGATTGCCGGTTCTGGGGCTGGGTTGCGGAGAAGACCCGGCCGACCTGCTGGAGTTCGATGCCGCCGAATTCATCAAGGTCCTGACCGCGGTCTGAAAAATGGCTGAAAAAAATCCGCATCCCAAGGACATCCAATTCATGAAAACAGCACTGCGCCTTGCTGCCAGGGGACGGGGCCATACTGCGCCGAATCCCATGGTCGGAGCGTTGGTGGTTAAAAACGGTCGAATTCTATCCGGCGCGTATCACCGCGGATTCGGCCAGGTGCATGCCGAAAGGTCCGCCCTGGAGGGAATAACTGAAAGCGGCTGCACTCTTTATTCAACCCTGGAACCCTGCTGTCATTACGGCAAGACCCCGCCCTGCACCGAGATCATCATGTCCCGGAAAGTCGCCAGAGTGGTAATGGCCACATCCGACCCCTTTCCCGCGGTTAACGGCCGGGGAGCGGCCCTGCTCAGGAAGGCCGGCATAGAAGTAACTGAAAACGTCCTGGCCGAACCGGCCCGCCGGCTTAACAGTCATTACTTTACCGCCCAGACCATGGGCAGACCCTTCATTGCCGTTCACGCCGGCATTTCCCTCGATGGAAAGACAACCGACCGAAACGGCGGATCCCAGTGGATAACCTCGGCCGGATCGCGTGCTCTTTCCCATGATCTTCGCGGAGAATACGCGGCGATTCTGGCCGGAGCCGGAACCATACGCCAGGACAATCCGCTTCTGACCCTCCGCAACCCTGCCTGGCAGGGGAAAAAGCTGTTTCGGGTTATTCTGAATCCGGCCAATGATCTGTCGGCAAACGCGCGTGTTTTCTCCGATCAGGATAGATTTCCAACCATAGTGTTCAGTGCTGAAAAGAATTCCGCCAGCGGCAGGCGCTGCGCCCGACATTTTTTCCTGCCGGCCGGAGCTGATGGTTTCGATCTCAGGCTGGTGCTGGCCCGCCTGCTGGAATTGGGGCTCAATTCGATCCTGGTGGAAGGAGGCGGAATAACCATTGATTCCTTTCTGAAGCAAGATTTGTGGGATGAAATGATAGTCTTTCAATCCCGCAGCCTGGTCGGGGGAACCAGTTCCGGACAAATCTACCCGAGCGGCGCGGTTGACCTTGACAAAACCCTGTCTTTTCAGGATCTTTACAGCTGGGAAACACCCGGCAGCCTGGTTATCAGGGGGAGGCGCAGATGTTTACCGGACTGGTGACCGCGGTCGGCCGCCTGCAGACCCTGCACAAGGGATCACCGGCACTTCTGGTTCTGGATTGGCCGGGGCATGAGCAGGTAAAAATCGGCGACTCGGTGGCGGTCAACGGCATTTGCCTGACCGTGACCACCATATCTGGGCCCAGCCTGAGTTTCAACCTGCTGGCCGAGACCCTGAAGCGGTCAAACCTGGCCGACCTTTCTCCGGGAAGCAGGCTCAACCTCGAACTGCCGCTTAAGGCCGGGGACTTTCTGGGCGGCCACCTGGTCAGCGGTCACCTGGACGGAACCGCCCGGCTGACTGCAATTCGTTCCGGAAAGGGGGGGCGCCGTTGTCGTTTCACCTACATCGAGCCCGGCTGGCGCAAGCTGATCATCAACAAAGGCTCAATCACCATAAACGGAATAAGCCTCACCGTGGCCGCCTGCTCGGGATCCTCTTTTGAAATCGAAGTCATTCCCCATACCTGGGAAAACACCAACCTGCAATACCTGAAAAGGGGCGACCGGGTCAATGTGGAACTTGATTTAATGGGGAAATATCTGTATAATTTTTACATCTCAGGAAAAAATGACTCAAAATAATCTTATTCCCGTACCAAAAGCACTGGAAATCCTTCGAGCCGGAAAAATGATCATCATAGTCGATGATGAAAACCGGGAAAACGAAGGCGACCTGATGATAGCTTCAGAAAAAATCAGTCCTGAAGCAGTGAACTTCATGGCCAAGCATGCCCGGGGCCTGATCTGTGTTACCCTGACCGAAGAACGAAGCAAGGAATTGAATCTGCCCCTGATGGTCAGTGAAAACACTTCCAGCTTTCAGACTCCTTTCACCGTTTCGGTCGATGCCCGGCATGGAACAACCACCGGAATTTCCGCCTTTGACCGTGCCGAAACCATTAAACAGATCATCAACCCCGGCACCAAGCCCGATGACCTGACCAGGCCGGGACATATATTCCCCTTGCGGGCCAAAAAAGGGGGAGTCCTGGTGCGTACCGGCCAAACCGAAGCTTCGCTCGACCTGGCTGCACTGGCCGGCCTTTACCCTTCCGGGGTGATCTGCGAAATAATGAAAGAAGACGGAAGTATGGCCCGCATGCCCGACCTGATAGAGTTTTCGAAGCAGTTTTCCATTCCCATCATAACGATCGAAGAAATAGTCAAGTACCGTATCCAAAGCGATTCACTGGTCGAATTGGCGGCGGAAGCGGAATTACCCACCAAGTGGGGTGTGTTCACCATCAAGTCTTTCGTGGATGCCATCAATCACGAAACCCACATCGCCCTGACCATCGGTGAATTTGATGCCGAGGAACCTGTACTGGCCAGAGTTCATTCCCAGTGCCTGACCGGAGACACTTTCGGTTCCTGCCGCTGTGATTGCGGTGACCAACTGCACAATGCCATGTCCATGATCGCGGCCCGCGGCCGGGGCGTGCTGCTCTACCTTTTAAACCATGAAGGTCGTGGTATCGGCCTGGTAAACAAGATCAAGGCTTACAAGCTCCAGGAAAACGGACTGGATACCATTGAAGCCAACATTCACCTGGGCTTCCAGGCAGACCAGCGCGATTATGGAATCGGAGCCCAGATCCTGCGTAAACTCGGCCTGCGAAAACTGGTATTGTTGACCAACAATCCGACCAAGTACATCGCCCTGACCGGATACGGATTGGAAATAACCGAACGAATTCCCCTGGAAGTGCCGCCCAACGAGCAAAACAGGTTTTACATGAAAACCAAGAAGGACAAGATGGGACACTTGTTGCAGCAGGTCAAGTAGATGTCTGCTTCAGAATTTTTCAAACTCAAACCACAACAGCAGATTAATTACCTGAAAAAGGGGCCTTTCCTGGCCCTTACCCTGCAGGAACAGGTGGATTTCCTGAAAAAAATCCTGGCCCGGAAAAATACTTCCTCAAAAACCCTGTCCTGCGCCCTGAGATTGATCGGCAATCTCAAGGTCAAGGACGGCTTCTTCCTGCAGCGCTTCCTGACCCACCCCGACAATGCCGTCAGCTCGGCGGCCAAATCGGCCATGTCCAAGGGTTCTTTCGTAATCACCTCGCCACTGCGAGGTCACGACGCCCGCAAACGCGATTCCATCAACCAGCGCATCGAAGAATTGCAGAAATTGTTGCAGGAACAACCTGACACTCCCGAGGAAAAGATTATCGCCTTCTTGCAGGATAATTCCATCGTCATCCGTGAAATAATAGTCAGAAACCTGTCCGGGCGGGAGGGCTTGAATGAAAAATTCCTGCTTGCCCAGCTTTCCCACTCGCTCTGGCATGTCAAGGCGGCCATCATTGAAATACTGGGTAACCGTCGCAGTCGCTTGCTGTTGGACATAATCGAGTCACTTTGCGCGGAGCCCAACGTGGAAGTCAAGCTCAAACTCATCGGCGCCCTGGCGAAACTGGACCGGGATCAGGTGCGCCAACACCTGGAATCCTTCACCAGGGACGCCCACGTAGTTGTACGCCGGGAGGCCCGCCGCTTTCTCGGATCGATCTGATCCTTTCCCGGAAGCAACGTTTTTTTCCCAAGCCGGAATTCCTTCTTATTCCTGTGAATCAGACCGATATCCTGATTATTGGCTATTTATTCAATTTTTATCGAGAAAATGGTCTGTTTTGCGCCTCGATACGCCCTATATCAGGGGGGTTTAACCCCTGAGTTAAACAGTTTAACCCAGGGGTTAAACTCTGATAACCGGCTATACTAATGCACATCAGCCCCATATTATGGTTTTTTAACTTATCGAGTTAACCCAGGGGTTAATTTTCCACAATTCACGCCGCCTGTGGATATCTCGCTTAAGACCTTCAACAATAAACATATTGAATAACCTCAGCTTGGCATCATTATTGCTGTACAAAATACCATGTCAAGCGATCATACAATTGAAGTGTTATTTCAGACAAAAAGGAGATCAGCAAGATGAATGAAAGGATTTCACGCAATCACTGTAACAAGAAGCAGGCAAAGCATTCAATTTGTCTGTTTTTAATTTTCTTTTCTCTTTTTACTGTTTTTTCATGTATTCCTGAAGTTATTAATCTCCCTGTTCCTTTACATTTTCAAGAGCAACCAAACTGGTGCGGGCCAGCCTGCGTTCAAATGTGGGCCGCCTACGACCAAGTGAATCCTCTTCCAGAACAAAGCCATGTCGCCTATTATACAGTGGGACCTTACGGCACGACCATGCAATTGCTTGAGTGGGCAGTAAAAACTTTCACTTATCATTACGGAGCTTTCAGTGCTGTATTCGGAATCAGTCCTTACCACCAAGATCAAGCCTTGGCTTCAGTGCTTTCATCATTGCTCCAGGGCTCTCCGGCGATAATTCCGACATCACAAGGCTATCACGCAGTAATTGCCTTTAGGTCGAGATAAACCGAAAACCCTTTTAATGGGAGAAGAGTTATTCAGCAAATCGGATTTCATGACCCTACTTTAGGGAGTTTTATGTATGCAACAATAGAACAAGTTAAAACAGCTTTTTCTTTAGGCCCCAACTTGTCAAACTATGAGGTAATAACAGGTAATGGGAACTATTTACTTCCCGCGTTAAATGGCTTAGAGCAATTTATACTTGAAGGAGGAACATACTATGGTGGACCGGAGCCCTATGTGCCGATCGTTTATTAAAAACCTTTTTTATTTATCGACAATCTTACTGCTGATGACTGCTTTCACGGTCGTTAGCCTGGAAGCTCAGCGCCCCAGGCAGATTGACCGAAAAGTACTGGAAAACCTTAAATCGCTTTCCTATGTGCCGTTTCCTTTCCCGCAGAATGACCAGGAGGTTATCGCCGATCTTAAGCAGGCCATCAAGGTACATTTCGGGCCTCTGAAGAAACAGGAGCATGTTGTCGACCTAAGTGGACAAGCGGATGAAGGATCGGCCATTCTATATTCATATCTCAAAGACAATACGAGTTTGTACGTAAAAGAAATTGACAAAGTCTACAATTACCTTGACACATGTCGAAACGATTTTCATTTCCTGGTACTGATGGCTGACAAAAAATCCGGTGAAATAATCGCCCGGGTTCTTCTTGAAGACAACGGCCTGTATGCCTCGGCAATCATCACGACATCCAAAACCAAGTATCACCCGCTGGTAAGCCTGGAAGAAGCAAGGAGCCTGGTTTCCCCCTACTTGTCCGGAACAGACAAAAAACTGTCTGGCTTCCGCAGAGTAGTATTTCCGGCTCGCTTACTGGGAGATTTTTTGTTTCCGCTCTGGGAAATTACAACTGAATGCGGTTACGTTTATTACATCACCTATATCAAGGATGTTTACCGGCTGGAAAGCGAAGCTGTCTTAAGCAAGGAAGAGTTGATGAGCAGGTATAGACCCTACCAGGGCCTGAATGCCAACAAGGAGTTACTGGTGCAGGATTTGATAGGCAGCCGGGGTCTGGTGCTGAAAAAGCTGAATTAAATAACAGCTCCAAAATCCTCCACCTATTTTTTGTTTGCTTAGAATAGCCTGATATTTGTTGAGTTTTTCCCCGGGTAAAGGGTGAATCAACGCTCACCACTCCGGTGCAGACCGACATAAACCAGGCTGTACTAACATGACCAACTCGCTTCGCTCAGACAGTGGTCATGTTACCCCAAGGGGCACGTCCAGCCTGGCTTTGTCTGTTACCTGCACCTTCGTTTCTTGTCCCTGAAGGGGGAACGTTCGCTTATGCTTTACCCTTTCCCTTTTCCAATAATTTAGACGGGGAATCAGGGAGCTCAGTCCTGGTTGTAAAATAACAAAAATGCCAGCCGACCACGATCTTACTGTCAAGGAAATGGTCATTGGAATGAACTGGCTTTTTTCGAACATCAGTAGGGCAATACCTATTTGTGCTCATTTCAAAATGCCTGATTGTCGTTGTCCAGTGGAATATCCTGATTATTGGTTATTTATTCAATTTTTATCGAGAAAATGGTCTGTTTTGCGCCTCGATACGCCCTATATCAGGGGGGTTTAACCCCTGAGTTAAACAGTTTAACCCAGGGGTTAAACTCTGATAACCGGCTATACTAAAGCACATCAGCCCCATATTATGGTTTTTTAACTATTCGAGTTAACCCAGGGGTTAATTTTCCACAATTTCCGCCGCCTGTGGATATCTCGCTTAAGCCCTTCAACAATGAATATATAAAACAACCGCAGTTTGGCATCATTATTGCATTAGTAAAGTGAGGATCCTGTTCTTCCCCGACAGGGTTGCTCTTCTTCTCTCTTCACACCTCCGGGAGAGATGGAAAGGGATTTTCCCCCGGTGC
Organism: uncultured Clostridia bacterium; assembly: GCA_964457225.1. Classification (GTDB taxonomy): domain Bacteria; phylum Acidobacteriota; class Aminicenantia; order UBA2199; family UBA2199; genus CAYWEM01. The sequence goes on from CAYWEM010000003.1 coordinate 215,712, forward strand.
AGAGAAAAGCAACAATTGTACCCGGATTTAAGACCGAACCATCCGGCCGTAATTCTCTTATTTCAGAGCAACTGCTCTTTTAAACTCCTGTTTTCTTTTTTTGATTTGAAAAACTTGCATTTGCTTTTTTTGTGTTGTATAATGCAATTCGTTTGAGTTGGTGAATCGACAGGCTATAAATGAATCCGTTATCAATTCCCCTTCCGGTGTTGGCTCGTTACCATTCCCGGTTTGTGCGATTGAAATGTGACTTGCCTTGCCACGTTCACAAATCAAAAACTCAAAACGGAGGATTTTATGAACATCTACGTAGGTAATTTGGCTTGGGAAGTCAAAGACGAAGACCTGATGCAGGCCTTCTCCCAGTACGGCCAGGTTTCTTCGGCCCGGGTTGTCAACGACAACTTCACCGGTCGTTCGAAAGGCTTCGGTTTTGTTGAAATGGCCGACACCGCTGAAGCGGAAGCCGCCATCGAAGCCCTGAACAACAAGGAACTCAAAGGCCGCGCCCTGCGCGTCAACGAAGCCCGCCCCAAAGCTGAAGGCGGCCGTTCCGATCGCCCGCGCAACAACAACCGCTGGTAAAGAAAAACTGAGCCAACACCCGAACCGCCCTGAAAAGCGGTTCGGGTATTTTTCCTGATCGCATTCTTCGTAAAATACTTCTTTTCTATTTTATCAATTCAGCTTGACTATTTCCCGCAATAAAACATCAATGCCAGCGGAATATCTTTAAACCAAGGAAAAAAGTCAGGGCTCCGAACAGAAGCAAAAGGAGGGCGGGCGCCAAAACCATCGACACCCCGGCGCCTTCGTTGAAAACCGCCCGCAAAGAATCACTCAACAGCGTGAGCGGCAGATAAGAGACAATGGCCGCGGCCCATTCCGGAAAGCGCTGATATGAAAAAAATATCCCCGAAAGCAGCATTAACGGAAGAGTGACCGAGTTTATCAGGCCGTTCCCGACCTGGGTGTTCTGAGTCCGCGAGGCAATAAGGATGGCCAATCCCATGAAAGCGCTGTTGCCGGCCACGAAAACCAGGCCCAGGGCAAAATATCCGCCCTGGATAACCAGGCCGAAGAAGTAATGGGCAAATGCATATATAAAAAGTAATTCCATGAAGGTCAGCAGCAGCCTGGAAAGAAAAAGAGCCAGGAAAAAAGTTCTTTTGTCCATGGGAGTGGCCGCCATGATACGCATGAATCGGCGCATCCTGCTCTCGATCAATTGCCAGCCGATGCCCCACAGGGCGGAATTCATGATTCCCAGGGCCAGCAGGCCGGGAATGAGAAAATCGATGTACCTGGTTCCCTGCAGGTTGAGATGTTCCTCCCTGAGCGGCGGATTGTTGAATTCCCGGTCAAGCAGTGATCTTTCAAGGCGCAGGTGATCAAGCCGGGCTTCACGGTTACGCGGATCAAAACGGAAAACGATTTCCCGGGTTTGCGGATCCGACTCTATCAGCACATTAACCAGCCCGCGCTTCAGCATCAGGTAAGCTTCGGCGGCTTCGACCCGCACAATGGTGAATTCACGCTCCAGTTCGGAGTTCAAGAAGTCAACCGGCTCCAATACGCCGGCATGGTTGATCTTATTTTCGATCCAGGCCACCCGACCGGGACGGGTTTCATCACCGCTGAAAGTAATCCCCAGCAGCCAGGCCAGCAATACCGGAAAAGCAAAAGTCCAGAAAAGAACCTCGGGCTCGCGGAAAAACTCCTTGATCCTGATCGACAACATGTTGCTGAAGGGACTATTCATCAAGGCTTCTCCCGGTCTTGGCCGCAAACAGGTCGTTTAAATTGGGCCTGCGGCATTGCAGCCTGCTCATGTTCAAGCCCCGATCCTGCAACAGGGCCAGCAGGCGGGGGACAAGCTCGGTTATGGACCTGACCTTTAACAGCACTCCTTCTCCCGCCCTGTTCCAGGAAGCATTCATTAAACCCGGCAACTCGGAAAACAATTGCAGGTCCGTTATCCCCGGCAGGCTGAATTCAACGATTTCAGGCAAACCGGCCTGGACCAGCAATTCGTCCAGGCTGCCTTCAGCCAGCACCCGGCCGCGATCAAGAATGTAAATACGGTCGCAAAGGTATTCAGCCTCCTCCATGTAATGGGTGGTCAGAATCAGCGCCGTCCCCTTGCTCTTCAATCCGGTCAGGATTTCCCACAGTTCGCGCCTGGAAATTGGATCCAGCCCGGTCGTCGGTTCATCCAGGATCAGCAGGCTGGGCCGGTTCAGCAGGGCAATGGCCAGGGCCAGCTTCTGTCTTTGACCATGTGAGAGATTCATGGTATAGGCCTGACGTTTTTCTTCCAGGTTGACCAGGGCAATCAGTTCATCACCCCGGGATCGGGGGCAACCGTAAAAAGAGGCAAAGAGATAAAGTGTTTCCGCCACGGTCACCCGATCCATGAAGCGGGTTTCCTGAAGGGCCAGCCCCAGATTCGGCCTGATCAGCTTTTCACCTTCAGACCAGCTCAACCCGAACAGCAAAATCGAACCCCGATCCGGAGCATGAAGCCCTTCAATCATTTCAACCAGGGTGGTTTTCCCGGCTCCATTGGGTCCCAGTACAGCCACAAACTCTCCGGCCGCCACTTCTATTGAGCCCCCGGCCACGGCATGAACCCTGCGATAGGATTTATGCACATCGTTCACCTTGACCACCGGGGAATCCGGACTGTTGTTCATGGAGACTTGGAAGCGGCTCATTAAGGCATCCTGTTCTTCAAAAGGCAGGAAGGCGACCCAATGCCGATCAACCCGGCATCATGACGACCATTTCCCGCAGGGGGTCCTTTCCCTGGCGGGGATCCATGACTCTTTCCGCCGCCTGGGGCAGTGGATAACCAACCTGGAAAAAAAGAGCCGGAACAAAGACTTCACCCCGCTTCAACGCCACCAGCAACTGGCGGCGCAGCGGGCGACCCTCAGCCTGGCTGCGCATGACTTCCAATCCGAAGCGCAGACCGTCATGTAAAAGCGTTATCTTGGGCAATTCAGTCTTAACCAGGCTGATTCTACGCTGGGGCAGGTTGTCCGGATCAGCCAGCATTTTTTCGTATTCCTGCCGCAATTGCTGCAGGTCAGATATAAAAAGCTCGGTCAATTCGTCCTTGGCCAAATCGAGGGGGCCGGTTTTGACCACTCCGGACAAGCCCAGTCCCCGGGCCGCCAGGGCCAGGTGATCGGCATAAAAACCGGCGTCGAGGAACTCTTCGCCGACGGCCGGAAGTACGATGCCGTACTTGCTGAGAGTTTCAGTCATCAGCGAAGTATAGTGCCACTTACGGAAAATGACCACCAGATAGGGATGGGTGTTTTTAAACTTCAGGAAAAAAGTGCCCATGCCCTTGGCGAAAGTCCGATCGTTCTGCAGCAGGTCGGCCATGGAGAATTCCGGTCCGCGTCCTCCGTCCTGGCGGCGCAGGTAATAGCGTCCTTCGTGAAACACCACCTTGCCGCGCTCCAGCAGTTTGTCCGCGGTCTGGGGCAGCTCTTCAAGGGGAGCCGGCACTTGTTCGAATTCCTGGGCGGCGAATTCCTTTTCATCCATTTGCTGGAGGTCCTGCAAGGAAAGACCGGGCAGGAAATCCGGAATTTCAGTTTTTTTCTGCAGGATGTAATTCCGGATGTTGATCCTGGGGATGATTCTTTCATAAAGCGCCTTCTGCATCAATTCACCGATCTTCTGCATCGAAGGATGATCCTTTCGATAAACCAGCACCCGGTTCGGCTGTTCATTTGTAGCATTGGGGGCCCACTGCGCATAGGCCAGCAATTTGCCCAGGGTCTCCAGGTCGAGGTCGCGGTCGGGATCGGCGACTCTTTCACTTCGGCGCTGCAGCAAACCCTCGAGCAAGCCCTCGTTGCATTCAAACGAGCGGCAAAGTGAACCATCGGCGGTCACGCTCCAGATATCGCCGGATTTAACCCCGGAAAGGCGGGAACCGTCTATCTCGACCTTTGCTCCGCTTTCAGCCGCCTTCCGGCGGGCCCTTTCCACTGTTTTATTGAATTCAGCCAGGGAACGCCTGGCCAGTTCACGGGTTTCCGTCGGCACCGGGCTGACCGGAGGGCGTTCTTTTTCCAGAACAGCGCTTATAAAATACAACTTTTCAACCGAGGCAAGCATATCTGTATTTTGCTTTTCTGTCATTGATTTGCTCCTGGTGCTTTCGGGTCGCCTGGAATTGCCCGCTGACGTTGATTTTAAACAAATCTCGGAAGATTGTCAATCTGCGGGGGAAGCGGGATTGATCCGCAGGCTTCCGGAATAACACCCGGCATTCCCAGGGTTGCCGGGCCTGCCGCCGACAAAGCTGAAAGCGTAGCCTGTTCAGGCAGCTTAACGTCGCACTACTCCCTTCAAAACAGATTGAAGTGGTATTTTTTAAACTGATGAAATAGTATTTAACATTTTATATTCATGATAATTATTTCAGGATGGATTAAATTCAATCAGAATGCATTTATATAATTGCATTAACCGCTTGACATATTTGCCGGTGCTTTCTTAGAATGAATACATGGCAATTATATTGTTTTCATCATCCGAAGCAGCTTTCGGAATGAATAACAGCGTCTGGGATCTCCCGACCGGTCGCAACGGAGATTGAACATGGAAAAAATACTAAACTGGATAGAAAGAACCGGCAATCGCCTGCCGCATCCATTCTGGATATTCACCTATCTGACCTTGCTGGTAGTTTTCTGCTCGATGCTGCTGGGCTTGCTGGGCGTCTCAGTGAGCCATCCGGTCAGCGGGGAAACGGTGGAAGTGCAAAACCTGTTTTCCCAGCATGGCCTGCAGAGATTCGTCATGGAAATGGTCACCAACTTTTCTCACTTCGCCCCCCTGGGACTGGTGCTGGTTATGCTCATGGGGGTTTCCCTGGCCGTGAACACCGGCTTGATGGAAACCATACTCAGCCGGATGACCAGGGTGCCTGAACTGCTGCTGCTGCCGATCATCGTGCTGGCCGGAATCATGGGCAACCTGGCATCTGATGCCGGTATCGTGGTGGTGCCTCCCCTGGCCGCAATCGCTTTCAAAAAGGCGGGAAAAAACCCCCTGGCCGGAATAATCCTGGCCTATGCATCCTGCACGGCCGGCTTCACCGCCACTATCATCCCCAGGGGAACGGACGTCCTGCTGGCCGGTTTCACCAACGAGGCACTGAGTGACCCGAACCTGCACGTGGGGGCTGCAGCAAACCTCTATTTCATGATCGGTTCGGTAATAATGCTGGCCGGAGTCATGGCCTGGGTCGGCTGGAAATTCACAATTCCGGCCTGCGGTGAACCGGACACCCTGGCACCGGTGGCCGAAGTCGATGAACACACCCGGAAACTGGAACGCAAAGGACTGAAATGGTCTCTGCTGAGCATCCTGGTTTACTCTACCCTGGCCATGTTGACTTTTTTACCCGAAAGCGGTCTGCTGCGCTACAACAGTGCTGAAATCCAGCACTTTACCCTGCGCGAAAGCGGCTCAACCGAAAAAGAACGGCGACTGCTGGGGGCCACGGCCAGTACCATCGAAAACGGGGATCGCACCAGGCTGGTGCTTTTCGCAGACAAGCAACTGGTTCTGGACGAGGTGGATGAAAGCCGCTGGCGCGATGGAGCCACCGTCCATGTTTTCATTCCCAGGAGCGCCGCATCCACCGATCCGGATGCAGTCAGCCGCCTGGCAGTCATGCCAGACCATATGCGCGGGCCGTTTTTCCAGGGTATGGTGGCGATCCTGTTTTTCTTCTTTGCAATCCCGGGTCTCGTTTACGGCATCATAACCGGGAAAATAACCAAACCGGTTGACATTCCAAACATGATGGTGAGCAGTATCAAGGGTATCAGCAGCCTGATAGTGCTGATCCTGATCATCGGGCAGTTCGTGGCTTTTTTTCAATGGTCAAACCTGGACCGCCTGGTAGCCATACTCGGAGCCAATCTGCTCAATGACCTGCGCCTGCATGGAGCGCCCCTGCTGGCGGTGACCGTGCTGATCGTCGCCGTTTTGAACGTTTTTCTCGGCTCCAGCGCCGCCAAATGGGCCATGCTGGCTCCAATAATGGTGCCCATGTTTCTCTACCTTGATTCTCCCATTTCTCCGGCGCTTTCCCAGTTGGGTTACCGCATCGGCGATTCGATCACCAACGGTATTTCCCCGCTTTACCCTTATTTCCCGGTGGCCCTGGCCTGGGTAAAAGAATACAAGAAGGATGCCGGCATTGGAACCCTGATCCGCCTGCTCATACCTTACGCCCTTTTCAGCGGCGTCGCCTGGATACTCCTGCTGGTCATCTGGTACCTGCTGGGAATCCCCATCGGTCCGGGAGAAATGGTGCGCTGAGCCTTATCCTTTTTATTACTTGATTTTTGTTTTTTTTTCTTTTATCATCAGCGGCAAGGAGAAAAGTGGAGAGTCAGGAAAAAACGGCAATAGAAGCCAGTTGCTGGCATTGCCTTTCAAGCTTCCTGTTACAGGAAGCTTCTCATTGCTGCCATACCAATCCGACCCTGGTCTGTCCCTTCTGCTTTAAATGCATGTGCGACGCTCCCTTGGATTTTCTGGAAAAATTCCGCCGCATCATGGAATCAGCCGGTTTAAGCCTGGCCAAAGCCGCGCCGGGAACTTCGTCTCCCTACATCAAGATCGGAGAAATACTGGTGGGAGCGGGGAAAATAACTCCGGACCAATTAAACGAAGCCCTGGAAAGACAAAAATCAGTCAACAAGAAAATCGGCGAAATCCTGATCATGATGGCCCTGATCACTCCGGACGAACTGCAGCTCTACCTGCTCAACCAAAAACAAGTCAGCACAATAGAACTGCGGCCGGATAAAATCGATTTCTCCCTTTTCAACAGGCTGGGCAATGATTTCTGCCTGGCTCACAAGATAGTTCCCATCGAGGTTCAGGAAATCAGGAACGAAACCATCCTGCGCTTCGCACTGCTGTCCATGGAAAACCTGAATGAAGTAAAAAACGACAAGCGCTTCAAAGACGTCAAGCTTATCCCCTACCTGGCCAAAAAGGACGAGGTTGAGAACATACTGACCCTGTTGCAAACCCGGAAAAAAAAGATCAGCACCATTACCGAAACAGACGCCACCGCGCCACTGGCCTTGCTCAACCGCATCCTGCTCAAGGCCCTGGAAAGCGATGTTTCAGACATCATCCTGCGCCTGGCCGGCGAAGAACTCGGCGTATCCTATCGCAGCGGCGAAAACCTGATTCCTCTCAAAACCGAAATACCCAGCCCCAGGGAATTCTTCAGACAGGTCAGGGAAATAGCCGGTTTCAGTTTGTCAAGCCCCCGGATTCCCAAGAAATCCTGCCTGAGGCTCAGTGAAAAATTCAGCAACTTCTACATCCGCAGTTATTTCATCCAGGGCAGAGGAGAGGAATTCCTGCAGCTGAAAATCAACCGGATCCGCGAGCTGGAGCAGGATTCTTCCAGCCTGCCCCTGGACAACTGGGAACAAACAGGCCTGAATTACGCCCTGGCCGCCAAAAAAGGCCTTTTCCTGGTTTGCGGTCCCGGTTACAATCGCATTCCGGAAACGCTGTATTCCCTGATGAACACGCTTAAATCGAGAAACGAAAGGGTGGCCAGCGTTGAACCCTGCCTGCTGATGCAGAATCCCGGCGTTTTCCAGGTGGAAGTGGATGAACCTGAAATAGGAATGGATCTTTACGACAAGCTGGTTTCTTTCGAGCCCGACGCCCTGTTCCTGCAGGACTTTTTCAACAAGAACTACCACCGCAAGTTCCTCACTTTCGCAGAACGCGGCAAGTTGTTCATCAGCTGCCAGGCGGATTCTTTTCCTGAATTGTTCGCCCGGTTCAAGGACGAATTCGGAATCCCCGCAGTTTTTTTCAAGGAAAAAACCCGGCTTTACCTGTTTCAACGCCTGCTGAAGATCCTATGCCCGGCCTGCAAAACCCTGGCCGGAACCCCGACTCCGGCGGCCTTCAAATCACTCAACCTGAGCCGCAATGTCAGCCTTTACAAGGCCCAGGGTTGTGAAGACTGCCTGCAAAGCGGCTTTGTCGCTTCCAGCAAAATCATTGAACTCTTTGCGCCCAACGACCTTGAAAGAAAAAGCCTGCAGGACGAAGACATAATCAACCCCGGAAAGCTGGTCGTAACTTCAGGAGGACGCAACCTTGCTTCCAAGGCCTTTCACCACTTCCTGAAGGGGGAAACCACCCTGGAAGAATACCAGCGGTTTTTCTGATTTTTTGCCCGGCCGCAGTAAATCAGCTAAAATACCTGCAGGCGGATCCGGTCCGTTTTACTGCCAGGAGGCCCAATGAAATTGAGCTTGAATTTAATGCTATCAGTTTTCCTTTTCACTTCCCTGTTTCTTCCCCTGGGCGCCGGAGTGACCAGGCAAGCTCAGGAATGGCTGATACTGGGACCGGCCCAGGTTCCGCCCAGGCTGGAGGATGGAGCCGTTCAGCCCGGCAAGCTGCTGGATTACAGGCACTTTACCGATTGGCGGCTAAAGCCGGTTTCCGGCCGGAAAACAGACTGGTTCCCGGGAGTACAGCTGCAATGGCGTAAAGGCGTTCCCCGGTTCAACCTGGAAGCGGAAACCCGGACCGTCTTCATGGCACTCTACCTGGAAAGCGGCTCTTCCCTGCACTGCAGTTTAATCCTGACTCACGAGCTGCCGAGTTCGGTTTTCCTTAACGGCAGGCAGTTGGAAATACATCGGGACGTCACCGGCGGCAAAAGCCAGCTGAAACTAGAGAGCGGCAAACACCTTTTAGTTTTGAAAACCATCCTGCCGGCGGTAAAAGAGCCGACCAGCACTGATGCCGGGGTCGAATTCCATTTCGAAGATGAAAGCCAGGCTTCCAACCTGGCTTTCTCCCTTGAACCGGAACGCTTGCTGAAGGCCGAAGACATTCTTGAAGCGGTTGATATAGAAAAAGCCCTGCTGAATTCGGACGGCAGCCGGGCCGCGGTATTCCTAAGCCAATACGACGTTGCCGCCGAGAATACGAGCCGCTGGCTGGAAATAATGGAAACAAGGAACGGTCGCCTGCTTTATTCAAGCAGGCCGGCCGCCGCTCCGGCAGGATTCCAGTGGCATCCGGACCCGAATCGCTTTTCTTTCCAGCAGACCAGGCAGAATAAAACCGACCTGCTGGTGTTTGACCTGACTGATCTGAGTCAGCGCACCATTCTGAGCGGAGTAAGCGATTTTTCTCATTACGTCTGGTCGGCCGGGGGGGATTACCTGCTTTACGCCACTCAGCAGGCGGCACATCCCGAAACCAGTGGCTACCGCCTGCATCGGGATCCGGATCAAAAAAGTCTCCAACCTCCGCGTCTTTACAACTGGACCCTGCTTTACCCGGAAAGCTCGGTACAGCATCCGATAAGCTCCACGGCCGGGGCTGTGGCTGAAGTGCTGCCGGCCCCTGACAACCAGACCATGTACCTGGTCCGCCGCGAAAACGTCTTTTCCGACAGGCCCTTCAGCAAGACAACCGTTCTGCGCCTGCAAATCCCGGAGATGAACCTGACGGAATTGTTCAGTGATCCCTGGATCAACCAGGTACTCGTTTCAGCCGACGGACGTCGATTGCTCCTGACCGGAGGACCTTCAGCTTTCGGAGGGCTCGGCAATGTACTGCCCCCGGAAGTCATCCCGAACGATTTCGATGCCCAGGCCTATCTTTTCGATCCTGAGACGGGCCGAACTACGGCCTTGAGCCGGAACTTCGCCCCCAGTATTCAGCGGGCGGCCTGGCTGTCCAGGCAGGGACCGCTCTTCCTGGCTGGAGATCGCGATTACATCAGGCTTTACCGCCTGGTGCAAAACCGCGGAGTTTTTCAGCAACTGGACGCGGCAGTGGATGTCATCGCCGGGTTTTCAGCCAGCCGGGGGAACACGGTCTTATACTGGGGATCGAGCCCTGCAGTGCCGCAAAAAATCTATGTCATGGATTCGGCCTCGGGACGTTCGCGACTCCTGCGGGACTACAACCGGGAACTTTTTTCCGGCATTTCCCTGGGGCGGGTTGATACCCTGCAGCTGAAGATATCCGAACAACGCACCCTGCACGGCCACCTTTATTACCCGGCCAGGTTCGATCCGAATCGCCGCTATCCCTGCATTTTTTATTACTATGGCGGCACCAGCCCGGTTTACCGCGACTTCGGAGGACGCTATCCCAAGGCCTGGTACGCGGCCAACGGCTACTTCGTCTACGTGCCCCAACCACAGGGAGCCACTGGTTTCGGCCAGGATTCTTCCAGCCGGCACGTCAACGACTGGGGACAGGTCAGCTCCGCGGAGATAATCGCCGCTGTTCCCGAATTGCTCAAGGCGGTTCCGGCAATCGACGGCAGCCGGCTCGGCGCCATGGGGGCTTCCTACGGAGGTTTCCTGACCCAGTACCTGGCCGCTTCCACTGACCTGTTTTCAGCCTACGTTTCCCACGCCGGAATCAGTTCTCTCAGCAGTTACTGGGGGACGGGAGACTGGGGCTACTCTTACAGCGCCGTGGCCAGCGCGGAGAGCTTCCCCTGGAATCGCAAGGATCTCTACGTCGGTCACAGCCCGCTGTTCATGGCTGACCGCATAAAAACCCCCATGCTGCTTCTGCACGGCGACCGGGACAACAACGTGCCTCCTGGAGAAAGTCACCAGATGTACACCGCGCTCAAGCTGCTCGGCCGCGAAGTGGCCCTGGTCACCTTCGCCGACCAATTGCATTTCGTGCTGGAACCGGAAAAGAGGTTGCGCTGGATGAAAACCATAATCGCCTGGTTCGATCGCTGGCTCAAGGACGAGGGACGATTCTGGGAGGACCTGTACCCGGAGGGTTGAAGGCGATTCAGGCCCGGTCTTCCAACAGTCGCCAGCCCCTTTTTCTGGCCAGGCGACGCAACCTGAAATCCGGGTTCACCGCTACCGGGCAGCCTACAGCCTCAAGCAGCGGAATATCACTGTAATGATCACTGAAAGCACTGCTGCCGGCCAGGTCAATCCCCTTGAGCAGGGCAAACTCGCGCACACCCCGCCATTTACGATAACCGTAGTTCAATCCGCCGTCCAGTTTCCCGGTCAACAGCCCGTTCTTTTCCGCCAACCTGGTGGCCAGCACCTCATCCGCCCCGATAAGCCGTCCCAGAGGCAGCGCGGTCAATTCGATGGAACCGGTTGCCAGCACTATCAGGTAACCCGCCTTTTTCAAATCTTCGATTTCAGCCCTGATCTGCCCGGCCAGCAAGGGAGCGATCCGTTCCCGGGTGAAAGCCACGGCCAGCGACCTGAGCCGTTCAAGTTCAAGGCCACGCAAAGTCAGCACGTAAAGATGAAAGAGCCAGGACTGGGGAAATAACCGTAATTGGAAAAGCAAGTAGAGCAGAGTCAGGGGAATCAGCCGCCACAGGGATTGGTGACCGTTCTTCAACAGGTGCTTGGTGAATTCCAGGGTGGTATTTAAACCAACCAGGCAATAATCAATGTCGATGAACGCGGCTTTCATCCGCCGCTTATCAGGTGAATGGCTTCAACGACATCAGCATCACCGATTTGAGTTTTATCGTAATCTTCTTTTTTTACCAGCACCCCGTTCAACTTGACCACGATCATGGGAAAGGTGAAGTTCATTCTGGCCAGCAGGTCATTCACATTCAGCTCAGTTTCAGCAAAATCGTATTCCCTTTTATTGACGGTAATTTTCACTTTGCTTCCTCCATTTCTATTGCCGACATCGGGGCGGATTGAGCAGAATGCTCAGAACCTGATTCGCCTGCATGGAAGCTACTATGCCGACCCGCGGCGCCAGCGGCGGCATTTCCGGAGTCACTTCACTGCGGCCGTCACCGCAGACAAACAGGCGCCCGAAACGCCTGGTCCTGATCAGGTTGTTGCCGCCGAAACCGGCCAGGCCGGAACCCGCAACCAGCCATTTTTCCGGCATTTCGGCCAGCACCGCCTCGATCATCATCTGCTTCATGGACGCATCGTCAAAGGCCTCGACCAGGACCTGGCAGGACTTGAAAGCCTGGAGCAGCGACAACTTGTCCAGCTTCACATCCAGGGTGACAACCTCGATCTCCGGATCTATCCTGGCGATGTTCTCTTTAAGGGCCTTCACCTTCTTCATGCCGACCTGGTCAAGATAGTAATGCTGACGATTCAGGTTTGGCTTGCTGACTACATCGAAGTCAGCCACCACCAGGTGGCCCACGCCGCAGCGGGCCAGGGCCACGGCACAGTTTGAGCCCAGGCCGCCTGCTCCGGCGATACCTACCCACTTATCCTTCAGTAATTCCTTCAATTTTCTTGCCCCCGGCTATTGTACTCCAGGCGGACGGCAAAAATCAAACCAAGGCTGTATTCAACCGTAACGCATCCAGCGCAGCATTTCCTTGAAATTCGGTTTTTTGCCGTACATCAGAATGCCGGTTCGGAATATCCGGGCTCCGATCCAGGCCAGGCCGACTATGGTAAGCAAGGTCAGGACCATGCCGACCAGGATCTGCAGGAAAGGCGGCATGGACACGGTTATGCGCATGAACATCAGTATAGGGGTGAAGAAAGGTACCAGCGAGGCGATCAGGGCCAGCGGAGTATTGGGATTCTGGGTGACCACAATGCCCAGGAAAAATGGAATCATGATCAGGTAAATGATCGGGGCTGAAAACTGCTGAGCTTCCTGGTCCGTGTTGACCGCGGCGCCCAGGGTGGCGAACATGATGGCGTACATGAAGTAGCCCAGCACAAAAAACAAGACGAAGTAAATGCCGATCTCCAGGGTGATGAAACCTGTGATCCCGGCATCGAGGCCGAACGAGAAACGGCCGATCAGGGCCACGGCCAGAACCATCCAGATCAGCACCTGGGTCAGTCCGGCCAGCCCTATCCCGAGCACCTTGCCGTAAAAGAGCTGCTGGGCATTGGTCGAGGAAATCAGCACTTCCATGATGCGACTGCCCTTTTCTTCCAGGATGCCGCGCATGATAAGCTGCCCGTAGGCCATGATGATCGACATCAGGATGGCCAGCATGAAAATGGACATCATGTATTCCATGCCGGAAGTAGTCTGGGTGGTGCCGTCTCGTTTTACCTTGAAAGTCGCCAGATGCACATCGCGGGTCGCTTCATCGACCACCAGCGGATCGATTTCCTCGTCAACCAGGATACGCCGGGAAATAATCGAGCGCACCTGGGAAGACAGGATCCGGTTGGTTTCAAAATCAGAAACGTTCAGGGCGTAATAGGCCAGCTGGCGGCCGGCCCTGACTGTTTCCGGGATCAGCAGCAGGGCATCGACTTCCTTTTTCAGAATGACTTTTTCGAATTCGCCGACCAGTTCGGCGGGCTCACGCCCGGCAACCTCCACCGGCTGGAGTTTTATCGTTTTCAGCTCTTGCAGTTCGGCTTCCAAAGAAGGATAAATAAAACCGGAAAAATCGGCCACCGCCACCTTCACTTCCCCCTTGCCCACTTTCATCAGAATCATCGGCAGGAACATGAAAGCCGCCATGATAACCGGCGTCAGAATGGTTGAGATGATAAAGGACTTTTTCTTGACTATTTCCCGGTACTCTTTTTTCAGTATGGTCAAGGCTTTCATTTGTCTTCTCCGGAATTGACTTTCTGCAGGAAAATATTGGCCAGCGAAGGATCCGCCACGGAAAAGGACAGCAAGGACACCTTGCCGAGTATATCTGACAGCAGTTTCTCCTTGTCCGCCGTGGAAAAAAGCTCGATTTCCAGTTCGCGTCCCTGGCTGCGGACTTCTTTCACGTAGGGAAGACCGGCCACAAAAGAAGAGTCACCCTCGCAGATGACCCTGAGCAGTTTTTTTCCGTGCTCAGCCTTGATCTGCCGCAGGCTGCCGTCCAGGACCTTGGCTCCCTTGTTGATCATGACCACCGTATCAACCGTTTTTTCAGCGTATTCCATCAAGTGAGTGGAATATATAATGGGTATACCCTGTCTCTTTTTTTCCAACATGATGTCCTTGACCAGCTCGATGTTCAGGGGATCAAGCCCGGAAAACGGCTCATCCAGAATCAGCAGGTCGGGTTCGTGGAGAATGGTGGCGATGAATTGCAGTTTCTGGGCCATGCCCTTGGAGAGTTCTTCGACTTTTTTATCACGGTAATCGGCCAGGCCGAATTGCTCAAGCAAAACCTGGCCGCTTTTCCTGACTTCAGCGGCCTTCAGGCCCTTTAACTCCCCAAGGAAAACCAGGGTGTCCATGATCTTCATCTTGCGGTACAGTCCCCTTTCTTCAGGCAGGTATCCCACCCTGTTCTTCATCTCTTCGCTGAACTTCCGGCCGAGTATTTTTATACTCCCGGCATCAGGGGCGATTATGTTCATGATCATGCGGATAGTGGTCGTCTTGCCGGCACCGTTCGGACCCAGCATGCCCATGATTTCACCCTGGCGCAATATGAAGGAAATATCGTCCACAGCCCGCTTTCCGTCAAATTCCTTGACCAGGCCGTTTACTTCCAGAACATTTTCACTCATTTTGTCTCCTTGGTTGCCTCTGGAATGATTCAGATCCGTTATACGCAACGGCAAGCTGTTTGGTTTTGCTGAAAAAACCGGTTCAGCCGAATACCACCCGGTTACGTCCCTGTTCCTTGCCCTGGTACATCAGACGGTCAGCCCGGGCCAGCAGGCTGTTCAGATTGTCATCCTCCCGGATCATGGTGGCTCCGATTGACACGGTAACCGATACTTTTTCATTTTCGGAAACGATGAAACTTCCGGCCACCAGGATTCGAATCCGCTCCGCGGTTTTCCGCAGCACTTCCTGTTCGATGCCGGCCATGATCACCAGGAATTCTTCTCCCCCCCAGCGGGCCACCACGTCGAATCGCCTGAGCGTGGCGGCCGCGGTCTTGCCGACCATTACCAGCACCTGGTCACCGAACTGGTGGCCGTAGAGGTCGTTTATCCTTTTAAAATGATCGACATCGAAAAAAAGCAGGCCGCAGGTGGAAGCGAATTTTCTGTTTTCATAGAGCCTGGTCTGCAGGATTATTTCAGCGTAGCGGCGGTTGCCCAGCTCGGTGAGGCTGTCAAGCAGGGCTTCCTTCTTGAATCTTTCCAGGTCTTCTATTATCTGCCGGTAACTGGAATTGTCGGAAAATATTTCGACACAGCCGGTTATATCTCCCTGGCGGTTGCGGACCGGGGCGACCCTCAACTGCACCGGCACCCGGTGTCCCAGCTTGTGATGCAGGTAAACATCGGCTTCACGCGGTCGGCCGTCCTGCAGGGTTTCATGCAGGGGGCAACCTTGTCGGCAAAGCTCGCCCCCCTGCTCGTCGACATGACGCAGAATGTTGTCACTGCACCTCTTGCCCAGCACTTCCTCGGCTGAATAACCGCTGATTCTGGCCGCGGCCCGGTTCCAGAAAGTGATTTTCAGGTCACGGTCAACGTAGTACACTCCGTCAAAAAGGCTGTCAAGCAAGTCCAGGCAGGAAAGCTGATCCAAGGTCACCGCCTCTTCCAGCCGTCTGCGCGGCAGGAATAATCGCATTCTAACACGAGCCGGGGAACCGGTTCAAACCATGCCGCCTTCATCCGACCAGCAATGCGACCTTGAGTCCGCCGTTGCTGAAAGGTATTTTCGCTTTAAACGGCAGGTCAAGCGCGGCTTCAGCCCTTTCTCCAGGAACGATAACCGCGTAACCGCATTCAGGATAATCGCGGCGTATCTTGCGGCCGATGCGCTGAAACAGCTGTTTCTGGTCCGCCGCGATCAAACGGCGGCCATATGGGGGATTAAGCACCAGTAATGAGCGGCCTGACGAAAGGTCAGGCGGCCGGGAATCGAAAAAATCACGGCAACTGAAATCGATCCAGCCGCTCAGGCCGCTTTTTTCCGCATTACTCTCAGCCGCAGCCAGTTCTTTGCGATTGCAGTCCGAGGCAAAAACCCGGAGGCACGGTTCGGACCGGCTTTCCGCAGACGCTTTTTTTTTCATATACGCCCAGGCAGCCGGGCTGAAAGCCGGCCAGGATTCAAAGGCAAACGAACGATTCAGCCCCGGGGGGATGCCGGCCGCCACCTGGGCGGCGGCCAGGGAAAAGGTTCCGGAACCGCACATCGGGTCCAGCAGGTAATCGAAATCCGGCCAGCCCGCGGCCAGGAGCACGGCAGCGGCCAGGGTGTCACGCAGCGGCGCCCGGCCGGTATGCTTGGCGAAGCCGCGGCGGTAAAGAATTTCACCGCTGGCATCCAGGCTGATCTGCAGCCTGTCCGCCTCGAGGCGCAGGAATACCTTCTGCTGCGGAGGCGGATCACTGTTTTCGGCGACGAATTCAACCCTCAGGCCGTACTGCTGTAAGCGACCTTCAACCGCGATCCGGGCCTCCTCGGCAATTCGCGCGGTGTGATAAAGCCGCGATGAACCTGAAGTCACGTGAAAACCCAGGCTTTCTCCCCCGGCCAGGTACAGATCCCAGGGCAGCCCCCGGCAGACCCGGCGCAACTGGCTGAAATGAAAGGCTTTACCGGAATGCAGGCGCATCAGCACCCTGTTTATGGTCCGGCAAAGAAGATGCACCCGGTACATATCTTCAAGCCGGCCGCGAAACTCAATGCCGCCCTTTTCGGCACTCTCCGGAACGATACCGGTCGCAGCCTCCAGTTCAGTCTCGGCATATTGAGTAAACCCGGGAGCGGTTACGGCGAAAAAATCATGCTCCCGCCCTCTGATCCTGGTGCGGACGCGGCGTTCCCTGGTTCGGTCCACGGTCTGATCTGCTCCCGCCATCACCAGGCCAGTGTTTTCACCTGGATGTTCTTTTCAAGATCCAGGCCGGCTTGTTCCAGTTCTTCACCCGAGGCGTGTACCTGGATAACCCCGTAAAGACGACCGCGGCAGGGTTTTCTGTCAAGCAGGGCGACCCGGCGGATATCCAGGCGCCCGCGCCTTGAATTCATAAAAGCCCGCAGCCGGGCGGCCAGGGATCTCAAATCCGAACCAGAGACGCGGATTTCGTAAACGTTTGAAAACGGCGGCAAGGCGAACCAGCGCCGATATGTCAACTCTCTTTCCAAGAACAATTCTTCCTGGTCCAGCAAGCGCAGGGCATAATGAAAATGAAAGTAAGAATAAACGGTCAGGCTCCCCCCGGCAGGCAACATAGAGCGCATACCGGCCACCTGGCTGAATATGCTTTCGCCGGCCCGAAAAGTGTCCAGGCGGAAGAGGGATTCCGGCCTCAGGTATATTATTTCACTGAATATCGAACGCATGAAAGGGTTGACCACCGCGGCCGTGGCCAGGGTCAGGGGGGCGGCCAGGGCGGCCGCTGCGATCCGCCGGGGATCCGCCAGTTCCAGCGCGCTGACCACCAGCAGCCCGGCAGCCTGGATTTCCCGGCTTACCGCTTTGCGCAGGCTTTCAAGGCTCATGGCGACCTGGAAACTGGCCGGTTTCCGGCACCAGGAACAACTTGGGCTCTCCTTGAAACTGCGGCCGCATGAGGAACAGTGACTGTCCGCGGAACGATTCTCCAAAATACGGCCCGAGCAAACGGGGCAATTGACCTCACGCCGGCAATCCAGGCAAAAACAGAAACTGTCTTCCCGCTTGCGATCAAGCACCACCAGGGTCCTGCGACCCGCCAGCAGGTTGTTCTTGAGTTTCTCCATCAGGGACACGGGGATTCTTTTTTCAGCTCTTTCCAAGGGAATCAAACTGAGTGGAAGAGGTCCGGCCGGTCGCCGGTCTTCGACCGTCTCCGCCGGGGCGGCCGCTGAGCGCAGTGTGCGGCAAGCGCCGGCCTCGTCAAAAGGCAGATCGTATGCACGGGCCCTCAGTAAAGCAAGCTTCTGGACATTGACCCCGGCCGGAAAAGAACCGTGATAGCGGGGGGAACCGGCCTGAGCCACAGTGATCCGGCCCAACCGGGCGAAAGGAAGAAAAAGGGCGGAAAGATTGCCGATGATCACCCCGGGCAGACCTGAACGGGCTTCCAGCCAGATCTCCCGTTTAATTGCGGCCGCTGTCCGGGAGTTGTAGATCCGGCTGCCTGGAATCACTTCATTCCAGTAGGCGGCGCACAAGACATCCGGCACAAGCAGCAGCATACTGCGCCCCGCGGCCAGGCAGGAATCGGCAAGTTCGCGCAGATCCTGGTCCAGGTCGTAGGCGATCAGGCTGCCGGTCCGAAAGCCGCTGCCAGGCTCAACCTCGATTTGCCCGGATGCAGGAATCCTTTCATTGGTCAGGCGAAACGGTCCTTTCTCAGCCCGGGCCATGAGTTCGGCGACGGGAATCGCGGCCAAACGCTGTTCCCTGCCCTCGAACAGGCAGGAATACCTTCTCCAGAAGCGCATTTCCGGGAGCAGTGAATGGTCCAGCAGAATTCCGCTGGAAGCTGCCATTTCCCGGGCGGCGCAACGGGCGAAGGATACCATCCTTTGGTCGGCGTGACTGCCGTCGGCGAAATAGGCGGTAACCTTTTTCATCCTGCCGCTGAAACCGCCTCCTTCATCCAGTATCCATCCGGAAACCAGGCGCCGGCCCAGGGGCACCAATACCCGGGAACCAGGCAGGGAGAAACCCGTCTCGCCCTCGAACAGATAAGAAAGCGGGGCGCTGAGCGCCTGGGAAAGTGCAACCTGGACGATCACTCGGCTTCGGTCCTGAGTAACTCCAGGACTACCTGCATGTCGTTCCAGACCTGCCACTTGGTCTTTTTCACCTCTTCCGGATCTTTTTTATGCAGGATGTAGGAGGGATGGAAAGTCGGCACCACCGGGATTTCCCGGTATAGAAAAACCCGGCCCCGAGCCTTGGATATCGGCTGGTCAATGCCCAGCAGGTGAACCAGGGCCGTTTTTCCCAGGCAGACAATCACCCTGGGCCGCAGTATTTCTATCTGCCTGGCCAGGTAAGGCAGGCAGGCCGCGACTTCGTCCGGGGCCGGCTCACGGTTGTTAGGCGGCCGGCATTTGACGATATTACCGATAAAAACGCTTTCCCGCGAATACCCCAGGCGTTCGATCAGCCTGTCCAGCAATTGACCGGCATTGCCGATGAAGGGACGGCCGAAACGATCCTCGGTCTCCCCGGGTCCTTCACCGATGAACATTATCCCGGGAGCGGCCGCGCCTTCCCCGGGAACGGTGTTTAAACGCCCCTCGTGCAGCCGGCAAAGCCGGCATTCGTTTATTTCCTGCTCCAGGCGGCGCAATTCATTGCCGGGCTCCTCGTTTTTCACCACCAGGAAAGAAGCTCCGATCGATTGGAAAAACTCGAGGCCGGACCTGATATCAAGCATTCCCGGCCCTGATATTCAGTATTTCATTCCAGATATGAACCGCGATGCTGGCCTTCTTCATTTTTTCAAGTTTTTTTATGGCCCGCGGAGTCAGCAGGTATACCTGGTTGTCATCACTGTCAAAAGCCGGGTTTTTAGCGGATATTTCGTTCAGGACCAGCAGGTCGACTTTTTTTTCACGCAGTTTCTTCTGCCCGTTTTCAAATATGTTCTCGGTCTCGGCGGCATAGCCGACCAAAACCTGGTTCTTCTTTTTCTTTTGTCCCAATTCCTGCAGAATATCAGGATTGCGCACCAGTTCAAGCACGAATGAATCGGCGTTTTTCTTTATCTTTTCCGAGTAATAGCGGACGCTTTTAAAATCACACACCGCCGCGGCCATGATGATAACATCGGCATCCTGCCAATGGGCCCAGACCGCCTGCTTCATTTCCAGGGCGGTTTCGACCTTGATCAGCTCAACTCCGTCAGGATAGGCCCTGACCGGACCACTGACAAAAACTATTTCCTCGATATTCCTTTGCCTGGCTTCATAGGCCAGGTAATAACCGGTCTTTCCCGAACTGCGGTTGGAGATGTAGCGAACCGGGTCGATCGGTTCCAGCGTGGGACCGGAGGTGATCAGGACTTTTTTAATCATTGAATTGCTCCAGGCAGAATTTGTAAATCACGTCGAGGTCGGCCAGCCGCCCCTGGCCCTGGTCCAGGCAGGCCAGGGAACCATATCCGGGCTCGACCAGTCCAACCCCCCTGCGGGCAAGTATTTCCAGGTTGTCTTTCACCGATCTGTCCGACCACATGCCAGAATTCATGGCCGGAGCCAGCACTTTTTTCCCGGAGAATGCCAGGAAGGCGGTGGAAAGAAGATCATCAGCCAGGCCGGCCGCAAACTTGGCCAGAGAATTGGCGCTGGCCGGAGCCACCAGGAACAGGTCATGCTCCCTGGCCAGGTGAATGTGCAGCAGGGGGTCCTGGTTTTCAGCGAACATTTCCCGAAAGACCCGGCCCGGGGCGAAAGTGGCGAAAGTCAGGGGAGCAATGAAACGACAGGCCGAATCGGTCAGGATCACGCTCATTTCATGCCCGTTCTTCTGAAACAGGCGCAGTAAATCGACCGCCTTGTAAGCGGCAATGGATCCGGTGACGCCAAGTATTGCTTTCACTGGTTTGACTCCAGGATTTGTTTTATCAGGTTTTCCCGAAAAGGGCGGGCCTGCCGTGCCGCCCTGTAAACGGCGGCCATTTCAGCCGCGGCCTGATCCAGGTCATCGTTGACCACGATGAAATCGTACATTTCATAACGTCTCAGCTCGACCAGGGCCGTTTCCAGGCGGCGCTCCATGGCGCTGTTAAGCCCCCCCTCTCTCTGCTGCAGCCTGCTGCGCAATTCAGCCAGGGAAGGCGGTACGACAAAGACCATGAAGGCCCCGGGTATTTCTCTTTTCAAGGCGGCGGCACCCTGAACGTCAACATCCAGGAGCAGGGGCCCTTGGTTGCTTTTCTCGAGTATTTCCCGCCGGGAGGTGCCGTAAAACTCTTCGTGTACCTCGGCCCAC
This sequence comes from uncultured Clostridia bacterium, assembly GCA_964457225.1. Taxonomy (GTDB): domain Bacteria; phylum Acidobacteriota; class Aminicenantia; order UBA2199; family UBA2199; genus CAYWEM01. The sequence continues at coordinate 236,578 of CAYWEM010000003.1, forward strand.
TCGGCGAACATACCTGCATCACGCAGGCGCAGAAACTCATCCCTGCTGATGAAATAGTATTCCCTGCCGTCCTGTTCGCCCGGCCTGCGACTTCGGGTGGTGTGAGAAACCGAGAAGACCGTTTCCGGGAAAGTACGGCGCAGCCTGGCAATAAGAGTGGTCTTGCCTGAGCCCGAGGGACCCGACACTACCAGGATCGGGTTCAATCCTCCCGGAAAAGGCTTGGGATCAGGCGATGTTCTGGATCTGCTGTCGGATTTTTTCAATGGTACACTTGGCATCAAACACCATCCCGCCGATCTCCCGGCTGTCGGTCTTGGCCCCTATGGTCTGTGTTTCCCGCTGCATCTCCTGGAGCAGGAAATCGCTCTCCCGGCCCTTGCTTGCCTTGTTCGACGAAAAAATCTCCTGCAGGCGACGGCAATGAACTCTCAGCCTGGCCGTCTCCTCGGCAATACAGGTCTTTTCAGCCAGCACCGCTGCTTCAAGCGCTATTCGATTCTCTTCAACGGGAAGCTCCTGCAGCAGGGAGCGCAGGCGCTCGCGGTAAGCCTGCAGGCTGAGCGGCAGGCGTGATTCTTCTTCGAGTTCCAGTTCATCGAGGATTTTCTCCAGGTCCCGGGCGTATTGCTGCAGAATCAGCTGCAGGGCGGTTCCTTCCCGGCGGCAGGCGTCCCTGAATTCGGAGAAAACTTTTTGAAAACCAGCCGAGAAAGCTTCTTCATCGGCCGGGGAGAATTCTTCGGCTTCAGCTCCGCTGATGGTCATAAACATGGGCAGGCGCAACAGGGTATCCAGGTTGAGTTGCAGGCTGAATCGCCGGCGCAGCGGCTCGGTTTTTTCCAGCAGCTCGGTCAGCATTTTTTCATTGATTTTCAAACCGGTCGTTTCAGTTTCCCGGGGCCGTAAATCCACGCTCACTTCGACTTTGCCCCGGCTGACTTCACGGCGCACGCTTTCCCTGATGATCCTGTCCATCACCGGAAGCAGTGCTTGACCACGCACCTGCAATTCAAAAAATCGATGATTCCAGGAACGGATCGAAACCCTGGCATCCAGCCTGGTCAGGTGAAAAGCACCCTGAACAAAACCGGTCATGGAAATCATTTTTCCATTATAATTCCCATTTCCGGGAATTGCAAATTGTAAAGATTGTAGTAAAAGCCCCTTTTTCTGATCAGTTCACGGTGATTGCCGCTTTCAACAATGCGGCCGCCTTCCAGTACCAGGATGCGGTGGGCCTCGATAATTGTCGACAGGCGGTGGGCGATCACGAAGGTGGTCCTTTCCCTCATGATCTCACTCATGGCCTCCTGAATCAGGCTCTCGGATTCGGAATCCAGGGAGGAAGTAGCCTCGTCGAATATCAGGATCGGCGGCCGCTTGATGATGGCCCGGGCAATGGAGATTCTCTGTCTCTGGCCACTGGAAAGGAATACTCCACGTTCCCCCAGGACCGTGTCGTAACCTTCAGGCAGTCGGGCGATGAATTCCGCGGCCCGGGCAGCCGCGGCCGCGGCTTCGATTTCCGTCGGCCCGTAGCGCCTGCGGTTGCAGGTGATATTGCTGGCCACTGTGTCATTGAACAGAAAGACATCCTGGGTAACCAGGCCGATGCTTTCGCGCAGTGATTTCAGGGTGAAAGCGCGGATATCGCGCCCGTCGATCATGATTTCCCCCTGCTCGGGATCATAAAATCGCAGCAGCAGGTGCATCAGGGTGGTTTTCCCGGCTCCGCTGGCGCCGACCAGGGCGACCATCTCGGTGGGCTGTACTTCCAGATTGACATCACGGATAACCGGCACTTCAGGCAGGTAACTGAAAGTCACGTTGCGGAATTCAACCTGGCCCCGGACTTCTCTGACCGTAACGGCGTTTTTCTGATCCAGGATCCGGTTTTCGGCCCTGATGATCTGCAAAACCCTCTCGTAACCGGCTTTCCCCTGCTGAAAATCGTTGTTGGCGCTGGAAAGTCTTTTCAGCGGGTTGTACATCAGGAACAAGGCTGCCAAAAAGGAGGAAAACTGCCCGGGAGTGAGCAGGCCGGCGGCGATACGATGCGTGCCGATGGTAAAAATAGCCGCGGCCACGATACCGCCGATAATGTCCATGACCGGTGGAGTCATGGAATAGGCCAGGGCTATCTTGGCATTGATCAGGTAGTGTTTCTGGTTGAGTTGGCGGAAGCGTTTTATTTCCGCCGATTCCATGTTGAAGGCCTTGACGATCTTGTGACCGCCTGTGGTTTCACTCAGAAAGGAAGAAAGCTCCCCGACTGTTTCCTGGGACTGGATGCCTTTTTTCTTGACCAGGCGGCCGAAATAGATCAGCGGGGCCGCGGCCACCGGCACTATTACCAGGGAAACCAGGGCCATCCGGTGATCCTGGTAGAATATGACCGCCAGCAAACCAAAAAAAGTCAGGGTTTCCCTGACGTAGACTGAAAGAGTTTCCGAAACCGCGAACTTGATCTTTTCTATGTCATTGGTGATGCGGGAAGTCAGATCACCGGTGCTGGACTTGGAAATGAATTCCACCGACTGGTGGATCAGGCTGCGGAAGAGACGGTCACGAATGTTGCGCACGACTTTGAGTCCCAGGGTCTTCATAGTGTAGAGCGCCAGGAAGGAGAAGACGGCCTGGCCCAGGAAAGTCAGCAGCAGCAGCTGGGGCAGGATGAAGAGCAGTGAACGCTCGTCAATGCCCAGCAGGTCAAGCAGCAGGTTGCGGATCCCCTGCCCCCTGGCGGAAAGCTGGCCGCCTCCCTGGATGAACATTTCATCGATGATGGGCTGGATGACCACCGCGAACATGGCCGTAAAAAAGGCCACCATGGCCAGGAAAAACAGGGCCAGGATAAACTTGCGGATAAAGGGCTTCAGATAGGAAAACAGGCTCAGGTCATCGGCCATCTGGGCTCACCGCTTTCTCGGCAGCTTCGGCGGTTTTTCCCTGGGTTTTTTCCTTTTTACCGAAAACCAGGAAAAAGAGCGGTGAAAGCAGGTATAGAAGAGTCATAACCGGAATTGCATAAAAAGGATACATGATCAAAAAGGCCACGCAGGCGGCCATAAGGAAAAGCTGGCGCAGGTTGTTGTGGAAAACAAGCTTTTTTACCGTCCGGTAGGGAATGTTCGAAATCATCAGCAAAGATATCAGCACGGAGTAAACCGCGAAAACCAGGATCTGCATTCTGTAACTCAGCAGGTTGTGGTGCAGCAGCAGGACCGCAGACCCTATGGCGATACTTCCGATTGGAATCGGCAGGCCGATAAAAATATTGCTGTTGCCGACATTGGCGTCTTTCAAGACGTTGAAACGGGCCAGGCGGAACACTCCTGCACTGAGAAACACGAAGCTTATCACCTTGCCGATCTGGGGATAGAGAGTCTGGAAACCGAAAAAATATATCAGCATGGCCCCGACCAGCCCGAATGAAACCGCGTCAACCAGGGAATCCAGGTGGAAGCCGAATTCCGACTCGCTTTTCATCAGCCTGGCGATGGTGCCGTCGAAACCGTCCATGACCGCCGCCGCGGTCAGCAGGTAAACGGCATTGACGAAATTGCCCTTGATGATCTGCAGCAGGGCCAGGTAGCCCAGAAAGAGATTGGCGGTGGTGAACACTGAAGGCAGAAAGGATACGGTCATCATACGGCCGACCCGGTCTTTCCGTTTACGTTCCATCCTGGTTTTCTCCTTGACGCGGTGACTTAAAAAAACCTCTTTTCACCGGCGGCTCACCGTCCTGAGCTCAATGCAATCCCTGCTTGAAAGAAAATATCTTGTTCTGCATGGCGTCTTTTATCTTCAATTTCTCGACCTTGAGCCTCTTTCCGTGTTCCAGGTCGGCCTCAGTCGGTTCATCCTTCTCCATGATTACCTGCAGTCTGCGTTCGCATTCCTGGTGAGCCAGGAACAAGTCCCGGAAATCCTGGTTGCGTTCCAGCAGAATCTCCCTGATCTTTTTGTCGTCCATGATCCGGATTCATTCCTTGATTTTCTGTTTTCTCTGCTGTTGGCAGAATTTTTTGTAGTTCAGCAGACTGCGATCACGGCCGGTCAGGGCCATGGTCGAAGTCAGCGCCTCGCTGGTTGACCCGTCCAGGATATTGGTTACCACGTAATCGAGGCCGCGTGACAGGGCCAGGCTCAGGAAAAAAGCAGTCAGCAGGTTTTTTCGCGGCAAACCTTCACAGAAATTGGAGATATCGGCAATGGTGCTTATCTGGGGGAAATCCATTTTGAAAAGTTCCAGGGTGTCAAGATAGACCCGGCCGTTTGAATAGTCAGAATCAAGGGGCATGATCATGGGGTTGAGCAGGATTTCTTCCCGCCTGACCCCGTTGTCCAGCAGGAAGTCAATGTACTGCAGAGCGATGAACAGGGATTGTTCCGGTGAAATGGCTTGCTGACCTCCGGTCTTGATCAGGGCCACTATTTTGGCCTTTTTTTCCTTGACCAGGTCAAGAACGGCCAGCAATTGCTCCGGATCGTACTCAAAATTGCCGATTATCATTTCCCGTGAAGTCATCTGCAGGGCGTCACGGATTATTTTCAGATCCTGGCTGACCAGCATTACCCGGCCTCCAGCCTCTTCCACGACCTGGATCGCTCCCTGCAGGAAATCCCATTCGTGATGCAGCAGGAAAGTAGCGTTGATTTCAACGTACTCGGCACCCATCTCGATCTGGGCCTGGGCTTCCCGCCTGACAAAATCAAAGTCTTTCTTGGTCATTCGGTCCAGAACCTTTTTGTTCGAGGAATCGAGTCTGTTTCCGATGATCACGGCCATGTTTGTTTTTCCCCTTGCTTCACGAGTTCAGACATTGAAAAAATCACGTAAAAAAGCCATTATCTCGAGTTTTTTTTCAGCCTGGTCCGACCCGGCACTGCAGCGGATCTCGATTTTTCTATCCAGCAACTCTTTTTCCAAATCCCGGGACAAGTTCAAGCCGACTACGATCAGCAACTTGAGCCGAGGAAAGGACTCCGGGAAATCCTTTTCGGGTCTGCGCTCGATCACAGCCGCTTCCGCTTCTTCCCGCGCACCGCCGGCTTCAAGACCAAAACAGGGATTGAACTCCGGTATTTCAAGCAGTTCATCCAGCAGTAAACCCTCCAGTCCGGAATCCAGAATAACCCTGATCATTTCGGTTCCCCCGACGAATAACCGGTCTGGATGATTTCCGGGACCTGAAAGTGGATTTTTTTTTGACTCTTCATGGCTTAAATGCGTTGCCGCAGGCTCACAGAATAGCAGAAAAGGGCCGACCTGTCAACTTTTCCGCAAAATCACCGCTTCAACTTGGATCCATGGCCAGGCGGAAACCAAGATGCCGTCTCTTCTCGCCCGGCTCGGCCTTGCCTCTTTTGGCCGAACGGATATCGGCGGCACTGCTGACCCAGGATCCTCCCCGCACAACCCTTTCAGTGCCGCTCCGCGGGCCGCGGGGATCCTTCAGAGGTGCTGAACGGTAATAATCAGCGGCATACCAGTCAGACACCCATTCCCAGACATTGCCGGCCAGGTTGAACAGGCCATACTTGGAAATGCCCTGTGGGAATGAGTTTACCGGCATGGTTCTTTCAAACAGGTTGTTGAAATTGGCCAGGTTGCGGTTGGGCGCCTGGCTGCCCCAGGGATACCTCTCGCGGGCGGCCTTTTCCCATTCAGCCTCGGTGGGCAGGCGAAAACGCAGGCTGGTCTTGGCGCTCAACCATTCCGCGTATGCCACGGCATCATGCCAGGAAACGTTTATAACCGGCTGTTTCCCCCGTCCCCAACCGGAATCATCGGCTTTACCGCGCCCGGTATCCGCGCAGAACTGGTCGTACTGGGCAAAACTGGTTTCGTACTTGCCTATCCAGAATGAGCTTATCTCGGCTTTGTGCTGGGGCCTCTCATCGTCTTCGCCATCCCTTCCAGGCGAGCCGATGGTAAAAGCTCCGCCCGGGACGAAGATCATCACTATTTCGTCCCGGAATTCGGCTTCCCAGTAGCCGTTTTCGTTCTTCCAGCTGCGCCTGGCCTTTTCACGCCCCAGAGACAGGGGATCTCCGGCCTGGGGCTCGGTTTTTTCCACCGGGGTTTCTTCCTTTGCCGGCGGACTTTTTTCCGCCCCGGCATCTGGTCGGGTTTCAGTTCTGGCCGGCACAGGACGCAGCTGTTCATCAAAAACGAGATAGCTTATGTGCTGAATACTGAAACCGGCGCCCATCTCCTCCACTTGCACCTCGGAACTCTGTTCCTCGACCTTGCGGACCGCAAAGCGGCCCAGGTTGATATGATCTATGCCCTGAACCGACCCCCGCACCATGCCCTTCATGCCGGGGCGGACACCGTCAAGCCTGCCCTTGTCTATAACCAGCAGGTCGGCTCTTTTTTCCCTGACATTGGCGATGGTCGAAGCAGCGAGCCCGAGCCCCAAGGACAGGAAAAACAGAAAAAGCAGCCGGCCGGCCGGAGAAAAACGGGAAAAAGCAGATCGACCGTCCTTACTGAAGCATGAATTTCCAGGCAAGTTGTTTTTTGGGTTCATAGTTATATTATCTTAGAATAACGACTTTATCATTGTCAAGGAAAACCGGGCTCAATTGCGACCGGAAAAAAAATCACGCAAGCGGGGCCAGAGGCCGACCATGATTCCCTGGGCCTGCCGGTCTCTTTCAGTCTTAAAGGCCGAAATCACAGTTGTTTCGACCAACTGCCACAACCCACTCCGATCCGGAAAATAGCGAAAGAAATCAAACGGCACCTGGAAGGCGCCCTTGTTTTTCCTTGCCCCTCCGCTTACCCCGAACTGCTTGATCAGTCCGGGTAATTCCAGGCCCTGGTTGCGGCTGCGTAAAGAAACATCGATGGTCATATGCTTCTGATCTTCCGATACGACCAGGGCAAAGGTCGCCACCAGGTCAACCCGGTGGCTCTTTAAAAGCAGATCGGCCACCAGCGGCATGGAATCCCTTTCCTTTTCACTGATGAGGCCCAGCCCCGAAATCAGCCAGTCCCGGTGGAAGACCGGGGATTGCCGCGACTTCCGCAGCAGGCGCATGGTGGCCTGGCTGTAGGGCAGTGTACTCAAACGCCTGATGAGCCCGATATCGGCATGGGGTGCCAGGAAGTCCAGGGCCTGGAAATCGATGTCTCCGGCATGTTCGTACTTGTCGGTATCGGTCTGCACGGCGAAAATGAGGGCCGTGGCCGCCCGGGACAAGGTGTCCCGGTCCAGTTCGATGCCGCAGTCCCTCAGCAGCAGGGCCAGCAGGGAAGCGGTCGCGCCGGCGTTTTCATCGATCAGCCTGAAATCAGCCGGTAACTCTTCTTCCCCGCTTGACTGGTGATGATCTATGTGCACGGCGCATGGGATCCGGCCGCTCAAAGCCGGTACGAAAGCCGAGGGATGGTCCAGCACCACGAAAGCTTTGCATTGCTCTTGACAGGAAGGGATTTCCCGGACTTTGCTTCGAATGCCGATCATTTTAATGAAAGCCCGGTTCTGCGACAGTGACAGGGGTTTTTCAGTTTCAATACGCAGTCCGCAGCCCAGTTTGCGGCCCAGAACCTGCAGGGCGAAAGCACTGCCCAGGGCGTCCGGATCAGGCGAACCCTTGAGATAAACCAGCAGGTTGTCGTATTTCCGCAGAACCTGGACCAGCTCCTCCGCCTTGCTCCGGTAATCGCTCATCGGGGTATTTCCAGCTCTTTTTTCAGCTCGTCGGCATATGCTTCTGCCGCCCGGTCCCAGGAAAAAAGGGCCGACCTGGCCCTGCCCTCAGCCTGCAGAGTAGCCCGCAGTGATTCATCCCCGCAGATCCGCTCCAGTGCCGCGGCCAGGTCAGAACTGTCAGAGGGGTCAAAGTAGAGGGCGGCCCGGCCGCACACTTCCGGAATCGACGAAGATTCGGCGGCCAGTACCGGACAACCGCTGGCCATGGCCTCGAGAGGCGGAAAACCAAAACCCTCGTAAATCGAGGGAAATACCAGGGCCCGGGCATGCCGGTAGCAGAGCCTGAGCTGATCATGCTCAAGCCGGCCCCTGAAATGCACCCGGTCGGCCAGAAAACGGGCCAGACCCGGGCCTTCCCGGTCGGCGGTAATGAAGCCTTCACTGCGTCCGACCACCAGCAGGTCATAAGGCCAGTCTGCTCCCAGCTGCAGCATGGCTCTGAGTACAACGGCCAGGTTTTTATGCGGCTTGAGATTCCCGACGAACAGCAGGTAGGGCCGCTCATGGGGAGCTGGACCGGAAACCGGTTCAAACCACGATTCATCGAGCCCGTTGTGGATCATGCTTATCCGCTCGGGCGGGGCTGAAAGCAGTCGCTGCAGCTCTCCGGCACTGAAAGCGGATACCGTGAAAATCCTCCGCGCCCGGCGGACCAGCATGCGGAACATGAAACGGGCGTAAAGACGGTGACGCCGGCCGGGCAGCAGCCGGGCCAGGGCCAGGTGATTGAGATCGTGAACCGTTACCGCCATTTTTTTCGGCCAGGCCAGGGGGAAATTGTAATGCGGCAGCCAGAGCAGGTCCGGTCTTTTTTTTGCCAGCAGCAGGGGCAGTAAGAATTGTTCGCGCATCGAGTAGAGTGGTGCGGTCCAGGCCAATCGTTCAACCCGGGGTGCTTGCGTCCAGGGGTATTTACTGAACAGGACCGGGTCTCCCAGAAGCAGGAAATGCAGTTCCGGGCACTGCCCGATGATCCGCGGCACCAACTGCTGCAGGTAGACCCCTATTCCGGAAGATTCAAGCATGCGCAGGTCAAGCGCCAATGTTTTTTTTACTTTGCCCTTGAGCATAGTGTCTTCCAGGCGGGGAAAAAACGTTCCAGGTTGACCGCCACCCGGGCATTCAACTCGGCGACCTCGAGCCCCAGGCACTCGGCCACACAACCTGCGACCCGGTCGACCAGCAGGGGGGAATTGCGCCGGCCGCGCATGGGTGCCGGGGCCAGGTACGGAGCATCGGTCTCCGTGAAAACCTGGTCGAGGGGAATGGTCCTTACTGCGGCCCGCAGGGCTTCCGCCTTTTTAAAAGTGACTATTCCGGAAATGGAAAGTCCATAGCCCCGGGCGATTATTTCACCGGCCTCGGCCTGTTCTCCGCTGAAACAGTGAAAGACAACCTGGTTGGGGAACCTTTCCTGTTCCAGGGTCTGCAGTACTTCAGCTTCACTGTTGCGGGCATGAATGATCACCGGCAGGTTGAGATCCCGGGCCAGGGCCAGTTGCCTTGAAAAAACCGCCCTCTGGGTGTCCGGAGGAGAGAAGTTGTAGTGAAAATCGAGGCCGATTTCACCGCAGGCCAGCAATGGGTGGTCGGCGGCGAATTTCAGCAGCTTGTCTTCCACGCTGCGGGAGTAATTCACCGCGGCATGTGGGTGACCGCCGGCGGTTGCGGCCAGCCTGGGATGGCGGGCCAGCAGGTCTGAGGTCAGGCTCAGCGAGTCGGCTTCGTAGGCATCGGCCACCGTGACCAGGGCATGCCAGCCCCGATCGAAAAAATCCTCGACAATCCGGTCACGGTCTTCCAGGAAAGCCTGGTCATCCAGGTGGGCATGCAGGTCTATGAAGCTCATGCCGGAATTATACCCCATGCCCGGGGTTGATAAAAGAGCCGCTATTGAGCGTGCTTTTCGCCGACAGCCTGCAGTTTTTTTGTGGCGCTGGCCGAGTACGAATTACCGCTGCGGTAGATCTGCACCAGTCCCTGTTCTGAAAGCAGGCGCACGAAAGCTGAAAACCCCTTGGACTTGGAAATGCCGAATTTGCGTATGGAAAAATCACTTTCAAGTTTCTGCAATTCCTCGTTGATCCGGGAAAAGAGACTGCGACCGTCCTTGCCCTTGGCGTTCTCAATTGCCCGGTGCAGGCTGACGCAGAACTCATCCGAGATCTTAAGCACCTGCTTCAAGCGGTCGACTTCATCCACCTTGGGGATTTCCACCAGGTAATCACCGCTTTCATGGCTGACCAGGTTGACTACGCCATCCTCGCGGGCCTGTTCAAGGAACATCTTCCACTGGCTGAAACCGAACTCGGTTTCACTGAAGGACGGCGACAGCTGTTTCACCCTGGACTTGACCAGGGAACCCAGGGGAGTTTTATTGTCGTTGAGGATGGCGGCCACGGCATCACCCAATAACTTGTAGGCCTTGGCCATGTCAGTGACTTCAACCTCCTTGGAAACCAGGTTGTCGTAGTAGATAATCTCATCGCAGAAATTACCCAGCAGTTTGCTGGTGGCCTTGTTCTTGCCGATGACAATTGTAAAACGGTCCAGTTCACGCAGTTTGGACAAGAGCGGGGTAAAATCGCTGTCCCCGGTGACCACCACGAAGGTGTCGATGTATTCCTTGGTCAGGGCGATTTCCAGGGCATCGAGCGCCATCTTGATGTCGGCCGAGTTCTTACCGCGGCCGAGCATCGGCATTTCCACCAGGTCGAAGGAATTACTGCGCAGGTAGTTTTTATGCTTGGCATGCTGACCCCAGTCTCCGTAGGCCCGGCGGATGATAAAACGGGCGTCCTTGGGCAGGTTGAGCATGCGGTAAAGGATTTCAACCTGGAGCACGTGATCCGGCTTGGCCGAAAAATTCTCGAAATCCACCAGCAGTGAGATGTTTTTTATTTCTTCCTTGGTCATTTTTTCTCCATTTTATGTAGTCCGGCTCTTTCCTCAAGCGGAAAGGTGAGGTTGTCTTTCCATTGCGGACGGCGTCGGTCACGGTTGAGTTCATCGATCAGGCCCACGGTCACTTTCACCGTCTGACGCAGGCCTTCGAGTTCCCATTCCGGGTCAAATTCATCCCTGACTGTGTGGTAGGGGCCGGTGAAGAACTCAAAGATATGGTTGCGCCCGGAAACGCTTTTCTCTCCGGCTGAAAGCCAGACGGCCGGAATGCCGAAACGGGCGAAGGGAAACTGGTCGGAACGGTAGAAAAACCCGCGGTCCTCCATGGAAAACTCTGAATAATCGAGATTTTCCCGGGCCAGTACTTTTTTCAGGCTTGCCTCGAGGGACGAAAACCGGGCTCCGACTCCGAAAAAATCCAGGCTGGGCTCCCAGACCGGGGTGGACTCGAAGTTCAGGTTGGCTATAAGCTTGGCCCGGTCAGCCTGTTCCACGAAATGGTAAGAACCCAGCAAACCACTCTCCTCGGCCTGACAGCCCAGGAAAAGCAGGGTGTAATGACTCTGGTATCCTGTTTCCAGCAGTACCTTGGCCACCAGGGTCATGGCGGCCACCGCCGAGGCGTTGTCGATGGCCCCGTTGAAGTAACCCCCACCGGCCTCGGGTCCGGCCGGCCCGAAATGGTCGATATGTGCGCTCAGTACTATGGTTTCCTCGGAACGGCCCGGCAGTAGGCCGATCACGTTACGGGCCGTCACTTCCCGCAGTTCATGGCTGCCGCTGATTTCAACACCAGTTCCCAGGGCTTCAGCCCTGAAACCCGGTGTTTCCGAGCGCCGGTACAATTCATCCAGGTCGACATCAATTGCCTCCAGGGCCCGGCGCAGTGACTCTTCCCTGATCCAGCCCATGAACTGCAGTTTTTTCAGGGGGGAATTCTCAAGTAAAAGCGATTCCCCGGACCAGGAATTCAAAACCACGTTCCAGTCATAGCCGGCACTCTCATCGGTGTGCACCAGCAGTACCGCCCTGGCTCCCCGGCGGGCCGCTTCTTCAAGCTTGTAAATCCAGCGGCCGAAGTAGGTGAGAATACGGCCTTCGAAAATATCCGGGTGGACCAGGCCGGGATCATTTACCCTGACGATCAGCACCTTGTCCCTGACATCGACTTCGGCGTAATCATCCCAGTCCCAGCGAGGGGCCCTGATGCCGAACCCGGAAAACACCAGGGAACCGGAAACAGAAAAATCCCGTTCCGGCAAAGTGGCATGACCGATGAAATCTTCCCGGAAAACGAGCTTTTTCCCGGCCAGGCTGCCTTCCAGAGCCAGGCAGTTGTAGGCGCTCATGTTGAAAGCCTGAAAATAACCGCTCTCATCACCGCCGGGTTGCAGGCCCATGAACTTGAACAACCCCGCCAGGTAAGTCTCGGCCAGGTCGCCGCCGCGGGTACCCGGAGCCCGGCCTTCAAGCAGATCATGGCTGAGGAATTCGATCACCGCCGCCATTTCATTGCGGCTCAGTTTTTCCACGGCCGAAGCGGGATCAGTTTCAGCCGGCGCAGGCATAATTCCGGCCAGCAGAACAAACAAAATGCACTTGATTACTTTCATTTCTCGCTCCCTACCGGGCCGCAATGACTGTTTTTTTCATTTCTGAAGCATCGATGTAGGGCAATTCGCTGCAGATCTTCAGACTGCGGCTGAAATCGTTTTTTACAATCAATTCGACTCGGATGCTTTTTTCCCAGGAAAGCAAGGAATCGGCACCGAGATAATCGGCCCATTCAACGACCACCACTCCGGTTTCCAGGAATTCGTCGACCCCGGCCGATTCCGGGCTGATAACCGGGCCCAGGCGGTACAGGTCGAAGTGGTAGAGCAGGCAGCGGCCTTCCAGAACCTGCATGATGATGAAAGTAGGCGAGACAACCTCCTCGGCCGGAATTTCCAGGCCCAGGGCGATCCCCTTGGTAAAAAGGGTTTTTCCGGCTCCCAGGGTTCCGCTCAGTAAAACCAGTTCATCACCACGCAAACAACCGCCCAGGGCTTGCCCCCAGGCCAGGGTTTCCTCAGGCGAATTTGAAAGGAGGCTGATCTCCATCTCTTTCCAGGCGGGCGGCAGCCAGGCTGTCGATTATATCGCCGGCCATCAGGCCGGCTTCCCCGAATTTCCGGGCGGCGATGTCGCCGGCCCGGCCATGCAGCAATACTCCGGAAGCGATGATCTCCAGCCTGGCTTCCGGATCAGGATACTGGGCCAGCAGGGAAGCCAGGACTCCGGCCAGCACATCTCCGCTGCCGGCGGTGGCCATGCCCGGATTTCCGCTGGTATTGAGCAAAACCCGGCCGTCCGGGGCGGCGGTCAAGCTGTGATGCCCTTTCAGCACCAGGAAAACACCCCTTTCCATGGCAAAAGACCGGGCCGCTTCCATCCGGCCGGCCATTAGTTCCTCGGGTTTCATCCCGGCCAGGCGGCAGAATTCGCCCGGATGGGGCGTCAAAACCAGGCATTTTGCAGGGCTTTGCCGCAGTATTTCCGGCTCTTCGGCCAGCAGGTTCAAGGCATCGGCATCGATGACCAGGGGTTCGGAGGTATTGCGCAAAAGAGTGCCGACCAGCTCACGGCTCTGCCGGCTCAGGCCCAGACCCGGCCCGGCTAAAATCACGTCGAAGCCGGCCGCCATTCCAGGCAATTCAGCCGGATCTGAATAACAGCGGGTCATCATTTCCGGTACCGCGCCGACGTAAAGCTCCCGGTTCAGCGGAGGCAGCAAGGCGGTGCATAATCCTGCCCCCATGCGCAGGGCGGCCCGGCCGGCCAGAATTCCGGCACCCGGTTTTTCCAGGGAACCGGCCAGCATGCCGACATGCCCGAAATCTCCCTTGTGAGCATTGCAGCTGCGGGCGGCCCGGACCCGGGAGTCAGGTTGCCAGTAAATACTGCTGAAATAGCTTTCGTTTTGCAGCAGGCTCTCGGGAATACCGATGTCCACCACGGCCAGCCGACCACAGCGATCATTGCCGTCCGGATGAAAATGGGCCCACTTGGGAACCTGGAAAGTAACCGTAACATCGGCTTTCACGCAGAAACCGGCCTGGACGGGGAACGATTCAGACAAGCCCGAAGGCAGGTCAATCGCGGCCACGGGCAAAGCACTGCGGTTAACGGCCTCGATCAACTCGGCCCAGATGCCGCCGCTCACTGGTTGTTGCAGCCCGGTGCCGAACAGGGCGTCGACTATGAAAACTCCCGGCGTCTCCCCGGTTGGCAGTATTGCTTCGAGCCGGTCACCTGAATTCATTTCGAGGCAATCAAGACCCAGCCTGCGTACCAGGTTCAGCTGGTGAACGGTCTCGGGCGAGGCCGGGGGCGCCGGCAAAATCAGGCGTACCCGGTAGCCCTGCTGGTGCATGATGCGGCCCAGGGCCAGGCCGTCTCCGCCGTTGTTGCCCTTGCCGGCCAGGATTACAACACTGTGGTATTCCGGCCTGGGAAAGCAGGCGGAAAAAACGCGGGCCGCGCCGCGGGCCGCATTTTCCATCAGCACCAGGGGAGGCATGCCGATTTCTTCAATGGCGCGGCGGTCGGTCTCGCGCATCCAGTCGGCACGCAGAAGCTTCATTTCTTGCTGCTTTTTTTCCTGGCGGCCGGAGCCGGTTCTTCTTGTACTTTTTCTATTTCAGCCAGCTTGGACGCGAAAATTCCGCCGAAGCCCTCGTCCTTGTAAACCACCTCGACCTTCTTGTCTTTTTCTTTCTTGGCCGTGATTTCTTTCTCGGGCAAAGGTTTGATCTCTTCCTGTTCGATCTCCTTACGGATTTCGTCCAGTTCGATTTTTTCTTCCAGGACTTTCTTCTGACCTTTCTTGACCGGTTTGCTCTCTCTTTCGGAGACCGTCTTCTTCTTAGTGCGCTTGGAGACGTCGGTTTTCAGGGCCGCGGGATCAAGAGGCAGTGGCTCGGGCGCTACCATCTGGACTGGAACCTCTACGTCGGTTTTGGCCCGGCGCACCGCAGCTCCAGCCGAGGCGGGCCGCTGTGTTTCGCGGGCTTTGAGTTTTTCCATGCGCAGCTGGTCCTTGAGCCTCATCTCGCTTTCTCTCTTCAGGCGTCTTTCTTCCCGCTTGAGCCTTAACTCTTCCTGCCTGGACAATTCCTCGTCCTGCTTGATCTTGAGCACTTCCTCGCGTTTCTTGCGGGCCTCGGAAACAACCAGCTGGCGTCGCGATTTTTCCTCTTCCTCGATTTCATTCACGGCATCCTTGTCCAGGTAGAAAACTCCTGGCAACTTGTCGGCCGGAACGAACTCGGGATTGCCAAGCACCGTCTCAGCCACCTGGTAAAGGTCATGGGGGTAAATCAGGTCGAGAATGTGGTAAAGCTTGAGAAAATGCAGTTCGTAATTTCTCTCCCTGGTGCCGAATTCGAGAAAGACCTTGTGCACCAGCTTGTTAAGGGTGTCTATGGCCCTGAACTGGGCTATGTTTTCAGCAACCGCGCTGAAAACTTCCGGTTCCAGGAACATCAGCTTGTTGACGAAAAGCGGGGAAGAAATCATTTCCTCGCCGCAGGTGAATACCTTGTTTTCCTGGTCGTAATGAACTACATTGGCGATAGTGCCGCGCTTGATGGTCTTGGCACTGAAAACCAGGCTGTCCGAATCAGTCTGTTCAATGGTCAGAGCCATGGCCTGCAATGCCTTGCCCTGGGCAAACACTTCCTTGAAACCGAAGAGGATGTTGTCTTCCTTGTAATAGTGGAGCAGGTGAGTTTTCTTGCTGAGCGCATCGACCGCTTCAACCTCCAGGTTGTCGGCGAAATCAAACAGCCCGGGGCGCAGCCTGACAGCTCCTGAAATCACCTCGCGCTGGGTCAGGAAAAAGCGGTTGTTCTCCTCGGCAAACAGGCCGTCCAGCAGGGTTTTTCTCTTCTGGGCCAGTTCCGAAGCATCCTGGACCCTGCTCCGGCCGGCCAGGGGATTGGCTTCGCTCAGGGGCAGGTTCTTGCGCAGGTAGTAGAGCACGGAGTTGAGATGCCATTTGCCCCAGCCCTTGCCCGAAGTCTGCCTGAAATCTATCTTGTATTCGTTGCCGAGCAAGTGGTTCAAGGCAAAACAGGCGGAATCGAAATCAGCGGCTGAGGTCTTGATCTTGAGAAAATTTTCCACCATGAACTCGGTGGTTTCCGAGTTGGGCCGCTCCTGCAGGAAAGCCTTGATTCTCTCGATGACTTCGGGTTCAATCGGCCTCAGTTTACCGCGCAGCAGAACCCGGCCGCTGAGAGCGATTATCTCGGCATCCCGGTTCAATACTGATTGCAGTTTTTTTCGCAGCAGGGTGAAATCACGGTCGATCAAAGGCTGCTGGTGCTTGCGCGGATCCATCTCGCGGGTGATGTATTCAGCTTCAAGCGGAGGGTCCGCCTGGTCGTGGGGCAGCAACAGGTCGATTTTCTGTTTTTTCAGGTACTCGGTGTATTTCCGGAATTCGGAAGTATCGCTGTAACTCAGCAGAATTTCTCCGCCGAAGGAACGGCAGCGGACTTCCTCTACCCTGAGAATGACTCCCTCGTTGATCTCAATGAACTTCTTGACCCCGACCGGAAGTCGGCCCGGATACTCCTTGAAAATCAAGTCACCGACTTCATATCGGCATTCCGGGTCGTATTTCTTCACCTTGGCCCGCCTCTCCTCTTCGGTCTTGTGCAGGGCCAGCTGATAGAGTACATCGTCAAAGGGCGCCGGGACATCCTTGTCCTGCAGGTAAGTCTTGACAAACTGAAGATCCTCTTGCTGTACGTCCAGATTTATTTCCACCATGCTACCTCTCAGGTCACCGGGTTTCCTGGTCGCGGACAAGAGCGTGACCGGGCTCGTCTTCATCTCTCACGATCCGGGTGCCGGAGCGCCCGACCATGGCCTGGCGCAGTTTATCCGGAGAAGTGATCAGCACTTCCCGGCCTCCGCCCTGAATGTATTCAATGGCCGCCAGAATTTTCGGACCCATCGATCCGGCCGGAAACTGGCCGGATTCGTACAGGCGGGCGGCCCGGCTGATGCCCATGACCTTAATAGCCTCGGCGTTTTCCTTCCCGAAATTTTCGAAAACCCGGTCAACCCCGGTGAGGATGACAAACAGGTCGGCCCCGGCTTCGCGGGCGATCAGGGATGAGGCGAAATCCTTGTCGATCACCGCCTCCACTCCTTCGATCACTCCGTGCGAATTGATGCAGACCGGGATGCCGCCGCCGCCGGCGGCGATGACAATGCAACCCCGGTCGATCAGGCCGCGGATGGTGCGCTTGGGAATAACGTCAATCGGCTTGGGCGAAGCCACCACCCGGCGATAACCGCGTCCGGCGTCCTCGACCATCTGCCATTTTTCCTTTTTTTTCAACTGCTCGGCTCTGAAGGAATTGTAAAAAGGCCCGATCGGCTTGGTGGGACGCTGAAAAGCCTTGTCCGCCCTGTCTACCACCACCTGGGTCAAAACCGTGATTACTTCCTTGTCCAGGGAGCGGCGGCGCAATTCGTTCAGCAGGGCTCTTTCCAACATGTAACCCATGCTGCCCTCGGTCATGGCGTCACAGACGTCCAGCGGAAAAACCGGGACCGTATTGGCCCCGGCCTCCATCTGCAACATGAGATTGCCCACCTGGGGGCCGTTACCGTGTACAATTATGAGTTCATAACCCTTGGCGGCCACATCGACCATCAGTTTCGCCGCCAGGCAGGCGTTGCGGTACTGTTCCCTGGCATCGCCTTTTTGCCCGGCATCGAGCATTACGTTGCCGCCGAAAGCTATCAAAGCCAGTCTGCTCTTCATGTTCAACTCCCCATGGCCGGTTCTCCGCCGGCCAGGCTGAAATTATTTTTTAAAACGCTTTTTCAGAATATCGGCCAGGTTGGGTGAACCGATTTCCTGCAGTTCATATCCGACCCTGACCGTGGGCTTGTTGAACTTGACGATACGACCGAGATCTATGGGCGTGGCGATGATCACCAGGTCGGCTTCAACCTGGTTGATGGTGGCTTCAAGATCCTTGATCTGCTTTTCACCGTAACCCATGGCCGGCAACAGGACCCCGATATCCGGATACTTTTCAAAAGTCTCGGCGATCGAACCTACCGCCCATTCCCGCGGATCAACCAGCTCGGCGGCCCCGTACTTTTCGGCAGCCATGACCCCGGCGCCGTATTCCATTTCACCGTGAGTCAGGGTCGGCCCGTCCTCGACCACCAGCACTTTTTTGCCGCGGATCTTTTCACCGTCGGGCACGATCAGCGGAGAAGCGGCATCGACCACGACGGCGGCGGGATTGTAATTACGGATGTTGTCCCTGATTTCGAGAATGTTATCCAGGTCGGCGGTGTCGATCTTGTTGATGACGATGACATCGGCGCGCTTGAAATTGACTTCCCCGGGATAGTATTCCATTTCGTGACCGGGCCGGTGCGGGTCGACCACCACGATTTCCAGGTCGGACTTGAAGAAGGGAAAATCGTTGTTGCCGCCGTCCCAGATGATGACGTCGGCGATTTTCTCAGCTTCGCGCAGGATGGCCTCGTAATCAACCCCGGCGAAAACGGTGATGCCTCTTTCGATATGAGGCTCGTACTCTTCCATTTCTTCGATGGTGCAATTGTGCTTTTTCAAATCTTCCTTGGACGAAAACTTCTGCACTTTCTGGGCCACCAGGTTGCCGTAGGGCATCGGGTGCCGCACGGCCGCCACCGTGAAACCCATTTCCTGCAGAACTTCGCTCACCTTGCGGGTGGTCTGGCTCTTGCCGCAGCCGGTGCGCACCGCGCAGACGGAAACAACCGGCTTGCTGCTGGCCAACATGGTTTCAGCCGGACCGATCAGGATGAAATTGGCGCCGGCCTTCATCACGTCGGCGGCCTTGCCCATCACGTAGTTGTGGCTGACATCACTGTAAGCGAAGTAAACGTCATGAATCTCGTATTTTTTGATCAGTTCGAGCAAATCGCTCTCGGCGTAAATGGGGATCCCATCGGGATAAAGCTTGCCGGCCAGTTCGGCCGGATACTTGCGACCTTCGATATCGGGAATCTGGGTGGCGGTAAAAGCCTTGACCCGGACATCCTCCCGGTTCCTGAAAAAGGTGTTGAAGTTGTGAAAATCTCTGCCTGCGGCACCCATAATCAACGCGTTACGCATGAAATCCTCCTGTTTTTTATGCTGGGCATATTGAAGTTTTAACTGAGATTATAATAAATAGGGCCGCTTAAGTCAATGACCGCATGTTATAACCATCACCAGTCCCGCTTTCCGGGGTTAACTTTGATAATGCCGGATAACCCCGCATCGGCCCGGTTCTGAATGGACCGAACCGGGGTTGACTGTGTTCCGGCGGATCAGATCAGTCCCCCCATCCGGACTGAGCTTGCTCCGTCAGCGCCGGGCATTTGCTTTTTTCCCGGCCGGAAAATACAATCTCAACATGATAACGGTAATACCGCTGCCGGTGGAGAAATCCGCTCAAGGAGATAGCCATCGAATTCCCGAGTGATCAGATCATCGCGGTGATCTTCGCCACGGTTTTCCTGTTCGTCGGCTTTCTGGCCGCCGGCATAGCCCTGATCCGACGCGGCAAAAAACTGCGCATCCTGCTCTGGCTGTCGGCCTGGAGCGGTATATACGGAGCCCGGCTGCTGGTACTGACGCCCGCGGTCAGGGTCAACCTGCCGGAGGTCCTGCAAGCCGCCATCCCCTGTTTCGAGGTCTCAGCCAGTCACCTGATCATGGTCTTCGGACTGCTGGTCTGGCTTGATCTCACCAGGAGCGGCATGCGGCTGTTCATGCGCGGCATTATAGCCCTGGGCCTGTTAAACGGCTTGGCCGGCATCACCTGGTTCGCGCTTTCCGGAGCCAGGGACAGCTTCATGTTCGTTAACAATCTGCTGGCCACCAGCGCCCTTTTATTCCTGGTTGTCGTGGTCAGCAGCCGCAAACTTTCCGAACGCTACCTGCTTCTTCCCCAAAGGGGAATACTGGCCGCCGGCACCCTGATCTTCGCGGCTGAAGCCTTGTACAGCAACCTGTCCAGGTTTTTTTCCTACCAGAGTACACCGGTGCTGGGCTGGCTGGGATTTGCCGTCCTGCTTTTCTCGCTGGCCTATGTAGCCGCCGGGATGATCTTTACCAGCGAGCGCCGTTTACTGGCCATCGAGAACGAGCTGGAAACCGCCCGCCAGATTCAGACCTCCATATTGCCGGCCGGGGTTCCTGAGATACGCAATCTGAAAATCAGCGCCGCCTACCTGCCGATGGCGGCGGTTGCCGGTGATTTTTACGATTTCATGCCGATCAATTCAAGCCAGGCCGGGTTTTTCCTGGCTGATGTTTCCGGCCACGGGGTGCCGGCGGCCCTGATAGCTTCAATGATCAAAATCGCCGGCCAATCTGCCGCGGATTCGGCCGCTCAGCCGGATGAGTTCATCAGGCGGCTGAACGGCATCCTGGCCAATCAACTCAAGGAACGCCTGGTCACCGCCGCTTGCCTGTTCCTCGACACCGAATCAAGGACGGCGCGCTACTCGGCCGCCGGCCATCCCCCCCTGCTTTACTGGCACGGAGCCTCCAGGGAACTGCGGGCCATTGAAAGCAACGGACTGCTGTTGGGGGTGATGAATGAAGTCGACTACCCTTTGTGCGAGTTCAAATTCGAGGCCGGGGACCTTTTTCTTCTTTATTCGGACGGTCTCACCGAAGCTGAAAACTCCGCCGGCGAATCCTTCGGCGAGCGCCGCCTCGAGGATCTGATCCGGGCCCGTGACCGGTCCGGCTCATCGGACCTCGGCGCCGACATCAGCAGGGAACTGGCTCGCTGGCAAAAGTCGCCTGAAATACGCCAGGATGACATAACCTGGATAGTCATCGAGGTCGTCTGAAAGGAGACGGACCGTTTCTCTGGAACTTCGGCTTACTCGCAGGTTGTTTCCCCGTCCGGTTTTTCCAGGATGATGCGGCCGGCGAAGGGATCTATGGTGAAACGGTAATGCCTGAAAAAACCGGGACCTATGT
Organism: uncultured Clostridia bacterium; assembly: GCA_964457225.1. Classification (GTDB taxonomy): domain Bacteria; phylum Acidobacteriota; class Aminicenantia; order UBA2199; family UBA2199; genus CAYWEM01. The sequence continues at coordinate 257,260 of CAYWEM010000003.1, forward strand.
CACCGGCGCTGCCCAGCCCGGCTCCGTGCGAGCCCAGGGCGAAATCGCTGACCAGGCCGTCTGCGGGCCGATAGGAAATCCCGGCCAGGTCGAAGCTGAAATCGGGCCTGGTCACCGGCCGCTCCTCGCCCCGCCAGGTAATGGTCGCGCTTCGACTGGGCAGATCGAAGCGTTTCAGGGCCAGGGCATTGACGTTGACATCTCGCGAACCCGTTTCCACCATGAAGAGCACCTCTTTGTCGGCTAGTTTCCCGGGCACGTAAATCCAGCCGTTGCGCTCCAGGTAAGGCAGGCAGAGATAATCCCCGGCGCCGTCCAGGTATGATTCGAGAGCCTCGCGGTTTCTCAGGAACACCTTTTCCTGAACCGGATCAACGGTTACAGCCAGATCCGGAAAGGCGAAAGGAGAGCAGACTCCGTCACTGGCCGGCAGGTTGCCCTGAAAATAGACCACCGGAAAACCGTTCAGGGCGGGAGAGCGGAAATTGACCGTCTTGTAAAAGGCGTCGGCCGCTTCGTTCATGTAATTGTACTGAATGGCCCCGGGCCGGACGGCCAGGATTTCTCCGGCCAGGGCATCTCCGACCTGGCGATCGTGAACGGTGAACATGCCGCCGCTGGTGCCGGTATCCAGGCTCATGCTGAGCTTTTTCCCGGCGGCGTCCTCCATCAGGAAACCGAAATAGGGACCACACTGCCGGTAGGGCAATTCCTGCTCTCTTATATCGTGACTCAGCGCCGGCCGTTCCAGTTCCAGGCGGATGCCGTCCAGTACGCGCTGAAACAGGGCCGCGCCCCGCTGCAGGCCCTTTTCAGCCCAGACAGCGGCTTTTGCCGGCTGTTTTCTCTGCAGGGCAACGCTCAGGGCCCGGTACGGCTGCCAGCCCATCAACAGGCGGTCCGGGTCGGGAAAGTTCTCCTCGGCCCAGGCGATTTCCCCCCGGTCCAGGCGCAGCAGCCATTCAACCAGCATCAGTTCGGCATCTTCACCGTGTTTTTTCCGGGCCTGGGCCAGGCGCTGGGGCAGGTCCCGGACTCCGAGAAACAAATCGATTTTCAGGGTCAGCACATCGGCGTCACGCACGCGGCCGGCCCGGTTCAGGCTTTCGCTGATCTCCCAGGCTCTGGGATGGCCGATGCTGGCCAGGAGCTCGCCCTGCAGGTAGAGCGCTTCCAGGTTTCCCGGCTCTTCCTGTAGTATTCCCCTGAGTAATTCCAACCCGTCACGCACGCGCCACTCATCCATGGCCAATTTCGCCTCTTCCATCCGCAGCTGCGTTTCCCCCGGAGTCCTGGGAGCGGCCTGGAAAAAAGCCGCCGCCGCAAGCAGGAACACAGACAGCAGAAATACGGTCAACTTGTGTTTTCCTGTCATTTAAAGCACCTCGTCTTGATCTTCATGCCTGGTAGACGTGCCGTGACCGGCCAAAGTTTCAGTATCTGATTCAGGAGTCAGGTCTCCAGAATCCGGAAATCAAATTGGATGACTGGCGAATATTCTTGAAAGAGAGCATTGATGTGTCATGTTTTCCGGGCAGGATAAACGCCGGGAACAGATCTGCTCCCGTCCCCCGCCGGTATGTCGGATTGTCAGGCCCCCTCCCCGGCGGTCGGCGATCCTAACCTTGACTTTTCAAATTTCGCTCCATAACATCTGCTTAGGTGTAAGGGTGACGGTGCTGTACTTCTTTACATTACTGCACCTGCCTCGAGAAATACGCCGGGCCGGATTGACTTATGAAAACAGAAACAGATCCGGGAGAAGTTGCTGGTACAGCCGAAAGCATGCGCTGGTCTGAAGTACCGTGAACCGGCCGAGATTGACCTGCTCAATGAATTCAGCATCGACCATCTTAAATCCATGCCCCATCTTACGGGCAAAAGGCAATAATCGCCTGATGTAAAGAAGTACAGCACCGTCACCCCTAATTAACCAGGTCACCTGGCTACTCATATTTCATCAGGGGCGTCGCTCAGTTCTGCGACGGTGATTCGGGCATACTGCAAAGAGTAAGCCCCGTTCTTGTGGTTGACTTGGGGATGGGGTGAACCAAATTGAGCCGGTCTATCACGAAATGATATAGTGGCTGTGTTAGGGGACTAATTGTGAGGCCTGGTGACCTTGGATGATTTTTGATTGAACTGTTCAAGAGGACTGAGGCAGGAAAGAGGTATAAGTTGACAGAAAATGCCCATCACTTTATCATCCGGTGCATGGGGAATAATTGTCAATTATGGAGGTTGTTGGATGAAAACCATTGACTTGGCCAGGGCAGACAAAACCTGCCGCTTATCGGGTTATCATCTGCTTTTCCTTCAATCAACCATAAAAACATCACATCCTGACAGTGATAGTGAGTATTTTCCTAAAACAGGCGAATGGCCAAGGCGAGGGATGAACAATTATGCATGAAATCATCTGTCCGAACTGCAAGAAAGCATTTAAAATTGACGAGGCTGGGTACGCCGACATTCTCAAGCAGGTTCGCGACAAAGAGTTCGAGCAACAGTTGCGCGAGCGGCTCGAGTTAGCCGAGCGGGATAAGCGGAATGCTGTTGAGTTGGCGATAACCAAGGTCACCAGCGAGTTGGAAAAAACGGCTGCCAACAAGGATGCTGAGATCAAGGAATTGATGGGTAAGCTCAATGCCGGCGAGGTCACCCAGAAGCTCGCGATTACTGAGGCGGTCAATGCAGTCGAGAAGGAGCGCAACGAACTGAAGAGCAGCCTGGCGCAGGCTCAGCTTGAGAAACAGCTCGCCGAGAAGTCGCTCAAGGACAAGTACGAGACGCAGATCAAGGATCGTGATGACGCGATAGAGCGCCTCCGGGACATGAAGGCTCGACTATCGACCAAGATGGTTGGCGAAACCCTGGAGCAGCACTGCGAAACCGAGTTCAACCGCATTCGAGCTACAGCGTTTCCCAGGGCATATTTCGAAAAAGATAACGAAGTGCGCTCTGGCAGCAAAGGAGACTACATTTTTCGCGACTCGGATGAGGCTGGCACTGAGATCGTCTCGATCATGTTCGAGATGAAGAACGAATGCGACGAAACAGCTTCCAAGAAAAAGAACGAAGACTTTCTTAAAGAGCTCGACCGGGACCGGAATGAAAAGAGCTGTGAATACGCGATCCTCGTTTCACTTCTTGAGCCTGACAGCGAGCTTTACAACTCCGGCATTGTCGACGTGTCCCACCGTTATCGGAAGATGTATGTCGTCCGGCCGCAATTCTTCATCCCAATCATTACCCTGTTGCGAAACGCCGCCCAGAACTCCCTGAAATACAAAACAGAGCTCGCGCTGGTGAAAGCGCAGAACGTTGATATCACGAACTTTGAAAACGAGCTCGAGGCTTTCAAGACTGGCTTCGCCCGGAATTTCGAACTGGCCTCCAAGAAATTCAAGACAGCTATTGACGAGATCGACAAAACTATCGACCACCTGCAAAAGACCAAGGATGCGCTGCTCGGTTCTGAAAACAATCTCCGTCTTGCCAACAACAAAGCCGACGACTTGACCGTAAAGAAACTGACTAAGGGCAACCCCACAATGGCCGCAAAGTTCGATGAGCTAAAGAATGCCAATACTTCCGATCGTGAATAAGTCGTACTCTTACTTCCGCAAAGTGCCTGATCTGAATCTTAAGGACCAAATAAAAGGAAAGGAAAACAATTGATAATAGTAATTGAAAGGCTTATGGATGGAGGTAATTGTGAGTTTCAACTTAATATATGAAAAGTGGATTCCAGTTCTCTATTCAAATGGCGCTGCAAAGAGAACAGGTATTTTACAAGCATTTAAAGACGCTCATCTGATCCGTCAAATTGCAGCCAGCAATCCAATGGACAGAGTGGCGCTGCTTCGCTTTTTGTCAGCGGTACTCATGTGGTGCAGAGAAAACGTAAAGTCTGACCTCACAGCGCTTGACCGAAAGAATACCGGCGTGCCTGAAGAATGGCTGACCAAATTGAAGGAGAATAAAACCAAGTTCGAGTTGCTGGGTGATGGCAATCGATTCTATCAGGATGAAGCGGTTAAGAATAATGAAACTCGACCAATCGCTGACTTGCTCGTCGAGTTCCCAGGCGCGGATTCGGTGAATCACATGCGGCATATCGTGCATGACGGTTCCTACGGATTTTGCCCGGCGTGTTGTGCGTTGGGAATCTTGCGGCTCTCGGTCTGGGCTCCGGCTAACAGGTATTATCCTGCATCAGTCAATCCAGGGTCTGCGGCTTACGCATTTATCGAAGGAAATAACTTGCTCCAGACTATTCGCGAAAATCTTCCAGAAATAAATTCACAAACGAATCAGGCTCCCTGGATAAGCAACGAGCCGCCAGATGTACCTGATGCAGTAACCATGCTTGCCTGGCGGCCTCGCAAGTTGTGGCTGAATGTCGGGAGCGAGCCAGGTACTTGCGCCAATTGCGTCAATACTGGTACGCTGCTCACAAGCCTTTGTAACGAAGCCGGCTGGTCAACGCCATTGGCGGTCGGGAAAAAGAAGAAGTTCTGGGACGCCGACCCCCTACTATTGAAGGATGACGAGCCCATATCCCTGCCTGGATTGGGGTCGGATATCGCCGCACACTCCTCTAGGTTTTGGCGCAATGCCCTCCGTTTGCGACATGAGCGTGAAAGAAAAGTTACAGCTATTGGACCAGTCGTCAATAAATTTACGTTTCAGGATGCTCTTGCTGTAGCCTTGCCAGGTGTTTCCGCTGCTAGAAAAAATCTACCCGAGCTCTCCGATAATTTCCGCAAGAAATTGTGTAACCTGCTTGTTCAGGTGACCCAAAACCCCAAATTGCAGCATCCTGCAATCCGATCCGTGGTGGTGCTGTTAACACCTCAAGTCGAGGATCAAATTCGTAAGCGGCTCAATGTCACAACGAGTGATAGCGAATCAGACGATGTTTTTTTAAAAGAAATATTTGCGCCAATGGTCGAGCAGATTATCGAATCTGTAATCCATGGTTCGCCGATAAGAAGGCAAACAGCGAAGAATTATGCACAAGCCCTACTGAGCATAAAAATCAAGAAACTGCTTGAGGAGGCGGCTCAACCATCGAATGAGGGTGCGGCCGCAGCTACACCAGACAAACCGAAGCCTCGCCGCAAGAAGGGAGATCGACATGAGTCAGACCAACAAATACATTAAAAGACTATCAGAATTACATGAGGGCGAACTCTCGCGCTTGCGCCGACTGGCTGGGCAACCCCTAGATTCCAAACTTTCGGGTTTTGATCTCTTCACCGGTTTGTGGTGGCCCTTGCGTGCCGAGAGTCCGGCTACTCCGCGCCGTGATCCGTCTTGGCTTGTCGCTAAGCTTTTCGGCGCTTTCAAGATACCGCACGTCCGTCCGGCTATAGGCTCGGGTCCGGCTTTGCCTGAAATCCTGGGTCGCTACGAACCCAATGATGAATTCGACTGTAAGCGCTACTTGGCCAGATTTGACACTCTGCTCTGCTCGCCTCTTTCGTCTCTGGAACCACATTTGCGCTGGGCGTTGAGCAGTATTTTAAAAGCTAAGCGCGAGGAGAAATATATTGTCCCCGGACTTGATTGGGCACAACTCCTCGATGATCTTTCCATTTGGGATCGAGGAGAAGCGCATCGTTATAAACGCGATATACGGGATATTTGGGCCGAAAAGTATATTATATCGAGAAATGCACAGAAAGGAGGATTAAAAAATGCTAATTGAAATTCACATGATCCAGAATCACAGCCCGGCGAACCTGAACCGGGACGACTTGGGCGCACCCAAGACCTGCATCTTCGGAGGAGCCACCCGCGCCCGAATTTCCAGCCAGTGCCTGAAACGCAGCATCCGCCGCAGCCCGGAATTTTCTGCTGCTTTAGAGAAAGATGGCGGTGTGCGCACACGGCGGCTAATCGAGTTGATCGCCAAGGCAGCGGCCATCGAAGGCAATCAACCGAGTGAGCAACATTTACAAGCAATTCGGAAAGTCTTTATGGACGGAGGGGTTGGCCTGAAGGATGAGAACACTTTCGACATTCTCTTCTTTCTGCCTCAATCCGCCATAAAGGAAATGGGTGCGGCCGTGCGCCAAGAAAACGGCGATCTGGGCAAGAACTTCGCTGAGATTATCGGGAAGTTCGCCAAAACCCCCGACATCGCACTCTGTGGCCGTATGACCGAATTTGACGCCAAAGGTCCCTTCTCAGAACTTAAAGGTAAGTTTTCTGTAGATGCTTCACTGTCCGCCGCTCACGCCCTTTCCACTCACGCGGTCGTGACCGAGGTGGACTACTTCACTGCAGCCGACGATGTGCCCGGTCAGGACGCCGGTGCGGGTCACGTCAACGAGGCTATGTTCAACTCAGCCTGTTTTTACAAGCACTTTGTCATTGACTTTGAGCAGTTGAAGAAGAACTTAGCAGCTGATACGGAACTCGCCATCACCACAGTTCGGTGCTTCCTGGAAGCGGCTGCCAAGGCCAATCCATCGGGCAAACAGCATTCATTCGCGGCTTTCAATCCTCCCGATGGCATACTGGTCGAGGTCAAAACCAAGTCAGCCACGCCTGTCAGCTATGCGAACGCCTTCGCTGATCCGGTGCCGGATAAACCTGAACGGGGTTTGATCGGCGAAAGCATTGCCAGGCTTGGGCAGTACGCCCACGATCTTGTTGAAGGCTATGGTATCAAGGCCGATCGTTTCTGGTTCTCACCGAATCAGAAACAACGACTGACCTGGATTGATACGGCCAAAGGTGCCCACGAGCAAGCACAATCTATAGTTGGTCCCAACGAATTTGGGAGTTTTGAAAAGTTTGTTGAAGCGATTATTGATAAAGTGAAGGTGGAGGGGGCGACGGCATGACCCCAGCTAATACCATCTTCCTCCGCCTTGAAGGGCCTCTCCAGTCTTGGGGCGACACCTCAAAATTTGTGATGCGGCGGAGCATGGAAGCGCCCACCAAGTCCGGTGTTATTGGACTTATCTGTTGTGCGATGGGACAGTCCCGGCAAACAGCACGTGAACTCCTGCCCGATCTGAAAGGGCTTGTGATGGGTGTGCGCATCGACCGGCCTGGTGTGCGTTGGTGGGATTATCACACGGTAGGGGCTGGAATCGGATTGACTACCGCCGGAGGTGATATTAAAACTGGCCCCCAGGGTACTCTCATTACTCGCAGAGAGTACCTGGCCGATGCGAGTTTCCTGGTCGCGCTCCAGGGGGATGTGAATTTAATTCAAAGTATTAATGCCGCGTTTCTCTCGCCGGTATGGCCTGTTTTCCTTGGCCGCAAGTCCTGCCCGCCCTCTGTTCCGGTACTGGTTAGCCCCCAAGAGGGTGAATTGTGGACCAATCCCGGCAATTTCCCCGATTTGTCTGCCGCACTACAGGCCATCCCCTGGTATCCCCGGAATAAAGACGACCAGACGCCGGAAAACGGCAAAGTGGAAGCACTCTTGGAATGGATGCCCATTTCCGATAACGATATTGCCCCAGATGACGCGGAAATCTGGTATGATATCCCGGTTTCCTTTGCTCCGCCGGTCCACGAACCGCGGTTTGTTTTGCGCGGCATGGTTAAAACTATGATCGGCAAGCCGCTCCATAAGACTACCCCGGCAATGCCGCGTCCTAAAGCGGATTACCAAAACAAAGAATATCGGAAGCGTCGCGAAGAACGGATACAAACCGATGCCGGTCTGTGTGTCTTCTGTAAATCGCCCGGTCCGCGGATGACCGTCCAGCACATCACCTACCGAAGAGCCGGGGGCAACGAAACTCTGGATGATCTGCGATCACTTTGCGGTCTGTGTCATGATGCCGTGACCATGATCGAATACGGCCTGGAGATGGGGCTGGATCGCATCAACCCCGAGGAGCTTCGCTGGCGCGACCGGATCATGGAAAAGCGGGCCGAGATTATCGAGTTTCGATCACTTGAGAACCGACGTCGACGCTTGGCCGCCGAGGAGGTGGAATAGCCATGTACCAATCCTGTTTGTTGATCGACCTAGGAAATAATCCCGACCGGCCCCGGCCCGGGCGGTTGTGGCTACGAAACCGCTATCATGTGCACCAGAGGCTTTGCATGGCCTTTCCCTCCGCATCCCGGAAAGATGGCGATATTAATTTCCTGAAGCCATACAAACCCGAAGAGTTCGCAAGCGGCCAAGTCCATGTGGAGCGTGCTTCTGACTCAGGCTTTCTTTTCCGCATCGATATATTATCGAATAGTCGGGCGGCGATAGTCGTTCAGTCTGCCACTTGCCCTGATTGGGAGTATGCCTTTCACAATGCCGATCATTTTCTTGCAGGCCCGCCGGAAGTGAGGCAGGTCAACTTTCCTTTCGAACATGGTCAGAAACTCAAGTTCTGCCTCTTGGGAAATCCAACCAGGCGGCTCTCCGAGCGCTCCCTTGGAGCCGATGGCAACCCCGTTGAAAATGGCATCGGAAAGCGAGTTCCGGTCCCTGATGATCGCTTGTGTGACTGGTTGGATCGCCGCGGCCAATCGCATGGATTTGCCATCGACAAGGGAACTATTGTCGTACAACCGGGTTACCTATACATCAATAAGGGGGGAAAAGGACAAGGGAGACGGCTTCGCTCGGCCCGTTACGATGGGATTCTTCAAGTTGAAGACACAGTTCGATTTAAGGAAGCGCTGGTTCAGGGCATCGGGAGCGGGAAGGCATTTGGGTTCGGTTTATTATCTGTGGCTCTTTTGAAAAAACAATCAGAGAATAAAAATTGAGAGTCAATGATCTTCACGTCCTGCCGAAGTTCAGCGATGGCTGGAGCTACCTCTACGTCGATCATTGCCGGGTGGATCAGGAAGCTAAGGCGATCGCCATTCACGACGCAACAGGCAAGGTTCCGGTGCCTTGCGCTAATCTGGCGTTGCTGATGCTTGGGCCAGGGGTTTCCATAACCCATGCCGCTGTTTCCGTTCTGGCCGATCACGGATGCCTAGTGGCCTGGTGTGGAGAAGAGGGCGTCCGGTTCTACGCGGTCGGCATGGGTGAAACGCGTAATGCCGCTAATTTATTGCACCAGGCGAAATTGTGGGCCGATGAAACCCTCCGCATGAAGGTTGTGCGCAGTCTCTATCAAATGAGGTTTTCTGAAAAAATTGACCCCACTCTGAGCATTCAGCAGATACGGGGGATGGAGGGGGTTAGGGTTCGCGAATCTTATGCCAAGGCGTCTCGAGAGACTGGTATCCCCTGGAAGGGAAGAAGCTACAAGCGCGACCAATGGATCAATGCCGATCCGGTGAACCGGGCACTATCTGCGGCCAATTCCTGCCTCTACGGTGTTTGCCAGGCGGCGATCGTTTCGGCTGGGTTTTCGACCGCCTTGGGATTTATCCATACGGGGAAGATGCTCTCTTTTGTTTACGATATCGCCGACTTGTACAAAACCGAGGTAACCATCCCAATCGCTTTTCGGGCGGCCGCGGAAAATCAGCCGGGACTAGAGCGACAGGTACGCTTGACCTGCCGAGATCAGTTTGTTTCGACACGTATATTGGCACGGATCATCCCGGATATCAAAAAAGTACTGCTGATGGATGGAATGGAGACTATTCCCGATAGATATGCTGAAGATGAAGCCGCTCCAGGTAAGTTGTGGGATCCAGTCTGCGGCGAAGTTGAAGGCGGTCAGCTCTACTCGGTTTCGCTTGGAGATATGGAGGATGGCGATGGTAGTCATGATTCTTGAACGTGTACCCTTAAGTTTACGGGGAGAATTGACCCGCTGGTACCTGGAACCCAAGCCCGGTGTGTTCACGGGCCGGGTTTCTGCTATGGTACGGGATAAACTTTGGGAAAAGGCGTGCAGTCAGGCGAAGGGTGGCGGGTGTTTGTTGCTCCATTCGAGCGACAATGAGCAGGGGTACAAAGTGCGAAGCTGGGGGAGGACGACTAGATCGATCGAAGACTTCGACGGCCTTTTTTTGGCCCGAGTGCCGTAGATAAAGGATATTTTTAGTATCGTCCCCACGGGCGTGGGGGTGAACCGGCCGACGAGGAAGTTTTCAAGGCCCGCATGGCATCGTCCCCACGGGCGTGGGGGTGAACCGATATTCGACCTTGCAATCTCGACCCCTGCGCTATCGTCCCCACGGGCGTGGGGGTGAACCGAATGGATTATCAACGGCGAAATTGAAGGCCGAATCGTCCCCACGGGCGTGGGGGTGAACCGGCGGTTCCTGCTGACGTGCAGATTTTAAGGCAATCGTCCCCACGGGCGTGGGGGTGAACCGCTAACTGCCGCCGCCGGGTCAGCATCGCTGGTATCGTCCCCACGGGCGTGGGGGTGAACCGCAGGGACTGGAAAGATACGCCGGGGATGTCGGATCGTCCCCACGGGCGTGGGGGTGAACCGGTTCAAACAAGAATTTGGCTCACTTGCCAAACATCGTCCCCACGGGCGTGGGGGTGAACCGACATCGTTGAGCGGGCGAGCCTGGAAGATTGCATCGTCCCCACGGGCGTGGGGGTGAACCGCGAGGGGGGGCGAATGAAAAATACAGCTTGCCATCGTCCCCACGGGCGTGGGGGTGAACCGTTCTCGGCCATCTTCTCAACAGCCAGATCCTCATCGTCCCCACGGGCGTGGGGGTGAACCGCCACTCTATCGCTGGGCTGGTGTGGTAGTCGTATCGTCCCCACGGGCGTGGGGGTGAACCTAATGCGATCTGCAGGGCGCAAAACCCGCTCGAATCGTCCCCACGGGCGTGGGGGTGAACCGGTGTGCGACACTACTTTTGGCGGAACTACATAATCGTCCCCACGGGCGTGGGGGTGAACCGGTCGAGGCCGAAAGCAGGGCCGTCGAGCGGATATCGTCCCCACGGGCGTGGGGGGGACCCGCGAGTTTCACCCTGACAGT
>CAYWEM010000004.1:0-237489 GCA_964457225.1 uncultured Clostridia bacterium
TTGATGGATTCCGATTTATGGCGGAAGATTCTCCAGGATCTTGCTAAACTTCCTGAAAAACCGGAGATATTGTTCGGCGGCTTCGGTGAGCCCCTGGCTCATCCGGAAATAGTGAGGATGGTGGCCGGGGCGAAAGAATCCGGCTGCCGGGTGGAATTGATCAGCAACGGCATCCTGCTGAATGCGGAGATGGCCGACTCACTCTCCCGGGCCGGGCTTGACCGGCTCTGGGTGTCGATTGACGGGGCCAGGCCGGAGAGCTATGCCGACGTGCGCCTGGCCGACCACCTGCCACTGATCATTGCCAACCTGGAAAACCTGGCCACGAAAAGCAATAAAACCAGGCTGGGCATATCCTTCGTAGCCATGAAGCGCAACCTGGCCGACCTGCCGGCCATACTGGAACTGGCCCGGCGCCTGGGCGCAGACCGCTTTTCCCTGAGTAATGTCGAGCCCTATACCGCAGCGATGGAAGGCGAAATCCTCTACCAAAAAAGCCGGTTTGCGGCTTTGCCTGCAGGCGCTTGCCGGGTGCCGCGTTTTGATGCCCAAGTTTTATCTGTTGAAGTGGAGAAAAAGATGCAGGACCTGTTTCCGGAAGCACTGGAATCAGTGTCCCTGGCTCCGGGCCGGACCGGGCTCTGTCCCTTTTGGCAACGCCGCAGCACATCATTGCGCTGGGATGGAAAACTGGGACCCTGCCTGCCCCTGCTGCATGCGCACACAGTTTTTCTTGACGGTTTTTCCCGGGACTGGGATGAATTTCACTTCGGTTCCCTGGCATTTGCCGGCCTGGAATCTATCTGGAACCAACCACAGTACCGCGAATTCCGCGGCAAACTGGATGAATTTGCCTTCGCGCCCTGCGCCACCTGCAACAGCTGTTCCCTGCCGGCCCTGAACGGCGAAGACTGCTTCGGCAATGCGCATCCGGCCTGCGGCGGCTGTCTCTGGTCCCAGGGTTTCATCCGCTGTCCCTGAGTCCAAATACCGGAGCCGGCGGCGATCCCGGCTTGACATCAGGGCCGGGCGTTCATACAATCCGGAAATGAAACAAACCAGTTCGGTTGAAGATCTCTTCCTGGAATTCATGGCCGAGCGCCAGAGCCGCGAACTTGAAAGCCTGCGCCGTCACTACCTGGCCCTGAAGAAACATTTCCACCCCCAGGGGAACCGTTTCCGGCACCTGTCCGAGGAATTCATCAGGCTGCACGATTTCTTTTTCAACATCGATCACCAGGCCGATTCCCTCAAGCTGAACCAGTACCAGGCCTATATCGGGGTTTTCCGCCTGCTTTCCTACAGTGTCGGCCGGGCCTCGGTACTGGACAACATAGGGTATTTTTCCCGGCTGGCCCTGGGCGGCCAGCTGAAAAGAGCCCTTTGCCAACTGCGCCGGGAACTGCAGAAACGTTTTTTCGGGGGAAGGCCGCCGGATGTGATCCGCCTGCTTGAAGATCGTTTCAGCAGGGTCACCATCGTCGACTACGGTTCAGGACTGGCTTACCAGTCAATCGAAATGGCCTTGAAGCTGAGAGACCGCCTGGAGCGGCTGGTCTTGCTGGACATCCCTTCACTGATCTCGGATTTCGCCTGTTACCGGGCCGAGCGGGAAGGAATCCCGGTCGAAAGAATTGAGGTCAGCGCCGACAATCAATACCCTTCATTGCCCAGGCACCAGGTCTGCGTGGCCAACGAAGTGGTTGAACACGTCAGGGAGCCGCTCAGGCTGCTGGACAACATCGCCGGGGCCCAGGTCGGGGGAGCCTTGCTGCAGGGTGATTTCAACGATCACTGCCCGGAAATATTTCACCTGCACACCGACCTGGCCTTTTTCCGCAACGAACTGCGGAAAACACACCAGCCGTTGGGCCGGGACTGGTACGAACGCCGGCCTGAATAGCCCCCCGGGAATCGGCTGGAAAACCCAGGTATTATAATTAAGTTAAGCTCTATATTGATTATGATTAATAATTATAATATAATTTTATATTCTAAAATCTATCGAGGAGCAAATAATGAAGGTTAGAATTGTGTCCGCAGTTATACTGCTGGTCTTATGCATTTCGCCCGGCCGGGCCCAGGACAAAACCGCCGGCCGCCGGCCTGTTCCGGTGATGGTTTCACCGGTCCTTTTACAGCCTTTTTCAGAATTCAAAGAAATATCGGCAAAAACGTCTTTTTTCCTGGAAAAGACCGTCAGCGCCGAGTTCAGTGGCAAAATCACCCTGCTGGGACATAAGCCGGGCCAGGCGGTCAGCCGCGGCCAGGAAATCGCGGTGATACAAAGCGAAATCAAGGACCAGGCGGTGCAGAAAGCCCGCGAGGAAGTCGCCGCCAGGGAAAGAATTCTTTTCCAGCGCCGCAACTGGAAGGAGCGCAGTGCCGCCGCTGAAAAACAGGCTGAAAACAACCTGGCCGAGGCCCGCGAAGAATTGAAACTGCTGGAAGAGCGGGCCGGCAGGAAACCCTTGCTCAGCCCGGTTGACGGCCTGATCGCCGCCTTTCTGGTCGACGAGGGCCAGGAAATCAAGACGGGCGATCCGGTCATGACCCTGCTCGATGCCGCCAAGGTGCGGGTACTGGTCAAGGGGGATGATGCCGCGGTTTTCAAGACCGCCGAACGCTACACGGTCAGAATAGTTGAAATAGCCAGCGCTTTTCCGGCTTCAGTACACGAGTTGAAAGAAAACCTGGCTGACATTCGCATCGAGAACATCGGCCAGGCCATCAAGCCGGGCATGACCGCCCAGCTGACCGTCCTGCTCGAGGAACACGAAAAGGCGGTGGTCATCCCGGCTGAAAGTATCGCCAAGGATGATATCGGGGCCTTTGTCTTCACGGTTTTCAAGAACAGGGCCCGGAAAACGTACATAAACATCGGCCCTGAACTGGAAGGTGAAGTCCTGGTAAGATCAGGACTCCAGGCCGGAGAAATACTGATAAAACCGCCTCTGGATCACCTGGCCGACCTGCAGCGGGTCAAGATAGTCAGCACCCTGCCGGCCGAGCTGCCCGCGGCAGCGGCGCCGGGAAAAGCGGTGCGGGTCAAGCCTGCCGCCACCGGCTTTTCCGACAGCGGCTTTGCCATCAGCGCCGCCCTGCAGTCACTCTTTGCCCGGAACGCCCAGCTCGAGGGCATTGCCGAGCATTTCAACAACCTGCCGGCCTACACTCCCCTGGCCGAGGTTTCCTCGGCGCTCTACCATCCGAGTTTCGGCGTGCTCTTCAACTTCAACAACAAGTTCGGCATCGGCCTGAACTTCCGGCTGATGAGCCGCAGTAATGACATAAAGGGGGCTTCCTCAAGCACCCTGGCCGGCCTGACTGAAACTTACAATTACAGCACCAACAAGTTCGATGAATCCTATACCGGGGTGATGCTGAAAGGCTATTACTACTTCATCAACAACGACCGGCTGGCGCTGAACGCCCATGCCGGCCTGGGACTGATCTTCGGTTCATTCAAGCACATCAACCAGGTCAGCTACAGTCTGCGTGACGGCAGCCGCACCCTATATTCCTTCGCCCACTCGGGCAATATCGAGGCCACGGCCAGCGGTCTTAATTTCCTGCTCGGTTCGGAATTCGAGTACAAGTTCACCGAGAACCTTTCCCTGTTCGCCGGCCTGGGTTTCGACTACATTTCCCTGAAGAACTGGAACGGCACCTACCAGTACGAAAACGATGCCGCCAGCGGAACCGACAGCGGAGACCTCTATTACGTGGTCTTCGGATCCGAGCACTACCTCTGGATACTCAGCCCGACCCACCTGGCGACCCTGGAAAGCGACCCGGCCTACGTCCTCGAACCGGCCCAGTTCATCACCAGCAAGAGAATGAATTTCCTGCTTTCCCTGGGGCTCAAGTTCCGCTTCGGCTCCAGATGACATTAGGGAGGTAACATGAAAAAGAACGTTTTATCGATGTTTTGCCTGTTGTTATTCGGCTCGCTGCTGTTTGCCTGGGAGCCCTGGGTGAACATCTCGAGTTCGGCCGATCACTCGATCATGCCTAATATCGCCATCGGCTATGACGGCTCGGTGCACGCGGTCTGGTTCGAATACAACCCGACCACAGCCCGGGCAGACATTTTCTACCGTAAGTACGACAAGAACGGCTGGCGGCCCAAGGTCAACATCAGCAACACGGCCTGGCTTTCCCGCGACCCCAGCGTGGCCGTGGATAAGGCCGGCAACGTCTACATTACCTGGATCGACACCTTCAACCGGCCCAACCAGCGCTTCGGCCTGGCTTTCCGGGAGATTTCCGCCAACGGGACCATGAACGACATGAGGGTGCTGATTTCCGACGTCGGCCAGGATCTGCACCGCCCGTCCATAGCCTGTGATCCGGATGGCAACATCTCCATTGTAACCTACCGGGGACTCGATGCGATCTTCGGCATTGACCGCGATTACGGGACTTGGACTCCCCATAAAATCATCAGCCGGCCGGAATCGACCTTCGCCACCGAATCCTGCCATATAGCTTACGGAGCCGACGGTTATTTTCACGGCACCTGGCCCGAATTCCAGCGCGGAGTCAATCCGCACATGACTCTGCACTACTCAAAACGCCCGGTGGGTGGTGACTGGCGCAAACCCAAGGACGTCTGGTTCATTCACGAGGCCCAGGCTCACCCGAAAATCGCCACCAACAAGGAAGGCGACCCCTACATCACCTGGATGGAAGAAAAGGATGAAATCAGGTTTGAAGCCTATTTCACCAAGTGGGACAGCTACTTCCAGCAGTGGACCCGACCCAGGAGCGCTTCCAAGACCACCATAAACGCCCTTCTGCCCAGTGTGACCGTGGCCAGGAACGGCACGGTTTACGTGGCCTGGGGCTTCGGCAACTACGACCAGGCCATGGACGCTGTCTACAATTACGAAATTCCGGGCGAAGATTTTCAACCCAACCCGATCAGATTTTTCTCCACCCCGGTCAACCGGGCGAATTACACCCAGTTGGCCAACGGCGGGCCCAATGACAACATTTTCTTCATCTTCGAGCAGATCAACAAGCCCAACAACATGAAGGATGTTTTCATCACATCCCTGAAACCCATCATCGTCAGCCTGCCTATCTTCGCCCCGGTCAACTTCAGCGGCCAGCAGGTCAGCACCATCAAGATCAACCAGCACTTTAAAAACTTCTTCAACCTGCTCAAGTGGGAAGACAACCCGGAGAACGCCGAGTCCGATATAGTTGTAGCCGGTTACAACCTGTACCGGCGCGAAGCCGGGCAAGCTGACGAAGAGGCTTCCCTGCTGGCGAACCTGCCCGCCGGTACCTTTGAATACGTTGATTACAACATAGAAAAAGGTAAGGATTACGTTTACCTGATATCCGCGGTTGATGAAGACGGCAATGAGAGTGAAAAGGTCAGCTTAACCGTGACCGCCAGGTAATCAAAAGAATTACAGTTATTTCTTCAAGGACCCCGGTAAGCTTTTACCGGGGTCTTTTTTTTGCGTTGTCCGCACCGTCCGTATAATCATCTGTCATGCTGTACAGCTGGTCTGGCAGAGGGTTTTCCCGCCTCAAAATTGCTTTTTCCCGGCTCATTTGTTATACTTATGCATCACATGGAGCCAATACTAGATATAGTCAGGAACAGCAGACCATTACAATTGTTGCTGGCCCTGTTGGCCTTGCTTCTGATTCTGCGGATAGTCTATCACGTCCTGAAGTCGGCCAAAATGTCCAGTTTTCAGGACAAATCATTTATTGACGCCTTTTTTTTCCTGCTTTTCAAGAAGAGTTACCATGAAAGAGAGGCCAAGCGGGCCCTGCGCCAGAATCTGTTCTTCCAGGCCGGGCAAATATACGAGAACATCGGTGATTTCCGCAAGGCCCTGGCCGCCTATGACCAGGGCCTGG
Source organism: uncultured Clostridia bacterium (assembly GCA_964457225.1). Lineage (GTDB taxonomy): Bacteria > Acidobacteriota > Aminicenantia > UBA2199 > UBA2199 > CAYWEM01. Next base: position 5,887 of record CAYWEM010000004.1, read on the forward strand.
AATACTCGGTCATGGGCGAACTGCTGGAAAAGCTGAACCGCGAAACAGAAGCCATTGAAATGTACAAGAAGAGCGGCCAGTCGGACAACCTGGTCCGCATCTACGTAAAAAGGCGAAACATTGAGGCGGCAGCGGCCCTGCTGGAAAAAAACAACCGTTACCAGGAAGCGGCCGAGTTGTATTACCAGCATGAACGCTTCGAAAAAGCCGCCCAGATTTACGAAAAAAAAGGTTTCTACAAGAAAGCCGCCTATATTTACGAGAAAGCCGGCAACAAAAAGAAAGCGGCCCAGAATTTCGAAAAGTCATTCCTGGCCAACAGCGACTCGCTGATGGGTTACCAGGACGCCCGCCACCTGGAGGAGGAATTGCTCAAAGCGGTCGATCTCTACGTGCAGCTGGGAGAAAACGAGCGGGCATACGAATTATTACTGAAAAACAACAAGTTTGAGAAAGCGGCGGAAATAGCCGAGAAAATGGAAAGATTCGCCGAGGCGGCTCGCAACTACGAAAAAGCTCAAATTCCTCTGAAAGCCGCGGTACTCTACGAACGGATCGGGCAGCCGAAAATCGCCTGGCAACTCAGAGGAGAAGAGGCCTTTGCCCGGGGAGACACCAATTCAGCCGCGGAATGCTTCCTGAAAGCCGATGATTATACCAGGGCCGCTGAATTGTTTGAATGGAACAAGCAGTATGCCAAGGCGGCCCATTGTTATTTCATGAACCAGAATTTCCTGGCCGCGGCCGACAATTACATGAAAGACGGCAAAGAAGAAGATGCGGCCAAGATGTTCGAAATGGGTCGCGAGTGGCGGGTGGCGGCCGACTTGTTCAGCAAGCTCGATAAACTGAAAAAAGCCGGAGAACTCTACGAAAAAGCCGGAGAATACTTCAAGGCCGGGTTCGCCTTTCTCAAGGTTGACGACGAGCGCCGGGCCCTGACCAATTTCCAGCAGGTCCCTTCCGATGACTGCAATTTCGGCACCGCGGTAACCAGCATCGCCAACATTTTTTTAAAGAACCGTAAACCCCAGCTGGTAATTGAGAAAATCGAAAAACTGATCGACCGTCAACCCATCGGCAAACACAACATCGACTGGTATTACGTGCTGGGACAGGCTTACGAAAATTCGGGCAATTACAAGAAAGCCTTTGAAATATACCAGATGATCCTGACCGAGGATTATTCCTACATGGATGTCCACCAGAAGATAAAAGAAGTGGACAAGCTGATGCAGAAGTACAAGGAAATGGAGTTGATCGCCGAAGACAGCGGCGAGCGCTACCGGATTATTGAAAAAATCGGCGAAGGCGGCATGGGAGTGGTGTTCAAGGCCGAAGACACTGTGCTGAAGAGGATCGTCGCCCTGAAAATCCTCAACAAGACCTTGATCAAGGACACGCGCAACCTGGAACGGTTTTTTACCGAAGCGCGCTCCACGGCATCCCTGAGCCATGCCAACATCGTCACGGTCTACGACGTGGGCCAATTGAAGGAAGATTATTTCATTTCCATGGAGTTCATCGAAGGCGACAATTTCATGAACCTGATCCGCCATAAAAAAATCTTTTCCCTTTCCCAGGTTCTTTTTGTAGCCATCAAGCTTTTCAGGGCCCTGGATTACTCGCACAAGAAAGGCATAATTCATCGCGATATAAAGCCTCACAACGTAATGATCACGCGCCAGAAAGAAATCAAGATAATGGATTTCGGCCTGGCCGTCATCCTGGGCGACCAGAAACAGGGTGAAACAGGGGTGATCACCGGAACTCCTTACTACATGTCCCCGGAGCAAATCCAGGGCATCCCGGTCGATCACCGTACGGACATTTATTCATCCGGAGCCACACTTTTTCACCTGATAACCGGGAGAGTGCCCTTCAAGGGAGAAAACATCTTCTACCAGCATCTTTTCGACCGGATACCCGATATCAAGAGCATCCGCAGCGACATTCCCGACCGCCTGGTGGCCATAGTCGAGAAATGCATGGAAAAAAAGCGTGAACAACGCTTTCAGAGCGCCGGAGAAGTTCTCAACGAATTCAAAAACATAAAAGTCTAAAAGGAGAATGCCATGGATTTCACGCTGAGCGAAGAACAAGTTGCCCTGAAGGAAGAAACTCATAAATTCGCCGAAAGGGAAATGCGGCCGAAAGCCCTCGAATACGATGAAAAGAACGAGTTTCCCCTGGATATCATGCGCAAGGCTTTTGAAGTCGGCTATCTGACTTCGGGAATTCCGGAAGCCTACGGCGGGATCGGCTTTTCGGTGATGGATAACGCCGTGGTCTGTGAAGAACTGGCCTGGGGCTGTGCCGGCATGTACACTTCGATCATGGCCAACACCCTGGCCACCACGCCGATAGTTCTTTTCGGAAGTGACGAGCAGAAGAAAAAGTTCCTGACCCCGCTGACCGGCGAAATGTCTTTCGCCTGCTTCGCCCTGACCGAAAAGGAAGCCGGTTCGGACAATTCAGCGATTCAAACCGTGGCCAAGCGGCACGGTGACGAGTACATCCTCAACGGTTCAAAAACTTTCATCACCAACGCGGCCTACTCCCAGGTCGGCGTCATTTTCGCCTCCACCGACCGGGATCGGGGCGCCCGCGGGCTTTCCGCTTTTATCGTGCCCATGGATACCCCGGGAGTAACCATCGGCAAGCACGAAAACAAAATGGGGCACCGGGCTTCCAACACCGCGGAGATCTATTTTGACGATGTCCGCATTCCGGCGTCCAACCTGTTAAAACGTGAAGGCATGGGCTTCATCATCGCCCTGAAAACACTTGATTACGCCCGGCCGGCCGTCGGAGCCGGGGGCATCGGCGTGGCCCGCGCGGCCTACGAAGAAGCCTTGCGTTACGCCCAGAACCGGGTCCAGTTCGGCAAGCCGATCTCTTCCTTTCAGCACATCGCCTTCAAGCTGGCTGAAATGGCCACTGACATAGACGCGGCCCGCCTGATGGTTTACCGTTCAGCCTGGATGCTCGACCAGGGACTGAAGGCCTCCAAGGAATCCGCCATGGCCAAGGTCATGGCCACGGATGTGGCCATGCGGGTCACGGTCGATGCAGTCCAGATTTTCGGCGGCTATGGCTACATGAAGGAATACCCGGTTGAAAAGATGATGCGTGATGCCAAGCTGCTCCAGATTTACGAAGGCACCAACGAAATACAAAAGCACGTCATATCCCTGGAAATACTCGGCTCAGTCAAAGCCAAGAATTGAACTACCGGGGTTTCATAAAGCTGTAAAGAGTAACATGGCCATAATAATTGACGGCAATTCCCTCAGCCTGGCTGATTTTGTCAAAGTCGCCCGCGGGCGAGAACCGGTTGAACTTTCATCAGCCGCCCTTGAAAGAGTCATCCTCAGTCGTCGCGTCCTGATGGAACTGATAGCAACAGGCAAGCCAGTTTACGGAGTCAACACCGGTTTCGGAGCCCTGGCCACCCGCAGTATTCCGGCCGGAGACCTGCTGAAACTTCAGAAAAACCTGGTGCGCAGTCATTGCGCCGGATTCGGCCCGCCGCTCTCCCGGGAAGTAACCCGCGGCCTGATGCTTTTGCGGGCCAACGTGCTGGCCAAGGGTTACAGCGGAGTCAGGCCCGAGGTGATCCGACTGATCATCGAAATGCTCAACCGTGACCTGGTGCCGGTCATTCCCGGCAAGGGATCAGTAGGCGCTTCAGGCGACCTGGCCCCGCTTTCCCACCTGGCGCTGGCCCTGATCGGTGAAGGTGAAATTGAGATCAACGGAAAAAGGATCAAGAGTTCCAGGGTGTTGAAGAAAAACGGGCTCGAACCATTGTGCCTGGCCGAAAAAGAAGGCCTGGCTCTGATCAACGGCACCCAGATGATGACTTCCCAGGCCATATTCAACCTCTCCGCGGCGCAAAACCTGGTCATGACCGCGGACATAGCCGGCGCCATAACCCTGGAAGCCCAATTGGGAAGCCCTTCGCCCTTTTTCAGCGAAATTCACCAGGTGCGCAGGCATCCCGGCCAGGCAGTCACAGCGGCCAATATCCTGCAGATTATCAAGGATTCACCCCTTTGGGTTTCCCACCAGGGCAAGACCAGGGTCCAGGACGCATATTCCCTGCGCTGTATGCCCCAGGTTCACGGTGCAGTGCGTGATACCCTGGGCTTCGTGGAAAAAACCCTGGAAACCGAGGCAAATTCCGCCACTGAAAACCCGCTGGTTTTCCCTGAAAAAGGAATCATCCTGTCCGGCGGCAACTTCCACGGAGAACCGGTAGCCCTGGCCATGGATTACCTGGCCATTGCCGTGGCCGAACTGGGCAGCATATCAGAACGCCGCCTGGACCGCCTGGTCAATCCTGCCTGCAACGGCGGATTGCCTGCTTTCCTGGCCACGCGCAGCGGGCTGAATTCCGGCTTCATGATCGCCCAGGTCACCGCATCGGCCCTGGCTTCGGAAAACAAGGTGCTGGCGCATCCCGCCTCGGTTGATTCCATTCCCACCTCGGCCAACCAGGAGGATCATGTCAGCATGGGCGCCCATGCCGCCCGAAAGGCTGCTGAAATCATTGAAAACGTCAGCGGTATCCTGGCCATTGAAATCCTGGCCGGCCTGCAGGCGCTGGATTTTTATTCCCTGCCGAGTTCACCGGTTATAGAAAACATAAAGAGCCAAATCCGGGACTTCGTTCCTTTCATCAAGAAAGACACCAGGCTGGACTCGCACATCGAGGCAATCACCGATTTCATCAGGCGGGGAAAACTGGCCGCGGCAGCTCGAACCTACAATTGCCAGATCCAATGAGCGTCATGGTCATTTTACTGCGGATCCTTTTTGTACTATTCCTGCTGGGCTACCTGCTTTACAGGCTGTTGTGGAAAAACCCGGCCCAGGGGAAAAAGCATCCCGGCCCGAACAATGAGGAAATGGTCAAGGATCCGCAATGCGGCACCTATGTTTCCCTGAGCCTGGCCCTGACTGGAAAGAAGGACGGCAGTAAGTACTACTTCTGTTCCCGGGAATGCCGGGACAAGTTTCTCAGTTCCAGATCGCAGGATGAATAAAACCATTCCTGCCCGCTGCCGGTTAAGGTTGCAGCCGGGTTGACCGACCCAGGCCGATGAAGGAAGGAGCAATTCCCGGCAGCAACTCGGAAATTCTATCGGGAAAAATATTTCCCCTGCTGATACGAATTGGACTTCCGGTAGCTCTGGCCACCCTGTTACGAATGCTTTACAACCTGGCCGACACTTACTGGCTGGGTAAACTGGGTCGCCAGGCTCTGTCAGCTCCAGTGATTTCCTTTCACATTCTGTTTTTTATCATCTCCCTGGCCGTCGGCCTGACCGTGGCCGGCACCGCCCTGGTGGCGCAGTTTACCGGCGCCGGTAAAAAGGACCGGGCCGACCTGGCGGCGGGAAACCTGTTGACTTACCTGGTGGTTTTTTCAGTTGGCTGTGTTGTCCTGTTGATTCCGCTTATGCCGTTACTGCTGAAATTCCTGGGCACTCCCGGCGATACTTTGAAACAGACGAGCGATTACCTGGCCATCACACTCTACGGATTTCCGCTGGCCGTTCCCGTCTATCACTACGCAGCCGTGATGAATGCCCTGGGCGACACCCGCTCACCCCTGCGCATAGAATTCCTGGCCGTCATCTTCAACCTGCTGCTCGATCCGCTGTTGATCTTCGGCTGGCTCGGCCTGCCCCGCCTGGAAGTAGCCGGAGCAGCCCTGGCGACCGTTCTGACCCAGGCCCTGGCTTCAGGACTTTGCCTCTACCTGCTGTTTTCCGGGAAAAAAGGCATTCACTTGCAGAGCGCGCATCTTAAACCTGATCGGGATTTGCTGGCCCCGATCATGCGCATCGGGGGACCGGCCGCGGTCGGCATGTCCGGCACCTCGCTGGGATTCCTGGTGTTGATGGGGATCGTCAACTCCTTCGGCTCGGTGGTGATCGCCACCTATGGAATCGCCACCAGGATAATTCATATCGCCATGATTCCGGCTACCGGCATCGCCGCCGCGGTGACTACCATGGTCGGCCAGAACCTCGGTGCAGGCAATGCCAGGCGCTCGGAACAATCCACCAAATCCGGCCTGCAACTGGTGCTTTTGTTAACAGTTCCGCAGGCACTGGCCCTGGTTTTCTCCGGATCCGCGGTCACCAGGTTTTTTATTCCGGACGACCCCCTGGTACACGCGGCCAGTTCAATCATGTATTACTTCGTTGGACCTTCACTGATCTTTTTTTCCTTGTCAACTGTAATTACCGGTGCTTTCCAGGGGTCGGGACACACCATGCCAGTCATGACCGCCAATCTTCTGCGCCTGTGGCTGATCCGCATTCCCCTGGCCTACTGGCTGTGTTATATCGTTTTTCGCGGCCTGGGAGACTACTATGCCGGGCTGGGTATCTGGTTGGCCATCCTCGTTTCCAATTTCCTGGCCTTCCTGTTCATCTATCTCTGGTACCACCTGGCCGGCTGGCAGAGAACACATCCAGCGACCGAACAGGTCGGCGAAACCGTCCTGCAGCCGAATGTCTGACCAGGCGCCGCTTTTTTTAAACCGGGCAAACAAAAATGAAATCCTGTCGTTGTCCTGACTGCCTGAGCGCCTGCCTCAATGATCCCGGCCGCCTGCTGCCGGACGATCTGCCCCGGATCGCCCGAAAAATGGGCATCAGCCGTGATGAACTGGAACGGAGTTTCCTGGTGTTTCACCGCCTGATTCAGGGCGGTATCGAAGCCAGGGTTCCGGCTCCGCTGAAACTGAAAAACGGGATGCCCATGGCTGAACCGGGCAGTACAGTGGACCGGCATTATGAAGGCAAGCCCGGACGCTGCATATTCCTTGATGACAATTCGGGCTGCCTGCTCCACCCGGTCAAACCCTTCGAATGCTCAGCTTACCTGGGTTGCCGTCATACTTTCCTGGGCCGCCGCTACAAAGCCGATTCAGTCCGGTCTTATTTCCTGGCCCGCTGGAAAAAGCAAAGTTCCTGAAAACCAAGCGGACGTGAATTTCTTTTCAGGTAAATGGCCTTTTGAACTGTTTTTCAGCTTATTTCATGCAACTGACTCAGCGGTCGGCGAAAATGCAGGCCGCGCGCAGGGCCAGTCCGGTCAGCTCGGCCATGATTTCCGGGTTGACCCGGAAAATGGAATCACCGGGCCGATGATAATCGGGGAAGGGACCGTTGGTCATGAAGTAGACGCAGGGTACTCCGAGGTTCCAGAAAGCGGTGACATCTCCGCCCCGTACTCCCGGCGGACCCATTTCCCGGGTGCCGACCAGCAGGCCGCGGGATTGGTCTGCCTTGAGCACGGCCGCCCGCAGTTCAGCCGGCTGCGGTGAAATTGATGCAAAGGCCCGGTTGCCGGCTCCAGCCATGTCAAAATTGAACATGGCCGTCATTTTATTAAAGGGCGGAGGCAGGTTGACCGCGAAGTGGTTGGAACCCTGCATGCCTTTTTCTTCTCCGCCGAAGAGCACGATCATGATGGACCTTTTCGGAGCCCGGGGCAGCCGGCTCAGGGCCCGGGCCAGGCCAAGCAGTACGGCGCTGCCGCTGGCATTGTCATTTGCTCCGGGACAGAAAAAACCCATCTGGCGGCCAACCCCGTCAAGGTGGCCGCCCATTATCAGCACCTCGTTGCGCAACTGCGGATCCGAACCGGCAATCCAGCCGGCCACGTTGTAGGACACGGCACTTGGATCGTGCCGGGTGCTGACCCGGTATCTGAAACGGGCCTGCATGGGAAAACTCAGCGGCCGGCGGTAACGGGCCAGGTCGGCCCGCAGCTGCCTGCTGCTCAGGTCTTGAACCTTGAAAAGCCGGTCGGCGAATTCATCGCTGATCATCAGCGGGGTGAAGCCGGGAATGAAATCCCCGTTGGGGTGAACGTTGACTTCAGGGTAGACGTAAACCAGGCCGGCCGCGCCGCGCTCCATGGCCAACTGCATCCGGGTGCGGTGTTCGTCGTGGTGCTGGAAACGGCGCTCTGTCCGATCGGGAACCCCGCGGAAAACGACCACGAACTTTCCCGTTACATCAAGGCCGGCATAGTCGTCATAACCGAGCTCAGGCGCGCTGATGCCCCAACCGCAAAAAACCAGGTCCGCTTCGTGCCTGCCGCTGTCACTGAAGACCAGTGGAAAGAAATCCTTCATGGCTTCAGCCTGCAGCACGGAATTTGATTTTTCGCGGTCTCCGGCCGGGGAAGGAATTTCAGCCCGCAGTTCTGCCTCCAGAATCTCGGTCAGCGGTGACGGAAAGGACTGCAGGTAGCCGTTTTCCTCAAGCAAAGGCAGTAAACCCCAGGACCGGAACAGTTCAGCCGCCCATTTGGCCGCCCGGGTATATCCCTCATGACCGCTGAGACGACCCTCGAATTCCTCGGAACTCAGGCTGCGACACCAATCGTAGAGATCCAGCGCTGAGATATCCTTTTCCGCCTCGACCCAGGGGCTGACCCCGTACAAAAGGACGGCGGCGCAAAATACGAAGCTTGCCCAAAAGAACGATTTTTTATTCATGGCGTACTCCTTGTCGGTTTATGAGACCGGGCGACTCCACCTGACGGGCGGGTCGGAACAGAAAAACAAGAAATGATTTTAAGCGGAAAAGACGACAATTGTCAAAACCTTTAAACAATGATTCAGCCTTGACAAAACAGCCGTTATTAAACTAATCTTTGATATCGACTTTCCGGAGGCCGGGTGGGCGTATTATTCCTCTACGGGCGGCAATGAAACTGCAGGCCGGGCAAACAGGCGAAACATCTTCCTGCACGGCCAGGCCGGTTTACTCCATGCTGTTGGCCGGCCCCCTGTTCTTCGTTTTCACCCTGGTCAGCCCCCCGCTGTTCAGCGGCATGAACCGGGCTTCCTGGCTGGTTCTCGGGCTGGCATTCTGGATGGCCGCCTGGTGGATAAGCGAGGCGGCCCCTATTCCGGCCACATCCCTGCTGCCGATAGTGGTCGTGCCCCTGAGCGGGCTGGACGGCATGGCTCAGGCCTGCAGTCCCTATGCACATGAACTGATCTTTCTCTTTCTGGGCGGTTTCTTGCTTTCCATCGCCATGGAACACTGGAACCTGCACCAGCGGATCGCCCTGCTGACCATGCTGGCGGTCGGCGGCAAGCCGAGCCGCCAGATCGGCGGCATCATGCTGGTTACCGCTTTCCTGTCCATGTGGATGAGCAACACGGCCACCGCGGTGATGATGCTGCCGATCGGTTTATCGATCATCGCCGGCCGGCATGACAGCAATGGGCAAACCGACGATTTCGCCCGGGCCCTGATGCTGGCCATTGCCTACGCCGCCAGCATCGGCGGCATCGCCACCCTGATCGGCACTCCGCCCAACGCCCTGCTGGCGGCCTACCTGCACAGCACTTACGGTATAACCGTCAGTTTCAGCAAGTGGCTGCTGTTCGGACTGCCCCTGGCCTCGGTAATGCTGCTTCTCTGCTGGATCTGGCTGACCAGGATACTCTACCGGGTGAACCGCGGCTCTCAGCACTCCAGCAGACTTCTCATCCAGGAGCAACTCCGACTGCTGGGTAAAACCAGGAAGGGGGAAAAAATGGTGCTCCTGGTTTTCAGCCTGACCGCCTCGGCCTGGATTCTGCGTGATCCCATGGCCCGCCTGAGCGGCCTGCCCCTCAGTGATTCACTGATAGCCGTTTTCGCCGCGATCCTGTTGTTCGTCCTTCCGGTCGAGCTTAAAAGCGGCCGGCGTATCATCGGCTGGGACGATTGCCGCAGATTGCCCTGGGGAGTACTCCTGCTGTTCGGCGGCGGCCTGTCCCTGGCCGTCCAGATCCAGAAATCAGGGTTGGCCGATTACATTGCCGCTCAGGTGAGTTCACTGGGCCACCTCAACCAGGTGCTTCTGATCCTGCTGACCACCTCGGTGATCATCTTTTTGACTGAAATCACCAGCAATACAGCCACGGCGGCCGCTTTTCTGCCCTTGCTCGGACCGATAGGGCTGGCCCTGAAAGGATCAGTGTTTTTCCTGACTTTGCCGGCGGCCATCGCCGCCAGCTGTGCTTTCATGATGCCGGTGGCCACTCCGCCCAATGCCATCGTCTTCGCTTCAGGCCGGGTATCGATAAGCGACATGGTCAGGGCCGGCCTGCTGCTCAACCTGGTCGGCATTCCGCTGATCAGCCTGGCCAGCCTGACCCTGGGCCGGATCCTGCCATGAAAACGGGCGGCAATTTATAAAAGGAGGATCGAGCAATGGCCAGAACTCTTCCCCTGCTGCTGACTTTTCTGCTTATGGGAGTGGCCGACGCCATGGGCCCGCTTTCCAGTGCCGTATCGGCCAATCCCTTCATGGCCGCATTGATGCCTTTTTTCGTGTTTATCGCCTTCGCAGTTTTCAGCGTGCCGGCCGGATTACTGGCCGCCAGGAAAGGCAAAAAAAACCTGCTCCTGCTCGGTCTGGTGCTGTGCAGTACCGCACTGGCCGTACCTTCTTTCCTTGATCCGCCGTTCAGCCTGCTGCTGGCCGCAGTTTTCCTGCTGGGCATCGGCACCACCTGCCTGCAGGTGGCGGCCAACCCATTGATGCGGGACGTAAGCAAACCGGGAGACTACAGTCGCAACCTGGCCCTGGCCCAGGGAATAAAAGGCCTGGGATCAAGCTCTTCGGCCTTCCTGGTCACCGCGGTCGGTTCACTGTCCTTCCTGGCGGCCATGGGTTGGCGTGCCGCTTTCCCCATTTTCCTGGCCCTGATGCTGCTGGCCCTGTTCGCCGTCAGCAGCCTCAAGGTGAATGAAACCAGGGCCGCCGAACCTCCGGTCCTGAAGGATTCACTGAGCCTGCTGCGTGAGCCCTTGTTCGCCCGGGCCGTGCTGGGAATTTTTCTCTACGTCGGGGCGGAAGTCTGCCTGGCCACCTTCCTGAAGCCCCGGCTGGGCAGCCTGGGCTGGCCGGAAAAGGAGGCCGCGCTGTTCGGGCCCAGCATGTTCTTTGCCGCCCTGACCCTGGGCCGCCTGCTGGCCGGAGTTGTGAAAGCTCAGCCCCGGTTCTTTTTCCGGATTTCCGCCGTCATGGGACTGCTTGGATTGGGCCTGCTGTTGAGCGGACTGCCCGGGCTGGCCCTGCCCGGAGTTGCCCTGGCCGGCCTGGGTTGCGCCAACATATGGCCCATGCTCTTTTCTATCACGGTTGAAGCCAGGCCGCAGCGTGCCGCGGAACTCAGCGGCCTGATGTGCATGGCCATCAGCGGCGGCGCGGTGATTCCCCTGCTGATGGGGCGCCTGGGCGGAGGCGCTTCGGCATGGCCCTTCATCGTACCCGCGGCCTGCTTCGTTTACCTGCTGCTGCTGGCCCTGGCCCCGGGCCGGAAATCCGGAAAGGCATCATGAAAAGTGAAAAAAAACCGTCCAGGCCGATAGTGTTGACCCTGGACGCCGGTGGAACTACTTTTGCCTTCCACGCCCTCAGTGAAAATGAAGATTTGCTTGATCCAGTCGTACTGCCGGCCCGGGGAGATGACCTGCAGGCTTCCCTGGACACCATAGTCCAGGGTTTCGAGCAGCTGCGCCGCGAGCTGTCGGCGCCGATAACCGCAATCAGCTTTGCTTTTCCCGGACCTGCCGATTATCTTAACGGAGTCATCGGCGACCTCTGCAACCTGCCGGCCTACCGCGGCGGTGTTCCCCTGGCTCCGATCCTGGCTGGGCATTTCGGTGTACCTGTCTTTATCAACAACGATGGCAACCTCTTCGCCCTGGGTGAAGCCATGGCCGGGTTTCTCCCCCGGGTCAACCGGGACCTGCAGGCGGCAGGCCAAAACCGGCGCTACAGTAATCTCTGCGCGGTAACCCTGGGCACCGGTTTCGGCGCCGGCCTGGTCTGCTCCGGACGCATGCTGATCGGAGACACATCTTCGGCCGGGGAGATCTGGCTGCTTCGTCTTTTGACCGATGCCCGCCTGAACGCCGAAGAGGGCATCAGCATTCGCGCCCTGCGCCGTGTTTACGCCGAATTGACCGGATTTCCGGCGGACCGGGTTCCCGAGCCGAAAGATCTGGCCGAAATCGCGGACGGGAATAAGCCGGGGGACAGCGGCGCCGCCCGGGAAGCTTTCGCCCGCCTGGGGGAAAACCTGGGAGAGGCCCTGGCCGCAGCCCTGACTTTGTTTGACGGGGCGGCGGTCATAGGCGGCGGCCTGGCCGGCGCGGCCCGGCACTTCATGCCGCAGGTCATGGCCGGGCTGAACTGTTCAATCAACGGCCACCAGCGACTGGAATCGAAGGTGTTCTATCTGGAAGACAAAGCCCAGGCGGCCGAGTTCTTCGCCCCGGCCGAAACCATGCTCAGCCTGCCCGGCCGGGAAGCTGAAGTCCCCTACCTGCTGCACAAGAAACTGCCTCTGGGCCTGAGCAGCCTGGGCACCAGCAAGGCGGTGGCTGTCGGCGCCTATCATTTCGCCCTGCAGCAAATCGGCCGGTCGGCCGCAGACTGAGGAGAAAAATGAAAATGAAAGTTCTCCTGCTCCTTATTCCGGCCCTGCTGGCGCTCCCTCTATTGCCGCAGTCTCCGGAATCCAACCCGGGCTTTGAACTGATGCCCCGCCCCCGGGAAATCACGGCTGGAAACGACCGGTTCCGCATCGACGACCAGGGTCTGCAGCTTGACTTGCAGGGCGCTTTCCACCCCCGCCTGACCGAGCGCGGCCGCTGGTTCCTGCAACGCTTGAGCCGCCGCACCACCCTGCCCTTTTTCGAAAGCCGGGGCCAAAAGATCATCGTGGCAAGCAGCCGGCCGGGCCGGCTGCAGCTCGGGGAAGACGAAAGCTACCGCCTGCTGGTCAACAGCACTGAGATAAGAATCGAAGCGGCCACCGACCTGGGCGCCGGCCATGCCCTGGAAACACTGCTGCAGCTGGCGGCCTGCGATGAAAAAGGCTGGTTTTTCCCGGGTGTACTGATTGAGGACGCACCTCGTTTTCCCTGGCGCGGCTTGATGATCGATGTCGGCCGCCACTTCATGCCGCCCGGAGTGATCAAGCGAAACCTCGATGCCATGGCCGCAGTCAAGCTCAACGTCCTGCACCTGCACCTGACCGAGGACCAGGGCTTCCGCATTGAGAGCCGGGTTTTTCCGCGCCTGCACCGCCTGGGATCCGCCGGAGAATACTTCAGCCAGGATCAGATCCGGGACATCATCAGCCACGCCGACCGGCGCGGTATCAGGGTGATGCCGGAATTCGACATGCCCGGACACGCTGCTTCCTGGATGCCCGGTCATCCCGAATTGGCCTCCGGGCCTGGCCCATACAGGCTGGTTGAACACTTCGGCGTTTTCGATCCGACCATGAACCCGGCCGGCAGGAACACTTATCGTTTCCTGGCCAGGTTTTTCCGGGAGATGGCCGAACTCTTTCCGGACCGGTACGTTCACATCGGCGGTGATGAAAACAACGGCCGGGAATGGGACGCCAACCCGGCGATCCAGGCCTTCAGGAAAAAGAAGGGCTTCAGCGACAATCACCAGCTGCAGGCCTATTTCAACAGCCGCCTGCTGAAAATCCTGGCCGCGAACGAGCGCATCATGATGGGCTGGGACGAAATTCTTCAGCCCGACCTGCCGCCCGGAGTGGTCATACATTCCTGGCGCGGCCGGCAATACCTGGAGAAGGCGTCCCGGCAAGGTTACCACACCGTGCTTTCAAACGGATACTACCTCGACTTGTCGCATAACGCCGGACAGCATTACCTGGTCGATCCCCTGCCGGATGACTGCCCGCTCAGCCCGGAAGAGCAGAAAAGAATTTTGGGCGGAGAAGCCACCATGTGGTCCGAACTGGTAAATCCTGAGAACGTTGATTCAAGAATCTGGCCCCGAGCCGCGGCCATCGCCGAAAGACTCTGGAGTCCCAACCCCCCGTCCGAACTTACCGATATGTACCGCCGCCTGTTTGCCGTCAGCCGCCATCTGGAGGAAAGCGGAGCCCGCCTGCTGGCCAACCGGCCGGCCATGATGCGCCGCCTGTCCGGAACCGAAGATATTTCCGAGCTTATGTTTCTGGCCGATTCCCTGGAACCGGTTGAAGGCTACCGGCGACACGGCAGTCAGAAGTACTCGACCCGGCATCCCCTCAGCCGTTTCGTTGACATCAGCCTGCCGGACGCCCCGGAAGCAATCCGCTTCCAGCTGTTACTGGAAGCATACCTGGCCGAACCAACGGCTGAAAAACTGTCCGGGCTGTTGACCCGGTTGCAGCGCTGGCAAGAGCTGGAACAGCTCGAACCACTGCTGGCCGGTAACCCCAACCTGCGGGAAACAGCCTCCCTGGCGGCCAACCTGGCTGAACTGGCCGGACTGAGTGTGGAATTACTGCAAAAACTGGACGCCGGCTATTCATTGTCCGCTTCTGAAATGGCTGAATGCGAGAAAAAAATCAAACTCCTGGCTCAGCCGGCGGCGGAAATGGAACCGCCCCTGGCCGCCCAGGCCCTGAGGCTGATGAGACTTTTAAGCCGGGAAGAAAACGCCTCAGGCCGAAATGATTAGCAAAGCGGCCCTGCTGTTTCTGTTCTGCTGCAGCTTTTTTCCCCGTTTGGAAGCCGCCGGGGTCGAAAGGTTCGAACTAGACCGAGGCTGGCGGGTTCGGAACCCGAAAACAGCGGAAGACTGGCTGCCGGCCAGGGTTCCCGGCACCTTGCTGGCCGACCTGCTGGCCGCCGGAAAGATTCCCGATCCCTTTCAGAACTGCCTGCACCTGGACCTGGCCTGGATTGAGCGGGAAAGCTGGGAATATGCCCTGGACTTTGACTGGGCAGGCGAAAGGCAGGCAGGTCGCTTGTTCCTGGTGCTTGACGGCCTGGACACTCATGCCGAGGTCCTGTTGAACGATCAGCACCTGCTTGAGGCTGACAACATGTTCCGCAGTTGGCGGACCGAGGTCGGAGAATTGCTCAAACCGGGCCAAAACAAACTGCGGATTATCTTTCGACCGCCGGGGGATTACATCTCAGGGCGGGCCGCCGCGCTGCCCTTCCAGTTGCCCGGCGGCGACTGGGCCTGGATCCGCAAGGCCGCTTTTCATTTCGGCTGGGATTTCGCGCCGCGCCTGGCCGGACCGGGTATCTGGCAGCCGGTCTACCTGCAACTCGAAACCGGGCTTTTCATCCGCTCAGGCTCGATCAGCACCCTGGCCCTGCACCCCGGTCAGGCCAACCTGCGGGCCGACTGCCGGATCTATTCGCCTGCCGGAAAAGCAGTTTTCCTGGAAGTCCGGGACCGGCGGAACGACAACACCCTGCTCAGCAGGCGGATCCGGGTCGAAGCCGGAGAAAACCGTATCAACAAGGATTTCAGCCTGGCCGAACCCGAGCTCTGGTGGCCGGCCGGAATGGGCCGGCAACATCTCTACGACCTGGAGATGCTGATAAGGGATGAAGAAGGAAACCAGGATCGACTGCCTCTGGAAGTAGGCATCAGGACGATTGAACTGATCAACCAGCCCGATGAGCCGGGGACCAGCTTTCATTTCAGGATAAACGGCCGGGTTTTTTTCGCCCGCGGCGCCAACATCGTCCCCCCGCACAGTTACCGTTTTCACGAAGCTCAGCGCTGGACGGAACTGGTGGCAGCGGCCCGGGCCGGGAACATGAACATGCTGAGGGTCTGGGGCGGGGGCATTTACCCGCCGGACGAGTTTTTCGCCGCCTGCGGCCGGGCCGGCATCCTGGTCTGGCAGGATTTCATGTTCGCCTGCGCCATGTACCCCTGGGACGAGGAATTCCTGGCCAATGTCCGGGAGGAAGCCTTTCAGCAGGTCGAGCGCCTGCGCAAGTTCACCAGCCTGGCCCTGTGGTGCGGCAACAACGAGGTTTCCGAAGGCTGGCACAACTGGGGCTGGCGCCGGGCCTTCACCGGACAGGCCGACCGGGAACAGGAGACTTGGGCCGGGTATCAACGAATCTTTCACCAGCTGCTGCCGGAGGTGGTATCTGAAGTCGATCCCGGCAGGGCTTACTGGCCCAGTTCGCCCCAGTTCGGCTGGGGCCGTCCCGAAAGCCTGGATCACGGTGACGCCCATTACTGGGGTGTCTGGTGGGGCCGCGAGCCCTTGAAAACTTACCGGCAAAAAATCCCCCGCTTCATGAGCGAATTCGGCCTGCAAAGCCTGCCGAGCCTGGCCGGGCTGGGTGAATTCAGCCCGCTTGATGCAGGCGGCGGCCTGGATCAGCTGGCCTGCCGCCAGAAAAACGAACCCGGCTTTGAAACCATCGGGCTTTACCTCGATCAACTCGGTTTCAAGCCCCAGGAACTCCGCCAGTTCGTGTATTTAAGCCAGGTCAACCAGGCCCTGGGCCTGCAGGCGGCCATTGAAGCCCAGCGCCTGGCCGCTCCCCGCTGCCAGGGCTCGCTCTACTGGCAGCTCAACGACTGCTGGCCGGGGATTTCCTGGAGCAGTATCGATTTTTCCGGCCGCTGGAAAGCGGCTCATTACCAGGTAAAGCGATCATTCGCCCCGCAATTGGCCGTAATCGATATGCAGGATGAACACATCAGCGTCAAACTGCTCTCCGATGACGCCGGTCAAACTCCGCGGCGCTTGAAGCTGGAGCTGTTCACTCCGGCCGGCCGGAAACTGCATTCCTGGAAATTACCCAAAACCAGCTGCCGGGAAAACGAGCCGGCGGTTCTGCGCTTCGACCCGCCGCCGGCCGCCAGGAATCAACCCCAGGTGCTGGCCATGCTCAAATGGGGCGATTCCTCAACCGCGGTCCGGGCTTTCAGCCTGAACTTTCCCCCGGGCTGGGCCGCCTGGCCGGACCCCCAGGTCAGGATCAGAATCAGAAAGAAGCGGGGGAGAACTTTCCTGCTGGTCAGGAGCAAAAGACCGGTTCTGTTCCTGGAAATAGAAAACCAGGCACAGGACCTGCGGCTCAGCGACAATTACCTGCACCTGGCCCCCGGTGAAACGATCCGGCTCGAAGTGCTGGCCGGCCGGCCGGCCGGGCTGAAAGCACTTTCCCTGCGGGATTACTTGCCGGAGAGAGAAACAAAGGAGAATTAAGATGAAAAAAACAACGATCATAACCCTGGCCGCCCTGGCCTTGCTTTCCTCTTGCCGCTCCGGGCCTGAAGACTGGGCTGCTTACGTCAATCCCTTCATCGGCACCGACTTTCACGGCCATACCTTTCCCGGGCCCACGGTGCCCTTCGGACTGGTCCAACTGAGCCCGGACACCAGGTTAAGCGGCTGGGATGGCTGTTCCGGCTACCATTACAGTGACACCGTGATCTACGGATTTTCCCATACTCATCTCAGCGGCACCGGGGTCTCTGATTACGGCGACATCCTGCTGATTCCGACCTCCGGTCCCGGTCAATTCAGCAACGACGATTACTCCTCTCCCTTTGCCAAGACCAGCGAACATGCCGAAGCCGGGTATTACCGGGTTTTCCTGGACAAGCCCCGGGTACTGGCCGAGTTGACGGCCGGCACCCGCTTCGGTCTGCATCGTTACACCTTTCCCTCTGACCGGGAAGCTCACCTGGTGCTGGACCTCGAGCACCGTGACCAGGTCCTGGAGTCCTGGCTGGAAGCAGGGCCCGGCGGCGAAGTCCTGGGTTACCGCCGTTCCAGGGCCTGGGCCGAAGACCAGCGCATCTACTTCGCCCTGCGCTTTTCCCGGCCGGTCCTGGGCCTGGAAGTGGAAAACCCGGAAAGCGACCCGGAACAAACCAGGGCCGATATTCAAGCCTGGCTGGATGAGGCCAGGCCCTTTAAAAGCAGCGGCCTCAGAATTAAGGCTTCTTTTACCTTTTCAGCCGAAAACCGGCCGCTGTTAGTCAAAGTAGGCCTGTCGGCGGTCAGCGCCGCCGGAGCCCTGGCCAACCTGGACCGGGAAATGCCGGACTGGGATTTTACCGGCGCCCGGCACCGGGCCCGGGCCCTCTGGAACCGCGAGCTTGGTAAAATCGAAGTCAGCGGCGGCAGCCGGGAGCAACTGGTTACTTTTTACAGCGCGCTTTATCACTGCTTCATTCACCCCAATGTCTTCAACGATGCCGACGGGAGTTACCGGGCCGCCGACAACAGCATCAGGCCCGATCCGGGACACGATTATTACACGGTTTTTTCACTTTGGGACACTTACCGGGCCCTGCACCCCCTGCTGACCATCATCGATACCAGGCGCAGCCTGGATTTCATAAAAACCTTTCTGGCCATCTACCAGGCCCGGGGCCTGCTGCCGGTCTGGGAACTGGCCGGCAACGAAACTTTCTGCATGATCGGCTATCACAGTGTCTCGGTGATCGCCGACGCCTGGTTCAAGGGCATCAGGGATTTCGATGCCGAACTGGCCCTGCGGGCCATGAAGACCAGCGCGAATATGGACCACTTCGGCCTGGATGCCTACCGCCGTCACGGGCATATAGCGGCCGACATGTACCACGAGGGGGTTTCCAAGACCCTGGAATACGCCTACAACGACTGGTGCATAGCGCGTTTCGCGGCCGACCTGGGGGAATTGGATGATTACCGGACTTTCATTGAACGGGCCCAATACTACAAGAACACTTTTGACCCCGATATCGGATTCATGCGGCCCCGCCTGAACGGCGGCTGGAAAACTCCTTTTGATCCCAGCGAGGTTGATTTCAACTTCACCGAGGCCAACAGCTGGCAATACAGCTTTTACGTACCCCAGGACATCAGCGGACTGATCGCCGGCCATGGCGGCAAGCAGGCCCTGGCCGGGAAACTTGACCTGCTGTTCAGCACCAAGGATCCGCCCAGCGGCCGCAAGCAGGCCGACATAACCGGGCTTATCGGCCAGTACGCCCACGGCAACGAACCCAGCCATCACATCGCCTATCTATACAACTTCGTCAACCAGCCCTGGAAAACCCAGCAAACAGTTCGCCGCATCATGGACGAGTTGTATTCCTCCGAGCCTGACGGCCTGTCCGGCAACGAGGACTGCGGCCAGATGAGCGCCTGGCTGGTTTTGAGCGCCCTGGGTTTTTACCAGGTGACTCCAGGCGAGCCCTGGTACGTGATCGGCACTCCCTGGTTCAAGAAGGCGGTCATCAACCTGGAAAACGGCCGCCGTTTCCGCATCCGGGCCCCGAAGGTCAGCCCGGAAAACATCTACGTGCAGGACCTGAAACTGAACGGCGAGACCTGGCCTGAAAGCATCCTGAAACACGCCGACATCATGGCCGGCGGAGAGCTTCTTTTTTCCATGGGCCCAAAGCCCAATTACAGCTGGGCCGGTTCAGACCGCCATGCACCCAAAACCGAAATCAGTGATTTCCCCATCACCGTGGTGCCGACCATCATGGCCGCCGGTCCCGTTTTCACTGACAGCCTGCAAGTAACCATGAGACCGGATATGCCGCAGGACTCGATCCGTTTCACCCTGGACGGCAGTGAACCAGGGCCGCAGTCCGCGCTGTACTCTGAACCCCTGTTAATCAAGGAAAACACCAGGATCAAAGCCCTGGCCCTGAACCCGGCCGGACAACCCAGCCGGCCGATGCGCGCCGTTTTTCACCGCATTCACACTGACCGGTCAATCGAAATTCACTCGCAGTACAACCGCCAGTACACCGCCGGAGGACCAGCCGGCCTGATCGACGGTCTGCGAGGCGCGGCCAACTTCCGCCTGGGAGGCTGGCAAGGCTACCAGGACCAGGACTTCGAAGCAGTCATCGACCTGGGCCGCGAAAAGGCCGTCAGGCGCCTGGCCGCCGGTTTTCTGCAGGACACCCGCTCCTGGATCATCCTGCCGACCGGAGTGGAGTTCTGGATCAGCAGTGACGGCACTGATTACCGCCGGATCGCCCAAGTCAGCCACCAGGTTCCCGCCGGGGAAATGGAGCCGCTGATCGTTGACCTTGAAGCCCGGGTCAGGGAAAAAGGTCGCTGGGTCAAAGTCATAGCCCGCAATTACGGGGCCCTGCCGGAATGGCACCTGGGAGCCGGCCACCCGGCCTTTATCTTCATCGACGAGATCATCATCGAGTGAATACTCTCGTTCTTGTTGACAATTAATTCGATAAAAAAGAAAATACCTTAACAAGGAGGACTGATGTATCAGCAGTCAAAAATCTGGAAATCGATTATCACCGGTTTTTTGTGCCTCGGCCTGCTTTCCGTTTTGCCTCTGGCCGGGCAGAGGTCGAAACCGGAAATAGACCTGGGGCTTTTCTCCGGCCTTAAGGCCCGGGCCCTGGGTCCGGCCAACATGAGCGGTCGCATTTCTGCGGTCGAGGCGGTTAATTCCGATCCGCGCATCATCTTCGTCGGCGCGGCTTCGGGCGGAGTCTGGAAATCAATCAACGGCGGCCATACCTGGCAAGCCCTGTTCGACGACCAACCCCTGATGTCGGTTGGAGACCTGGCGGTTTTCCAGGCCAACCCGGACATCGTCTGGGTCGGCACCGGTGAAAGCAAACTGCGCAACAGCATCAGCATCGGCAACGGAGTTTATCTCAGCCTGGACGGCGGCCTGAACTGGCGCCACTGCGGCCTGGAAAAAAGCGAGAAAATTTCCCGCATCGTGCTGCACCCGCATAACCCCGATATCGCCTACGTTGGAGTACTGGGCGCCACCTGGAGCGATTCTCCTGACCGCGGAGTCTACAAGACCGAGGACCGCGGCCGGACCTGGAAAAGAGTGCTGGCCGGGGATCAGCGCAGCGGCGTGGCTGACCTGGTTATGGATCCGGCCAATCCCGAGCGGCTGCTGGCCGCAATCTGGGAGCATCGTCGCTGGCCCTGGTTTTTCAAATCAGGGGGCCCGGGCAGCGGACTTTACCTGAGCAATGACGGCGGCGCCAGCTGGACCAGGCTTGGTACGGAAAACGGTCTTCCCAAGGGGGATTTGGGCCGCATCGGCCTGGCCTTCGCTCCTTCCCGGCCCCAGGTGGTTTATGCCCTGGTCGAGGCCGAACGCAATGTCCTGTTGCGTTCCGAAGACCGCGGCCTGAATTTTCAGCAAGTCAACCGGGAAGACGACATCAGCAACCGGCCTTTCTATTACTCACGCATCCAGGTCAACCCGGTTAATGAAAACATTCTCTACCTGCTGGCCAGCCAATTGCGGGTCAGCGAAGACGGCGGCCGCAGCCTGCGCAACCTGGCCACTTTCCGCCAGGCCCACCCGGATTTTCATGCCATCTGGATTAACTCCAACGGCGAACACATGCTGGTGGGCAATGACGGCGGCCTGACCGTCAGCCATGATCGCGGCCGCACCTGGCGCTTCGTGGAAAACCTGCCCCTGGCCCAGTTTTACCACGTCAGCGTCGACCTGGAAACACCTTACAACATCTACGGCGGCCTGCAGGACAACGGCACCTGGCGCGGTCCGGCCTACGTGCTCAACGAACAGGCCATTGAGTATTACCACTGGGTCAACGTCGGCGGCGGGGACGGCTTCGCCACCCTGGCCGACCCGGAAAAACCCGGGGCCGGTTACGGCATGAGCCAGGGCGGTAACCTCTATTATTTCGACATCAACCTGGGCACCAGCCGGGGCATCGTACCCACTGAAAGCGAGGTCAAGCACCGCTACAACTGGAACGCCGGCCTGGCAATCGATCCGTTTGAACCGGGCACCATTTACCTGGGCAGCCAGTTCCTGCACCGCAGTAAAGACAAGGGCAGGAACTGGGAAATCATCAGCCCGGACCTGACCGCTAATGATCCGGAAAAGCAGAAACAGGCCGATAGCGGAGGTCTGACCCTGGACGTCACCAATGCCGAAAATCACTGCACCATACTGACCATAGCCCCCAGCCGGCTGCAACAGGGCCTGATCTGGGTAGGCAGCGACGACGGCCGCATTCACCTGACCCGGGATGGCGGCGCCAACTGGCAGCTGGTCTCGGCCGGACTGAGCCAAGGCCGCCGGCCCGCGTTGCCTCCGGACACCTGGGTGCCGCACCTGGAAGCATCCCATCACGATCCGGCCGTGGTTTACGCGGTATTCGACGATCACCGGCGCGGTAATTTCCAGCCTTACGTCTTCCGCAGCGCAGATTACGGGCGGAGTTGGCAGAGCCTGGCCGGCCCCGGCATCGAAGGTTACTGCCACGTCATCCGCGAAGATCCGGTTAATCCCGATCTGCTTTTCCTGGGCACCGAATTCGGGCTCTTCGTCAGTTTCAACCGGGGCGGCTCCTGGCAGAAGTGGAGTCACGACCTGCCGGCGGTCCCGGTCTACGACCTGGTGATTCATCCCAGGGAGCACGACCTGGTCATCGGCACCCACGGCCGCGGCATTTACGTCATCGATGATATCAGGCCGCTGCGGGAAATCAAGCCCGGGACCATTGGAAAAAAACTGCATCTCTTCCAGGTGAGTGACGCGGTCAATTACGAGAGAGGGCGCATGAACTCGCACATGTCCCCCGGAGACACGATTTTCTCAGCCGAAAACAAAAATCTCAACGCCACTTTCAGCTACTTCCTGCTCCCGGACGAAAAAAAAGAGTCCCAACCTGAAGAACCTGAAATCGGCCCGGCGGCCGGGAGATCAGCCGGGCGGCCGGCCCGGAACGGAACGGTCGGCGGAGTGGCGATCACCATTCTGGACGCCTCCGGCGGAGTGATCAACCGCTTCACCGGCAGTACTGAAAAAGGTCTGAACCGGGTTTTCTGGAATTTCAGCGCCCAGGAACAGGCTCCGCCGGGAGCAGCCGGCGGCGCGCCCGCAGCTCCTGCCTTCGCAGGTCGGGGCTTCGGCGGTATTCCGGTGCCGCCCGGAGCTTACACGGTCAAAATCAGGTACGGTGACCTGGAAACTGAAGCCGGCTTCGAAGTCAAGGCTGATCCGCGGCTGAATGCCGACCCGGAAGTACTGCGGGCCAATTACCAGCTGGCCGTGAAAGCACGCCGCCTGACTGCAACCATGCAGGAAGTACAGCGCCGTTTGCAGGAAACGGAAAAGGCCCTGCAGGCGGTACGTGAACTGGCCCGGGGGCGGCGGGGCCCGCAGACGGCCCAGGTATTGGTGGCCGTGGAATCCACTTATTCAAGTTTGAAAGAACTCAAGGAAAAGCTCAACCCGACCCCGGCCAGGCAGGGCATCGCCGATCGCTCGGCCGGCCTGAACCGCCGGGTTCTATCGGCCGTGATGGGCATATCCCGGGCCGGCCACGAGCCGGTGAGCCAGCCGGCACAGGTGCGGCTGGACAAAGCCGGTGAAGACCTGGCCGGTTTTCTCGAGGATTTCAACTCCTTTTACGCGGAAAAACTGGAAGCATTAAGGGCAAAACTGGAGGAAAGCGGATTCAGTATCCTGGGCGAAAAGCCTGAAGCACTGAAACTCTGATCCCTCAGTCTTTCTTTTTGCCGGCCCGGTGAGCTGGATACAGCTTTTTCACGCAATCCGGGCAGATACCGTGACTGAAGCTGGCTTCCGAGTGTTCCCTGATGTAGATTTCTATCTGCTGCCAGAAACCCTGGTCATCGCGGATTTTTTTGCAGGAAGCGCAGATCGGAATCAATCCGCTCAGGGTTTTCACCTCGGAAAGAGCGGCCTTCAATTCTGAGTTCTTGGTTTCCAGCTCCCGATGCTGCCTGATGATTTCTTCCTGCTGGCGATTGCTGGTCCTTTGAAAAGCGTTGATGGTAAGGGTGGTCAGCAGTAACACCAGCAGGGTGATGCCGATGCTGATCAGCAGGTTGACCACCAGGGCGGTCAAGGCCCGGCCCGCGGCATCGGTTTCATCCAGGGTGACCAGCAAATGCCAGTTGAGTTCAGGCACAAAGCGACTGCTGACGTGGATCAGGTTGCCGTTATTCCTGGAACGGAAGGCCAGATCACGGCCGGCAAGGATATCTTCCGCCCGGGAGGCAAATTCCTGCATCGCCCTGATATTCTGCGGTCCATCCTGGCGGCCGTCCGAACGCAGCACCACTTCACCCCGCGGATCAACGAAAAAGATGTCGCGATTGTACTTGTCGCCGTACTGGGCGATCAGCTGGTTGACGAAGTTGATCGTCAGTCCGACCCCGGCAGCGCCGATGAAGTTGCCCTGGTAGTCAAGCACCCGGTGATTGATGAATACGGTCAGGGCGTCCAGGTTGGCCAGGTCCGGATCTACGTTGAGTTCGTAATCCTCCGGCATTTCCCGGACCCTGAAAAACCAGACGTCTCTCTCTTCCTGTTCTTCAACCCGTTTAAGAATCCCCCGGGCCTGGTAGTAAATCCTGGTCTTCTCGGAAACGAAAAATGCGGTGAAAGTGTCGTACCTGGCCATGATCTCGTGCAGGTAGCGGGTGATCAGGCTTTCGTCCTGTTCTCCGGCCAGCACCCAGTCACGGAGAAAAACATCGTGGGCCATCATCGATGAAATGAAAACCGGCCGCAGCAGATCTCGCTTGATCTCCGAAAAAACATTGTCACTGGTCAGCGGCAGGGTGGCGGTGGTAATTTGGCGCCGCAGGGTGGACATGGAAATGAAGTAGCTGATCAGGCTGGTGGCCAGGAAACTGGCGGCCAGGATCAGGCTCAGGGAAAGGATCAGCTTTTTCTTGCGCCCGGCACTGTCCTTGTTCATGGAGCACATCCCCCGCCGGCCATTCTGTTTCCACCGTCAGCCGGCGGAATTGGGTCAAAGATCCTTTGTATTATATCCGATTACTGTAGGCCGTACCAGATGCGGGTGGCCCAGTAGGGATTGTTCTTGTCGATGGTCAACCTGGGCTTGACCGCCCCGTCCGCCCAGTGGCGGCCCAGGGTGTAGAGCAGGTCAAGCTCCTGCAATACGCCGTCGTAAACCCAAGCCGGGTGGATTTCGTCGTTTGGCTGGTGGTAAGTATAGCCGATCTGTTCCCGGGCGGCCCGTAATTCTTCATCACTGCGTTCGGTGAAGCGGCCGCGGAAACCGATCGACATAGCCGGCACCCCGCGGGCGGCAAAGGGAAAATGATCACTGCGGAAAGAGCCGCCGGCCGGGTCAGCCGTGCGGGTGAACAGGCGCAATCCCAGGCGGGCGGTTAGGCTTTCGACTTCGGGCAGGGCACTGCTGTACTCCAGTGGAAAGGCCGAAAAACCTTCACGCTTCCCGAAATGGTTCATGACGTCCTTGTTCAGCACCACGGCGATCTTTTCCAAAGGCAGGGGCGGGTTTTCCACGAAATAAGTCGAACCGAGCAGGCCGAGTTCCTCACCGGTCACCGGCACGAACATGATCGTGCGCCTGGGCTTCTCCGGAGCCTGCATGAAGGCCCGGGCCAGGCAGAGCAACGCAGCCGTGCCGCTGGCATTGTCTGAGGCCCCGTTGTAAATGACATCTCCTTTTTCATCGGGCAGACCTATGCCCAGGTGATCAAAATGGCCTGTGTAGATAACTGCTTCTCCACTCAACTCGGGATCGGTTCCGGGGATGACGCCGATGACGTTATGGCAGAGAGCCCGGCGGTACTGCTGGCTGAATTCGGCGGCCAGGCGCAGGGGCAGTTTGAAGGGCTTGAAACGCCGGTTGTCGGCTCTTTTTTTTAGTTCAACGTAATCCAGGCCGCTGCCCTGCAGAGCTCGGTCAAGCGCCTGGTGCGATATCCAGGCCTGCAGCAGCAGCAGCTGATCAGCCTGATCTTCAAGCAGCATCCTCTCCCCGGCCCAGGAATTCCGCACCACCGGCCAGCCGTAAGTGGCTTCGCGGTCATGGTGGATGAGAATGATACCCTTGGCTCCGCGGCGCCTGGCCATTTCCTGCTTGTAGGACCAACGGCCGTAATAGGTCAGGGATTCGTCGCCGAAGCCGGTTTTTTCATGATCCGGATCGTTGACCAGGGCCACCAAAACCTTGCCGGCCACATCGACACCCTTGAAATCGTCCCACCTGAATTCCGGGGCCTGGATGCCGTAGCCGACAAACAACAGGTCTTCCTCCAGGCTTATCCGTTCTATCTCCTGCTCACTGCCGATGCATGTTTCACTCAGAGGTTCCACCTGGAATTCCCGGCCCCGCATGTCTTTCAGGACCACCCTGACCGTGCTGTAATCGGTTTTAAAGGCGCGCAGGGCCACCGGCTGAAGGTAGCCGTGCTCTTCCGAGTATGGCTGCAGTCCCAATGTTTCAAACTGGGCCGCGATGTAAGCCGCGGCCAGGGCCGCGCCGCGATCCCCGGTGCCCCGGCCTTCCAGCAGGTCATGGGCCAGGAAGCGCAGGTGCCCCAGGTATTCGGGAACGTTGAACAACGGATGCGTGGGCGCAGAGTCGACTGCCGGCAGGCTGAGCGGAGTAATCAACAAGGCGATTAAAAGCAGAATGGAATGATTTTTCATGAGAACCTCCTGAAAGAGCATTTTAAGCCGGGCGGCTGAATAAAGATCATAGTAAAAGAAGCCCGACCGGCTGTCAATCCGGATGAGTCCGTTAAAGGTAAATTCATTTTCCCTCTCTCAAGATCAAAAGACCCCCGCTGATTTCATTGCAAAGTGACGTCCAGGTAGACCGAGTGATGACCGTAACTTTCGAAAAATGGCTGTAAAACCAGGCCGTTCAGGGTGAAACGCAGGGCGGCCGGATCGCCCGTGATCGAATGCGAAATGTCCTCCGCATCGAGAATCACCTTTCGCCAGGCCGGCAATGGCCCCTCTTCCTGGACCGCCAGCAAAACCGGGCCGTAGAAGATGCCGGCCAGGTTCGGCATATCCATTACGGGCTCAAGCCGGAACGAAAAGGGCATATGCAGTTCAACACTGTCCCCGTCCCGCCATTCCCGTGACAGGGCCAGGTAGGAGCCGGGTTCAGCTTCGATTTTTTCTGAACGGCCGTTGATCCTGACCTGGAATCCCCGGGTCGCCCAGGCCGGCACCCGGACCTTGAGGGTGAATACGCCTCCCCCGTGAATTGTCAGCAGGCTGGAATCGGAATAGGGAAAATTCGTACTCTGGACCACGGTAATACCGCGTTCCTTCCAGGAAAGCGTTGAAGGGATGTATAGATTGACGTACAGTTCCCGGTGATCGGCACTGCGGAAGTAGATGCTGTTTTGCAGCTTGGTATGGCTTTCAAGGGCGGTGCCGTTACAGCAGGTGAAAGCATCCATGCTTTCGTTGCTGAAATGCTTCCTGGCCCCGGGATTGAGCGGGACGTGGTAGGTGTTGCCGGCGTCCTTCTCGGCCACCGAGGCCAGGATATGGTTGTAAAGCCCCTGCTCGTAATAATCCATGTAGCGGGAATCAGGCTCGAAAAAAAACAGCCCGCGACTGAGCTTGAGCAGGTTGTAGGTGGCGCAGGTCTCATTCTGGCCATCCATGGAAAAACCGTTGGCAAAAATGGTGTCGGGTTCGGCGGTGAAACATTCGGCATTCCGGGGCTCCCTGGCTCCGGCCGTGCCGCCGATACTGTAACTGTAGTGTTCCCTGACCATGTTCCAGAAATTGGCGGCAACGGCCCGGTAAGCCGGATCGCCTGAAACGCGAAAGGTTTCCAGGGCTCCCGTTACCTGGGGAATATGCTGGTTGGCATGAAGGCCGCGCAGAGTATCGACGTTTTTCGCCAATCCGTGTTTATGCTCAGCGTTGCCGAAGAAAAATCCGGTGTTGTCGAAAAGCCGGGCCCCGGCCAGGAATTCCTCCTTGCCGGTCAAGCGGGCCAGGCGGGCCAGGGCTTCGTTCATGCCGCCGTATTCACCCGCGATGTAGCGGCTCCACATGGAAATGCGAGTCTCCTCCGGCACCGCTTGCAGCCTGGCCAGCACCCAGGTTGCCATGCCCTCGGCGGTTTCCAGCGCTTTCGTATTACCGCCCAGCTCAAAACTATCCAGTAGCCCGGTCAGGATCTTGTGCAGGGTATAGTACGGGGCCCAGATCTGGGCATTGCTCGCCCCGTAGGTGGCGCCCTGCTCCAGCATGATGAACTGGTCGGGCGGATAGGCGCTTATATAGCCTCGGCCCCAATTCCAGTAATCACGCCGGATTCCGGCCGCGCTCAGGTCGGAATCGTAGCCTTTCCGACCGGGTCCGGTTGGGACAGCCAGCGGATCTGCATTAAAACTTCCTCCGGCCTCTTTCGGCCGCCCCGATTTTCGGGCCAGGTCATGGAGAGTATCGATTACCTGGTTCATCTTGCCCAGGAAGTTCGCCTGCAGGGCCGGGTCATAAGCGCTTCCAGCCCAGGCCTGGGCCAGGGCGGTCAGGTAATGACCGGAAGCATGCCCGCGCAGCCGCGTGGTCTGACTGTCCCAGCCCGCCAGGGGCACGGCGCCCTCGGGCTGGGGCTGGCCGAAGGCGTCGCGGAAGTTGTACAGGAAGTTATCTGGATTGAGCTCGGACAGAACAGCCAGGAATTTGTCGCGGTTCTTCATGAACGGCGTATCCCGGCCGGTTGCATCCCGGTTCAGCACCACCCGGTCCAGGGGAAAAGGTTCGAGAGCAGGTTCGGGCTTCAGCCGAGTCTCCGGCGCTTGAACCGGCAGAACAGTCACGACGGCTCTGGGGCGGAAAGCAGTTCCCGGGACGGTCCCGGTCAGTGTATAGGTTCCGGTTTCCAGCACTGCGCTGTTATCTGTCGGAGCAGGCCAGATAACCCGGACCGGTGGGCCGCCTGAACCGTTTTCATAAATCCCGGCCAGGTGAACAGGCAGGCGGGGCAGGATACCCGCCGTCGTGGTCACGGTGATATCGGGGACCTCCCGCAATCCCCGGCTCAGGGCCAGGGAACGCAGGGGCGGTGCCTCAGTTTCCAGCCTGGAGCGCCGTGCGCCGGAATCTCCGAAAGCGACCGCCCGTACCTGGTCCGGGCTGAGGGCGATGCCGTAAAGCCGGAAATCACGCAGATTGGCTTCGAAAAACGGCAGTCCCGGGCTTGAAGAAGCGCCGATCAGCAGGCGGATTTTATCCGGTCGGGTTAAATCAAGGATCTGCGCGAGCCCGACACCAGGGTTTTCCAGTCGTCCCAGCTCGCGGCCCATGATATAGCCGGTCAGGGTGCCGTGAACCTGGTCAAGCACCACGGCGAGGTGAAACCAACGGCCGGACGAGGCGAACCTGGCCGAAAAATCCCGGCCGCCGGCCGATCCGCCGGCCGCGATACCGGCCCTGAATCCCTGGTCTATGCCGGGGCCTATCAATTCGCAGAAAAGACCGCGGCCTGATTCATCCGCGAAATCGAACAGTCTCTGGCCCGGCTTCATGGAAACGAGGTGGACCCAGCAGGTGACACTGAGACTGCCGGTCCCGGCCAGGGCCCGGCCGGGTATCCGAAGTGCCCCGCCCCGCAACGAAAGCACCCTGCCGAAGGGGCTTTCCTCGGGAAAGCCCGGTTCAGCGCCGATGGCCAGGGCATGGAATTGATTTCTGGAACGGTCAAGAATATCACCGTCGAACAGGTAGCGGGCGATCAGGGCCGTCTCGCCGATTCCGTCCAGGATCTGGTCGCCTGCGCTTTGGGCAAAGAGCCGGGTTTGGCCGTTCCAGGCCAGGAATCCCGCCGCCATAAAGAGGCAGAAAGCCGGTAGAATTTTTTTCATGGCCGGTCCTCCAAACGCCGGTTTGGCTGTTGTCAGAAATGTAATATATCAGACGAGGGAATTAATGCCAAGCGGGAGCGGCCGGCCGCCCCTGCTTGACAATAAAAAACATGTTTCTTATCATTCAGTTATGGGAAAGATGAGCTTTGTCTCCCCTGCTCTCAACTCAAAACCATAGCAAGGCAACAACTCCATGCTTCTCCCCGGTTTTTGCGAATGCAGAACATTTTATTTACTCCCGCTTCGGGGAGAAAAAAACCTGACCGGCGGCAGCCTGCGCCGGTGTCAGGCCGAAGAGGAAAATGAGTTAAAAAAACATGGCCGCTGAAACTGACATATTGTATTCAATTGGAAACACTCCCCTGATTGAGCTGCGCCGCGTTGTTCCGGATGGATCGGCTCGAATTCTGATCAAGCTCGAAAACCACAACCCCACCGGCAGTATGAAAGATCGCATGGCCCGCGCCCTTGTCACCGGAGCCGTTTCGCGCGGCGCGCTCCCGCCCGGAGGAACTGTTGTCGAATATACCGGTGGTAGCACCGGCACTTCGCTGGCCTTTGTTTGTGCGGCTATGGGGTATCACCTTTCAATTGTGACATCAGACGCATTCAGTCGGGAAAAGCGTGATCACATGAGGGCTCTCGGGGCCAAAGTTCTTGAACTCCCAAGCGAAGGCGGGGGCACCACCAAGGAACTGATTCAGCGCATGATCGGCAGGGCGAAGGAATTAAGCGCCGCCCCCGATTCCTTTTTTGCGGATCAATTCAACAACCCCGATGCCGCTTCCGGGTACGAATCCATGGCTGGAGAAATCTGGGAGCAGGCAGGCGGGAAAGTAGATGCGTTTGTCCAGTCAGTCGGCACCGCACAGTGCATCACCGGCGTTGCCAGGGCTTTGAGGGAAAGAAACAGTCGAATTCACATCGTGGCAGTCGAACCCCGCGAATCACCCGTTCTATCGGGCGGAGCGCCGGGTGCACACAAAATTGAAGGCATTGGGCCTGGATTCTATCCGCCGATTTGGCATGATCGTTTGGCTGATGAAATCATTCAGGTTTCAACAATAGAAGCGAAGGATACGGCCAGACGACTGGCAAGAGAAGAAGCACTGTTCGCCGGCACCTCAACCGGGGCCAACATTCTGGCGGCAATCCAGGTCGCGATTCGCCTGGGTTCCGGTTATACCGTTGCCTCAGTTGCCTGTGATTCAGGCCTGAAGTATTTGTCAACCGACTTATACAATATAGCCCAAAAACAACGTTGATGAGTCCTGGCAGCGGCATTTGAACGGCCAAGCAAAGCCCCTGCCGCTGAGGCAGGCCATTGACAGAAGGAGATAAAATGAGCAATACAGCGTACGCAACTGTATGCGGGATCTACTGCGAAGCGTGCAGTTTTCTCGGGGAGCAATGCCCGGGATGCGGCAATGTAAACGGCAAGCCTTTCTGGACAGCACAAATGCCGAACGGTATCTGCCCCCTGCATGACTGTTGCCGCAATCACCATCAACTTGAACACTGCGGACTCTGCGCCGATTTCCCATGCCGGAAGTTCAATGAACTCAGGGATCCAAGCATGTCCGATGAGGAATTTACTGAATCCCTGCAGGCAAGGAAGACCGCGCTGAGAACCAGAAGCAGAAATACAGGGGACGGCGTTTCGGCCACAAAAAAGGAGTAATCAATGGCGGAATTGATTAAAAACGCATCGATCATTCAAGCGGCGGGCTTTCCACCTAAGCGAATCGAAGAATACATCGGGCGCGTCAACAGCGGAACCGCTGCTGTCAGCATCGCGCGCATGCGCAGCCCAAGCGGCTGGAAAGAACCCGGCCAGGTCGGGCAATTCGATGAATACACGGTTGTCCTGAAGGGTACATTGCATGTCCGATTACGTGATGAAGAAATAGATGTGAACGAGGGACAAGCCATTATCGTGTCAGCGGGAGAATGGGTTCAATACAGCACCCCTGCTCCGCAAGGTGCTGAATACATGGCCGTATGCCTGCCGGCATTCTCGCCCGACACGGTGAAAAGAGATGAATTGCAGGGGTAACCGGCTGAACGCCCTGGAAAAACATGGTGTCAGGTCTTTCATTATTACTTTTCTTTCGGGTATAGACTCCATTCAGTTGACTAATGCTCCGGTTCAAGTCGGCTTTCGGTGTCTCCACTTGTGATAAAGAAAGACCTGGCAAAAGGTTACGAGGTTCGTGACACAAGATTCTCTTGCCAGGTTGGCGAGGTTCTCCATTGACCTGGACATACGACACCTGGGGCGTATCAAGCAAGTTGTTGTAATGAAAGACCTGACACCGAGGTTTAATCAATGAAAAATAAATGAGCAGGTGAAATGGCCAAAGCGAAGGAAATGACAAATGCTAAGCGACATATTGAAAAAAGTTTATTTGTTGGCTCCTGAGGATGTCCGTCTTTGGGCCGGAAGCACCGATTACAATCGGGGAAAAGCCTACCTCGGGCAGGTGGAACAGTTGGCTCACGATAATGAAGGCCGACTCGCTGCGTTTGTCCGGGGCAGAAAAAGGTATGTCACCACGGTTGCCGTGAATGAGGATGGGGAAATAGAAGGGGCTTGCTCCTGCCCGGTCGGCAGCTGGTGCTGCAAGCACTCCGTGGCGGTCCTTCTCAAAGCCATCGGCATGCTGGAAAATAACGTGGAAATTCCCTTGCTGCTTCCCGAGGATGATCTGTCTTTGCTGATGAATAATTGGGATGAAAAATCAGGTTTTGATCAGCTGATTCCCGAGAGTCCTTCAAAATTCAACACCGGAGCCGAGTTGACTGCGATTCTGACATCTAAAAGCAAGGAAGAGCTCATCGCTCTGATTTGTGAACTGGCTGAACGAAACATTGGCATAAAAAAACGTTTGCTCGAGGAAAACCGTCTGCTGAAGGGAGACATAGAGACAACAATACGCCGGCTCAAACAAGAGATCATTCGGGTAAGCGAGGAAGAAGTATGGACTGACCATTGGAGCAATGAGGGAAACATCCCCGACTACAGTCATATTCGCGATCAACTCGGGCTTTTAGCCAAAGCCGGCTACGCCGATGCAGTACTTGAATTAGGAGGAGAACTCTGGACCAGGGGAGTAAAACAGATCGAAATGTCCTGCGATGATGGACAGACCTCATGTAATATAGCCGAATGCTTCAAAATAATTATCCATACTTTACCTCAAACATCCCGAACCCCTGTCCAACAAATTCTCTGGATGGTCCACCATCTGCGGCAGGATGATCATGATTTGCTCGGTGCATGCTCGGATATCATGAACCACCCCACCTATACCGCTGAATGCTGGCGAGAAGCGGCCAGTTTTTTTGAGACTGAGTTGAGTGAACCATCAACACCCCAAATTAATCACTGTGGGCAACAGTACGACCGTAAAGATTCATTGTTCTGGCTCAAGTTCTGTTATGAACGGGGTGACCAGAACCACAAGGTCATACCCTTGCTTGAAAGGGAGTTGGAATCGTGTATGTGTTATGAAGAACTGGCCCACTGCTTGCTCGAAACCAATCAATGGGAGCGTGCCCGGCAAATCTGTATTGAAGGGTTTCGGAAATTGATCGGCAGCCAATCCGGCCAGGCACAGCGGCTTCAGGACAGGCTGAAGATCATTGCCGGAAAGGAAGGACGGCTTGACATGGTGGCCGCTTATTCGAGTCTTGAATTCTTTGCTTCCGTTTCACTACAAACCTACCAGGAACTGCGCAAAGCCTGCCAGGCAAGTAAAGAATGGCCTTCGGTTCGCGCGCTAATTCTGGAATATCTTGAAACAGGTCGTCGTCCGGACCGGCAAAAAAAGGGCAAAGATAAACCCTGTTGGCCCCTGCCGAATCCAGAAATTGAGATAAAAAAGAATGAGGAGAAAAGTGATCGATTCCACTGTTTTCCCATGCTGGCGATATTGATCGATATCGCCATCGATGAAAAACGTTTGGATGATGCGGCACTCCTCTATGAGCGGCAGAAAAAAGCAAGAAACGGAAAGGTTTGGGACGATGATCGTGAGGTTGCCGAAGCCCTGGCTCAAAGCCACCCCGAACTCGCCTTGAATATCTGCAAAGCTCTGACGGATAACCTGATCGCCAGGGTCAAACCTGAAGCGTATGTTGAGGCCTGCAGCCATCTGCTCCTGATGTACGACATCTATCAGGCCCAATTCCGACTGGAAGAATGGACAGCCCTGATCTCTCGTCTCCGCACGGAGCATAAAACCAAGCGACGCTTACTTTCAGAGCTGGAAGATCTCTGCCTCGGAATAAACCGCAGGTCAAAGCGTAATCAAGAAAAAGCCTGACCGTGGCAAAAGGAGCAGAGCCGGCCGGCCCCTACTTGACAATAAAAAACATGTTTCTTATCATTCAGTTATGGGAAAGATGAGCTTTGTCTCCCCTGCTCTCAACTCAAAACCATAGCAAGGCAACAACTCCATGCTTCTCCCCGGTTTTTGCGAATGCAGAACATTTTATTTACTCCCGCTTCGGGGAGAAAAAAACCTGACCGGCGGCAGCCTGCGCGAAGATAAGGAAATAAACGGTACCCGCCGCTACTGCCGGTAATCTCCTGAGCAATTGAAAACAAGGAAAACGATCCGGTTATCAGGATACGATTATTCCCGGGACGGGATGTATTTCATCACCATTTGCGCCCATGACCGGGAAAACACATTTTCAAAAATATCTGTAGGGGCGGCCGGCCGGCCGGCCTCAATAATATTAAATAATTTCGGCAAAATCGTTGACGAAGAATTGAACAAATCGGCGGTAATCCGCAAGGAAATCATAATTGACCAATACGTAATCATGCCCAATCATTTGCATTGTATTGTTATAATTGCCAATGATAATCCGGGCGGCCAGCCGGCCG
Source organism: uncultured Clostridia bacterium (assembly GCA_964457225.1). Lineage (GTDB taxonomy): Bacteria > Acidobacteriota > Aminicenantia > UBA2199 > UBA2199 > CAYWEM01. The sequence goes on from CAYWEM010000004.1 coordinate 40,260, forward strand.
CCCCTACGAATAAAACGTTGTCCTCGTTTGTGAATGGGTTTAAATCGTCGGTAACAACCCGCATAAACACCTTGCGCAATACACCGGGTCAATCTGTCTGGCAACGATCCTATCACGACCACATCATCAGGAATGAAGAATCCCTGAACAAAATCAGGACATACATCCGTAACAATCCCCTGACCTGGGAAGAGGATGAAGACAATCTCAGTCAACAGTCGGGCTAAAATGGTTGATTAATGATTTCAGGATTCTGGAGACCTGAACTATGGATTCTAGATAAGGAATTATTATGAACAAGTGGGGAATCCCGGAATGGCTGGAAAAGAAAGTCAGGGAACGAGATAAACACTGTGTTTACTGCGGAGTGAAACTGCTCGAAAAGATGCCCGCTCAAGGATCCAGAAAAGACGTGGCCAGCTGGGAACATATCGTAAACGACGCCCGAATAATAACACCCGAAAACATCGCACTATGCTGTCTGGCCTGTAATGCAAGCAAAGGGTCGAAAAAACTTTCAGACTGGATACAGTCAGCCTACTGTCGCAAAAAAGTAATCACCCCGGATACTGTCGCGGATGTAATAAAAAAAGCATTAAAAGAAACAGAAGCAAGCATCCATTGACAAGCGGGAAACAAATCCGGTTTAATTAACAACATAATAAGGAGAAAAACAATGAAAAATTCAAGGACCGTGATCTTGATCTGCTTTTTGGCCATGGCTCTGAACGCAGGAATGGACAAGACCCAGGGCGAGGAATACGTATTTGAGGCTTTGCCCTATGCCTTCGATGCCCTGGAGCCCCACATAGACGCCCTGACCATGGAAATTCATTACAGCCGCCACCACCAGGCCTATTTCAACAACATGGTGAATGCACTTAAGGGAACCGAGCTGTACGGCCAATCCCTGGAGAGCATGTTTGCCGGAATATCGGAATTGCCCGTGGTTTTGCGCAACAACGCCGGTGGACACTGGAATCACACTCTGTTCTGGAAGGTGATGTCGCCCCAGGGCGGTGGTGAACCGGCGGGAGACCTGGCCAAGGCAATCGACTCCGGTTTTGGCTCCTTCGAGGCTTTCAAGCAGAAGTTCAACCAGGCGGCGGCCACCCGGTTCGGCAGTGGATGGGCCTGGTTATGCGTGGGCGAGGACGGCGCCTTGTTCGTCAGTTCGACACCCAATCAGGATAATCCGCTGATGGACGTGGTCTCTGAACGCGGAACCCCCATCCTGGGCCTTGATGTCTGGGAGCACGCCTATTACCTCAAGTACCAGAACAGGCGGGGCAGTTATATCGAAGCCTTTTGGAACGTGGTCAACTGGCCTGAAGTGGCCAGTCGTTATGCGGCTGCCATCAGCGTTGGGGACGGTTCTTGATTTCTTGACTTTATAAACCGGCCGGCTTATGAAAACTGCTGTATTTGATTCAGAGAGCCTGCGCAAAACAAGCGGCACCACCTCACCCGGCTCAGGGAAGTGTTAAATTGAGCGATCAAAAAATCCTCTACCTGTCTCGAGCCGAGGTGCTTTCCCTGGGTATCGAAATGGCGCAGGTCATTCAACTGCTGGAAACCGCCTTCGAAAAAAAGGGACGCGGACTGGTGGAACTGCCGCCCAAGCTGGGCATTCACCCGGGGAGCGAGGACAATTTCATTCACGCCATGCCGGCCTGCATTCCCGCGCTCGACTCTGCGGGGGTTAAATGGATCAGTACTTTTCCCGGAAACACCGCCAAGGGCTTGCCCTCAATCTCGGGACTTTTAATTCTGAACGATCCGGAAACCGGAATCCCCCTGGCCGTCATGGATTGCCAATGGATCACGGCCGTACGAACGGCGGCGGCAACAGCCGTGGCCGCAAAAAGGCTGTCCAGGCCGGACTCGGCCAGGCTGGGCATCCTGGGCTGCGGCGTGCAGGGTTTAAGCAATGCGGAAGCTCTACGGTCCGTTTTGCCGGTCAGGGAAGTGATCGCCTACGATCCGCGGCCGGAAGCGATCGAGAATTTCCGCCGGGCCGCTGAAGAACGCCTGGGGCTCAAAGTAACCGCCGCCCGGAATCCCCGCGACGCGGTAAGCGGCTGTGACCTGGTGGTAACAGCGGGCCCGATCTCAAAAAAACCACACCAGACCATCAAGCCGGGCTGGCTCGATGAGGGAGCCTTTGCTTCACTGGTGGATTACGACTCTTACTGGGCGCCGGCTGCCCTGAAGGAAGCGGACAAGTTCTGTACGGATGATCTGAGGCAATTCGAATATTTCAGGAGTATCGGCTATTTTCAGGACATTCCGCCGATCCATGCCGACCTGGGTGAACTGGTCGCCGGCCTGAAACCCGGCCGGGAATCACCCCGGGAGCGAACCATGGCCTGCAACCTCGGTCTGGCTTTGGCCGACATGGCGGTCGCTCCGACCGTATACCGGCGAGCCCTCGACCTGGGTGTCGGCGCCTGGCTGCCGCTCTGACTCAGCCGGGTTTTTTTTGGGCTTCCCCCCAAAGACCGTTTAGGAACCACGATTTTCCAACTAATTTTGGGAAAGGGAAAGGGTGAAGCAAAAGCGAACGTTAAACGAAGGTGCAGGGAACCGACAAAGCCGGGCTTGACGTGCCCCTTGGGGTAACATGACCACTGTCTGAGCGAAGCGAGTTGGTCATGTTAGGAAAGTCCGGCTTATGTCGGTCTGCACCGTAGTGGTGAGCGTTGATTCACCCTTTCCTGGGGCAAAAACCCTATTCTAACAGCATATTTCAAGTTATTTCGGGAATCAGGTTGCGGACTTTGCGGAATGAGCCTGATTGTCCGGCCGGGGGAATTGTGCTATTGGTATAGGCAGGAGGCCGTTGTGAAGAAAGCAAAACCATCAATGCCAGGGACTCAAGCAACAACTTTCAGCCGCAATTCAGGGAAGGCCGTTTTATTGCTGCTGACACTCTTCGTTTTCTCTCCCCTGCTGATTCCGGGCCAGGACCAGGACAGCCTCACCCTGGAAAGAATCTACCGCCAGCGGGATTTTGAACTGAAACGCTTTGGACCGGCGCGCTGGCTCGAGCACGGCTCCGAATACACCACCCTGGAAAAATCGCCGAAACATCCGGAGGCCAATGACATTGTCAAGTACCATCCTGGAAGCGGACGGCGCCGGGTGCTGGTGGCCGCCGACCGTTTGATCCCCGAGCGCGGCAGGAATCCCCTGAAAATAGCTGATTACAAATGGTCTGCGGACGGTAAAAAACTCCTGATTTTCACCAACACGGCCCGGGTTTGGCGTTACCATACCAGGGGAGATTACTGGGTGCTGGACCTGGCCTCGGGAAAACTGGCGCAGCTTGGGACCTTTGCCGAACCAGCCAGCCTGATGTTCGCCAAGTTTTCCCCGGACGGCGGCAGAGTCGCCTATGTCTACAAGAACAACATCTACGTTGAAAACCCGGCGACATCGGAACACAGCCAAATCACCCACGACGGGTCGGCAAGAATCATCAACGGAACCTTTGACTGGGTTTACGAAGAAGAACTCTCATGCCGCGACGGATTCCGCTGGAGCCCGGACGGCAAAAACATAGCCTACTGGCAATCCGACACCGAGGGAACGGGCGTTTTCTACTTGATCAACAACATCGATTCCATTTACTCCGAGCCGATCCCGCTGCCCTATCCCAAAGTCGGCACGGCCAACTCGGCCGTGAAAATAGGCGTTGTCCCGGCAGGCGGCGGCGAAACCCGGTGGTTTGCCGTTCCCGGCGACCCCAGGAACAACTACCTGGCCAGAATGGAATTCATCCCGAACAGCAACGAGGTCATGATCCAGCAACTGAACCGGCTGCAAAACACGAACCGGGTCTGGGTCGGCAACGTCGAGACCATGGAACTGGAAAACATCCTGACCGATGCGGATGAAGCTTTTCTTGACATTCACGACAACATTCAATGGCTGAACGGCGAAAAGCATTTTACCTGGACCAGCGAAAAAGACGGCTGGCTTCAATTGTACCGGGTCTCCAGGGACGGCCGGGAAATGAATCTCATCACCAGAGGTGATTTCGACGTGGTCAGTATCAGCCGTATTGATGAAAAGAGCGGCTACGTCTATTACATCGCATCCCCGGAGGATTTCACCCGGCGCTACCTCTACCGCAGCCGCCTGGACGGCACCGGGGCCGCCGAGCGCATCAGTCCGAAAGATCTGGACGGGCAGTTCTCCTATCAAATGTCAGCGGATGCCAGGTGGGCCATCGCAACTTTTCAGAATGCGGGCACGCCGCCGCGGGTGGCGGTGACAAGCATACCCGGGCACCGGGAAATCAGGGTTCTTGAAGACAATTCCGCCGTAAAAACAAAGTACGATGCACTTGGCCTGGAAAAAAAAGAGTTTTTCAGGATAGACATTGAAGAAGCCGTGCTGGATGCCTGGATGATCAAGCCGCCCGGATTTGACCCGGCTAAAAAGTATCCGCTGATCTTTTACGTTTACGGAGAGCCGGCCGGGTCAACAGTCCAGGACAACTGGGCCGGCGGCCAACTCTGGGAGCATTACCTGGCCCGGCTGGGTTACGTGGTCATGAGCGTGGACAACCGGGGAACCAACACCCCCAGGGGCCGCGACTGGAGGAAGTCGATTTACCGGCAGATCGGGATCCTGGCCACCCATGACCAGGCCAGGGCGGCAAACGAAATTTTCGCCATGTTCAGCTTTATCGACCGGGAGCGCGTCGGCATCTGGGGCTGGAGCGGCGGAGGTCAAATGACTCTCAACTGCCTGTTCCGTTACCCGGAAATATACAAAGCAGGAATCGCCGTCGCTTTTGTTTCAGACCAGAAACTGTACGACACGATCTACCAGGAACGCTACATGGGCCTTCCCGAAGACAACGCGGCCGGCTACCACGACGGCTCACCCATCAATCACGCCGCAAAACTGGAAGGCAAATTACTTGTCATTCACGGCACCGCGGACGACAACGTTCATTACCAGAGCTTTGAAATGCTGGCCGACGAGTTGATAAAGCACAACAAGCTTTTCAGCATGATGGCTTATCCCATGCGTTCTCATTCCATAAGTGAAAGAGAAAACACCTCGCTGCACCTGCGCCGGACAATGAAAAAATTCTGGCTGGAAAACCTGGCTCCCGGCGGCAGGTAAAAGCATTCAGGAATACGCCGCCATGCCCGCCGGCATATTCAACGAGGTGATCGGCCCGGTGATGCGCGGACCTTCGAGTTCGCATACAGCCGCTTCCTGGCGTATCGCCAAAACCTGCCTTGCCGTCCTGAATGAACCATTGAAAAAGGCGCTCATCGAATTTGACCGTGACGGCGCCTGGGCCGGCAACTACGTTGAGCAGGGTACTTCAATGGGCATCAACGGCGGCCTGTTGGGGCTGGACATAAGCGATGACCGCATGAAGGACACCGAGGCCCTGGCTGAAAAATCAGGCATCGACATCCATTACGAGGTCAGTTCTTTTCCAGCCGACCATGCCAATACGGTTCGGCTGACTCTGGAAGGTTCAGGCGGCAGGCGCCTGCGTTTCCTGGCCGTTTCAACCGGCGGAGGAGCATTTGAAATCAGGCAAATCGACGACTTTCAAGTAAGCATCCGCGGTGATTATTATGAAATCCTCTATTGGCCCGGCGCCAATGACTCAGTTTCGGAGGAACTCAGGACGGCTTTTGGGGACAATAACCTGCTGTTCCAGGCAAGCACCGAGGACAAATCACTGCTCAACGTAAAATCAGCCGGGGAACCGGCGGCGGAAATCATAAAAGCGATAACAAGGAAACCCGGCTGTGCAGAAATGGTCACTGTCCAGCCGATTCTGCCCATCGTTTCCGGCAACAGCAGAGAGCTTCCCTTCAACACCGTTAAATCGATGTTGGAATACGCCGCGAAGCATAAACTGGACCTGGGAGAGGCAGGCCTGTTGTACGAGCAATGCCTGAGCGGACTTTCGGAAAACGAGCTTCTGCAAAAAATGTCCGGCATTGTCGGGACAATCGAAAACAGCATCAGGACGGGACTGGCCGGAACCGATTACCGGGATCGAATTTTGCACAGGCAATCACAGCTTGTCGGGCAGGCCGAACAGGACGGGGCCATCCTGAACAACGCGCTGATCAACCGCGTGATTGCCTTTGTCACGGCCATCATGGAAGCAAAAAGCGCCATGGAGGTGATTGTAGCCAATCCCACGGCCGGATCCTGCGGCACGATCGGCGGGGTGTTGAAAGCGGTGGCCGGGGATTTGCGTTCAAGCCCCGATGAAGTAGTCAAAGCCTATTTTGCCTGCGGACTAATCGGCGCCTTCTTTGCCGAGGGGCCCGGTTTTTCGGCCGAGGAACACGGTTGCCAGGTGGAATGCGGCGCGGCATCCGGAATGGCCGCGGCCGGAATAGTGCAATTGCTGGGCGGAACAACTAAGCAGGCCGTTGATGCGGCTTCCCTGGCCCTGCAAAACATGGTCGGCCTGGTTTGCGATCCGGTTGCCGATCGCGTTGAAGTACCCTGCCTGGGCAAAAACATCAGCGCCGCCATGAACGCGCTGGCGGCGGCAACCATGGCCCGATCCGGCTTTGCCGCGGTTATCCCCCTGGAAGAGGTTATCCAGACCATGGCCCGGGTCGGCAGGCAATTACCGGCCGGCCTGAAGTGTACCGGCCGGGGCGGCCTGGCTGTTACGCCTACAGCCCGGAAGATAAAAAAACGGCTGAACAGCAAGCCGATTGACCAGGATTAAAGGGGAATAGATAAATCCCGGACCTGAAACCCTGCTCCAGCAGACTTTGCGAAAAAATTGACTTTCCGGGCTCTGTTTCATATGATGGCAAAGCAAATAAGAGAAAAAATGAATCATTCTCGGAAACGGGAGGGGAAATGAAATTCAACGCCTGGCTCCTTATCGGCATAATCGGAATTTCCGTGTTCGGTTCTCAATTCATGGTTTTTTACGGACGCGCCGCCTGGGGTGACGCAAACATCTGGTGGACGCCAAAGAAAATGGCCTTGCCCCTGCTTGAAACCAGCAATGATTTCGAGTTGCTCCTGAAGGGCGAACTTCTGCGGAACCATCTCGACCGCGGATCCCTGTTGTTCCAAGATCGGAACGGAGAAATAAAAAGCCTGAGCACCGGCGACCTGGAGGTCAGGCTGAACAACTGGCACAAGACCAGGGCTTCCCTGCTGCACAGCGCCGTGTTCATGGCCCTGCTGCTGGGTGTCTCCCTGATGTCGCTGATCGTCGGGCTGGCCCAGGTTATTGCCGCCAAAAGAAAGGCCGCGGGCCTTACGGCAAACGGGTTGTCTTCAGAATAAATTCGTTTTGTGATTATCAATATCTTAACCAGTAAGAGCAGGTTGCGCATTCCACTTGACAAAGAGTTTTTATTCGGATATTGTCTTATTTAGTAATAATTACTAACAACAACAGAGGAAGTGAATGGCCCGGAATAAGTCGGCTCCAGATCTCAGTTCCATCATGGCGGCCTGCCGCCGGGCCGGATTCAGGCTGACTCACCAACGCCTTGAAATACTCAGCGAACTGGCGCGCTCAACAGATCATCCTTCCGCGGAAACACTTTGTCAAAGGCTGAGGAAGAGGATTCCGACCTTATCTCTGGACACCGTCTACCGCACCCTGGCCACCTTCAATCACTGCGGCCTGGTCCAGAAAGTTGAGACTCCGGAAAGCCAGGCCCGTTTTGAAGCGATCCACGAACATCATCATCACCTGATCTGCCGGATCTGCCATGACATCGTCGATTTCAACTGGTCCTCGATCGATCATGTAGTACTTCCGAAGGAAGCCAGTGACTGGGGCCGGATCGAATGCCGCAACGTGGTTGTCTCCGGTGTCTGCCGGAATTGTCCGCCGTCGGAGACACCCGGCAATCCGGCCGCCGAAACCGGGAGTGATCAAAAGAAAAACGGAAAACCAATAAATAAAAAAACATGAAACAGGAGGAAGGGAAATGAGTAAAGAAAGCAAGTGCCCGGTGACGGGCAGGACCAAAAAACCGATAACCGGCGCCGGAACCTCGAACCGGGACTGGTGGCCGAACCAGTTGAACCTCAAAATACTGCATCAGCACTCAGCCAAGAGCAATCCAATGGGCCGGGTTTTCAACTACGCCGAGGAATTCAGGCAACTCGACCTGGAAGCAGTGAAAAAGGACCTGCATGCCCTGATGACCGATTCGCAGGACTGGTGGCCGGCCGACTGGGGACATTACGGACCGCTCTTCATCAGGATGGCCTGGCACAGCGCCGGCACCTATCGAATGGGCGACGGCCGCGGCGGCGCGGGCTCGGGCTCACAGCGACTGGCGCCGCTCAACAGCTGGCCGGACAACGTCAACCTGGACAAGGCCCGGCGCCTGCTCTGGCCGATCAAGCAGAAATACGGCCGGAAAATCTCCTGGGCCGACCTGATGATCCTGGCCGGCAACGTGGCGCTGGAGTCCATGGGTTTTGCAACCTTCGGCTTCGCCGGGGGACGCGAGGACGTCTGGGAGCCTGAAGAAGACATCTACTGGGGCAGCGAAGACAAGTGGCTCGGTGACAACCGCTATTCGGGGGACCGTGACCTGGAAAACCCGCTGGCCGCGGTACAGATGGGCCTGATCTACGTCAATCCCGAGGGGCCCAACGGCAATCCCGACCCGGTGGCCTCCGGCCGGGACGTCCGGGAGACTTTCGCCCGCATGGCCATGAACGATGAAGAAACCGTCGCCTTGGTCGCCGGCGGTCATACCTTCGGAAAATGTCACGGCGCCGGATCAGCAACCCAGGTAGGCCCCGAACCCGAAGCCGCCGGCCTGGAAGAGCAGGGCCTCGGCTGGAAGAGCAGCTTCGGCCGCGGCAAGGGCGGTGATACCATCAGCAGCGGCATCGAGGGCGCCTGGAAACCGAACCCGACTCGCTGGGACATGGGTTATCTCAAGGTGCTGTTCAAGTACGAGTGGGAACTGGTCAAGAGCCCGGCCGGGGCTCATCAATGGCTGGCCAAGGACGTTGAAGAAGAGGACCTGGTGGTGGACGCGCACGATCCTTCGAAAAAGCTCCGGCCGATGATGACCACGGCTGATCTCTCGCTCCGTTTCGATCCGATCTACGAACCCATTGCACGGCGCTTCCTGGCTCATCCCGAGGAATTCGCCGCGGCCTTCGCCCGAGCCTGGTTCAAGCTGACCCACCGCGACATGGGGCCGCGCAGCCGCTATCTGGGCCCCGAGGTGCCGGCTGAAGAACTGATCTGGCAGGATCCCATCCCCGCCGTTGATCACAAGCTCGTCGACGACCGGGACATCGATCAGCTCAAGGCCGAGATCCTGGCTTCCGGCCTGTCTGTTGCCGACCTGGTTGCGACCGCCTGGGCCTCGGCTTCCACTTTTCGCGGTTCCGACATGCGCGGCGGCGCCAACGGCGCCCGCATCCGCCTGGCTCCGCAGAAGGATTGGGAAGTCAACCAGCCTGACCGGCTGGCCAGGGTACTCAATGTCCTGGAGGGCATCCAGGGCAAGTTCAACGACACCCGGCCCGATGGCAAGAAGATATCAATGGCGGACCTGATCGTTCTGGGCGGCTGTGCCGGCATCGAGCGGGCGGCCGGGAATTCCGGTCATAAAATCAGAGTCCCCTTTTTACCCGGGCGTATGGACGCCGTGCAGGAGAAGACCGATGCGGCCTCCTTTGCCGTGCTGGAACCCAAGGCCGACGGATTCCGCAATTACCGCAAAGCCAGGTACGCAGTAACCGGCGGAGAGTTACTGGTTGACAAGGCCCAACTGCTGACCCTGACGGCGCCGGAAATGACCGTGCTGATCGGAGGTCTGCGCGTCCTGGGCGTTAACTTCAATGGCTCCCGGCACGGTGTTTTCACTGACAAAAAGGAGACACTGACCAACGATTTCTTCGTGAACCTGCTGGACATGTCCACGGAGTGGAAAGCCGTTTCAGATGACGGAGACCTGTTCGAAGGCCGTGACCGAAAAACCGGGGAAGCAAGATGGACCGCCACCGATGTCGACCTGGTTTTCGGCTCCAACTCCCAGCTACGAGCCATTGCGGAAGTATATGCCTGTGGGGACGGCCTGGAAAAATTTCAGAACGATTTTATCGCGGCCTGGACCAAAGTGATGAACCTTGACCGTTTTGACCTGAGCTGAAAACGGCAGTCCAGCGGCGAAATTGACGTTGTTAGAGCGCAGAAGTGCGGCGGAAACTCAGCCATGACTCAACCCAGCAAGCGGAGGTACTTGTCTATTATAACCGGCCAGGAGTAATTGGCCTGGAAAAAGGCTTGACCGTTTTCGCCTAAGCGGCGGCGCAGTTCCCGGTCGCCGAGCAGGGTCAGGACTCCCTCCCGGAACTGGTCGTAATTCTCGTACCAGAGCCCGGCCCGGCTGCGTCGGCACTGCCCGCGCAGCACCTCGGTGCGGCCGTTGACCAGCACCGCCCGGCCCAGGGCCCAGGCTTCCAGGGTAACCATGGAAAGGGACTCGAACTGCGAGGGCACCACCAGGAATTCGGCCGCCTGCAGCAGGGCGTACTTCTGTTCATCGGAGAGAAAACCCAGATGCCTGATCGTCGGGTGATCCGGCACTTCAATCCAGGCCTTGCCGACCAGCACCAGGTCGAGATCCGGTTCTTCCTCGGCCTGCAGGCGCTGAAAATGGGCCAGCAGTTCCGGTACACCCTTGTTTTCATCCAGACGGCCGATGTAAAGCAGGAAAGGCCGCTCCAGGCCGAAAAGACCTTTCAGATCAAGCGGAGCCGGCTGGAGGACCTCCGAACCGACCCCGATTACGTCGCCGGGCACGGCCTGATTAGCGCTGACCAGGTTGATCAGTTCTTTTTCTTCAATCGAGTTGTAGGCGACAGCCGCCGGCAGGTGGAACAATTCCTTGAACAGGTGCATGTAGATCACCTGGTCATGCTCGGCGGTCGGCACCAGCAGGGCCTTTTGGGGCATGGCCCGGATTCCGGCCCAGGAATGGTAATAACGATAGGAAAAGAACAAGATGCGTCGGAACTCGTCCTGCCGGGCCTGAAGCTCGGCGATCAGTCCGGGCAGGAAGGGGCCGTTTTCTTCCAGCCAGAGTAATTCCTCGGCGGCGCTGTGTTCGTGGTTGAAGACCTTCTCCTGCAGGCGGCCGAAACGTTCCGGGTCACGCCGGCGGGCCACGTCGAAGCGGTTTACTTTAACCCCGTTGATCAATTCCTGGCCGACCGGGTAATGCGGGGCCCAGGTCAGGTAGTCAAGGGCCGTACTGCTGAACACTTCCACCTGGAAAAAGGGAGACAGCTTTTCGGCTATCAACCGGGCATGGTACTCGGCCCCGCCGTTGATTTCCAGGCCGTAGCGCTGGACCACCACGGCCAGGCGATCGACGGAAGATTCCAGCGGCCGGCTCACCCGGCTTCGGTCAGTTCGAGGTAAATCACTTCCACCAGGCTGGGCCAGCGACGGCGGGGTGAGCCTTCTTCCTCGGGAGCAATACCGAAAGCCTGTTTGACCTGTTCCAGGCTTTTCCCGGCCTTGACCATTTCCTGCACCCGGGCGATCCGGTCCCGGTACATGGCCAGCAGTTCACTTGTCTCAGTGCGGCCGACAGCCGGTCCATGGCCGTGAATAACGGTTTCCACGCCCAAATCGAGTATTCCCTGCAGGGTGGCGGCCACGCCCCGGGCCGTACCGCCCTTGTGCCGATGGATCAGGGGGTCGCGGCCGATAAAGATCAGGTCGCCGACAAAGGCCAATTTTTCGGCCGGCAGGAAAATCACGCTGTCCCCGCTGGTGTGCGCCGGACCGAAGTGATGAAGTTCGATGACCCGGCCGGCGGCGTGCAGTGTCAATCGGCCCTCATAGGTCAGATCGGGCAGCCAGGCCTGCCATTCGTTCTTTACAAAGCTTTCCTCCATTTCCCGGCGGGTGCCCTGGTGGGAGATGATCGGCAGCGCGGCCGGAAAAGCGGGCAGGCCGTTGACGTGATCGCCGTCACTGTGACTTATGATCAGCCGGGTCAGGGGCAGGCCGATTTCTGCGGTGATTTTTTCCTGCAGGTCCCGGGCCGACTCCAGGGTCATCTTGGCGTCTATAAGAACCACTTCACCCGCTCCCACAATCAACCCGCAGTTGGCACCGCTACCGCCGCGCACTTCGTATACACCCGGCACTATTTCCACCATTTCCAGCGTTGCTTCCTGGGCCGGCAAAAATGGCATGAAGACCAATGAGCCTAATATCAAAAACAATACTTTTTTCATGACCTACCTCCTCAGACCTCCCGGCCCGGTATCCACAGCAAAAGCTATTTTATAACAGTGGTGCCTTGCTTGGCAATTGTCCACAAGTTGTTTACAGTCAAACAAAGCTTTTTTCGAAGCATTGAATAAAAGACTGCCTTTTATGGCTTTACTGACAGGTCCGGTTACAGTAAACTTTCCTATTCAAGGGCAAGACCCGCTGGAAAGAGGAGGAAAAGATGAGTGGAAGCACCGCCGCCACGTCAAGCGCCGTGTACATGGCCGCCATCGCCAATGCCGTCAAGGCCTGCGGCACTGTGGTGCGCCTTGAGCCGGAGGAATTCAGCCGCATCCTGACCCTGATCGAAAAGCCACTCATAGTGAGGGCCACGGGCGGATTGTTTTCCAAGTCATTCCGTTACCTGACCAGCTACCGGGGCCTGGCTTTCTACTGCCGCAGTGCCGCCGAATTGCACCTGCCCGGCAATACGGAGCTGGTCAACGCGGCCAAGATATCGGTCCCGGAAATCTGAACCGGCCGGGCAAGACCATTCCCCGATAAGCAGCTAAGCCGAGTGACGCTTTTTTTTCGCGACGGCCAGGGCCAGGGAAAGAAAAGCCAGGCCGAAAACAAGCTGCATGGCCAGTGATTGCAGCAAGGGACCGTCCAGGCTGAGCCGGGTGATCTCGGCGATCTGGTTGTTGGCCCGCACGTACCAGTAAGTCGGAAGGAAGCGGGCGAACCTGAGCAATCCGGCGCCCAGGAATTCCTGCGGCACGAAAACTCCACTCAAAAAACTGGAAGCCAGGGTGATCACCGCGGCCATGGCGGAGACGGCTTCCATTTTCGAGGCCAGCTGACCCAGAAAATATGCGACACATGCGGCCCAGGCGGTGAAAACCAGGCCGTTGACCAGGAACAGAACCGCATTGTGCCCGGGCAGCGATTCCACCTGTAGCAGCAGGCAAACCACGCTCATCAAAAGCCAGCATATAAAGGAAAACAAGAGCCCGGCGGCAAGGATCTGGGCGTTCAGGCTGCGCAGGCTGAGCGGACCGCAGGCGTTGCGCAGGCGGATGTCCCGCTGGTTGAAGATCAGCAGCAGGATGCAGATACCGAAAATCAGCACGTTGAACAGGGAATAACTCATGAAATTGAATAACATGCGGGCATAGGCCAGCGAACGAAGCGACTTGACTCCTTCGTGGTGCTGCACCCGGGACTCCCGCTCCAGGCTGGCGGCCGCCAGACCGGCCAACTCCTCCTGTTCCAGGCCGGGCAGGCTGTCACGGTACAGGCCGGCCAGCCTGAAATACTGTTCAATCGTCATGTCCGCATAGCGGTCGGCGCGCTCAAATGACCGGGAATACTTCTTCAGGGGTAAAACCCGGCCTTCCATGAAAGCAGAGCTGAACCCGGCCGGAATTTCCAGCACGTAGCTGACCCGGCCGAAGAACAGGGCATCCTGCACGGCCGCCGACCCGGCCGGCAGTTCGACAAAGCGGGCAATTTGCGCCAGTTCCTTTTTTAATCCCATAAGCAGGGGGCTTTCTTCCCCGGCCCTGAAGGACAGATTGATTTTGACCTGGGCCAAGCCCTCACTCGGACCGTCAGCACTGCCGATCATGATCAGCGTGATACCGATGAAAATCAACAGGTACACGGCCAGGGAAGGAATGTTCTTGATGATGATTTTCAGGGCCAGTTTAAAGACTGACATATTGCCGCCTCCTGATCAGGAAGTGAACTCCGATGCACATCAGGGTGACCAGCAACAGAAGCAGGGCCATGTTTTGCGCGTAACGCTGTAAATCATCGTAGTAATACAGGGCGTAAAAAGCGTCGGCCAAGAGATTGACCGGGTTGATCCAGGCCAGCAGGGGCAGGGCGTTGCCAACCTGGTACTTGACCTGCGGTGACATCATGCCGGCCAGGAAGGCTCCAACCAGGGTGAAAGTCGAAAGTACGGCCACCTTGAGGTTCTCACCGCCTCGCAGCACCGCTCCGACCAGGGCTCCAAGTGCCAGCCCGGTCAAGGAACCCAGCAGCATGGTCATACCGATAAAAAAGCCGCGCTCACCAAACTCCACTCCCAGCACCAGGCGCAAAAAGAGCAGGAAGATCAACAGCCCGGAAAAGTGAATGCAGAGCGCCGCCAGCAAACCAGCCAGGAACATCTTCAGTTTGCCGGCCGGCACCAGGTTCAGCCGGGCCGCCCGGGCCGACAAATTGCCCTGGACATCCATAATTTCGTTCAGACCGTAATACGAACTGTACAGGCAGGACATGGCCAGCAGGGCGTAGTAGAGAATGAGCAGGAGATTGGGCTCGGCCCGGCCGGCCCGGCCCGGTTCCAGGATACCGCTTCTTTCCCGCAATTGCCTCAGCAAGCCGGCCAGGGCGGCCGGATTTCGGCCAAGCACGGTTTCAAACAGGTGGGCAACCTGGCTGTACTGGTCCAGGAAAACCTTGGCCAGGCTCTGACCCAGCCCGGGACCGGCGACATGCAGGATGATCGGGTCGGCCACCGTGATGTAAGCACTGATGGATTTTTCACTCAGCCAGTTTCGGGCCGTGGCTTCATCGGGGCTCAGGCGCAGGTCGAATATACGTTGCTCGCCCTCGGACACCATGGTCAATGCTTGGCGAAAGAAATAATCGGCCTGGAAGGCTTCATCCTGAACCACGGCCAGGGCCACAGGCCTGAAACCACCGGGAGAACTGAAGCCTGAGAAAGCCAGTTTGAACAGAACCGAAAGCAGGAATGGAAAAACCAGGGTCCAGAAAACCAGGGTTTTTTCCCGCAACAGGACTCTTAAACGGTAGCGGAAGACGTGCTTAAACATGGCCGTTCGCCCCGTCACGCAATTCACGCCCGGTGATTTCCAGGAATACGTCGTTCAGGCTGGGCTGTTCAGAATATATCTTGCCGTAGGTAATATCGTTTTTCTTGAAAAAGGCCAACAGGTTTTCAAGGATACTCATCCCCTTGTGCGAACGGACCTCCAGCAGACCGTCCTGCAGTGAAACCGAGGCGACCCCGGGCAATTCCCTCAGGGCCGTCACCTGGGCCGCCTCCAGGACACTGATTTCAAAACGGTTTTTCTCGCCCAGGTCGATCAGCTTTTTCAGGCTGTCGCGGGTGCCGGCCGCGATCACCCGGCCACGGTCCAGGATCATGATGCGCGAACAGATACGCTCTACTTCCTCCATGTAATGCGAGGTATAAACTATGGTTGAACCGCGCCGGTTTAGTTCGACGATTCCTTCAAGGATGCGGTTGCGGCTTTGCGGGTCAACGGCCACGGTCGGTTCATCCAGGAAAATCAACTTGGGTCTATGAGCTATGCCGCAGGCGATGTTCAGCCGGCGCAGCAGGCCGCCGCTCAGCTTTTTCGGCCGGAAACGCTCAAAACCCTGCAGACCGACGAACTCGATGGCATCCCGCACCATTTCCCGCCGGAGTTTTTTGTCGGCCACGTACAGGCCGCAGAAGTAATCTATGTTTTCCTCGGCGCTCAGAGGCTCAAACAGGGCCACGTTCTGCATGACCACCCCAATGTCTTTTTTCAGCTCGTAACTGTCGGCCTTCATTTCCCGGCCGAACACTTCAATTTCACCCTGGTCGAATTTAAGCAGTGCCAGCATGCAGTTGATGGCCGTGGTTTTACCCGAACCGTTCGGCCCCAGCAGGCCGAGAATTTCCCCGTCTTTCAATTCCAGGGAGAATTTATCCAGGGCCAGTACTTCACCGTATCGCTTGACCAGGTCTTTCACCTTGATTACCATTCTTGCCTCCATTCAGCGAATGAATTCCAGGACCAGCCAGGGAACCGCGTTAAAGATTACAATCAACAGTTTGAACAGGCCCAGCAAGGATAAATACAGCAGGTTGAAACTTTCCCGGGGGAGGTGAAACCAATGACCGTAAAGCTTGAACATCAAATCCGCGGCCAACAGCCAGAACAAGAAAGACAAAATCAGAAGCCCGGCGTTGATCAGCGTACACCACATGAAAAACCGGCTGAGTATCTGCAGGTCCATTTATCCTCCTGAACACTTGAAATCCTCAAGCGGAACGAGATCGATTCCGCTTGCTGACAATTTAATGCCTTGAGTATACAATAGGGAAGTGTCCTGAATCACTGCCGATACTGACAAATGTCACAATCCGAAAAAAACGGCTTTGCAGAGCTTAGCGACAGGCTGGCGCTTTTTTTATCATCTTTCAGCCTGAGTTTCCTGCTTTTCCCCGGGCGGGAGCAGGTACTGCCCCTGCTGCTGGCGGTAATTGTTTTTTCCATCATGGTTTATCTCGAGCCGGGAGCCTGGCGCGGGAGCCTGCCTCCGCTGTTCTGCCTGCTCTGCTTTTTCCTGCCGCCGCTCTGCCTTTACCTGCCCCTGCTGGTCTACGAATCGCTTGAATCAGAACCCGCCTGGCTGCTGCCGGTGCTGCTGTCCCCCCCGGCTTTGCTGCTGCTGCGCTCCGGTCCGGGACCGGCGCTGTTACTGGTCTTCCTGGCCTTACTGTCCGCCCTGCTTAAACTGCGGGCCGTCCGGGCGGAAAAGCGCCTGGAAGAACTGTACTCCCTGCAGGACAAACTGCGCAACCTGGACAAGCAGATACTCAGCCTGGAACAGGACCGGTACGAACGCCGGGAAAACGAAATCCGCCTGGCCACTTTGCACGAACGCAACCGTATCGCCCGGGACATTCACGATAACGTGGGTCACCTTTTATCCAGCGCCCTGCTGCAAACCGCGGCCCTGCTGGCGGGCAGCTCTGATTCAGGCCTGAAACAACCCCTGGGCAAACTGGAAACCACCCTGAAACAAGGTCTGGATCGTATCCGTCACAGCGTGCACCAACTGCACGACACGCCGATCAATCTCGAGGCTGAGATCAGCGAAATGCTGCAGGATGTGGGCAATCGCCGCACCGAACAAAACATAGACCTGCAGACCATCCCGGAGCGCCACCTGCGTCACTGCCTGCTGGCCGTGATCCGGGAAGCCCTGAGCAACGTGATCCGCCATTCGGACGCCAGTGAACTGCAACTGAATCTGAAAGAGCACCCGGCGTTCTACCAGTTGACGGTCAGTGACAACGGCCGGGTGAAACAACCCGCCCAGGGTGAAGGGCTGGGGCTGCGCAGTATCAGGGAGCGGGTCGGAGAACTCGGCGGCCGGGTTCATTTCAGCAGTGAAGCAGGTTTCAGGCTTTTCGTGAGCCTGCCCAAGGAGAATCCCCGATGACCGGAATCGTAATTGTCGATGACGATCCCCTGGTGGCTGACTCGCTGAAAACCATCCTGGCCGCGGACCCGGAGCTGAAGGTACTGGCGACGGGAGGCTGCGGTGAGGAAGCAATTCAGCTCTACAACCGGCTGCGGCCGGACGTGCTCCTGCTGGACATCCGCATGCAGGGCATGGACGGCATTGAGGCCGCCCGGCGTATCCTGGCCCGTCGGCCCGAGGCCGGCATTCTTTTCCTGACCACCTTCTCGGATGATGAATACATCGTCAAGGCTCTGAAAATGGGCGCCCGTGGATACCTGCTGAAGCAGAATTACGAAAGCATCGCGCCGGCGGTCAAGGCCGCCGCCCTGGGGCAAAGAGTATTCGGGGAGGCCATTGCGGATCGACTGCCCGATTTGATCGGCGAGCGCAACCGGGCCACCCCCGAAAGCCTGGGCCTGAGCGCCAGGGAGTTCGAAGTCGTTTGCCGGGTGGCCGAGGGCTTGTCCAATCGTGAAATCGGAGACAAGCTGAACCTGGGCGAAGGCACGGTGCGCAACTACATCAGCGTCATCCTGGAAAAACTCGATTTACGTGACCGCACCCAGCTGGCCATTTTCTATCATCGCCATTTTCACTAGACTGCCGTTCACAGCGGCCTGATTCTCAGGGTCCACAGTTCTCTGTCCTCATCTTCGAACAGATCATAGAATTTACGCCCGGCAATGGTATAAACCGCCTTGAACTCCAGGCCGTAATTCATCGGCACCGGGAGGAAGGTCCTTTGCTTTTCCCGGCCGTCCAGATCCATGACAATACACTCCCGTTCATTGCCGCGCATCTTGTTGGTAAAAACGTATACCAGGTCACCCTCAACCTGGAAATCGTAAATGGCGGGGAAATGGCTCTTGTAACTTATGCGTTGGCGAAAATAATCCCAGAGCGGAGCGAAATTGGGATTGCGTTTGAAGGCTTTTTCCGTTTCGGCGCGATAAGAAGCCGGCAGGCCCACGGCTGCTTCCTTCTTTTCCATGCGGGAAAGCTTCCGGCCTTGACGGTCGAAAACGTCAATGGCAAAGCCGTCTTTCCCAGCGATGATGAAGATTTTTTCATCGTTCATGCTCGGAAAAAATGGGGCAATGGGAAATTCAAAGTTCATGTCCATGCCGACTTCGAAGTCAGAAACGTAGAGGGGTTTTTCTTTGCGCAGATCGGGTCCGGTAAGAAAAACCGCCATCAGGGCCTTGCCGCCGGCCGCCGGAACATGCGGCCCGATGCAGACGAATTTGTCTCCGAAGGGAACAAAGCTGTCATTGGGATCGATCCTGAATTCCTCGATAAATGCACCGTCCCGGGAAAACACCGACAGCCGGGCCATACTGTTGACAAAAACCCTATCCCGGTAAGGCACGACCAGGATCGGACCGCCGAAGGGATTTTTCCTGATTTCACCCGGACCTTCACCCTCCTGGCCGAACTTGCCCAGGTACTTGAAATCTTCCAAATCAAGCATGTGGATGGTGGTTCCCTCCAGCAGGTAAACCCTGTCCCGGGAAATCGCCACTGAATCGGGATTTGCGATCCAGGGCAGGTCAACAACCTGAACCGCCGCCAAGGGCATCAGCATGACCCACAATATCAAGCCTGACTTCAACATCTTTTTCAGCATGAAAACCTCCTTATCTTCATGCCGCTAATTTAGCCCGTCCTGATCAAGCCGGGAAGTGCCGGTAATCACTTCGGGTACTGACAAATGTCACAGTTTCCATGTTCTTGGGCGTAAATATTTCATTTATTGTGTTATCATAGGGCCAATGAGGAACCGGCCATGATCCTGCGTCGCACCTTTGAACAACTGAACAAAAAAAACCGCAGTTTCGCCATGTCCTACAAGGCCTTGCTGCGCCTGATCGGGATTCAGGGCATGGCCCTGCCCCTGGTAGTGGTTCTGGGCGGCCTGCTCGAAGGCACGCCGGTGCAAAACTCCATCAGCGCCTATTACCATACCAATATGCGGGACGTTTACGTCGGCCTGCTCTGCGTGGTATCGGCTCTGCTGATCACCTACAAGGGCCAGGTACGCAGTGATACGCTGATGACGGTCACTTCAGGGATCGCCGGCCTGGGTGCCGCCCTGCTGCCCTGTTCCGGGTCTTTCTACCGGGAAAAGATCGGCATGCTGCTGCTGCCGGCCCATATCTCCGACGGATTGCATACTCTCTGCGCCGCCGTTTTCCTGACCAGCCTGGCCCTGATATCAATGTTTGTCTTTACCAGGCCGGACGGACCGGTGGAAAAGGGCAAGATCCTGCGCAACCTGGTTTACCGCCTGTGCGGAATCCTAATGCTCTTCTCCCTGATCGGCATAGCCGCCTACAAGATATATCCACCGGCCAAGGAGATCAGCCATCTGAAACCGGTACTGGTGCTGGAAGCATTCGGCCTGCTGATTTTCGGTATTTCCTGGCTGATCAAGAGCGATACCGTCAAGCATGGAAGGAACTGATCCAGGCCGGAACCCCTGCTTAAGCAGTGCGGGCCGGGATAACGGTTAGAACCAGCTGTTGGAGCAGATGAAAAAAAGTTCTTTTTTATATAGAATTAAAACATGCCCAAGAGCTTTTTGGATTCAGGAGGTCCGGATGAAAAAAGAAAAAGAGGAAATTAAAAGACGAGATTTTTTAAAGATTTCAACTTCAGCGGCAGCCTTTGGATTTGCCGGCAGGCTGAGCGGCCGGCCGTTGCCGAGTGAAACGCC
Source organism: uncultured Clostridia bacterium (assembly GCA_964457225.1). Taxonomy (GTDB): domain Bacteria; phylum Acidobacteriota; class Aminicenantia; order UBA2199; family UBA2199; genus CAYWEM01. The sequence goes on from CAYWEM010000004.1 coordinate 60,500, forward strand.
CGACAGCGTGGAAGAAGCCGCGGCCATGGTCGGTCGCCTGCCGAGAAGGAAGCTCGGTTACAGCGGCCGCGAAGTCTCAATCATAATCGGAGCCGGCGACCTGGCCCCGGCCCCGACCGAAGCGGCCATATTGTGCGGCATGAATTACTGGCACAAGGCCAATCGCTGGGCCGGACGCGGCACTCCGCCGGAAATACTGAAAAACCGGGAGGCCCATTACTGCCAGGTAAATGTCGACCGCATTGAGGGTAACCATGAAACCGGCCGTATAGATGAAGAATCCCATTACCAGTTCGTAAAACAATCACTTCAGGAAACCGGCCTGCATTACTACGATGACATGCAGTTTCATTACGGGTACCATAACCGGGCCGAGATCAAGGCAAACCGGGGATTCGTGCGCGCCTTTGATCGGCTCAAAAAAGAAGGACTGGTCAAACACCTGTGTATCGCCCAACACGGCTACGCCGGCAATCCCCGGGTCCCCCACGGAGAAGCGGCCCCGGAAATCCTGGAAGCCCTGCTCGAAGACGGTTTGTACGAGCATGCCCAGTTCATATATTCCTACAACGCGGATCCGGCTCATGACGAATTCATGTTGCGGGCCCGGGAAAAGAATTTCGGCACAATCGCCATGAAGACGGCCCGCGGGCTGGGCCGCATGACCGAGGACCAGGCTTTCATGGCCTCCCTGCCGGCCGGCACCTCCCCGCACCAGGCCCTGGTCCGCTGGCTGACCACGGCCACCAGGCTGGACGCCGTGGTCATGAGGGTCAGGAACCTGCTTGAATTCAGTGACAGTTATTCCGGAGCCGGGCGTCCTCTCAGGGAAATTGACGCCCGGGCACTGGCCCTGATCAGCGAGCGCGCCGATCGTACCGCCTGCAGTCTCTGCACCTCCTGCCAGCCCCATTGCCCCCAGGGCATCCCCATAACCGAAATACTGCGATTCGAACGCTACGCCCTGGACGATCATGACTGGAACCGGGCCCGCAGGCTCTATTCCACCCTGGACCGGCGAGCCGACAGCTGCACCTCCTGCGGTTCCTGCCGTGCTTTCTGTCCGCAGAGCCTGCCGATTCCCGAAAAACTGGCCGCCACCCATGCCATGCTGAAAATTTCCTGACCCCCCCGCACCTGATTCCAATGGGAGTCCTGCAAAGCCGGGAAAAGCAACGGACATGGAAACTCTGTTTGACACTCAATTGACAGACGCCGTCCCCTCGGTTATAAGTAAGACCTGAAAAACATTCTGCTGCAATGAACTTTAACTCTTTAAAACCTTTCCTGTTGTTGATCGCCCTGCTCCCCAACCTTAGCCACGCGGCCGTTCCGCGGCGGGTGGTCAGCCTGGCCCCGGCCCTGACTGAAATGATCTACTATCTCGAGGCCGGAGACCGCCTGGTAGGCAGTACCCGTTTCTGCGACTACCCTCCCCAGGCCCTGGAAACCGCCAAAGTCGGCGGCTTGTTCGATTTGAACCTGGAAATTCTCAGTTCGCTGAGACCCGACCTGGTTTTACTTTACCCGGAGCAATCGGAACGCATTTCCGCCCTGAGTCGGCGCAGCAGGATGCTGACCCTGCCTCATTCCAGCCTGGACGACATCTGGCTGTCTCTTCGTGAAATCAGCCGGGCCCTGGGCCTGGGACAGCGAGGCGCTGAAAAAGCCGCGGACTTGCGCCGGCAACTTCAAGCCATCTCAGCCGGCAGATCAGGCCGCCGTAAGCACAGCGTCCTGCTGGTGGCCGGACGCGATCCGGACCGGCTGCGCAACATGACCCTGATCGGCGGCCGCGATTTTCTGAACGAACTGCTGGCCTGCGCCGGCCTGGAAAACGCTTACCGCGGGGAAATCCCCTATCCCCAGGTCAGCATGGAATCGATTATCTACATGAACCCGGACCTGATCATAGAATTGTCGGCTTTTTATGAAGGCATAAGTGAAGAAAGAGTACTATCACTCTGGAGTCAGTTTTCACTGCTGAACGCAGTGCGCCAAAACAGGGTAAAAATCATCCGCGAGTCTTTCTGGCTCAGGCCGGGACCCCGGGTGGTGGAAATCGCTGCCGCCCTGGCCGCCCTGGCCGAAGATGATTGAAGCCCGGGAAATTTACTGTCAAAGGGGCGGAACCAATGTACTGGCCGGGCTCAGCCTGGAAATAAAAGCCGGAGATTACTGGCTGGTTATCGGTTCAAACGGAGCCGGGAAAACCAGCCTGTTGCAAGCCCTGTGCGGCATGCTCCCGTTGAGCGCGGGAGAAATACTGCTCGAAGGCCGCCGCCTGGTCGAATGCAGCAGGCGGGCGATAGCCGGCCGCATCGCTTTTCTCCCCCAGTTCAGCGACTTTCCCCTGCCGCTGAGCGTCGAACAGATAGTTCTGGCCGGCCGTTATCCACACCGCCCGCTTTTCGCCGAGTACAGCCGGCAGGATCTGGAACGATGCGCCGAGGTACTGCAGGAATTCGGCTTGGATTCCCTGGCCCGGCGGGAAATGTCCACCCTGAGCAGCGGGGAGCAGAAGAAAGTCCTGTTGGCTTCGGCCCTGGTCCAGGATGTCGACCTGATAATGCTGGATGAGCCTCTGACCTTTCTGGACCCCCAGGCCACCTGCCAGCTTATTTCCAGGCTGGCCGGCCTGAACAGAGCGGGAAAAACCATACTGCTGGTCAGCCACCGGCTTGAGCTTTTTTTCAACCAGGCCAGCCATATCCTGGCCATGAACGCCGGACGATCCCTGTACGCCGGCCCCTCCGGATACCTGCCCGAGCTTTTTCAGCGCACCCTGCAAGTCAATTACCGCCCGCTGGCCGGCGATCCCCCGACCGGCCTCCAGCTCAATGTCTAAATCTCCTTTTCTTTTACTGATAGTACTGGTCAGCCTGGTCCTGCTGGCCATACTGCCCTTTTTCGGGGCTTCAGACTGGCAGAAAGAGTTGACCGTCAGCGACCAGGAAAAATCCTTCATCTTCTGGCAGCTGCGCCTGCCGCGCACCCTGCTGGGCTTCTGCGCCGGAGCGGTGCTGGCCCTGGCCGGCCTTATATTCCAGAATCTCTTCCGCAACGGCCTGGCTACACCCTATACCCTGGGCGTATCTTCAGGAGCCGCGGCCGGGGCCGTGGCCGCCCTGAAACTGCAATTGGGGTTTTCCTTCCTGGGTATGGGCGCAGTCCAGGCGGCCGGTTTTCTGGGCGGACTGGTTTCAGTCGGCCTGATCCTGCTGATCGCCCGTTCCATCCGTTCCTATGCCGTTTACACCCTGCTGATGGCCGGCATCGCCATCAACTTTTTCTTTTCCGCCCTGATCGTCCTGCTGCAATACCTCCAGGATTATGCTCACACCCTGTCTATCATGCGCTGGCTGATGGGTGGAGTTGAGACCAGCGGATATCGTGAACCAGCCCTGATGGCCGTGATTGCCGTCGTTTTCCTGCTGCTCAGCCTGCTGCTGCGCCGGGAACTTGTTTTGAGTGCAGCCGGCGACAGTTTCGCCGCCGGCAAGGGACTTGAAATCCAGAGATTTCGCCTCGGCCTGCTGGTCGCCGTTTCACTATTCATCGGCATAACCGTTTCATTGATCGGGCCGGTGGGCTTTATCGGCCTGGTCATCCCCCACGTCTGCCGCAACCTGGCCGGCAGTGATTACCGGGCCCAGATTCTCCTCAGCGCCTGGCTTGGCGGAGTGACCCTGGCCCTGGCCGATTTTATCTCACGCACCCTGATTGCCCCGGCTGAAATCCCGGTTGGCATAATAACCTCGTTTTTCGGGGCTCCCTTCTTCGTATACATCCTGGTCAGAACCCGCGGCCGGAACCAGGTTTGATCCCGGCCCGGAAAACCGACCATCCCATGCCCCGGGGCAGGTTCAAGTTCTGAACCTGCCGGGGCAGGCAGGTATGCCGATCAACTGCCGGATATCAGGTTTACTTGATGACTGTTTCCAGGGTACGGTTGGTCTCCAGGACAACCTTTTCCCCCGAAGGCCTGGTGAAGGTGATTTTGTGGCGGATGGTAAAGCTGGCCTGCCCGGAGCCGCTGGCCACCTCAAACTGGTGAAAATCCTTCTGAGCTGAATAATCATGGGGGCTGTTGCAGAAATCTGAAATTCCCGGCCCGCCGGCACAACTCTTGTTATAAGTATTGGAGACATCCAGCACCTGGCTGCCGTTTATAAAAACCTGGTCACGCCTGGTCAATCCATTGCAGGCGGTTATAGTAATTCCGACACTCCAGTGAACGATGTTTTCCCCGGTTATGGTGCAGGTACTCTGGTCATCGTAATTGTTGCTGAAGCTCGGATTGGGAGCGTAATTTGAATTTATCTGCGGGGTCACCGTGGTGTTCTGGGCGGTGGCCGAAGCATGCCAGCAGGTCCAGGCCTGGTATTCATTCTCATAATAGACCGGTGCCGGAGTATCCTCTTCATCTTTCTTGATGAACTTGGTGTAAACCAGGTAAGCCGCGCCGGCCAGTACAGCCAGTCCCAGCAGGGCGCCCAGGAATCCGCCTCCCTTCTTCCTGCCGGCAGCCTTGGCATAGACGGTCCCGTCCGGGCAATCCTTTTTGTACTGCTTGTAATCCTTGAGTTTAAGACCTTCAATAGTCCGTCCCTTGCCCAGGATCGACTTGGCTTGACAGAAATACTTGAAGGCCAGTTCGCGGAATTTCAACTTTTCGTAAGTCGCACCGGCCAGCAGGTAGACCTCGCCCTTGAAGCTGTCACGGCCGGCGAGATTCTCGATATCGGCGATCAGCATTTCCAGATCGTTCTTGGCCTGCTGATAATTTCCGGCAAAAAAGATTTTCTTCGCCCCGCTGAAGCGCACCAAAAAAAGATCTTCTTCAATGGTTTCAGCTTCGATCACCGTTTCCGGGCTCTTTTCCGGGCAGGGCTCGGCGTACCAGGAAAGGCTTTCCAGGTCAAGCCCGTCTATAGTGCGGCCTGAACCGAGTATCTCCTTGGCCTGACAATAGTTGAACAGCGCCTCGGCTTTCAATTCAAGTCCTTCATAAACCGCCCCGGCCAGTAAGCTGGCTTCCCCGGCCAGTCGGCCGCGATCATCCGCTTCGAAAAGCTGCGGCAGAAGTTCTTCCAGAAGTTCACGGGCCAATACCAGGTGGCCGTCAAAATAGGCCTGCCTGGCCAGGTCGTAATTCTGCTGCAGGCGATCCGGCGCCTGGGCCAGCAATGCCGGCGCGGGCAATCCAATCAGAAAAGCCAGGACAAGGGCAACTGACTTGAATAAATGAGTTTTGGGCCAAGAAGTCATTTTTCCTCCTATGCTCGCTGGATTTAAGATTAATCATATAAAAAACAAATTGTCAACAATGCCTTTCCGAGCCGCCGGGTTTTTTTACAGAAAAACTTGAGATCAAAAATAGATAGAATATATAATTCACTTGAAAATGGAGGCAAAATGCCTTTTAAAAAAACGCTGATCCTTTACTTTTTCATGTTACTGGCTTTTTTTTGCATCGACATGATCTGGCTCGGCCTGGTGGCTAAAAACTTCTATCGCCGTCACTTGGGATTTCTGCTGGCTGACACGGTGAACTGGCCGGCGGCAATCCTCTTTTACCTGCTCTTTATCGCCGGACTGCTGGTTTTTGCCGTACGGCCGGCCCTGCTCGGCGGATCTGCTCTGCAGTCCCTGGCCCTGGGCGCTTTCCTGGGACTGCTGTGCTATGCCACCTACGACCTGACCAACCTGGCCACTGTCCGCAACTGGCCTTTAATCGTCACCGTTGTCGACCTGATCTGGGGCAGTCTGCTCGGCGCGAGCGTATCCTGGCTGGGCTGGCTGTTCGGCCGCTTTTTTCTGAAAACCGTTTTCAACTGAGCACCATTTCAGGCCAAGCATGGTTACCGCCAGAGTTAAAGCACAGTCAAGCCTGGTTTCCCGGGAACGATCCGCGGAAAATCCCTTAATAACGGTTTTTTTCTGAAGCGGCGCAATCGCCGAAAAAATGGGTGCACTGGCCGAAAAACAAATGCCGGGAAAAAGCTTTCCATTTAAAATTCAGGTGATGATAAGCCATGCAAGGAGATGAACCATGAGTAATTCGGGTAAAAAGTTTCTGGATGTCGGAGCTGTTTTCGCCCTGGGCCTGATTATTTTCGGCTTTCTGCAGATACTGGAACTGCTGAAATTCAATTTAAGCTTCAAGCCCCTGGATTTCTGGCCCCTGATCATCATTGCGGTAGGCCTGGGCCACCTGATGCAAGCCGGGGAAAAGCGCCGCTTCTGGACCGGTCTCTACATAACCGCGGTCGGCTGCCTTTTCCAGGCCAGCAAGCTGGGCCTGATTTCAGGCCTGGAACTCGGATTGAAAAACATCTGGCCTTTCCTGATGGTGCTGCTTGGAGTAATGTTGCTGGAAAGACATTTCTGCGGCAGCGGCAGGATTGAAGCGGCTGACAGCGATTTCATCAGGCACACGGCCATTTTGGGCGGCGGAGAATACAAGTACAACAGTAAAAACCTGAAAGGCGGGGAAATCACCGCCATTCTCGGCGGCTGTTCACTGGACCTGCGCAATGCCGACATGGCGGGTGATGAAATGCTGCTGGATACTTTCGCCGCCATGGGCGGAATCGAGATACGGGTTCCCGATCACTGGATCGTCCAGGTGATGGGCACACCTATCCTGGGCGGCATGGAAAACAAAGCCGGGCGGGACTGGAGTCCGAACGAGGAAAACCAGAAACCCCGTAAAAAGCTGGTGGTCAAAGGTACGGCCATCATGGGCGGAGTAGAGATCAAGTAAAATGCATCCATTTTTCAGACGTCCGCGCCACCTGCTTTATGCACTGATTTTCTGGAGCCCCCTCAGCCTGGGGCTGGCGGCGCTGTTGCGGCTGTTGACCGGGATCGGAATGGCCAGGGCCATGCTGCTGGCCTTTCCGGTCATGTTTTTCCTGTTGCTGGGCGCCATATCCACCTGGTTTATCTGCCGGTTTACCCCGCTGGCCGGGAATTCCCTGCTGCGACTGAGCCTGACCCACCTGACCGGCTCAATTTTCCTGGCCTTTGCCGTGCTGGTCTTTCTTCACTTTTACACGGCCTTGCTGGCGGCAATCGATACCGTGGGAAAATGGCCGGAAATTGAAATCCGGGTGCGCCTGCTCTTTCTCTTCACCGCCCAGATCATCTACTTTCTGAGTATCCTGTTTCACTATCTGCTGGCGGCCATGGAAAAAAACCGGGAAGCGGAAAAAAAACTGCTGCAGGCTGAACTGGTACGCAGCCGTTTTGAACTGCAGGCCATGCGGGCCACCATTCACCCCCACTTCCTGTTCAACAGCCTGACCGCCCTGAGCGGATTGATCATCAAGGAGCCCCGACAAGCCAGGGAAATCTGCCTGCAGCTGGCCGATTTCCTGCGTTACACTCTTAAAATGACCCAGCATCACCGCATAACCCTGGGTGAAGAACTGGAACACCTGCGCAATTACCTGGCCATTGAAAGCATGCGCCTGGGATCGAGACTGAGTGTCGCCTGGAAGCTTGAGCCGGCTTTGCCGGCCTGCCTGCTGCCGCCGATGCTGCTGCAGCCGCTGTTGGAAAACGCGATAAAGCACGGCATCCAACCCCGGCTCGACGGAGGCTGTATCACTTTCCAGGCCAGGATCACCGGGCCTGGACTGGAATTCATCATCACCAACCCCCTGCCGGAGGAAGAATTCCGGCCGCCCACGGGAACGGGCCTGGGACTGAAAACCATCCGCAGACGCCTGGCCGATGAATTTGGACGCGAGGCCCGGCTGAACACCGAAAGGACTGAAAATGAGTTTTCGGTTCACCTGGTAATGCCCAGGGTTGAAACAAGCCCAAGCGAGGTAAAAAAATGAACCTTCGGTGCCTGATCGTCGATGATGAGGAACTGTGCCGCTCTTCCCTGCGGCTTGAACTGGAGGCCATCCCCGGGATTGAAATCATAGGAGAATGCGCCAACGGTATTGAAGCGGTCAGGGCGGTACAGGAACTCGAACCGGACCTGATGTTCCTGGATATCCAAATGCCCAGGCTGGACGGTTTTGACTTGCTGGAACTGCTTGGCCCCCAGGCTCCGGGGATCGTTTTCGTCACGGCTCACGACGAGTACGCCCTGCGCGCCTTTGAAGCCCAGGCCCTGGATTACCTGCTCAAACCGGCCCGCGCCGAGCGCCTGAAAAGAGCCGTGGAAAAATTCATCGAACAACGGGGCCGGCCGGAAAGGCAAAAAAAACAACAGGAAATGCTGGCCTGGCACCGGGAAAGGACCGGCCCGCGCCAGCGCATCCTGGTCAGGCTGGGCCACGAAGTTCACGTCATTCCGGTCAGTGAAACCATCCGCATCGAAGCTGAGGACGACTACGTACGCATTCATACTGCTTCCCGCACCTTTCTCAAGAGCGAAAGACTGAACCAGCTGGAAAAAGAACTTGACCCATCCACTTTCTGCCGCATCCACCGCTCCCATCTTTTGAACATTTCCTTTCTGCGACGGATAGAGCCCTACTCCAAGGAAAGCTTCAAGGCCATTCTGGCCAACGGGGACTCCCTGCCGATTTCCCGGTCGGGCCTGGCCCGCCTGAAGAATTTTCTTTAAAAAAGCGGGTCTCATGGATTTCAGCCGGAAAATGTAGTACATTTAGGCCATGAAAGACATCCACGAATTGAGTTCTGAAAAAGTAATACTATGTGCCGAAATAGGGATAAATCACAACGGTGACCTGGACACGGCCCGGACCCTGATAGCGGCGGCCGCGGCCAGCGGCTTCGACGCGGTCAAGTTCCAGGCTTTTAAAGCCACATCCATGTACTCGCGTTTCCACCCGGGCTTCGCCCATACCGATGTTGACGTAATCGGCCAGATGGAGCGACTGGAGATCAAACCTTCCTGGTGGCCGCTGCTGCGCAGCGAAGCACGCAACCAGGGGCTCAGCTTCGGTGCTTCCGTTTTTTCCGAAGAAGCCCGCCGGGATCTGCTCGATTTCGGCCTTGATTTCGTCAAGGTGGCCTCCGCTGAACTCAACAACGTTCATTTTGTACAAAGCCAGCAGCAATTATCGGACGTTTTCGTTATTTCCACCGGTATGGCCTACCTGGCTGAAATTGCCGCCCTGGTGGAAAGCCTGCGCAGAAGCGGCACGAAAAAAATCATTCTGCTTGAATGCACCACAGCCTATCCAACCCCGCCCGCCGACATCAGGCTGCGCAACATCAGCTACCTGCACCGCACCTTCAAACTGCCGACCGGCTTTTCAGACCACAGCCGCGGCACACACATGCTGTTGGCGGCGGCCGCGCTGGGAGCCAGGTTTCTGGAAAAACACTTCACCCTTGACCGAGAGCAGGCCGGACCTGATCACAGCCTCTCGGCTGATCCAGAAGAAATGAAACGGGCGATCGCGGCAATCCGGGAAATAGAGGAAGCCCTGCGCCAAGAAGGAAAAGAAAGCCTTTCTTTGACCGAGGAAGAGGAACGCCTGAACGGCCGCAAGAGCGTTCATGCATCCCGGGACATCATCGCCGGAGAAGCATTCACTCCGGATAACACCTTGCTGAAGCGCCCGGGAACCGGCATCCCGCCTCTCGAACTGCCCTTGCTGCTGGGTCGCCGGACTAAAGTTTCCATCCCGGCCGACACCTGTCTCAACTGGTCTCAGGTGGAATGAAAACTCATGTGGAAATAAGCTCGGCCGGCCTGCTGGCCAACCTGGACTGGTTCGCCCAAAGGACGAAAAAACCGCTTGTCTTCGTGGTCAAGGGCAATGCTTACGGTCACGGTCTCGAGGAAATCGTCTCCATCGCCCGCAATCATCCGGCCCTGGCCTATTTTGCCGTTGACTCGGCCTCCGAAGCCTTGCTGGTAAAAAGAAAGAGCGGCGGCAAGCCAGTGCTGGCGGTCGGCTGGATTCCCGAGGAAGAACTGGCGGAACTCCTGGCCGCTGACGTGGAGTTGATCGCCCCCTCGATTCCCTACCTGAAATCCATTTCGGCCCTGGCACGTAAACACGGGCTGCAGGCCAAAGTTCACCTGAAAGTGGAAACCGGAACTTCACGCCTCGGCATTGCCGCGGAAAAAATCCCGGCGACCCTGGCCGGCCTCAACCCAGCCCTCATTCAGGTAAAGGGTATATACTCGCATTTCGCCAATATCGAAGATACCACCGATCATTCATACGCCCGCGCCCAGCTGGAAATCTTTAACAGCATGCTGGCCGGGATCGAAGCAGGAAAACTGTTGAAGCATTTTTCCTGCTCGGCCTCAGCCCTGCTTTTTCCCGAGACTTATTTCGACCTGGTCAGGCTGGGAATATCGGCCTATGGATTCTGGCCTTCAAAACCAACCCAGGTAAGCTTCCAGGAACAGAACCAGAGCGGACCGGTCAGGCTGAAACCCGTCTTAAGCTGGCATACCCGGGTGGCCCAGGTCAAGGAACTGCCCAAGAACTCACCGGTCGGCTACGGGCTCTCTTATCGAACTCTGAAAAGAACCCGCCTGGCCGTGATTCCGGTGGGCTACTATGAGGGTTATGACCGCCGCCTGTCAAACAACGGCTGGCTGGTCGTGGGCGGGAAAAGAGCTCCCCTGCGAGGCCGGATCTGCATGAACATGCTGATGGCTGATATCAGCCATATTCACGGAGTCAAACCGGGTGACCGGGTCACCCTGATCGGCGGCCAGGGCGAGGAGCGGGTCAGCGCCGAAGAGCTGGCCGAAATCTGCCAGACCATTCATTACGAGATCGTTTCCCGGATCAACCCCTTAATCCCCAGGCTGGTCGTGCCCTGATACGTTTCGGCCGACAACCAGAATATGCCAGGTGACGGCCACGGCGATCAGCAGCAGCAGCAAGCGGACCCAGTTGACACTGACAAAGAAGACAGCTGAAGTGCCGATAGTCAGCCAGAGCAAAACAATTGAAGTCCACTGGGCCCGCCGGGGCAGGCCGCGTCCGGAAAGATAATCCCGCACGTAGCGTCCCAGCAGCCCGTGGTTGAGCAGCCAATCATAGAAGCGCTTGGAACTGCGGGCGAAACAGGCCGCGGCCAGCAGCAGGAAAGGGGTGGTCGGCAGCAGAGGTAGGAATACCCCGACAGTGCCAAGGCCGACCGCCAGCCAGCCGGCTCCAAGCAGGGCTATCCGCATAAATCCAGTCACTTTTTTTTCCATCAATTGCCTGAGCTAAAAAGTAATCATAGCAATATGTCGCCTTACCGGCAAGCCTGCCGCGGAAATCACCGACAAAACAATTGCTCTTTCAGCCTGGTTGTTGCACAATAAAAAATGCTAAAATTGATTTTGCAGTCAGATGCAAAGGATCCTGGCAGAATAAACGGCAGGTGTTCAACAGTTAGAAAAAAAAATAAAACACGCGTGAAAAAAACAGCTGATGGCAGGAAAACAACAGCGGCGAAGCCGATCTGGATCGCCTGGCTGCGCATATTGAGATTGCACTTCGTTATAACCAGCATTTTGCCGGCCATACTTGGCGCCGTAATCGCCCTGGCCCACGGCTATGCTTTTAACTGGCTGCACTTCGCGCTGGTGATCGTCGGAGTCAGTTTTAATCATTTCGCCCTCCATCTGGTCGACGATGTTCTGGATTACCGCCAGGCAGTCAACTTGAAAAAAGGCGATGAAAAGAATTATTTCACCGGAGGCAGCGGAGTCCTGCCGGAGGGCCTGTTGTCGGAAAAAAGCATACTCAGGGCAGCCGGCTTTCTGTTCGGCATAACCTTTATCATTGGAGTATACCTGACCTGGGTTTGCGGCTGGCCCATCCTGATGCTGGGACTTTTCGGCATGGCCTCATCTCTGTTCTACACCACTCCGCCAATAAAATACAGCTATCGCGGTTTCGGTGAATTAGGGCTTTTGCTGAACTTCGGCCCGGTGATCGTACTGGGCGCCTACTACGTCCAGACGCGGACCTTTACCTGGGAACCATTAATCGCCTCTCTGGTACTCGGATTGATGATGTGGTCGATGATTCTGATCAACGAAATTCCTGACTATGAGACTGACCGACAAGGCGGCAAGTGGAACCTGGTAGCCCGCTTCGGAAAAAAATCCGGGGCCTTTCTCTACGTTATCGGGTTGTTCCTGGCTTACGGCATCCTCTTGCTTTCAGCATACAGCGGCATGATGCCGACTTTTGTCCTGCTGGGTTTGCTCAGCCTGCCCCTGGCCGTAAAGAGTATCCCGATCATGCTGCGTCACCTCGATGATCCCCTGAGAATGACCCCGGCCAATCTGGCCATGGTCAAGGTCCACGCCTTAACCGGAACAGCCATGATTGCCGCTTATTTACTAACTGTGCATTTCTGATCGCCGGAATGCACCTCTTGCCGAAGAATCGATTTTGCTTGACAGTCGGTGGTTTTTTTTATATGATAAAAACTATTTTGTACTTGGAAGGAGTTTAGAGTGAAACGGACTTTCCAACCCAATAATCGAAAAAGAAAAAAAAACCATGGCTTTCGCGCGCGCATGGCCACCAAGGGCGGCCGTAAAATTCTCAGCAGCAGAAGAAGAAAGGGGCGCCTGAGACTGAGTGCCTGAAGAAGATGGCCCGCAAATTTCCTTCCTGCCAGAGAATCCGCAAGCAGGAAGATTTTCTGCGCTTGCTTAAAAAAGCAGGACGCTTGCGCAACAATTTTTTTTTTGTACTTTTTACGCAACGATCTTCCGTATAACCGCTTCGCGGTATCAGTCAGCCGCAAGGTGGCTGGAGCCGTGGGGCGCAATGCCATGAAAAGAAGGATGCGTGAACTATACCGCCAGCAGGACAGATCTTTGCCCGCAGCCCACGACATCTGGGTTTCGATTCGCTCGCCTTTCTACCGCAATGATCGGCAGCGGGTAAAAGAATTGTTTCAGCAAGCCTGGCAAAAAATCGCCCGGCAGCAAGCATGAAAACAGTTCTCTTGATCTTGATCTCCGGATATAAGAGATTCATTTCCCCCCTGCTGGGCAATAACTGCCGTTTTCTGCCTACCTGTTCGGAATACACGGCCGAGGCCATTTCCCGATTCGGTCCACTGCGTGGAACCTGGCTGGGCCTGCGCCGTTTATGCAAATGCCACCCCTTCCATCCCGGAGGGGCCGATCCCGTACCCGACTCACTTGAGGTAAACAAGCAATGGAAACCAGACGCCTGATTTTAGCCGTATCACTGTCAATCGTGGTCATCGTTCTTTACCAGTACTTTTTCATGCCGAAACCCACTCCGGTCAGCCGCCCGGAGATCACGGCCGAACAGCCCCGGGAAACCGCAACGGCCGATCCGCAACGGCAGCAGCCGGTTGACCTGGAAAGCCTGCTGGGCGGAAAACGGGAAGAAGAGCCGCAAAGCCTGGAAAACCTGGAAATCTCAGCCCGCCGCGGCCAGGAGGAACGTCTTATTACCGTAGAAAACGATCTTTATCAGGCCGTTTTCACTTCCAGGGGGGCAGCCCTGCGTTCCTTTGTGCTGAAAAAGTATCGCGACGATGAAGGTCAGCCCCTGGACCTGGTTTCACAGAAAGCTGACCGTTTCGGCTTTCTGCCTTTTCATTTCTCTCCTTTCGGCGGCGATGAAACGGCCATCCTGCTGAACAAGGAATTGTTCTCCATCGAAGCCGGCGACTATCTGAACCTTGACCAGGGCGCCCCGATATCAATCGTTTTCGAGTACGGTGACCCCGACCTGATGCTGCAGGCCAGCAAGCGCTTTACCTTCAATCCCTCATCCTATGTCATCGACATCGATTCCCGGGTGATAAAGAACGGCCGCCAGCACGACCTGGCCCTGCTTTTCGGCCCTGACCTTGAAAACAACATCAGCAGTGATCGCAAAGCGCTGGCCGGGCTGAAAGCCGCCTACTGGGACGGCCAGAACCTGCAGAGCCTTGACCTGAGCAAGGTCAAGGCCCAGCCCAGCGACAGCCCCCAGATCGAAAAACTGCTTAACGTGCGCCTGGGTGGCTCCATGCACTGGGTCAGCCTGAAGACGACCTATTTCGCGGTCATGTTCAGAACCGACTGGAATCACAGCCAGTTTTCCTACTCGCTGATCCGGGAAAAGAACGAAAACAACGAAGTCGAAAACTATTACTACACAGCGATCACCAATACCAGGGCGGTTTTTCTCGGTCCCCAGGATGAAACCGTGCTGGCCGACATCAAGCAGGTCTTTCCCGAAGCGCACAAAGTCATTGAATACGGCTGGTTCGGCTCTCTGGCCAGGCTGATGCTGAAGGGAATTCTGTTCATTTATTCATTTGTGCCCAATTACGGCTGGGCCCTGATCATCTTTACCATATTCCTGAAAATCCTGTTGTTCCCACTGACTTATTCATCCTCGGTGTCCATGGCCAAGATGCAGACCCTGCAGCCCAAGATGAAGGCCATCAAGAAGAAGTACAAGAACACCCGTGACGTTGAACAGAAACGCCAGATGAACGCCGAGTTGATGGCCCTCTACAAGGAGGAAAAAGTCAACCCGGCCGGCGGCTGCCTGCCGATTTTGATTCAACTGCCCGTACTGTGGGGCTTTTTCCGCCTGCTTTCGGTTTCCATCAACGTCCGCCACGAACCCTGGACACTCTGGATCAGCGATCTCTCCCAGAAGGATCCCTTTTACGTGTTGCCCATTCTGATGGGATTGACCCAGATCATTCTGATGAAAATGTCCCCTTCCGGCGGTGATGATATTCAGAAGAAGATCATGTACGTCATGCCCGTGCTGATGGTCATCCTGTTCATGTCTTTTCCCAGCGGACTGAACCTCTACTGGTTCGTCTCCAACCTGCTGCAGATAGGCCAGCAGCATATAATCAACCGGACGGTTTTCAAAAAGAAAAAGGAAGAAGAGAAAGAAATGAAGACCTTGCGCCGGAAGAAAGGAGTCAAGGCCAAATGAACGAAAAGAGAGAATTCCAGGGAATCTCACTCAAGGATGCCCTGCAAAAAGCCGCCGAGGTTTTTGAAGTCGCAGAAGAACAGATCAAGTACAAGATAGTAACGGAAAAAACGAAGTATTTCGGTCATAAAAACCGGGAGATCTACATTGAAGCCTGGCTCTCCGAAGGCGGGGACATCGAATCCCTGAAAAACTTCACCAGGGAGATGATCGGCGAAATGCAACTGAACCTGGCCTTTGACCTCGAAGAACAACCGGATTTTCTGCGCCTCCATTTTTACGGAGACGACTACCGCCTGATGCTCTTTCAGAACGCCAACCTGCTCAATGCCGTGCAATACCTGTTGAACCGGCTTTATTCGGATGCCCTGGGCAAGAAAATATTCTGCGAATGTGAAAACTTCCGCAAGAAAAAAGAGCGGGAATTGAGCGACCTGGCTCACCGCATGGCAAAAAAAATTCGTCGCAGCGGCACGGACATTCAACTTGCCCCGATGAATCCCTTCGAGCGCCGCATCATTCACATGACCATCAACAAGTACTCCGACCTGGAATCAAAGAGTGAAGGAGACCATTTCCTGAAGGTGCTGACCATTCGGAAAAAAGGCAATGGACGATGATACCGTCATCGCTCCGGCTACTCCCCAGGGCCGCTCAGCGCTGGCCGTCATCCGAATATCAGGGCCCGCGGCCGGACAAGTACTCAACAAACTGGTAGCGGGACTCCCCGCAAGTCCCCGGCCCCGATACCTGCAACGCGGCAGGTTGATGCTTGAAGGCCGGCCGGTAGACGAATGCCTGGCCGTTTTTTTTCCAGCCCCGGCATCCTACACCGGAGAGGATCTGGCCGAAATATCCCTGCACGGCAATCCGGCCCTGGTGCAAGCAGCCCTGAACGCCGGGGCAAAGGCAGGAGCCCGCTTGGCCCGCCCGGGGGAATTTACCTTCCGGGCCTATAAAAACGGCAAGATCGACCTGATCCAGGCTGAAGCCGTTGAACAGCTGATCGCCTGTGATTCAGCCGCTTATTCCAGGATATTGCTTTCCAGCCTGGAAGGAGGTCTCTCGCGATTGCTGGACCAGTTGCGACGGGAACTCAGCCAATTGGCGGCCCGCCTGGAAAGCGCCATTGAATTCAGCTCCGATGATCCTGAAATACCTGCCTTCAGCGCCTGCGGTCAACAGCTGTTGGCCGGCCTGAAAAGGATCATCTCCATCAGCCGCTTCAATGAAAACCTCGGCGGCACTCCACAGCTGGTTATCTGCGGCCGGCCCAATACCGGTAAATCCACCCTGTTCAATGCTTTACTGCTGAGAGACAGATCGATTGTTTCCAGCCGGGCCGGAACCACCAGGGATTTCATCGAAGAGAAAATCTACTGCCGGGCCAGGCCTCTGCTGCTGACCGATGTCGCCGGGCTGCAGGAAGACGTTGCCGATGAGAACGAAGCCGAGGGAGTCAGGCGCAGCCTGCTGAAAATAAAGGAAAGCAGCGCGGCCATAGTGCTGTTCGCCGCCGACAACGGGTTCAACCGGCTTGACCTCGAACTGCTGAGGCTCACGGAACGGAAGAAAAGATTGCTGCTTATAACCAGAACCGACCTGGCCGATCAGCGGCAGATCGCCGACCTGGCCGCCGGGCTGGCCCCGGAAGAAAGCGTGGAAATCAACCTGCTTCGTGATGATCAATTACAGCCGGTGCTTTCATTCCTGCAGAACCTGACCGAGGAAAAAGACGATGAAGAGGAAGTTTTTTTACTGAATCAAAGACAATACAACCTGCTGCTGGAATTGCTCGATCAGTTGAGTTTTTTGCCGGACCGGAACAGTGAACCCGAGGAGATTCAGGCTGAAAAAGTGCGCCGCGCACTCAACCTGCTCGGACAGCTGACCGGGGAAATCAGCACGGAAGATGTGTTACAGACGGTTTTTTCAACTTTCTGCATAGGCAAATGAGAATAGCAGTCATCGGAGCCGGCCATGCCGGCATCGAAGCAGCCCGGGCCGCGGCCGCTATGGGCGCCCGGGTTATCCTGCTGACCACGAGCCTGGAGAGTATCGCCCTGATGTCATGCAACCCGGCCATCGGCGGGATTGCCAAGGGCCACCTGGTCAGGGAAATCGATCTGCTTGGAGGCCTGATGGGCCGGGCCGCCGATGCCACCGGCATTCACTTCCGCACGCTCAACCAGACCAAGGGGCCGGCTGTCCGGGCCACCAGGAGTCAAAACGACAAGGAAGCCTATCATCTTCACATGAAAAACCTGCTGCAGCGAATCCAAGGTCTGGAGCTTTACCAGGGAATCGCCACCGCGGTCAGGATAACCGGCGGCCGGGCCAGCGGCGTGATTTTGCTTGACGGAAAAACAATTCCGGCTGATGCCGTAGTACTGGCCCCGGGAACTTTTCTGAACGGACTGATCCACATCGGCTCAAGTCACTACCCGGCCGGGCGGGCCAATGAACCGGCGAGTTCGGAGCTGGCCGCTTGGTTGAAAAACCTCGGCTTGCCGGTCATGCGCCTGAAAACCGGAACACCAATGAGGCTTTCAGCCCCTACTGTCGATTGGACTCATTTTCAACCCCAGGCCGGAGACGAACCGGCCCCGGTATTTTCCATTTTCAGCCGGCGTCCCGGCCGTAACCGGGTTCACTGTTTTTTAGGTTACACCAATGCCGAAACCAGGAAGGTCATTCTCGACAACCTGGATCAATCACCGCTGTATTCAGGAACCATCTGCGGCACCGGCCCGCGCTACTGTCCCTCGATTGAAGACAAGATAGTCAAATTCCCGGAAAGGCCGCGTCATCATTTTTACCTGGAACCTGAGGGCCTGCGGAGCCGGGAGATTTACGTCAACGGCTTGTCGACCAGCCTGCCGGTGACGGTTCAGGAACAAATCCTGGCCAGCATTCCGGGACTTGACAGGGCCAGGATGACCAGGCCGGGATATGCCATAGAATACGATGCCCTGCAACCCAGCCGGCTCGGCAAAAACCTTGAAATAAGCGGCACGGAAAGACTATTTGCCGCCGGCCAGATATGCGGCACTTCCGGGTACGAAGAAGCCGCCGGCCAGGGACTGCTGGCCGGAATCAACGCCGTTCTGGCCGTGCGCGGCGAACCGCCGTTTATTCTGGACCGGCACGAGGCATACCTGGGAGTACTGATCGACGACATAACCAGTCGCGGGGTTGATGAGCCTTACCGGCTGTTTACATCCCGCGCCGAATACCGCCTGCAACTGCGCGAGGACAACGTAGCCGAGAGACTGGCCACCCATGCTGGACGCCTGGGACTGCTACCGCCGCCAATTCTGCGGCGCCTGGCCCGACAGGGAGAATTGCGCCGAAAGAAGCTCGAAGAATTGAGCCGGGTCAAAATAAGAACTGACCGGGGACGGACCGGGGCCGACGAATTACTGAAGAATCCGGACCTGAAACTCAGGGACCTGACCCCGCATCTCGGTTCGGAGTTTTTCAGGGACCTGCGCCCGGCCGATGAAACCTTTCTGGAAGCGGAAATAAAATACAAGGGCTATATCGCCATTCAGAACCGCGAAGTAGCGGCCTCGGCCAGACAGGCCGCAATCACTCTGCCCGCTGACCTGGATTTCAATAAAATACCCGGCCTGTCGACGGAAATCAGGCAGAAGCTGGGCGCCCGAAAGCCGTCCAACCTGGGGCAGGCCGCCCGGTTGCCGGGCATGACCCCGGCCGCCCTGCGGGCTGTGGCAATATACCTGGCCGTATCGGCAAAGAAAAAAAATCATCAGGAGTAAGCCGCATGGAAAAAAAAAGAGGCGCGGGCGTTCTACTTCATATCAGCTCCCTGCCGGGGCTGCAAGGCTGCGGGACCCTGGGCGGGGAAGCCCGTTCTTTCGCCCGCTGGCTGCACTCCGCCGGCATCTCCTGGTGGCAGGTGCTGCCCCTGCATCCGGTCTGCCCCCATCTGGGCTTTTCACCCTACGCCTCAACTTCGACCTTCGCCGGCAACGAATTGCTGATCTGCCTTGAGGAACTGCGGAAGGACGGTTTCCTCCCCTCTGATTATGCGCGGCAATTCTCCGAATTATCTGAAGATCCCGATTTCGTTGACTGGGAAAACCTCAAGCGGGTCAAACACCCCCTGCTGCAGCAGGCCGCCGACCTCTTTTTCGCCCGGGCCGAAGAACATGACCAGGCCGAATTCACTGCTTTCATAGCCGGGGAAAAAGCCTGGCTGGAAGACTACACGCTGTTTGCCGCCCTGGCCGGGCATTTCGGCAGCAATGACTGGACTACCTGGGAAAGGAGCGTTTCCGGAAGAGATCAGCATAACCTGCAGGACTGGCGCCGCAAACTGGCTGCAGAAATCCGGTTTCAGGAGTTTACGCAGTTCATGTTTTTCAGGCAATGGCGCAGACTGAAAACTCATTGCCGTTCCCTGGGCATAGGCTTGATCGGCGACCTTCCTTTTTACGTCAACCTGGAAAGCGCTGATGCCTGGGCTAACCCGTCTGTTTTTCAAATCGACCGGGACAGCTGCAAGCCGATTGCGGTTTCCGGAGTCCCCCCTGACTACTTCAGCTCCAACGGTCAGCGCTGGGGCAATCCACTCTACCGCTGGTTCAGCACCGGGAAAAGCCTGCACGAACCGACCGTTTCCTGGTGGATCCGCCGCCTGAAGCATGCAATTTCACTGACCGACCTGCTGCGACTCGATCACTTCCGCGCCTTTTCAGCCTACTGGTCGATTCCGGCAGCTGAACTTACAGCAATCAGGGGAAAATGGCGGCCGGGACCCGGGCGGGCTTTCTTCAGTCGACTGAAAAACGAGCTGAACGGACTGCCGTTTATCGCCGAAGACCTTGGATTCATAACCCCGGACGTCGAAAAACTGCGCTGCGAATTCGACCTGCCCGGCATGAAAATCCTGCAATTCGCCTTTTCAGAAACCAGCGATCACCCCTACCTGCCGCACAACTACGGCGATCCCGATTGGGTGGTCTACACCGGCACTCACGACAACGACACCAGCAACGGCTGGTTTTACGGAATGAACCCGGAAGACCCGACCCGGCGTTTCGCCCTCGATTACTGCGCTGCTCCCGACGATCATGCTTTCCACCGTCATTTCATGCGCCTGGCCCTGGCCTCGACAGCCTGGATGGCTGTTCTGCCCATGCAGGACATCCTGGGGTACGGCCGTGAATTACGCATGAACATCCCGGGGCAGTCGTTCGGGAACTGGCGCTGGCGCCTCACTCCGGGCACCCTCTCCCCCGATCTGGCCGCATTCCTGTATCGTCAGAACGAACTGTACGGACGCTTGCCGAAATAACCTGAAGACCCGGGTTTACTGGGAAAAAATCCCCTGGAATCTGATTGAAAAGTGCGGTTCCTGTAAATTATCCCGGCCCAGAACAGACAACAGCTCGCCCGGCTTTTTTTTCAGAACCGCCTGCAGGTACTGATACCTGGCGATCAACTGGTTGAACCGCGAAATGATTTCGTACAACCCCTGGGCCTTGTAGCGGGACAGCCACAATTCTCCGTACAGATCCCGCACCTGCTCCAGTTCATTGATCAGGCGGTCACAAGCTGAATTTACCTGGGCGTTTTTTTCAGCTCTCAGCAGGGCGGGCAGTGCCAGGGAAAAATCGACTTTCGTGGCCAGTAGAAGAAACAAGCGCCGGCAGAACTCATGGTATTCGATCAAGGATGAGGCCGACTTGCGACCGAGATAAGCAGCCGCCTTGCTGTATCGGGCCACTACTTCCCGACCGTCCCCCTGCCTGGAAAAAGGAGCACTCAGGGGATCTTCGTAGAGGTAATATCGATGCGTGTAGGGCAGGGGATGGTCCACCTGTCCCAGGAAACTGGCCAGGCGGAAGAGATCCAGATCTTCACGACCACAGAGCCACAGGGAAAAAGCGGCGGCGTTCAGGCCCGCACCTGACCAGAGCAGATTGCCGGCATGAAAAAGACTCAAATAAATACCTTCCGGAAGGTATTCATTACCGTCATCCCCCCAACTGGTCAACATGACCCCGGCCAGGCGGTTGCGCTCGGCCGCGGCAAAGGCAGCCTCGGTATTGAGCATTGAGCGCCTGGTTGCCGGAATGAACTTGGCCCAGCTCCAGGTCCCGGAACAGAGTACTTGCCGTGCCGGGGAACGATTCCGAAACTGGGCCGCCCGGGCTGAAAAGCCTTCTTCCGTTTCCGGGAAATAATCCCAGTTAAGAACTACGACTTCATCCGGGAGTAAAGAGGCCGGGCACTCCTCCTCGCTGAACATGTCACCCCAGACCATAACCTTTTTGCCCCGGGCGGCGAAAAAACGGTAACACTCAAGCAGGTATTTTATAAATGCCTCACGATTTCCCAGGGGCTGGCACTCATCAAAACCGATGTTGACATGCGGTCCTGGAAAGATCCCGGCTATTTCCGCGGCATAGCTCTTTATCCACTCGACGGCCCGGGCATTCCCCGGGTCAATACAGCCCTTACCCGGAACCCCGGCAAAAGAACTGAAAGCATCGCGGTCGAGAAGCTTTTCCAGGTGACAGAGCATTTGCAGAGAGGGAAAAAGCTCCAGGTGACATCGGCCGGCGAAACGGCACAATTCCTCAAGTTCCTCTTTTTCCAGGTAGCTTTCCCGTCCGGGCCGCGGAGCAATGACCTGCGAAGCAAATGAGGCTTCAATGTAAAGTGAAAAGTAATTCAGTTTCAACAGGGCGGCATCAAGAATGATTTTTCGCAGAGTTTCCTTATGCGGAACAGCTCCCCGGGAAACATCCAGCATGAAACCCCGAAAAGACAGCCGCGGCTTGTCCCTCATTTCGAAGGCTGGAAACCTGCCCGCCCGCCGAAAGCGCTGCAGGACCTGAAGCAGGGTGCCCAGAGCGTAAAACCTGCCTGAGTTCTCCCGGTATTCAATATGGATGCTGTTTTTCAAACACTTGATCAGGTATTCTTCTTCAGAAAGACTTTCGTTTTCGACAAATTCCACTTTTACGGCCTTTCCCCGGGCTTCCTGGCCGAAACGGTGAAACAGGAAATCGTACCCGCGTTCCAACTCCAGGGGGAAATCCAAGCCTTCGACCGGCAGAGAAAATGATAGAAAATGAACTTGCCTGGGGCGGGGGAATATGAAACCGAAATCCTGATCTTTCGTTTTTGCCTCCCAGCGGCATTTTACCGGGACCGCGAGCTTGATGCAAGTACTTTTTCATCAATGTTGAGATTGCTTTTCGTCCGGTATATAATCAGACCGTGAGGTGGATAATGAAAAAAACAATCAGTTTGATCGTCGTCGGCCTTTTCATTGGAGCAGCCGGAGCCTGGGCCTTTATCTGTCATTTTTTGCCTTTCTGGCACAGGTCGGCCGCGGAAAACACCTATTGGCAGGTCAGTTCAAAACTAGACCGGGGTGGAGAAGTCTTTGCCTATATTTACACGGAAAAATTGATTGAAAGCACCCGGGATTTTCTGGCCGGTCTGCAGAAAAATATGGAAAGTGCTTCCTGGGGCGAGAGCGGGGAGGCCCGGCAGGTTTTTAATGCTTTTGATCTGTTCCTGAAAGAATACGGGCTTTCCGAGATCAGCGGCATAGGGTACAGTTCGATCACGCTTGCCCCCCAGCTCTATCGCAGTCGCTTTGTATTGCACCATCACCCAGGCCGGGACCAGGGCCTCCTCTGGAACATGCTGGGATCAAGCCCCCGGGCCCTGGATGAAATAGCCATGCTGCCGGCAGGGATCAGCCTGGCGACTTTCTCGGATTACAACCTGGAAAAGATACTGAGTTGGGTGCTCAAAATGGGCGAAAACTCTGAGCAGGTGACCGGCCAACTTGAAATGGCCAGGGCGGGCCTGGCCGCGGCGGGAATAGATCTCGACCGCCTGCAGAAATCATATGCCGGCCGCCTTGGCCTGTTGATCCACCTGGATGCTGAAAAGAGAATCAGCCTGCCCCTGGGAGACAATTCCGGCCTCCTGCTTCCCGAACCCGGACTGGCACTGATGATCCGGGTCAACGACTCCTATATCTTCGATTTGATCAGGGAAAAACTTGCTCCGATCGGCCAGGGTGAAGTCAGCGTGGAGTCAGGCTGGCAAAAAATAGTATTTCCGGCTCCGCCTTCCCCCCTGCCTTTGACTCCGACCATCGCCCAGAAAGGACAGTGGCTGATGCTGACCACCGCGACTGATCTGTCCCGCAACGTTTTCAATGATAAGAAACCGCGCCTGGATAAAAACCAGGACTTCCGCCGCCTGGCCAGCAGTATGCCCCGGCGCGGCAACGGCTTTCTGTACCTGAGCCCGGCCCTGACCCGGCTGGCCGCCCAGGCGATGAGAGAAAACCAGGCTCTTTTTCCGAATACCGCCATGCAGGAAAAGCTCATTTCCTTCATTTCATCGGTCTCAGGATTTTACCAGGTCTGGGAGAATTCGAGCAGCGGGCTGGTTTACACCACCAATCATTCCTTTTCCCCGTCCAGCCTGCTCACCCTGATCAACACCCTGGTTGAACTGGGCAGCGGAGAGCGCGGCGAAGATGAAACAGAAAAGGAAGTTCCGGCTGATACCGAGCTTGAAGAACAGGAAACCCGGCTGGAAGAGCAGGAAACAGAGGATCAAGATTATAGATAAACAATAGCTGATACCAGTTCGTTTTCTCTCACGGCTTGCCCCTGCCGGGAATAAGCATTATAATTGAATTATGAAAGTACTACTGGTTTTATTAGCCCTGTTTTTGCCGATTGCTGATCTTTTTCCGGCCCCGCAGGCCCAGACTTCCCTGCGTCTCAGGACCAGGGAGCGGGAGGCCATATACAAGACCCTGAACCCTGATTATCAGCATTTTTACGATCTTATCAGCTATATCGCCACTGATCATGAAAAAGACATCTTCCTGATGCTCGACAATGATCGTGACCGCCAGGCTTATATCAACATTTTCTGGAACCAGCGGGACCCGACCAAGGGCACTCCGGAAAATGAATTCAAGGAAGAACACCTGCGCCGCTTTGAATACGCCAATTACTATTTTCGGCACGGTTCCCCGATGCCCGGCTGGAAAACCGATCGCGGCCGCATTCACATTATTCTCGGGCCGCCGCTGAGCCGCGAGGCAATAGACAGCAAGGAACTCTATCCGGTCGAAATCTGGGATTACCATGGAGGCGGTGACACCGGCCTGCCCCCGGCCTTCCGGGTGGTTTTCTACAAGAAATGGGGACATGGCGATTTTCAGCTCTACGTCCCCGGAGTCGACACCCCTGATCTGCTGCTGGTGAAAGAAATAGCACAGATTGACATAGCCGATTACGAAGCGGTTTACAGCAGAATTCACAACATCAATCCAACCGTGGCCGAGGCTTCGCTGACCCTGCTGCCGGGAGACAGGTCTTACGGTCTGCGTCCCTCGCCGCAAAGCCCGCTGATCATTTCCTCGATCATGGATTTCCCGAAAAGAAGGCTAAACCTCAGTTATGCCACCAGTTTTCTCAGGTATAAAGGCCTGGTCACGGTAGAGGATTCAACCGATTTTATCAACAGCAGGAAAACCACCTTTCTCTATTACCATCCGGCGCTGGACCTGCACCTGCTGCATTTCGCCGTTCTTCCGGAAAGGCTTTCCGTGGATTATTCCCCTGAAAGAGATAAATACTACTTCAACTACAAGCTTGCGGTCAGTATCAAGCGCGGTGAAGAAACTTTTTACCAGTACAACAAAACCTATCCTTTCTATCACAGCGAGAACGAACTTCAGACCACCCTGGCCGGAGGCCTGATCATCGCTGATTTCATGCCGGTGATTCCCGGAGAATGGGACCTGATGATTCTGTTGCAGAATTCGGTCAACAACGAATTCACTTTTTTCGAAGAACGCATATCAGTACCGCCGCGGAAAAAGGACCATCCCGTCATCTGGGGGCCGCTGCTCGCTCAGGAACTGGAAAGAGACCCCCAGGTCGCCATGTTCCCTTTTCATTTCATTGACACCAAAATCAAAATCACCTGTGAAAACTTGTTCGGCAGGCAGGAAAAGCCGAATGTCTTCTTCGCCGTCTCCACTGAAGATGAGAACGCCGGGCTTAGTGTCAAGATCGAGGTACAAAGCCATCCCGGCACCGGAGATTTCAGCCGCAGCCAGTCAATTCAACTCCCCACCGGCAAGAACTATCATCAAATGCATGTCCCCCTGGAAACCCTGGAACCTGGCATATACCGTCTGAACCTGCAACTGATGAACAACGGCGCTGAAATCCTGGCTGAAAAAAACCTTGACTTCACCATCTCAACGCTGGCCGTCATTCCCAGGCCTCCGGCTGCTTTCGGCACCGTCCCGCCGCGCAACGTTTTCGCTCTGTACGCGGTGGCAGCCGGCCAACATGAGCGCGCGGGGGAAACTGAGACGGCCCTCCGTCTTTATGAAAAAGCATTGCAAATGAGTCCCCGGGCGCCTGAACTGCTGAAAACATTCGCCGCCTTCCTTTTGCAGAACAAAAAGCCGCAACGCGCCCTGGAGATAATTCAGCCTTTGCAGGAAAACCAGGAAACTCTGTTCGATTACCACGCCATACGCGGCAAGGCTCTGCTCGGCCAGGAAAGACCAAGAGAGGCCATTACTTCCCTGATCAGGGCCAACGAGATCTACAACAGTGATATCACAGTGCTTAACAGCCTGGGCCTGGCCTTCATGCAGACCGGCCAGGCCGACGAAGCCCGGCGGGCTTTTGCCGCTTCCCTGCGGCTTGACGGCAACCAGGCTGAAATCAAAAAGATCCTGGCTGAACTTGATCGTAAAGAAAGCGAAAAACCAAAAAAGGAGTAAACCATGAAAACTGATAATCTGAAAAAAATCTGGCTGTCGGCGGTCATTCTCATCATATCCGGCGGTTTCGCCCTGGCCCAGGAAGGAAGAGGCCGGGCCAGGCTCAACGGAGAAGTAATCGACGAACAGGGCAAGCCGGTGGCCGATGCCACGGTAGTCCTGAGTGCGGTCGGCCTGAATTTTACCCAGCAGACAAAAACAAATGCCGGCGGACAATGGGGCTTCCTGGGGCTGGGAACGGCCACTTTCCGCATCACCGTCACCAAGGACGGCTACCACGAAGCCTCTTTGGAAACCCCGGTCAGCCAGGCCCAGCGCAATCCCAGAATCACTATTACCCTGCAGGTGGCCGATGACCCCACCCAGCCCTCAATAAGCGATGAAAGCTCCCGGGCCCTTTTCGAGGAAGCCAACCGGCTTTTCGACGCCCGCGATTTTTCCGGAGCCCTGGCCAAGTTCCAGGAATTCCTGGAGATAAACCCGGCGATTTTCCTGGTCCGTCTCAACATCGGCAACTGCCTGATGGAATTGAAGGAATACGACCGGGCCCTGGCTGAATACCAGGCCGTGCTGCAAGTCCTGGAAGCCGAAGAAGGAGGCGCACGCAACAAAGCCCGGGTACTGGCCAGTATCGGCGAAGTCTACATGGCCCGCAACATGTTCGAGCAGGCCATGATCAATTTTAAAAAATCCCTGGAAATGGATCCCAATGACCATGCCCTGGCTTTCAACGTAGCTGAAATTCTTTTCAATTCCCAGAAAGTGGAGGAAGCCCTGGAATACTACGAGATGGCGCTCAAGCTCAAGCCCGACTTCACCCTGGGCTTTCTGAAGGCAGGTTACGCCCTGTTGAACAAGGGAGATATCCCCGGCGCCGTTGAACACTTCGAAAAATACCTGCAGCTGGCCGGCGATGATCCAGAGGCTGACCCTATCCGCGGACTGCTGAAAGAACTGAAAAAATAGTTCAGTCCGAAACCCGCCGCAAGCGGAATCTGCCTGTCACCGGGTTATGATCTGAGTTGGCGAAATCCAGGTCCACGGTTCTGACTTCAAGCACCTCCACGTTTGGTGATACCAGGAAAAAATCAATCAGGGTGACCGGGGTTTCACCCGGAACATAACTTGCGGCCAGGCGCCGGCAGGTCGGTTGACCGGCATCGAAGGCCCAGCGCCAACCAGGAAAAAGATCAGGGGAAATGAAGAGCAAATCCTCCTGATCAAACACCCGGCCCGGAAAATCAGCTGAAAAACCCGGTGGACATTGATTCCAGTCCCCTCCGGCTATAACGTAGTTGCCAAGCTCGAATTCCGCCAGCAGTATCTCTTCCAGGAATGCCATTTGCCGGGCGCGCAAGCCGCCGTCGTCAAAGGCCGAGTTGTGAGTGTTTACCACAACCAGCTGGCGGCCGTTTTCCAGTTCATAGCGCAGGAGCAGGAAACAGCGCTGCAGGTTGAAAAGGCTGCCGGGCCAGGAATAAGAACCGGGATAGCTGTACCTGGCGGCGAAAAAAGGGCTGTTGCCGCCGGCAATGAGCAGGCCGGACTCCACCCGGCCAAGCGGCTGGTAAAACGGTACCGGAACAAAGGGCGATCGGTAGTTGAGCGCGAAAAAAAAGTCACTCCCGGGCTTGAGACGCTGCAATTCCTGGAGCTGATCCAGTTTCCAGGAGCGCTTCGAACGGCGGTCGACTTCCTGCAGCAGCCAGAAATCATCCCCGAGCCTGGTGGACAGGTATTTTTTAATCGCGGCCAGGTTTTCCAGTGTTTTTTCCCGGCTGCTCCTGACCCGGCTACCGCCGTCGTAAAAAAAATCCATATCGCTGCCCAGGCCGGCATACCCTATATTCCAGGATAACATCGAAATATCGCGGTCGACCGGCAGGGTATCGGCCGGAGAATCGAGGGAAAACACTTCCACGGATTGCGGCCGGTAACGGGTCATTGAAGCAAAAACCAGCAAGGCGGCCAGTAAAAAAACCAGCAGCGCTCCAAGCGTCGCCAGTAATTTCAAGCCATTTCTCAGCCAATCAGGAAGCCGGCGCAATTTTTTCCCGGGGAACATTTTCTGCATAGCTGCACTCCGAAAAACCAGGTCAAAACAATTATGCAACGTTTCAGAACAATCGGCAAGAAACGGCCGCCGGCCGCAAACTTGACCCGGAGAGGCCCTGATGGTATAATGTTTTCATAATTTTCCGGAGAGGAAACAAATCATGCTGTTGAGAAAAATATGCGCCGGTCTATTGCTGCTGTTTGCCGGCGCCAGTCTGTATTTCATGCAAAGGACCGTCTCCCTGGAGCGGGAAAACCGTGAACAGGCGGTTTCCATCCGCCGCCTGGAAAAAGAAGTGAAGCAGATGAACGTCACCGCCGGCTACTTCCGCCGGCAGGCGGAACAAAACGATTACCTGCGCTTCAGCCAGCACGTTTTCAAGATCAAGGCCCCGCTTTTTACGACCATTACCGAAACGGTTTTCCGAAAAAGCCGTGAATACGGTTTCAATCCCTACGTTATCATGGCCCTGATCAAGGTTGAAAGCAGTTTTAAGCCCTATGCCGTGTCCTCAGCCGGAGCCTACGGGCTTATGCAGGTCAATTACTCGGTCTGGAAGGACGCCCTGGAAATAGATTTCGATAAAATCTTCGATATCAACTACAACATCGATCTCGGACTGCAGATACTCAGCCATTACTACCAGGAGGCCAAGGAAGATCTGTTCCTGGCCCTGCATCGCTACAACAACGGTTATCTTTACAACAACACCGCCTACAATCAGAAAGTCATCGCCACATCTTTTTTCCGGCTGGGAGAAAACAGCTGATCCACTGACCCCAGCCCCGCTGTGGTAAAATTGTGCCGTGAACAGATCCGAAATTCTTTCCACTTTTCCGGATGAATTGCCGGTTGACGAGTTCCTGCCGGAAATCGAGCGCCTGCTGCAAAAAAACCCGGTCTTGGTCCTGAGCGCTGAAACCGGTGCCGGAAAATCAACCAGACTGCCCTTTTATTTCTGGCGCCGCAAGCTCAGGGTGGCGGTCACCCAGCCCCGGCGCCTGGCCACCCGGGCCTTGTCCCAGTTCCTGGCGGCCAGATCCGGCCGGACCTGGGGCCAGGAGATAGGCTATCAGACCGGGTTTGAATCCCGTTTCAGCACCGGAACCAGGCTTCTTTACCTGACCGACGGGGTGCAATTGCAGAAGGAAATCCGCCGACAGCAGAATTATGACCTGCTGGTACTCGACGAGATACACGAATGGAACCTGAACCAGGAAATACTGATCGGCCTGGTCAGGAAAAACCTGGAAAGCGGCCTGCTGAATAAAAAAAGTAAAAAAGTCGTCATCATGAGCGCCACATTGCAGGGTGCTCAACTGGCCTCTTTTCTGGGCCATGCCCCCCTGATATCAGTCCCCGGCCGCAGTTTTCCGGTGGCCATGCAGCACCGCCAATCCCAGTTTCTTTTACCTGACACGGCCGCTTTGCTGGAAGAAGGGAAAAACGTGCTGGTATTCCAGCCGGGTAAACAGGAAATCGAACAATTCAAGGAAGACCTGCTGGCCCTGCTTCCTCATTCAGAAAACAAACCGGCCGTACTGCCCCTCCATTCGGAACTTTCTCTTGCTGACCAGAACAGGGTTTTCCAGCATTATCCTCAACCCAAGGCAGTCATTGCCACGGATATCGCCCAAACCAGCCTGACTATAGACGATATCGACGTGGTGATGGATGACGGCATCAAAAAAGAACTGCGGGTCAACAACGGCATCGAGGGACTTTATCCGGTTAACATTTCTCAGGCTGAATGCCTGCAAAGGGCCGGTCGGGCCGGTCGCGTTAAAAGCGGCACCTATATCCTGTGCGCCGATCTGGCGGTCAACGACCGGGAGGCATATCCCGAGCCGGAAATCCGGCGGCTGAACCTGGAATCCGTAGTCCTGCGGATGCTAAAATGGAGTATTGACCCGCTGTCCTTCAGAACCTTTCACCGACCGAAAAAAAACCTGATCAACAACGCCCTGTATAAACTCCAGGTTTTCGGCGCCCTGGATGACCAAAACCAGGTAAGCCCGGACGGGGCACGCATGGCCGACCTGCCCCTGTCGATTCGAGCCAGCCGCCTGCTTTTGGAAGCGGAAAAAGGCGGACCGGCGGTAATCGACCAGGCTTTAAAACTGATAGCCCTGCTGGAAAGCAGGGGCATAAGCGGACCCGATTACCAGGGAGAAAAGTTGTACAGCGGGTCTTATCGCTCTGACCTGCTCAACCAGTTGGCGCTCTGGGAAGGAGGCCGACGCTATCGAGCCCTGATTTCCCAAAAAAAAGCCGGCCTGGCCCGCATGATCTACCAGGAGCTTCAGCGTCGCCTGGAACTGAAAATCGTGAGCCGGAAGCTTTCCGTTTCCGAAAACTCCCTGCTCTTCAGGGCATTGCTTTCGGCTTTCGTTGATTCCGTTTTTCGCCGCCAGGAAGGTTTTTACTGCCGTGAAGGAGAACTCCGGGAGCTTGACCGGCATTCCATCCTGATTGAAAATCCGCCTGATCTGCTGGTCGGATTGCCTTTTGACCTGCTTATCAGGCAGCAGCGGGACTGGCCGCTGAAGACCGAGGAAAGAAAGCTGTCCCTGTTGACTTTCTGCTCGGAAATATCCTGCCGCCAGCTGGAAGAACTGAATCCTTTCAGTTTCAGCAAGCAGACCGGAATCGAAATCGAGTCCGGCCGGGTGGTCTGCCGCGATCATTACAGTTTCGGACTGGCGGAAATTGAAGTACGCTCCCGGGCGCCTCTCTGGCATGATAAGCAGGAAATGACCGAAGTGGCGGATAAAGTACTTGAATGGCTGGCCGCCAACCCGGACGGCTTCCCCCTGGCTGCAGCCGAAGCCCGGCTGCAGCCGTTTTTTTACGACGCCCTGCCCCTGCTGCCCAGGCTGAAGCTCTCTTTCAGGCAATTGGCCCGCCGCGCCTGGAAACGCAAACTGATCAAGAGTCTGCGCAGTGATGACCTGCACCTGTTCATCCCATTTCACCCGGAATTCAAGGTGCTGACCCTGGCCGACCTGCTGCCGGCCGAAGCCGTAGCCGGACTGCGTAAAAGCGGCTGGCCGGGCAGTCTGATACTCCAGGACGAAGAAATCCCTCTGCATTACCGGGACGGCAAACCCTTCCTGCTTTGCAGCAGGGATCAACTGGCCCGGATATCCGCCTCCGACACCCTGCTGCCTACCGGCGAAAATGCCGGGCTGGAAATATCCGGGCAGTTATTTTCTTCATGGCAGGAAGCCCTCGACTGGTGTAATGAGAACCTGCGCCGGGAACTATTCGCCGCCCGCTTCCGTGATCAGCGCCCGGAAGCGGAAATGGCCGACATTGTCGATCTTGATTTTCCCCAGGCGGTTCAAGGCGGGCCGGGATTGCACAAGACGGTTTTCGAGTTTTTTGCCGTCCCCCTGGCCCGGGAAGGATCGGTTCACCTGGTTTACTTTCTCAGCCGGGAAGAAGCCGCCGATTTTTTCCGGCAGAATGAACAAGCCTGGCAGGCCGCCTGCCGGGACTTCAAGCAGAAATCACTGGGAGACCTTTTCCGGGCCAAGGGCTGGAAAGTCCGCTGAAACTCAGTTCTTCCTGATACTGATCCTGGCGTCCACGGCCCTTACTTCCAGGCTCGTGCCCAGCAGGGGATTCAGATCCATTTCCAGTATTTCCGGAGCCGCTTCCAGCAGTGAGGACAAGCGGAGCAGAACTTGCACGAAAGCTTCCTGGTTGATGCCTTCCCCCCCCCTTGCTCCCTTGAACAGGGGGTAACTGCGCAACGACCTGATCATGGCGTCTGCTTCCTGAGAACCAACCGGCACCAGGCAGGAAGCGGTGTCCTTGAACACCTCGACAAATATCCCGCCCAGGCCGCACATCAACAGGTGGCCGAATCCCGGCTGTTGTTTAGCCCCGGCAAACAGTTCCCGCCCCCGGATCATCGGCTGGAGCAAAACTCCGCAGGCTTGCTTGATTTTCATCAGGCGCTTGAAGGTGTCGCGGGCGGCCTCAGCCGAATCGATGCCCAGAACCACCCCGCCGACATCGCTTTTATGCAGGGGGCCGACAACCTTCATCACCAGGGGAAAGCTCATCCTGCTGAGTATCTCTTTCAGTTCGGCCTCGGAAGCGGCTATGTATTCGGCCACCCTGGGAATGCCGGCGGCATCCAGCAGTTTCTGTACCGTTTCCGGCGGCAGGTACCCGTCAGGAGCGCCTTCAATCAGTTTTCTTATTTCAGCCCGGTCAACCTGGACCGCTGATTCCACTTCCGCCGGACCGGGCTGACGCATGACCGCCGCCAGGGAACGGGCGAACACGACTTCGTCCTGGAAGTACAGGTTGCCCCGGGCGGCGAAAGCAGTCATTTCCTCGGCCGCGGTTTGAGTTGAGGGCAGAATCGGGAAGATCGGCTTTTTTGAGCTGAGCCGGCGCCGGTGCAAGACTTCGTAAGCATCAAAAACCCTAAAAAGCCCGGGAGTGCCGAATATGACCGCCATTCCATCTATTTCGGGAAACTTGTCCTCCACGCTGGCAATAATCAGGTCCAATTGGGCGGCGGTTCCGGTGGCCAGGAAATCAATCGGATTGCCGGTGGATGAACCTGGAAAGAGATTTTCCCTGAGTTCATCGGCGGCCTTCCCCTTCAGCGCGGGCACCTGCAATCCTCCGGCCGAAAGAGCGTCGGTCAGCATGACCGCCGGTCCACCGGCATGAGTTATTATGGCCAGGGAAGGGCCGCTCAGGGGCGGATGCATGAAGACGGCCGCGGTGTAAACCAGGTCTTCTCGTCCCTGGCACCTGACGATGCCGGCCTTGGCGAAGAGCGCGTCCACTGCCTTGTCCGGAGTGGCCATGGCCCCGGTATGAGATGAAGCCGCCCGGCTGCCCGCTTCGGATACCCCTGCCTTGACCGCGGCCAGGCGACATCCCTTGCGCACAAGCGAAGAGGCGTGTTTCAGCAACAGATCCGGCCGGTTGATGGTTTCCATGTAAAGCAGTTTGACCGGGGAGCTTACCCCGGGTTCGTAGTTTTCATCCCAGTAGGCCAGCACTTCTTCGATGCCGGTCTGGGCGCTGTTTCCCACCGAAACCAGGTTGGCCAGCCTCAGCCCCATGGAAGCCGCTGTTTCCAGGATGAAAACAGCAGTGGCCCCGGAACCGGAAACAAAATCTACTCCCCCGGCATCAATCGGGGCCGGAATCGAAGTGAAATTACCGTTATAGCAAGGCGTAACCACCCCGATGCAATTCGGACCGATCAAGGTCGCCTGGTACTTATCGACCAGCTTGACCAGTTCACTTTCCAGCTTCTTCCCCTCTTTTCCGGCTTCAGCGAAACCGGCCGAAAGAACTATGAAGGCCCTGGTTTTCTTTTCCGCGGCCAAGACCTCAATTGCAGGCTTGACCAGCTGGGCCGGAATCGCGATTACCGCCAGGTCAACCTGCGGAAGGTCATTTACCGATGCCACGCAGGGCAAACCCTGAATGTCTTTTTCCTTGGGATTCACCGCCAGGATATCACCCTTGAAATGTGAAAGCAGCAAATTCTGGATAACCTTGCCGCCGGGCTTGCTTACATCGTTGGAAGCACCAACAACCACAATGTTATTCGGGTTGAACAGTTCCGGAACTATCATGAAGCCTCCTTCGAGTTTTGTTATAAATCTGTTGTCATTTTACCCAGCCGCTCTCAACCTGTCAAAGAGATTTCTTGACAATGAATGCCGTTTTGCTAAACTGGATGCAGTCATCATGAGCAAAACAAGTCTGTTATCCGGGCTGACTTGCCTGTTTCTTTTGCTGGCTCCAATAATCGGCCTGGCCGCGGAAGAGCAGAACTACGCATTTTATTCACTGGAAAACGGACTGCGGGTGATGCTGGTCCCCCAGGACCACCTGCCCCTGGTGCATATCGCATTGGCCGTGGCCAGTGGAGCCGCCGACGATTCTGAAGAGGAATGCGGCCTGGCCCACCTCCTGGAACACGTCCTGCTCTTTCGTGGCCGGGAAGGTCGTAACATCAGCGAACTGCGCCGGGCCGGCGCGCTTTTCAACGCCCATACCGGTTTTGATGCCAGCACTTTTAACATCTCCCTGCCGATGGAAGAAATCGAATTCGGTCTTGAAGCGATGCGCCGGCTGGTTTTTCAGGAAATCGAAATCAGCGGGACCGACCTGGCCCGGGAAAAGCAGGTGATCGGCCAGGAAATCAGGCGGGCCGGGGAAGATCCTTTCAGCACCGGGATCAACCTGGTTTACCGGGAATTCTTTGCCGGCCATCCATACGGCCGGTCCCTGGCCGGAGATTGGCCGAGCCTGGAAAACATCAGTGCTGAAAGGCTGGCCGACACGCACCGGGTCCGCTATCTGGCCGGCCGCAGTTCGCTGGTGCTGACCGGCTCATTCTCCCTGCCCTCGGCCCGGGAGGCTGTTGCCAGGTATTTCAGCGATCTTCCGGGATCGGAGATACCCGGATCAAGACCTCAACCCGCCGCTTTCGAGTTGACCAGGGGCAAGATCCGGGAAATAAGCCATGAAATGGATCTGAACCAGGCTTACCTGTTTATCGCCTTTCCCGCTCCGGCCTACAACCATCCAAGCCAGCCGCTGTTCACCCTGCTCAACCAGATTGTCGGCCACGGTATCCAGCCGCTGTTGTTTTCCGCCCTGAGCGGCCGACGCAACCTGGCCTACAGTCTCAATTCAAACTATCACGCCTTGCAGACCGGAGGCCTGCTGATAATCATCCTGACTCTCGAACCGGAAAACATCGGAGCCGCCGGAAGGGCGGTGGACGGCTTCATGCGCCGCCTGCACCAGGCATCGTTTTCTCCGGATGATTACAGCGGTGAAGAACGCTTCTACGTGCTGGATCACCTGCAGGGAGCCCGCAACCAGATTTTATTCCAGGTCTTGCAGTCCCGGGAAAACGGCTTGAACCTGGCCCGCGGCCTGGCTTCCCACCTGGCTCTGGCCCGGGATGAGCGGGATGATTTTCTGGACATTTTAAACGGCGCCAATTCAAGCAGGTTGCGCCGGGCGGCTTCCGAATTTCTGGCTCGTGGTGCCGTGGTCATGGTCAGCCTCCTGCCGCAAAATAACAGAACCTCCGAAAAGAAATGAATTTCAGGATTTTCACTTCAATTTCGACCTGCCTGACTTTGTTGATCGTCACTTCCGGCCTGCCGGCGGCCGCGGCCCGGGAGAAACCGCTGCGCAAAGTACTGGAAAACGGTCTTACCCTGATAGTTCACCAGGATACCAGGGTGCCGATGACCGCCCTGCACCTAATACTGCGCACCGACGGCGGCCGGGAAGAAAACCGCCCGGCCGGCCTGCCTTTCCTGACCACCAGGCTGGCCGCCGAGATAACCGATCAAAACAGTCTGCGGCAACTGCTGATCCAGGCCACCCGCCTGCAGGCCCTGCCGGGCGAGGATTTAAACCATATCGTGGTGCAGACTCTGACCACAAATACAGGATCGGCGCTGGCCATCATCAGTGAACTGCTGAAAAAACCGGTTTTCTCAAACCTCCGAATCAACCACCTGTTGGAACAGATGAAAAACCAGCAACAGGTTGCAGCCGAAGATTTTCGTTACCAGGCTTACCGCAGCCACCTGGAGGTTCTCCTGCCGCATAGCTTCCTGAATAAGCCCCCGCTGGGCACTGCTGAAAGCAGGAACCGGATAAAACCCAGGCAGGTCAGCGCTTTCCATGCCGAACTGCTGCGCGGCGGCAATATCTTCATAGCCGCTGTTTCAGATCTTCCGCCTGGTGAAATGGCTGCTCTTCTGGAAAAGCACTTCGGGTCACTGGCTCCTGGTTCCTTTCCGGATCCCCCGCCCTGGAATCCGGTCGAAGAAGCGCCTGAAACACTGCTGACTCAGGGACAGGAGCAGTCATTCGTATCTCTGGCCCTGCCTCTGCCCCTCGGTTCAACCCGGGATTTCGCACTGGGACTCGTTCTGGAAGCCCTGCTGGGCGGCGGACCCGGTTCCATGCTCTGGCCCCTGCGCCAGGAAGCAGGACTGGCCTACGACGTTCAGGCCAGGTTCAGCCCGCTGGACGGCGGCGGCCTGCTCAGTATCCAGGTGGAATGTACTGACGATGGCCGCGATCAAGTAATTGAAGGCATGAACGAAATCATGTCCAGGCTTCACCTGGGACAAGTAAATGGGCCTGAACTGGACATGGCCCGGGTCAATGCCCGGGCCAATTGGCTGCGCCGCAACGAGGAACGCGCTGAATATGCCAGGAATCTTGCCCTGTTCAGCGCCCTGCGATTCGACACTGATCCGATTGAGCTGGAAAAGATACTGGCCGAACTGCCGAATGAACAGGTTCTGGAGGCCGCCCGCAGTCAGTTTGATCCCCGGCGGATCTCCCGAGTGATCATCAGGCCGCGGCCTGGCCCTCAACAGGCCGATGGAGGCTGAAATGAAGAAAAACGGTTTCTTGTCCCTGTTTATCTGTTTATTACTGATTCCCGCTTTTTCCGCCCCGGCAGACGAAAAGCGGCCGATGAGCGTCGACGATGCGCTGAACATGATCCGGGTCGGCACCGGTCTGCTGGCGCCTGACGGCAGCTGGCTGCTCTACTCTCAAGCCGAACTGGACTGGGATAAGAACAAGCGCCAAACCAAGTATTTCAAGGTGGATACCCAAGGCGGAACACCAAGGCAGTACTTGTCTTCAGAAGGCGGCAGCGCCTTCGCCTTTTCCCCGGACAACCGTTTCCTGGCCTTCAAGCGGAAAGTCGAAAAAAAAGACCAGCTTTTCCTGATGCCCAACAGCGGCGGGGAAGCCATGGCTTTGACTGAACATGAAAGCGGGGTACGATCTTTTGAATGGCTGCCCGATTCAAGCGGACTGATATTCAGCGCCGACGAGGCCCGGGAAAAAGAGGAGGAAAAAGATTTTCAGGCCGGAAATGATTCATTCTTCGTTGACGAAGAGGCTCACGGGCAGACTCACGGCGCCTGGCTGAATCTCTGGCGCATCGGCCTCAATCCCGGCCCGGCCGAAAGGCTCAGCCGGGAAAAAGCAATCATCAGCGAATTCACCGTCGCCCCGGACGGCGAAAAAATACTCATCGTGGCCCGGTACAGTAACCGACGTAACGACGGAGGCAAGAACGAGCTGTACCTCCAGCTTATCGGCAGCCAGGAATGGAAAAGACTGACCGACAACGAGGTACCCGAGAGTTCCCCGGTCTGGTCCCCGGACAGCCGTACTTTTTATTACCTGGCTGCGGACGAAAAAGAATGGAAAAACCGTGATGATAAAATTTTCCGCATGAGCATCAACGATCTTCGGCCGCAATTGGTCTCCGGCCAATTCCCGGGCACTGTTACGGGGCCGGCGCTTTCCACCGACGGCCGCGCCCTGTTCTTCAACGGAACCCAGGGAACCGCCTCAAACCTGTTCCGGCTGGAGCCGGCAACCGGGCGCATCAGAAAACTGTCCAGCCTGCCGGGAACCCTGCAAGTACTTTCCTATTCGGCTGACCGGAACAAAGTGGCCTATGTTTATTCGGATTACAAGACACCCCCTGATCTCTACACCAGCTCAACCAGGGAATTCAAGCCGATCCGCCTGACCCGGGCCAATCCCTGGCTGGAAAAAGACGTCAAACTGGCCGAAATGCAGCTTGAACGCTGGTCGAGCAAAGACGGAATGGAAATAGAAGGCTTGGTGTATCATCCCCTGGACAGAAAACCCGAGGCCCCCCTGCTGCTCCACATCCACGGCGGACCCGCCGGATCCTTCAACAACGCCTTCAACCCCGACTTTCACATCTACGCCGGCCTGGGCTACCGTTCATTGGCACCAAACGTCAGGGGCAGCACTGGATACGGTGATCAGTTGCGCGAGGGAAACACCGTGGCCGCCGGTGACGGCATCGGCCTGGGCGATTACGAGGACCTGATGACCGGAGTCGATCATCTGATAGCCAAGGGCTGGGCTGATCCGGAAAAGCTGGCCCTGCGCGGCTGGAGTTACGGGGCCATTCTCGGCGGCTGGACCATCACCCGTACCGACCGCTTCAAGGCCGCCTCCCTGGGAGCCGGGGTTTACGACTGGTCTTCAGAATACGGCATGGGATTCAACCATGACATCCGGCTCTGGCACATCGGCGGCACGCCCTGGGACAACCCCGAAGCCTACCGTTTCCAGTCAGCCTACACTCACGTACTCAACGTAAAGACTCCGACTTTCCTGACTCACGGAACGGCTGATTTCACTGATACCGAGGGCCAGAGCATGCTGTTCTTCACCGCCCTGAAAGACATAGGCCGGGCCCCGGTCCGTTACCTGCGCGTACCCCGAGAAGGCCATGTCTATTCTGAACCGCGGCATCAGCGCCGCTTCAAAACCGAGGAAATCCGCTGGCTGGAGAAATACGTCATGGGCCGGGACTGGACGGCCCCGGAAAGAAAAGCTGAAAAAAAGAAAGCGGGCAGGAGAAAACCCAGGCCCGGCGCTGAATAACTCCGGCCGCAGTAAATGAGCGAAAGAGGTGGGCATTTTTACGAAATCCTGGAAAAGGCCAAGACGCGGGAAAGCAGTTTCCTGATCCTTACCGCGGTTCTGATCGGCATCAGCGCCGGCTGCGCTTTTCTTTTCTTTCACTGGATTATCAATTCACTGTCACTGTTCTTCATCGGTAGTACCACCGAGAACAGTGTGGCCGCCTACCGAAGCCTGCCCCTTTATTACCGTTTCATTCTGCCATTGACCGGAGTATTCATCAGCGGATTCATCATCCGTTATATCAGCCGGGAGAGCGGTGGAGCCGGCATCGGCCTGCTGCTCAAAACCATAAAAATCAAAAACGGGATTCTTCCGGCACTGATGATTCCTTTCAAAGCGGTTACCTCGGCGCTTTCAATCGCAACCGGAGTGCCGCTGGGCAGTGAAGGACCGATCATCATGATAGGGTCGGCCATCGGCTCAAATTTCGGCCGCCTGCTGGATATGTCCATTGCCAGGGTAAAACTACTGGTTGGCTGCGGAGCGGCGGCCGGCATTGCCGTGGCTTTCAACGCTCCCATTGCCGGAACCATTCTGGCCGTGGAAACGATTCTGGGTAATTTCGCCATCGGCACCCTCACTCCAATAGTGGTAGCCGCGGCCACGGCCAGTTTTTTCGGAGCCTATTTCCTGCCCGGCCACGAAGTCATTCCCAGGGCCGCCCTGGCCCTCTCAACTCCGATCAGCTCATTGACCGAAATCATTCTCTTCATTGCCTTCGGTCTGCTGAACGCTCTGCTCGGAGTGGGACTGATCCGGCTCACTTTTCACAATTCGAATTTATTCGACCGGGTCAAACAAAGAATCCCGGAATACCTGCATATTCCCCTGCTGTTAATGCCGTTTGCCCTGGTGGTTCCATTCGTACCCGAAATATTCGGACTGGGCAAGGACATGATGATCGCCGGAAATACCTTTTCACCCCAATTTCTCATCGGAATTGCCCTGCTTAAACTGTTTTTCCTGTCCATCGCCTTTGCCAGCGGAGCTTCCGGCGGAATATTTTTCCCGATTCTCTTCGTCGGTTATGTTTTCGGCCTGGGTTTCGGCAAAATCGTGCCAATGCTTTTTCCCTCGATTGATCCGGGCATAGGTCTTAGTTTTGCCTCGGTCGGCATAGGGGCCTTGCTCGGTGCCGCCACCCAGGAACCGATTTCATCAATGCTGATAGTCTTTGAAATAACCAGGGATTACAATATGCTGCCCGCCCTGATGCTGGCCACGGTGGTAGCCGCCCTGCTTTCAAAATCCATGAACCGCTTTTCCATTTACAACTACAGTCTTTACAAGGAAGGCATCAGCCTGGAAGAAAGCGAAGAAGCCTCGATAATGAGTGAAAACCACGTCCAGCTCTGCCTGAAAAAAAGCTATGTCAGCTCGGGTCCGGATGAAGAACTGTCGGGAATCATTGAAAGAATGAAAAGGCAGGAAAGCTTCAACTGCTTCGTGCTTGATGAACAAGGCTGTTACCTGGGCACCATCAACGGAGTTTTCGGAGCAGGCGCTTCGGATATACTGACCCGATCAGGCCGGCCGGCCCGCGCTCGAGACCTGCTCGATCCCGACTTCCCCTGCGTCAGCCTGCAAACTCCGCTTGCCACAGCCATCAGGCTGATGATAAAGCGCGGCGTCATCGAGCTTCCGGTTCTGGATCCTGAAAAAAAGGTACTGGGCTGCATTCACGAACACGACATAATCGACTTTTACCATCGGGAAATTCTGGCCAAGAGTTCACTGCTGAAAACAGTCAGGAGAATAGAGGGCACCGAGCATCAGCATATTGAACTGTCCGATGAGTACCGGATCGAAGCACTGAACTCGACTCCGCGTATGTGGGGCAAAAGCCTGATTGATCTGAAACTGCGCGAGAAGTACAACGTACTGGTATTGGCGGTCAAGGGAAAGGGTGAAAGCAGAAGCGTTATATCTCCCCAGCGCGTCCTGCGGCCGGGCGACCAGCTGATAACCGCCGGCACGGCCGAGGACCTGCGCCGCTGCCGCCTTGGAAATTGACTACCTTTGCGAGCATAAAGTCCCTCACTTTCTTCTCCGAATGAAAAAGATGTTTTATTTGCCGGGGGGGATTAAGCCCCCCGGCAAATAAACACTCTTTAGTTTCTGCGGCCTTGACCAGCGCCCTTTCCTCCAATCCGAATTCTTTGTTGAGCACCATCACAAATTCCGTTACCGAAACCTTGCCCAAGCGAGCGAGCTTCCCGGAATGATCTTAGGTTGCCGTTTCGATAACCTGAACCATCCTTCGGTCGAGTCCAGTCAGGATCAAGATGATTTGGTATGCCATCACCATCGTGATCACGGAAATTGTCATTGATTCCATCACCGTTTTCATCAATGAAATTACAATTTCCCGCACCCGGTCCCAAGCCTTTTCGCGGAACATCCTGGGCCGGCACAGTCAGCAAACCGATGACCACAAAGACCAGGACAAAGAACATCGTTTTTTTTATCATTTTAACCTCCGTGCGAAGTGTCGCATCTGAAGGACTTACGCATTTGTTATGCCAAACTCTCCGAACTTGCTTCCACAATAGGACGAAGTTAAAACAATCCAGGTATCAAGCGCAGTTTGAGATTAAAAAAATGCTGATCCTGACTGTGACCTGAAATGTTCATTGACAATAAATCGCAGATATCAGCGACTTTCCGCAGTTTTCTGCGAAAATTCCGGCTGAAAAAACAACTCTATCTTTCCTGATGCAATTCTGACCGGCCAAGACGAACAAATTCAGATTTTTTGTTTTTGGCATTAGAAATGCTTCCGGAACTGCATGCATTACAAAAAGATTTTTTAATTCTATAATTACGGAGCATGACAATGCGAAAAAAAACATTATCACTGTTTTTTTTAATTACCCTTTCCATGAGTATTCAATCGGGAGATCTACATCTTGACCTGGGATACAGCGGAATCTACAGCAACAACATTTTTCTCAATTCCACTGGAATAAACGACCTTGTCAACCAACTGCAGGCCGAACTCAGTTATTCACAACCCAAGCTAAATTTGTATTTCAACGTTTCCTCGGGAATTTATCTGGAAAACCCTGAATTCAATTCCTTCCAGATAGAACCGGGACTGGAATACCTCCATCCCATGAAAAACCGTAATGTTCTCTATCTCAACCTGAAT
Source organism: uncultured Clostridia bacterium (assembly GCA_964457225.1). Classification (GTDB taxonomy): domain Bacteria; phylum Acidobacteriota; class Aminicenantia; order UBA2199; family UBA2199; genus CAYWEM01. The sequence goes on from CAYWEM010000004.1 coordinate 101,947, forward strand.
TACGTATTGAACCGACACCGGGATTATTTTACGGATTTCAACTACTCCGGACCAATGCTGCATTCCGGAGTTAAGGTTTACCTGAACGGCCGAAACCTTATTAAGGCGGGACTCAACGTGGAATACCGCGATTACGAGTTCTCCTCCTTTGATTTTATCAACAACTCGGCTTATGTGGAGCTAAGCAGGTTTTTCTCTTCGCAAACAACCCTGCGCTTGAAATCAGGAATAAATTATCGTTTCTACCCCCATATAGCGGATTACTATGAGACGGACGATGATTACAATTATTTCCGAATTGGACAACAAAAAAAAGGTCGGCGCATTCCAAACATCGCAAAGCCTCTGACGCATACAATGAGTATTCCAAATATTTCAGGCCAATTCTCTCTTGCCCAGGGTCTGGGAACCCGCCTGGGAATTACGGCGGAAGTCGAACTGCGGAAAAATTTCAGGGGACTGGAAAACGCGGAAACCCTGATTAAAAATTCATACATCGTTTATCCCTATAACGACGATTATCTATGGGATGGGACCAGGTTCTCTATACGGCTGAAAGCAATTCTTTTCAACGAGTTTGAACTGGAAGCCGTTCTGTCAAAACTAAACAAGAATTATCCTGGAATTTATGTTCTGGATGAAAAAGCGGTTGTTGTGGAACCCCGCGTGCAACGTTTGGACAATCAAATCATCTGCCTTGTTTCCATGACAAAAAAGATGAATAAACTCGATGTTTTCATTAATGTATCCTTGACCGACAATAAATCCGCGGACGATTTTTTCAGGTACTCAAGATACTCTGTATTCACCGGCATAAATTATTTATTTTGAGGAAAACAAAATGAGAAAAACAGTGGTTTTAATCATAATGATATTGACTGTTCCTGTTTTTGAACTGGTTGGCCGGTCTTCGATCAAATTCTATAATCTTGCCAGTGTTAAAACCGTAAAAGGTCAGGTTATAGCCATATCTCAGGAGAATGAGTCGGCTCAAGCCCCTTTCATCGTAATAACCTTGAAAGAACAGTTTAATGGCCGTATTTACCGGGTTGAGGTTTCTCCGGAGTGGTTCTTCCGAATTGATCTCATGCAGGGAAGTTCTGTTGAAATTACCGGATCGGATATTTCCAGCAATGATCGGCTGATTCTTATCGCGGGAACCATCAAATTTCAGGGTGAGCAATACGAATTCCGTGATGCAAAGGGTTTTCCGCTCTGGCGTGGCCCACGGAACCAGAAAGATTTCGCAAAAAGAGAACAAAAAAGACGCCGGGATAGAAATTGAAATACAAAATTGCCTTCTCAATTATTTCAGCCCTGATGCTGATGCTGCTGACTTTTTATTCTCTCAGCCTGCTGAACCGGGAAAAAGTCAAGAAACAGTTTGAAAAACTGACCATCGCAGAAGGTCAGACCATACGCTCTCTTATTGAAAACCTGGGTGCCCCGATCGCGGAAAAGAAAGAACCGGAGCTTGCAGAATTTCTCAACTTCCTGTTTCAAAAAGAATCCCTGGTATACCTTGGTCTTTTTCGCAATGAAAGCCTTATCTACCTGCTTTCTCAATATGAGGGCTATTTTCCCGTGTCGGAAGCAGAGCAGGGGATCCAGATTGTCGACTCCCCAATCGGAAAAATTCTCAGCATTCAGGGGACCTTTGTTACTGAACAAGGTGAAAAACTCAATCTGCATCTTGGCTTTAACTATGATTTCTTATCTGTATTTGAAAAAGCATTCAATCAGGAGTTTTACCTCTTGTTGAGTTATTTTTCTATAATTCTTCTCTTCATCCTGTTTTTTCACGGTTATTTTGAGAGAAAAATCTTTAATGCAAGGTTGGAATTGGAAAAAACTCTTCGGGAGCGGGAAAATTACCGGCAAATTTCTCTGTTGACCGCGGAAATCGCGCACGAAATAAAGAATCCGCTGAATTCGATTTATCTCTCGTTCAATGCCTTGGAAACCTGTTTTGAAAAAGACAAGGAAGCTCAATTCTATCGTGATGCCATAAAAAGCGAAATCAGGAGAATAAATGAAATAATCCTTTCTTATTCCGATCTGGGCAGGGAAATTATTCCCCGGGCAAGCAGGATTGAAATTGATCTCCTGGTTCAGGAAGTGAAATTTCTCACTGCCGGGGAAATAAGTGAAAACAATGCGGAGTTACATTACAGTCCTACTGGACTGACTTTCAATACGGACGGCAATCTTCTCAAACAGGTTTTTTTCAACCTGATAAAAAACTCACTTGAAGCCGGGGCTGAAATCATTGAGCTTAAAATTGAGTATAACAAAAAAAAGCTCATTATAGCCTTTTTTGACAATGGAAAAGGCATAGCAGTCGAATTGAGAGATAAACTGTTCCTGCCTTTCTCCTCAACCAAGATCAAAGGTATGGGACTCGGGCTTCATGTAGTCTCCAAAATCGTGCATGCTCTCAACGGCAGTATTCAACTGGTTTCAGGTGATCCAAAATCCACTGTTTTTAAAATAGAAATCGGGGAGGTTGACTGAATTGCCGGAGAAATTCAAGATAATGATCGTAGAAGATGAGGCACTTCCAGGAAAAATAATCAGTTCCACCCTGGAAAAGCACGGTTATGCAGTGACTCTCTTCGGTTTAGCCGAGGAAGCCCTGGTGCACTTCAATTCAGAGCCGGTTGATTTGGTGTTGCTTGACTGTAAGCTTCCCGGAATGAAAGGTGAAGAACTGTTCGAGCAAATAAGGAAAAGAAACCCCTTGCTTCCTGTTATTTTCATGACCGCTTACAGTTCTGTGGAAAAGGCCGTGCAATTACTGAAAAAAGGAGCTTATACTTACCTGATCAAGCCTATCGAAATGGACAAATTGCTTCATGATATCGGGCTTGCCCTGGAAAAAGTCTCTCTTTTAGCCGAAAACCGCAGATTGCAGGAAGACTTGCAGGAGAAATTCTCATTCGGCCGATACGTTTTCTCTTCAGAAAAAATGCAGCAGGTGATGAGCATTGTAATGCGGGCAGCCGGATCTTCATCAAATATCTTGATTTCCGGGGAAAGCGGAACTGGAAAAGAAGTTGTCGCCAACATCATTCACCACTACTCAAGCCGCTGCAGGCAAAAGCTGGTAAAAGTCAACCTGGCGGCAATTCCGGAGACTCTTGTTGAATCAGAACTTTTCGGCTCGGTAAGAGGTGCTTTCACCGGAGCCGTGGAAAACCGCACCGGCAGGTTTGCCGAAGCAGATGGCGGAACTATTTTTCTTGATGAAATTGGAGAGTTGCCGCCAGAAACCCAGGTAAAGCTGCTCAGGGTCATCCAGGAAAGAGAAGTGACTAAGCTCGGCACCAACAAGCCCAGCAAAATTGACATCCGCCTGATAACCGCAAGCAACAAGGATTTGGCCGGACTGGTCAAAGAGAATAAATTCAGAGAAGATCTCTATTTTCGCCTCAACGTGATAAACATTGAATTACCCCCGCTGCGCGATCGACGTGAGGAAATTAAACTACTGGCCGATCTTTTTATAAAAAAAGTTAATCTTCGGGAGAACAAAAACATAAGGGGCCTTACCAAAGATGCCCTGAATGCTTTGATCAAGTACGACTACCCCGGCAACATTCGCGAATTGGAAAACGTGATTGAGCGGGCAGTTATATTATCGCGAAGTGATATTCTTTCCCTGGCGGACCTGCCTCTTCATCTGACCGGCCTGGCCGAAAACGCAGACCATAGCCTGCTGCATGACAACACCCTTCCCTTGCCGGAAAGGATGAACCTGCTGGAAAAATCAATTATTGTTAATTCCCTGGCTAAAAACAAATTCAATCAATCAAAGACAGCACTTGAACTCGGTTTATCCGAGTCAGGCCTGCGATATAAAATTCAACAACTACATATAAAAAAGCATTGAACTAGTCATGGCAGAGATTGCGTGACTTCCTGATGATGTAAAAACATATACTGCCTTACATTGGAGTAAAAAGGCTTAAAAGCAGCTATTTTCTTTTGCCACAAGGGCTATTGACTTCATGAGGGATAAAATCGACAATAAAAGTATGAATAACAGGCAACTCAGGCGAACCGGAACTTGAAAATGCTTTTCTTATCAAAGGCAGCGATTATATCCACTTGTTACGCAACTCTAAATGCGCCGGGTTAATTAAAAATCCCCCCGGAATCCTGAAGGAGTGACATGAAAATCATCAGCTGGAACGTCAACGGTCTGAGGGCGGTTCAGGGCAAGAACGCCCTGGAACCCGTCTGGGCAATGGAACCCGACCTCCTCTGCCTGCAGGAGATCAAGGCTCACCCCGAGCAGCTGCCACCCGAACTGCTGCAAAGAAAAGACTACTCGGCCTTTTTCTTTCCGGCCCTGCGCAAGGGTTACAGCGGCGTCTGCCTCTACACCAGGCTGAGCCCGCTGAACCTGGTCAACGGTATCGGCGACTCCGGCTTCGACCAGGAAGGCCGGGTACAGATGGCGGAATTCCGGGACTTCTTCCTGGTAAACTGTTACGTGCCCAATGCCCAGCCGGGGCTGGCCAGGCTTGATTTCCGCCTGGCCTTCAACCGGAGCCTGCAGGAATACATGCTCGGACTGGGGCAAAAAAAACCGGTCATACTCTGCGGCGACCTCAACGTGGCCCACCAGCCGATAGACCTGACCCACCCCAAGGCCAACGAAAAGAATCCCGGTTACTCACCGGCCGAACGCCGGGCATTTTCGGAATTGCTGGCCGACGGTTACGCGGATATCTTCCGCCGGCTTTATCCCGAGCGGGTGGCCTATACCTGGTGGTCATTCAGGATGCAGGCCAGGCAGAAAAACATCGGCTGGCGCATCGATTACTTCGTGGCCTCGGAAATCCTGCTGAACCGGGTCAGGGACCTGCGCATCCACGACCAAGTCTTCGGCAGTGATCACTGCCCGGTGGAACTGGAAACAGAACCGGGACTTCGTTAAGCACAACGACAGGACGGACCGCGGGCTGAATCACGTCCGGCAGGCCGGGTGATCCTGCCTTGAGCTGCCCGGTTCTATCTGCTAAAATGAACACTGAGAGAACGGCGGTTCAGCCTGCTGTTAAAGCGGCGACTTCCGTTGAAGAGAAAAAGGGAGCAAGCTTTTGCCGAAGAGTTTCATTCACCTGCACACTCATTCCGAGTACAGCCTGCTCGATTCCTGTCTGAAGGTCGAAGACCTGGTACGCCGGGCCAAGGAAAACCTGATGCCGGCCGTGGCCTTGACCGATCACGGCTCCATACTGGGAGCGGTCGGCTTCTACAAGAAAGCCCGGGATTGCGATATCAAGCCGATTATCGGAGCCGAAATGTACCTGGCTCCCGATTCACGCTTCAGCAAGCCTGACAAGCGCGAGGGTGACCCCACTTATTATCACCTGGTACTGCTTATCAAGAACGAGCAGGGCTACCGCAATCTGTGTGAACTGATCACCCTGTCGTTCCGAGAGGGTTTTTACCGAAAACCGCGCATAGACAAGGAAATACTGGCCAAGCACCACCAGGGCCTGATCGTGCTTTCCGCCTGTATCCAGGGGGAAATACCCCGCCTGCTGCTGCGCGGCCGGGAAGAAGCCGCCATGCAGGCCGCAGCCTGGTATCGAGATCTTTTCGGGGATGATTTTTTCCTGGAAATCCAGGATCACGGCCTGGTCGAACAAAAGCAGGTCAGGCCTGAATTGCTGGACATCGGGCGCCGGCTCTCCATCCCCGTAGTGGCCACCAATGACATTCATTACCTGGACAAGAGCGATGCCGATGCCCGGGAAATCCTGATCTGCCTGCAGACCAACAACGTGCTGGCCAACCAGGACCGGCCGATGAAAAAAGAATCCGAGGAAATGTATTTCAAGCCGATGTCCGAAATGCGTTCCCTGTTCGCCGACTGCCCGGAAGCCCTGGACAACAGCATGGAGATCGCCGCCAGGTGCCATTTCGGCTTTAAATTGAAAACCTACTACCTGCCGGATTTCCAGACTCCCGGAAAAATGACGGTGGACGATTACTTCGAAAAAATCTGCCTGGAAAACTTCGAGCAGCTTAAAAGCGTTTATTTTAAAAAAGAAAAAAACCTCAAGCACGATGAAAAGGAATACGAAGCCCGGCTGTTGTACGAAATTGAAAAGATCCGGGAAATGGGTTTTCCGGGGTATTTCCTGATAGTCTGGGACATCATCCGCTTCGCCCGCGAGTCAGACATCCCGGTCGGCCCGGGCCGCGGTTCGGTGGTCGGCAGCCTGGTCGCCTTTGTCATGGGCATCACCACCATTGATCCCCTCAAGTACGACCTGATCTTCGAACGCTTTCTGAACCCGGCCCGGATCTCCATGCCTGACATCGACATCGACTTCGACGGGGAACTGCGCAGCCGGGTGATCGACTACATTCACGACAAGTACGGCCGGGAAAACGTCGCCCAGATCATCACCTTCGGAAAGATGAAGGCCAAGCTGGCCATCCGCGACATCGGCCGGGTACTGGAAATGCCGCTCAAGGAGGTCGATCGCCTGGCCAAGATGATTCCAGACGGCCCCAAAGTCAGCCTGGCCGATGAAATCAAGAATAACAGCGACTTGAAAAAAGAAATAAACCTCAAGCCGGAAACCCGCAAGCTGATCGATTACGCTCTAAAACTGGAAAACAACATCCGTCACCCGTCGATTCATGCCGCCGGCGTGGTCATCGCCCCGCGCAAACTGACTGAATTCATGCCCCTGTACCGGGCCAAGGAGGATTTGGCCACCCATTTCGACAAGGAAGAAGTCGAGGAAATAGGATTGCTGAAACTGGACATTCTCGGCTTGAAAACCTTGACCATTATCAAGAACATTTTGCAGGAGATAGAGGAGAAAGAAGCCAGGACCATTGACCTGGCGGCCATTGAACTCAACGATCAGAAGGCTTTCCGCATATTCCAGAAAGGTGACAGCGACGGGATATTCCAATTTGAAAGCGAGGGTATGCGTGAATACCTGAAAAAGACAAAGCCTTCCAGGATAGAAGACCTGATCGTGCTCAACGCACTTTATCGCCCCGGCCCCCTGGAATCGGGCATGGCTTCCTGTTACGTCAACCGCAAGCTGGGCAAGGAAAAAGTACAGTACCTTTTTTCGGAACTGGAGGAAATCCTCAGCGACACGCTGGGAATAATCGTCTTCCAGGAACAGGTCATGCAGATCCTGGTGCGCATCGGCGGTTTTTCCATGAGTGAGGCCGATGAAATGCGCAAGGTCATGGGGAAAAAGCGGGAAGACCAGATTCCCGCCCTGGAAAAGGAATTCCTGGATCGGGCCGTGAAAAGGGGATATGAAAAAAAGAAAGTCCAGGAACTCTTCGCCCAGATCAAAACCTTTGCCGGTTACGGCTTCAACAAATCGCACAGCACGGCCTATGCCTACCTGGCTTACCAGACCGCTTATCTCAAGGCCCATTTCCCGGTTTATTTCATGGCCGCCCACCTGAGCTCGGAAGCCGAAAAAACCGCCCAGGCCTCCAAGCTGATCAAGTACGTCTCGGAAGCCAAGAAAATGGGCATCACCATCCTGGCGCCGGATATAAACAAAAGCGGTGAGCTGTTCCGGGTGGAAAGTGAAAAAGCGATCCGTTTCGGCCTGCTGAGCCTGAAAAACGTCGGCGCCGCCGCCGTTTCCTCGATCATTCAGTCCCGGGAAAAAGACGGTCTTTTTCAGGATTACAACGATTTCATAACCCGGGTGGACCTGACCAAGGTTAACAAAACCGTGCTGGAAAGCCTGATCAAGGCTGGCGCTTTTGACTCCTTCGCCGTCAGGCGGCGGGTTCTCTTTGAAAGTGTCAGTGAAGTCATCAAGGCCAGCGCCAGCCTGGAAAAAAAGAACCTTGACCGGCAAAGATCCCTGTTTGCTCCGGGAGAAACGACAATCTCGCTGATCCCCGATGACATGCTCAATTTACCCGAATGGCCTGAAAAAGAACTTATCAAGGGTGAAAAGGAAATAGCCTCGCTTTACATCAGTCTCAACCCCCTGGACAAATACGAAAAAGAGCTGCAGCGCCTGACCAATACAACGGTGGCCGCCATCCTCAACCGTGAATTCAAGGGAGAAACAGCCAGGCTCGGCGGGGTCATCTTTCAAATCACCGAAAAAAAGTCAAAGAAAGGCGCCTCTTACGGAGAACTCAATTTTGAGGATCTGAGCGGCCAGATCAAGGTGCTGGTATTCAAGGACAAGTGGGAAGAGCTCCGCCGCCGTGAAATTCAGCTCGATCATCCCTACCACCTCAGCGCCAGGCTGGGAGACGGCGACAACAGCAGTCTGTACCTGGAAGACCTGGTTGAACTCGATGAAGCCCTGAAAAAGAAAGTCCGAAAGATAATGATCACCATTCCCTACAGCCTGATTGAAGGAGATTTCAACGAGCGGCTTCACGCCAAGCTGGAGCGATTTCACGATTCTGTACCCTACCTGATTGCCATCGTGCGTGACGATGGTTACCGCTACGTGATTCATTCCGAAAGCGGCCAGGGCTTGAAAGCCAATGCCCAGATGAAACGGGACCTGGAAAAACTGTGCGGCGAAAACACGGTCGAATTCCTTTTTTAACCCCAGCCGTAAAGTCTTGCCACAACGGTCTTTCAGTCGAAAACACGATTCTCTCCCAAGTTTGCCTGTTAATCCTATCGTATAGTTTTTTGGGTAACGTACAATATTTTTCGCACAATTGGGAAGTGAGGTAGTCCTCCAAGCTTTGGAAGTAGATTATACTTCCGGTTTGGACAAACCTAAGCGAAGGAGGACTACATGGAGAAGGATATCAAGGAAGGAGTTAAAAGTGAAGGGGTTTTGCCGAGGCTCATTAAGATTGATGAGCGGGAGGTTCCATCTCATGTTGATCGTTTGGTGAAGCAGACGGTGGAGGATATGCTCGACGGGATGCTTGAGGAAGAAGCTGACCGTCTGTGCCAGGCTCGGAGGTATGAGCGGAGTGAAGTTCGCCGGGACACGCGTGCTGGTTACTATAAGCGCAAGTTGCATGTCAAGGCAGGAGAAGTTGAGTTGCGAGTGCCCAAGTTGCGTCATTTGCCTTTTGAGACGGCCATCATTGAGCGATATCGGCGAAGAGAGTCTTCGGTGGAAGAGGCTTTGATGGAGATGTACCTGGCCGGAGTAAGCGTGCGCAGGGTTGAAGACATCACGGAAGCGTTATGGGGCACGAGAGTGAGTCCCGGCACCGTGAGTAATCTGAACAAGAAGCTGTACGAGCGTATTGATGCCTGGCGGAAGCGTCCTGTTGAAGGCAATCATCCTTATTTATTTCTTGATGGGATATGGTTGAAACGCAGTTGGGGCGGTGAAGTCCGCAATCTTTCGGTGTTGGTATGCATGGGAGTTGATGAGCACGGCTACCGTGAGGTGTTGGGTGTTGCCGAGGGCGCCAAGGAGGATCATATCAGCTGGCTGGCCTTTTTACGTGAGATAAAAGCACGAGGTTTGCAAGGCGTTAAGTTGGCTGTATCGGATAAATGCCTTGGTCTGGTTGAAGCTTTGGGCGAGGTTTATCCGGAAGCTCTCTGGCAGCGATGCACGGTTCATTTTTATCGTAATGTGTTTTCTGTGGTGCCCCACGGCCGCTTAGTTGCCGTGGCAGCTATGTTGAAGGCAATCCATGCCCAGGAAGATCGCCAGGCTGCCTTGGAAAAGATCAAGCAAGTTGCGGCAAAGTTGAAAGATTTAAAGTTGAACAAGGCCGCCACAATGGTATCAGAGGGAGCTCATGAAACACTGAGTTATTACAGCTTTCCCCCGACTCACTGGCGACATTTGCGCACCAACAATCCTCTGGAGCGCATAATGAAAGAGATTCGCAGGAGGACCAGGGTTGTTGGGAGTTTTCCTGATGGAGAATCAGCTCTAATGCTAGTTGCGGCGCGATTGAGGCATGTGGCGGGCACCCGGTGGGGAACTCGAGTTTATATGAATATGCGACATTTAGACACTTACAACGAGGAGGCATCATTGGAGACAGCATGAAAACAAAACAGCGGTCTGGATGTGGAAAAGACAGGCTTGGTAAAGCTGAAGCTTTCCCAAACCTTTGGATCACGCTCCGCGTGACCCACTTTCCCACATCTCATCATCAGATTAAGGACTACCTCAATCTAAATGTGCGAAAAATTCTTGACACTACCTTACAGCCAGCGCTTACAAAGCTTGAATACTCACTCAACTCCTTGCGCATTCTCACTCTTGGTGGTAACGTCTTTGTGTAGGTGGTCATCATGAAATGGTTTTTGGTCAAAACCATGTTTTTGAGCAAAGAATTGCCTGCCTTTTACAGGAATTTCAGGACATTACCATATTTTAGCAGCATAAACAAAAAGACTGTTATGAAAGACAATATCTTTACCTGGAGCCAATTCGTATAGGCCTTCTTGATCAAACCCTGAAAAAACTCCATCACTCCCGCCGCAACCCAACCAGTAGTTATCATTTTTTGATTTGATCAGGTATTCATTGCCCCATGGGTCTAAAGGCAAATACTTTATATAATGAGGCACAAAAATATCACCATTGATTTTTTTCAACTCAGTCATTGAATTGACATCGGGGAATTCTCCCCAATCTTCAGCATAGCTGTCTAAAGCAATTCCAATGGTTTTCATATCACTCATGGCCGCTCTATACATTTTTCTCAGTTTGCGAGGATTAGCATCATAGTCCTTTGCGTTTTTTTTTGTCAGCTGCGGATTTTTTTCAGCTGTTGTGCTTATCTTATTTGCAGCACAGCCAAAAGACAAGAACACCAGGGACACCATCAACAAGAAAGCTGTCTTTTTCATCTTCCCCCTCCTTGAATTGTAAAATAACCATACATCGCCTTGGGGAATATTGTCAATTGTTCTTTAAGGCCGCTGGCATCAGTCTGAATATACCGGCAAGGCTTTCAATTAATGCCTTTTCTTTTTATAATCCAATCAGCTGAAAAAAAATTACGGAGGTGGAAAACATGTCGCTCAAACTGCATAAAATGCTGATTTTATTTATGTTTCTGGCCGCTTTTCTTCTGCCGGGCGCTTACAGTCAAGAAGCTCTAATCCAGGCTGACAATGAATCAGCAAAAAAAGAATCGGCTCTTATCCGAGTTGTTCTGGAAACCAACCGGGGCAACATAATCCTGGAACTGGACCAGGCTCGAGCGCCGCTTACCGTGGCTAGTTTTCTACAGTACGTGGACAGCGGTTTCTACGAGGGAACCATTTTTCACCGTGTGATTCCCGATTTCATCATCCAGGGCGGAGGCCACCTGGAAGACATGTCGGTGAAAGAAACCCTAACGCCGGTGAAAAATGAGGCCAACAACGGCTTGTCAAATGTGCGCGGCAGTCTGACTTTGGCCCGCACTATTGATCCGCACAGCGGCAAAGCGCAATTCTTCATCAACCTAGTTGACAATCACCGCCTTGATTACCGGGATGATACACCTCAAGGTTACGGTTATTGTGTTTTCGGCCGGGTCAGCGCAGGCATGGAATTGATAGATGCCATAGCCCAGGAACCTGTAGGTGAAAAAGGCGATCACTGGAACGTGCCCCTAAACAGCGTGATAATTCTTAAGGCCCGGCGCCTGGAGGATTGATAAATCACATTCTGCGAGCTTAAAAGATCGGTGAATCACTATATCATCAAATGAAATGAAAATACTGCTTATCCTGCTCTTCTGCTTGAGCGCGGCTCATAGTCACGCGGAAGCCTTCTACGCCCGGGTGGTCGGGGTGCAGGACGGCGACAGCATAATCGTTCTCACTCAGGCCAAACAAAGAATCCGGGTGCGCCTGGAAGGCATTGATGCCCCGGAAATGAGCCAGGATTTCGGGAGAAGAGCCAAGGAAGCTCTCTCGAGATTGATTTTTTCCAAGACAATACTGCTCAAGCCGACAGACCAGGATCATTACGACCAAACCATCGCGGTTGTTTACCGAGATCGGCTCCGCATCCGCCATGGCGTTTTCATACCTGAGACGCAGCAGAGAAGAATTTGAAGTTGGGACTTAAAGCAAATTTGACATGATAGGGTCATAGTTTTATCATTCGGGCATGGAAAGAATGTTGTTTTATTCATTTCGGGGCAGTTAAGTCAGTTTTAAGCGAAAAGTCGGGTTCATTATTTCCTGAGCAGGTTCATGCCTGATGCAGAAACTCTGCCGGGTTTAACAGCAATGAATGGAATAAGCTCAGAAGAGTCTTTTGTCTGAATAAATGAGATCAAGGAAAAAAATCCGATTATCGGGATACGATTATTCCCAGGATGGTATATATTTCATAACCATTTGCGCCCGGGACCGGGAAAACATATTTGCCCGGATAGATGTAGGGGCCGGCCTTGCGTCGGCCCGTCAAACCAACAACCCCCAATTTTCGGACAACAACCGCAAAACACAAATCGATTTAACCGACATCGGCCATATCATCGAAAAACAATGGAATGAAATACCCAATCGATTTATTGGTGTTTCATTGGACGAATTCATCATTATGCCGAATCATGTGCATGGTATATTAATCGTTAAACAACGGGCCGACGCAAGGCCGGCCCCTACCATAGGGGATGTTATCTGTGCGTTCAAATCAGAATGCGCCATGGAATATCTAAAACACATTAAAACCAACAATCTCAATTCCTGCGGAAAAATCTGGCAGAGATCATTCTACGATCACATTATAAGAAACGATGAATCCCTGAAAAAAATCAGGGATTATATCCGAAATAATCCCCTGAACTGGGAAGAGGACAAAAACAATCTCCAGCGACAAGGAAGTGTACTTGAACAAAGCCATAGCACCGGCATGTGAACCAACGATTTTGCTTGTGTCCAGGGCATGAGCTGTCTCTGATGAAAATCCAACCCCGATTTTAATCAGGTTGCCCGGCCGTTCACCTTTCATCGAGAGCCACGCTGAATTCTTCAGTAAAGGCAAATCTGCAGGCAGGGTCTCCGTGCCGGATAATTCCTATTTTGAACTGGTCACTGACAGGCCCTGATCACTGTTCCTGATGATGATGCCGCCGCGCCGGGAAGTCATCAGTAAGCCGCTGCCGATCCGCTGGTAGTTTTTTACCGTTTCCCGGTGAGGGAAAGCGAAGGAATTAAACTCGGAAAGGGAAAAAACGGCCAGCCCGGGCCGCACCGAGGCCAGGAAATCAGGACTGGAGGAAGAGCGCGACCCGTGATGGGGCACCTTGATCAGGTCGGCCCTGAGATTGTCTCCATGCAGGGCCAGCAATTTTTCTTCCGCATCCCTTTCGATGTCGCCGCAAAACAGCAATGCCCGCCCCCGGCCCTCGATTTTAAACACCTGGGAGTGATTGTTGTGGGTCTGCTCAGCAGTGATGAATTTTTCCGGAAACAGGCAGGTTATGGTATAGTCTTCAACCCGGCGGCTGAAGCCGGAATTGACCGGGACGACAGCGGTACTTGCGGGAAGGCTTTCCAGCAGGCGTTCATAGTATTGATTGCCCTTGACCCGGGAGGAAAGCCAGAGTTCTTTCGGTTTCAGGGCGCTAAAAATTTCCGCGACTCCTTCGGCATGATCGGCATGATAATGACTTACGGCCACCCAGTCTACCTTTATCCGGTGCCGCAATATGAAAGGCAGTACGACACTGCGGCCGCTTGAAAAATCACTGAAGGCAGTGCCGCCGCCGTCCAGCAGGAGGGCTTTTCCGCCGGGAAAAACCACCAGTGCTGCATCTCCCTGGCCGACATCGAGGAATACCGCCTCCAGGTCGCCTGGGCGGTGCCGGGGCAGTCCGGCAAGCTGCAGCAAAAAGAACCCCAGGAATAAAAGCATCAACAGAATGCGGGCTCGCCCCTGTAAACCCGCCAGGCTGCTCAAAAAAAACAGGGCCAGGGCCGCCAGGATCAGGACCAGCGGCAAAGCAGGCCTGAACACCTGCCAGTTGAGCCCGGCCAGCAATTCAACCACTCCAAAAAAAACTCGCATCGGCTGGTCAAGCAGGCCGGCGTACCAGGCGGCCAGCGACGGCCAGAGCGGAGCCATAAAGATCAGGGGCAGGGCCAGGGCCAGCAAGAATCCGCCGACCGGCACCAGCAGCAGGCCGGAAAAAAGAGCGGCCATGGAAAAACGATTGAAGTAATGCAAAGACAAAAATGATGACAGCAGGAAAACGGAAATATTGGCGGAAAAGATTTCCGCTGAAAAACCGGGCCATTTTTTGAACAAGGGCAAAAAGAGGTTGCGGCCGGCCAGAATTGAGGCGGCCAAAGTAAAAGTCAGCACGAAACCCGGGTCGAGAATCTGCCGGGGGTCAATCATCAGCATCAGCAGTGCCGCGGCCGCCAGCAGGTTGGCGGCATCGGCCTGGAAATCCCCGGCCCGGGCGAAAAACAAGCAAAGAGCAACCAGCACGGCCCGCTGGGCTGAAACTGAAAAACCGCTCAGGGCAAGGTAAACAAGCAATATACCGCCGGCGGCCAGGTAGCGCTTGCTTCGCGACAAGCCCAGCCTTTTCCCCAGCCATAAAAATATCAGCGCCAGGGCGCCGATATGGGCTCCGGAAATCGCCAGCAAGTGAAAAACCCCGGCGGCCAGCAGGTTTTCTTTCAATTCCGGATTGATCAAGCCCCGGTCGCCAAGAAGTACAGCCTGAAGAAAAGCCCGGCCGGCGCTGTTCTGATCAATTCCATCCAGGGCCCGCCGTATTTTACTCCGCCAGAGGCCCAGCAGGCGCCAATACCAGGCTGTGTCTTGTTCAGGCTCAACCAGCAAGGCCGACTTGCTGTGCCCGAAGTAGTGAATATTCCGGGCAAAGGAATAGGAATCAAGGTGACCCGGCTCGAAATTCCGTCCTGAAGGCGGTCGGGTCAGGCGTGCTTCGACGGCAACCCGCTCCCCCCGGTACAAATGCCTCAGATCACCGTTCACCTTTAACCTGACGCCAAGATTCACCCGCCGGCTTTCCCGGCCCCGACTGATCGCATCGACTTGCAGAAGAAACACCGAGTTTCCGGCTTCCAAGTGTGGAAAATCCGCAAGTTTTCCCCTCAGACTGAGGTATTCGCCCAGGGGCGGGGGTGTTTCCAGGACATCCTGGTAACGCCAATCCAGGAAGCCCAGCCTGCCGGCCAGCAACAGGGCCAGAGACAATCCGCTCAACCGGAAAACCGTCCGCCAGCGGCCCCGAAAGAGAAAAAACAGGGCGCCGCCCAGGGATAAATAAGCCGCGAACGAGAAAAGACCCGGATTGAGTCCAAGCAAGCGGCCGGCGCCCAGCAATGAGAGGACCGCCAGGACGACGCCCGGCAGCGGTCTTTTCATGACCCGCGGGCGCTAAAGGTTAACCGCGTAACCTACTCCAACAGTCATGCTCCAGCCTCCCAGGTCGACCTCTTTTTCAATCGGGTTCACTTTCAGGGATTGGAATTTCAGCCGGCCGCTGAAATAAAATCCCCTGAAAAAATAGTAATTCAGTCCGGCGGCCAGAAAGGGCGCAGTTTTTTCCGCCTTGACTTCCTGAGCATAAAGACTCTTAACCTGTTGCCGATAAGCACAATGAGCCAGGCCGGCAACCATGAAAGGCTCAAGGCCGGAGTACTTGAGCCGCAGGCCGCCGAATAATTCCAGCCCTCGCAGGCTCAAACTGCTTTCTTCAAGGTAGTTGCCGATCAGACCTTCGGCTTTATAGCCCCCTTCATAACCGCAGCCCAGCAGAAAATTGCGCAGAAAAGCCAGGGAAAGATTAAAACCGTATACCCCGCTTTGACCGTAAATATTTCCAACCTTTTGATCTTTCATACTCCTCAGGCCGTAGGAAGCATGGGCCCTGATCTGCAGGCCGGAGGCCTGAACTGAAGTTTGAGCAGCCGAGAGGAGCCGGCTGTCTGCACAGCCAAGCAGCAGGAATATCCCCAGCAAGCAAAATCCTTTTTTCATCGTCTTTCCTGAGAAAAGCAATAACAATTTACCACGACCAAGTCAAGCAAGACCGGACAAAGGTGCGAACCGCCGTTTAATTGATGACCGTCAGCCAGACCGACTGGTAAGGTTTCAGTTTCAGTCTGGAACTGGTTCCGTCAATGTCGCGGCGGGCGATCAAATCGTAAAAAGAATGATAACTCTTGATTTTTTGTATATCGGATAAGTTCAGCTCCTGGGTCAGATCCGTGACATTGCTGATTGAGACGATTACCTGGGCTCCATTCAAACTCGTTCGCCTGACCCCGAACAGGGCCTCACCGAGATCAAGGATCTCCTGGGATGCCTCGGGATGAAAAGCCATCTGGAAGCGTCGGTTGCGCAACAGGCGGCGAAACTCGTTGAAAACAACGCCATTGGGGGTAAATGGATTTGAAATCAAGTCTTTCAGCCGGCGGTAATTCCATTGATGGCGGTTTATGGCCCGGGCCGAGCCGGTCAAGCGGAATTTTTTCAGGTCATTGGGGGTGGCGGTCAGGCTGTGCAGGTATATGGCCGGGATACCGCGCAGTGCAAGATTGATTATCTGCGAACAGAAAAACCGGGGGATCTGCCATTGATCGCGATCGCGCTTGAATCCCATCAACCCGTCAAACAGGGAAACGTTAAGCTCGTAAGGGCTGTTCCTGCCGTTGCCTTCTAACCTCATGCTCACTTCCCCCCCGTAGCCCTTGATCGTTTCCACCAGTTCATCTATCTCCTCGGCCGGCAGGAGGCCTTCCGCCGGGCGCAGGCCGATACCGTCATGGGAAGTGGAAAAATTGAGGTAGGTGCAACCCGGGGGAGGATCCGGAATTCTTGCCGCCCATTCACGCAGGTACCTGGAATTCCCTTTCTGCAGGGCATGCAGCAGCAGTGGCGGCAGGCTGAACTGGTAAACCATGTGAGCTTCGTCCCCGGCGCCGAAATAACTGAAATTCTCACGCTCGGGCACGTTGGTTTCCGATATAAGCACCACCTGGGGAGCGACGACTTCCAAAATGTCCCGAAGCAGCATGATTATTTCATGAGTCTCGGGCAAGTGAATGCAGTTTGTTCCGACTTTTTTCCAGAGAAACCCGATTGCGTCAAGGCGGATGAAACGGGCGCCCTTCCGCACGTAAAAGAGGAGAATGTCTATCATTTCCAGCAGAACGTCCGGGTTGGCGAAATTCAGGTCAATCTGGTCTTCGCTGAAAGTTGCCCAGACATGCCTGGTTCCGGAAGCGGTTTCAACCGGGACGGCCAGGGGATGAGTCCTGGGCCTGGTCACCGCAGAAAGATCGAGATCAGGATCGATTTCAATGAAATAATCCTTCCTGGGCCCCCGGTCCTCAATGAAATCACGAAACCACGAACTCTTCCGGGAAATGTGGTTGATCACCAGGTCGACCATCAGGTCAAAATTGTCGCCGATGCGGGAAATGTCATCCCAGCTTCCCAGCCGGGAATCAACCCGCCGGTAGTCTATAACCGAAAAACCGTCGTCGGAGCTGAATGGAAAAAACGGCAATACGTGTACCCCGCTGAATTGCTCGCGCAAATAAGTGTTCATGAAACGATACAGTGTCTGCAGGGAGTTTTCTTCCGGGTCGGTAACACTGTCCCCGTAAGTGATAAGGATTACATCCTGCTCCGACCAGCGACTGCCGTGTTTTGCCGGGCAAACCCCCAGGTGCTCGTTCATCAGGTGTAGAATCCTGTCCAGCACTCCGGCAGCCAGGTTTTTTCCGTAAAGACTCTGCAAACGGAAGTAGTTGGTCTGCTTGAAAGGATCAGGCAAATTCACTTCAGATCGCATTGCCGCCCCCTGAAATTCGTTTTGGATTCGGGATCCTTTTCCCCGTTTTCATTTCTTCATTATGAAAGAAAAGAAATAGACAGTCAATTCAGCTTCGAAATCAGGCTTATCAATGCAAGACTTACGCTGAAACAGAGAGAAGCAAGAAGCAGGGGGATCCGTAAACCAGGCGGGCTTATTCCGAGGCCAGCAGCAAATTGTAGACCAGGTTGAAATCGAAACCCGGTGTTTCCCGGTTATCTCCACGGGACGCGTAAAAGTCCTTCAGCCGCTGCAGGGGAGCCGAAGCATAAAGTTTAAGAGAGCGGGAAAGGCTCTCCAAAGAGTGTTGCAAAACTTCCAGCGCCGCCGCGGCTTTTTCTTCATCGGCCAGGCTTTTTTCCAGGTTGAAACCAGCGTCGGTAGCCAGCAGGATAATTTCTCTTTCAACCTGCCGGGGTGAAAGATTGTACAGCCTGGCCAGCACTCCAATTCCGGGCTTCAGTTCCCCACCGGAACCTGCTTCCAGCAACAGGGCGGCCAGCTGGTCCTTGGGATTGTTTTTTGATTTCTTGATGATGTTCAAGGTTGTAAGCAGTCCCAGTACCGCAATGACCAAGCCGGCAACCGCGATGATGGTGCTCATGACCGCCAGGCCTTGACCTATTCCTTCCCCGGTAGCCTGACCGGAAGTGTCGCCGGCCGGCAGAGGCAAAGTAAACAGCAAAAAAGCAAGCAATGTCATTGACGCGATTATTTTATTCATCCCAATCTCCTCATGTTTGAATTATAAAAGGAAAAAAAACCAAGTCAACCCCGGCTGAAAAAATAAAACAGCGAATCGAGGCCGAAGCGTAGTCCAATAAGCAGTTGCCGGTTATTGTATTCAATATTATCATTTCCCAGCGTCCGGTAGATACCATTCTGCATGCGCCAACCTGAATAGAACTGAACCCCTGCACGGCGCCAGGGAATACAGTTGATTTCAACTTCCGCTTCAAAATTA
This sequence comes from uncultured Clostridia bacterium, assembly GCA_964457225.1. GTDB lineage: Bacteria > Acidobacteriota > Aminicenantia > UBA2199 > UBA2199 > CAYWEM01. The sequence continues at coordinate 120,689 of CAYWEM010000004.1, forward strand.
TCAGCGGAAAACCCGGATCTTGCAAAGTATTTCTTGTACTGGCAGGCTGCCCGCAATTCCAGCCTGTTGCCGTAATCAAGCTGGATTTTTCCTTCCAGGCCGCCCAACAGCCCGATTGAATTGAAATTACCTGCTTGCTGCAGTTTGATCGAGGCCAGGCCTAAACCGACCCTGGCCTGCAGGTAATGCCTTAAATCATCCCTGGCAGACAGATTCAACAACATACTCGTTTGCAGTGAATCGGTATGGCTGATTATTCCCGGGTGCAGTCCGCTTTCCCTGAGGTGGAAAGCAACACTGAAACCCGGCTTGATAAAGCTCTCGGCTCCCCCCCCCGGTCTGGTCAGGACCTTGTCATACCGCAACAGGGTTGTCCGGCGAAAGCTGCTTTTCCCGCTGTACATATTCACGGAAAGCTTTAACAATTCCAGTCTTGAATTACGATTGGCGGCAAACAGGCTCTGATCTCCCAACTGCTGATGTAAAAAACTGTACTCCAGGTGAAAAGATCCTTTTTCGGAAACAATACCCGGAGCCAGTGACAACACGGAATAACCTGCCAAAAACGGCGACCGGAATCGCTTTTCCCGGTCCGGGCGCCCAGGCTTGTCTGATTTCTCCGGGTGATAATCCGGTTGAAAGTCTTCATCGGCCTGCAACAGCCTGGCCCGTAATCTCAGGGTCAAATCGAGCAGCAAAGTAAGCTGCGGATTGCTGAAATCAAGCAATTCCCTTTTTTCCCCGGAATTGCTTTTCTTCCGGTATTCCTGAAAACGCTCAACCGCACCGGCGGCTTGAAAAAACGATAAAAGAAGTGCTCCACTTTCAAGAAACTCCTTCTTCCCGTTGCTTTCTCTATCCACCGTATTTACTCCCGGAAAACAGTTGAAAAGATCCCGGTAAAAAATCCCGCGGTCGATCCGTGAGAATTCTTTCCGGTATAAACTCAATTGCCGCCTGAAATAGTCCCGGAATTCATCGTGGTCCAAGTTCAGCTTTTCTTTCAGAGCTGAGAGCCTTTTGATTTCCCGCCAGCCGTTCAGCGCCGCCTGGCTTATACTGGGGTAATCCGGCAGGACGAATTCAGCCAGCCCGGCTCGAAAGATTTTTGCCGCCACCTGCAGGGGCATGTCGACAAGCTCCATATCGACAAGCCCTGATCTTTCCCCGTATACCTCCCTCAGCAGGCTTAATAAAAGACTGGTGCAGTTGCGGTTCAGGAAATAGTAACGCCTGTCGGGCAAGCTGCGCTCCATTTCTTTTATTCCGGCCAGCAGTTTTTCCTTTTGCCGTCGGTTCAGCTTCAACTGCAGGCGCAGAACATTGCGGTCTTCGATTATCGTATTCCGGTTTATAACTGAAACCAGCCGCTCTCTCTGCACCATGGAGCGGTAATGACCGAACAGGCCCCGCAGTGAGTATAAAAAAGGGTTGATTCCGGCGCTTTCATCTGCCCCTGAATTGGCCACCATGCCTATAACCACCGAAAGCCCGGAAATATCATTCCTTCTGCGCAGGAGCAGGTAGAGGTGACCGGCGATTGATGCCGGTGATTTCAGCGATGGCGCCGCTATCAGCAATTCCACCGCTTCAATTTCATCCGGGGCTGGCAGGTCGATGTTGTCCTGGTAAGAATCGACTTCCCTGGCCGGGCAAAACAAAGCGGCAAAAACAAACTCCAGGACAATGAAAATCAAGGCTGCTTTTTTCCCCGGTGCCTTGATCATGGAAAGTTACAGATCAGCTGTCTCCCACCGCTCCGCTTAAAAACCGATTTCCCTGTGCAGAAAATCAGCCAGGCCGGCTATATCATTTCGGTTGAAGGTCGGCAGGCCCGATTCATTTTGCGGTAATTCAGATACCAGGGCGATCAGTTTTTCCCTGGGGTTGACCGGTTCCAGTCCGGTTTGCCGGCTGACAACTTCAACCATCCTGTCGCCCTGCCGGGCCCAGCCTTCCACCAGTACCAGGTCCAGCTCTCTCATTTCAAAGAGGATTTCCGATAACTGCGGTTCCCGATCCAGCAGTCTCTGGGAAAAAACCCTTTCCGGGGTGACCATTATCACGTGTCGACTGCCGGCCTGGATATGACGCCAGGTGTCCTTGCCCGGACTGTCAAGGGAAAGCGCCGGATGAGATGAGTGTTTTACTGAGCCTACTTTCAATCCTTCCCGGCAGAAAAGAGATATCAATTTTTCAAGGAAAGTAGTTTTCCCTGATCCGGAGCGCCCGACAATGGAAACGACCGGGGGGCTGTTCTGGGTTGAAAAGGACATTTTCCCTCCCGAAGAGGAAGCGCACCCGGAGGGATTCGAACCCCCAGCCTGCTGATTAGAAGTCAGCTGCTCTATCCGTTGAGCTACGAGTGCTCTTGCGGAATCGGGGCGAGTAGATTTGAACTACCGACCTCCTGCTCCCAAGGCAGGCGCGCTGACCAGGCTGCGCTACGCCCCGTAACCCCGGCTCAATAATCAGAAAAGTCCCGTCTGATCTTCTTGCGCATTCTTTTTTTCGCCTGGGCGATCTTCAGTCTGCGTTTTTCTCCGGGTTTCAGGTACACGGAATGCTTCTTGATTTCCTTGATGATAGCTTCCTGCTGTACTTTACGTTTGAAACGCCGTAACGCACTTTCGTAGGGTTCTCCAGGCTGCAACTCAACACTGGCCACTTTTTATCACGCTCCTCATTACCTTATTTAGGTAGCTTTCCTTATACCTGAATTGCACCGCCAAGTCAAGAAATACTGACGGGCTTTGATCGTCAGGTTACTGGTCAGATCTCCTGGTATTGATCTTCAGCTTCTTCCGGCTCAGCCGAACCCTGCAGAACTTCCGATGCCTTACTGCTCGCTTTTTCAGCAAGTCCCTTCATCAGGGCTTCGGGAAGTACGGCGGATAGAGAAACCCGGTCGGCCTTTGCTTCCAGTTGCAGGCGATCCAGCAATTCTTTCCAGAGAGGACCGTCTTCCTTGTCCTGAGTCAGTCCCATGGCCGCCATGGCCTTGAATCCGTTGAGCATTTCCACCAACTCCTTGTTGGCCTCGGGATTTTTTGAAAGCAAGTGCAGTGCGAATTCATAGGACTTGTTTCGGTAATCCAGGTAGCCCTGCATGCCGTGGGCCTCGTTCAATGCCTGGGGCATGAACGGCAGGAAGCCCTGGCCTTCCTCCTGGTCGTCCCCTTTCGGGATTTGCGGCAGAGTCAGCCACAAGAGTCCATCGCTTTTCAAACCGGCCAGGCTTTCCTTGAAACCGGGAGTGCTGATAACGGATTCACCGGCACCGGCCTGCAGGTCGAGTACCTGTTTGATGGTCCCGACAGCGCCGATCGCCATCAATTTCGGGCTGATGAAAGCCAGGCCCATATCCTGCCGTGCTTTTTCCAGTAATTCGAAATCGGTTTCAGTTTCCTTGATCGACCATATCTTGGTCTGGCGATACTCGGAGTCCATGGCAAGGGTTCCCCGATCCTGCAAGAAAGAAACAATTCGATTTGCATCAGCTTCCATTTCAGCCAGTATCAGGATGTTTTCGCCCTGGCCGGTTTCAGCATATACGGCACTGGTGATTCTTTTCAGGTCTTTTTTCAAGTCAATCCCGGTAGCTTCGAAAAAACCTCCGGCTCCTATCTCCTCCAGGCCTTTGTGCATTGAGGAAAAAGCTTCGTCCAGCACTCCTTCCATGGGTTGCAGGTTGAAGATGCGTGCCGTGTCAATGGAAAAAATCGCGGTGGCTCCATTGGGAATAAGGTTCAGAACCTGCGACTTGTCGACCGCGGTTTCCTTTTTCTTACAGGCCTGGGGAAAGAAAGCCAGCAGTAAAACAATGAGAATTGCCAGCGTTTTGGTTTTGTTCATTAGTCCTCCTTGAAAACTGATTACATTTTATCCTAAACAAAACATATACGCCACCCAATGCAGTTATGTTTCATTTATTTAAGAGAGGAATCACCAAAATTGACATCGGGTCCCTTTTTTTTTACAATGCGACTGCAATGAACCAAGCTTCTCAACCAATAGTAAACCTGCAGCAGGTTTCTTTTTCATACGGCCAGGTCAGGGCTCTGAACCAGGTTACCTGCACCATAGAAGGCGGAGTTTTCGGCCTTCTGGGTCCGAACGGTGCCGGAAAAACCACTCTCCTGAAAATCCTGCTCGGTTTCCTGCGGCCCAACGACGGACGGGCCCTGGTGGCGGGTTACGACACCCGGGCCGAAATCCTGCAAGCCCGCCGGCTGATCGGGTACATGCCGGAAAACGACAACCTGATTCCCGGGTTGGACGCAGTCTCCATGGTTTCCTACCTGGGGCGAATAAGTGGAATGCCGGCGGGTGAAGCCATCAAGCGAGCTCACGACGTCCTTTACTTCGTCGGACTGGAAGAAGCGCGTTACCGGGAAGTCAGCACTTATTCAAGCGGTATGAAACAACGCCTGAAACTGGCCCAGGCCCTGGTTCACGATCCACTGCTTCTGCTTTGTGATGAGCCGACTTCCGGCATGGACCCGGCCGGCCGCCTTAACATGCTTGAGCTTATCAGAGATATCGCCGGCAAGGGCCGCATGAACGTGATCATTTCAAGCCATATTCTGAATGACATTGAAAGCGTGGCTTCCTCGGTTCTCATTCTGGACCGCGGCCGCCTGCTCAGGCTTGAAAGCCTGTCCGCTCTCAAGCCGGCTCAGGGAAAGGAATACGAAGTACACTGTGACGGAGACCAGGAGCAGTTCCGTTTGCGCCTGAGCGGCAATGGAATCAGGATTGAGTCTGAAGAACGAGGCCGCCTGCTGGTGACGCTGCCGGAAGGTTCCGGCAGTCAACTGCTCTTCCAGTGTGCCTCCCAGGCCGCAGCCAGCATCCGTCACCTGCAATTACGCCGGACTTCCCTGGAAGAAGCTTTTCTAAAAGCCCTGGGAGATAACGATGGGCATTAGGGAAAGAGGCTACGAACACTGGGACGGCCGATTGAAGGAAAAAGGCTGGCAGGGATGGCCGATTCTGACCCTGGGTATCAGCAGGATCTGGAAAAAGAAATATGCCAAGCTGATCTTGTCAATGGCCGCTTTTCCGGGCCTGGTGATCCTCGTCATGGTAATAGCCCTGGCCAAACCAGAATGGCGGATTTTCACTTCGCAACTGAAGAACATCGCCAATACCCCAACCTTTTTTTATCATTACTTCGCCAATGGTTTCCTGTCGCTGATGCTGATAATCATCAGCATTTTCAGTGGATCGGAGCTGATTTCCGGAGACCTGCACTCCAAAGCGTTTCCCTTGTACTTTGCCCGCCCTCTGCGCCGCCGCGATTACCTGCTGGCCAAAATCGGCACCGTTTTCTTTTTCCTGATGGTGCCGCTTTTTGTGCCGCCCTTACTGGTCCTGATATTCATCCCGGCCCTGGACGCTCCGCTTGAACTTACCCTGAGAACAATAAGCGGCGCATTATTCCTCCCGATATTGCTTTCCGTCTTTTTCGCCTGTTTCACCATGTCGGTTTCAGTTTTTTCACGAAGCAAGAGGTTCTCAGGCCTGATTATCTTCCTGGTCTACATGGCCAGCGATCTGCTGGGGAAACTCGGCGCCGAGCTGTTGAACAACGAACAGTATCTGGTTCTTTCTATTCAGGTCAACCTGAGCCAGGCGGCGTCTTTTGTATTCGGCACCAAGCCGGCGCACGCATTCCCCCCATATTGGTCCCTGCTGTTTTATCCCCTGGTCACCCTGCTCTGTCTTTTCATCCTGGAAAGAGTTGTGCGCCGCTTCGAGGGTTCACGATGAATTGCATCCTGGCAGCCTCTGGACTGGCCAAGTGGTACGGCAACATCCTCGGAGTGAGTGACCTCAACCTGGAAATCAAACCGGGTATCACGGGGCTGCTGGGCCCGAACGGAGCCGGAAAATCAACCTTTATGAAGTTGGCCTCGGGCCAATTGAAACCCAGCCTGGGCGGTATCACCGTGGCCGGTTCAGCCCCTTTCGCCAACCCGGGAATTCTGGCCCGCATAGGTTACTTCCCGGAACACGAAGCAATTTACCCGCAATGGTCAGGTCTTGACCTGGTCGCATTCAACGCCGGCCTGCACGGCCTGCAAAGCTCGAAAATCAAAGAAAAAAGCATCGAGGCACTGGCCCTGGTCGGCCTCGAACCAGTAGGCGACCGCCCAAGCTCCACTTACAGCTTCGGCATGAAGCAGAGACTGCGCCTGGCCGCCTGCCTGGTTCACGACCCCGATCTCTTCCTGCTGGATGAACCGTTGCGCGGCATAGACCCACTCTGGCGCATTCGTATCAGCGACTTGATCCGTTCCCTGGCCGGCAGGGGAAAAACAGTCGTAATCTCGACTCATGTTCTGCCGGAGCTTGAAACACTGACCGAAGAAATAGTACTGATACACCAGGGCAAAGCCTTTGCCTCCGGCAACGTTCATTACATCCGCAGCCTGCTGAACCGCCATCCCCATGTAATCAGCGTAATCAGCCCTGACGCCCGGCGGCTGGCCGCTGAACTGCTGAATGCAGGCATCATCAGCGGAGTTGAACTGAACCGGGAAAACAACCTGGCCCTGAAAACCGAAAACCGGGAATTGCTGTACCGGGAATTGACCGGCCTGGTAGTGCAGAAGAACTATCGGATCGAAGAGCTTACCAGCTGCGACGACAACCTGCAGGCCGTGTTCGACTACTTAACCGGGAGTTGACCATGAAACCATGGCAGGGATTTGTCTTTACCGCCAAATCGTTTTTCGGCCCCAGCTGGAAACAGAAAAGAATCAGGTTTTTTCTTTTCTTTTCCCTGCTTCCGCTGGTCATTACCCTTGTGATTTCCCTCTTCGGCCTGGGCACTGCACTGCGCGGTGACTGGCGCGGAGAAATATACCTGTCAAATTTCCTGGCGTATTACCTGCAATTCCTGGCTCCCCTGCTGGCGCTCTTTACAGGAATATCCCTGGTGGGAGATGAAATAGACGATCGCACCATCCATTACCTGACCGGCAGTGCTTTTCCCCGTTATTCCGTCCTGTTGGGGAAATTCACCGCAGTCCTCCTGGTTTCTGTTTTTATTATCGTCGCCGGTTTTTTGCCGGCCATGATTTCCACCGGCATTCTGCTGGCCAGACCCGGCCTGCCCGCAGAAGCATTACTGGCGGTTGGAGTACTGGTTCTTTCCCTCCTGGCTTATTGTTCTGTTTTTACTTTCCTGGGAGTTTTCATGAAGAGGGCGGTTTTATTCGGGCTCATTTTCGTTTTCGGCTGGGAAAACCTGGTTCAATACCTGCCCGGACTGCCCCAGAAACTGACCCTGAATCATTATCTAAAGTCATTGCTCCCGGGCCTGCAGCAAAGCAAGGGGCCTTTCGCCTTTCTGATTCAGCCCACGCCGGCCTGGCCGGCCCTGTTTGTCTTACTGGGCGTGGTCCTGGTTTTCCTGAGCGCGGCAGCCCTGGTATTCAGCCGCCGTGAATACGGCGGTTCAGCCGGGGCGGACTGATATCAAAGCCATTGGGCCAGATGCACGAAAGTGCGCACCCGCTGATCGGTTTCGCGCAACCTCGAACTGAGCGCCCGGCAAATCTTCAACAGAATTTTGACTCCGCTGGCGCAATCCTGCCGCAGAAATGAATAAAACGAATCCCTTTCGATTTCCAGTAATCTGACATCTGTGACCGCCACCACCGAAGCGGTGCGCGGCTGATCTTCCAGCAGGGGCATTTCCCCGAAAAAATCTCCCGCCCTGAGTACGATCAGAGTCTCTTCATCTCTGCCGGCCAGGAAGCTGACGCGTAATTCCCCCTCCATAACCACCATCATCGAGTTCCCAGGCTCATCCTCTCGAAATATCGTCCGGCCCGCGCTGAACTCCAGTTCCCTGAAGCTGTTGGCCAACAGGTGCAGGGCCGGTGAGGGCAGGTCGGCGAAAAGCTTGGTGGCTGACAGAACCCTGGTTTTTTGGCTGATGTCTTTTATCATGCCATGATTCTATCACAAACCGGGTTTGACTGAGCAATGGTCGGGGTGAGAGGATTTGAACCTCCGACCTTTCCGTCCCGAACGGAACGCGCTAGCCAGACTGCGCTACACCCCGAGATAGAATGCATTCTACCACAAAAAGAGCTCCTCGAAAAGCACCGGGGGCAAAATAAGCGCCCCGGCAGGTCAGGCGTCGGGGTGACCGGTCCGGGAGGTTCCTCTCTCCTGTTGAAAATGCTTTTTTATCAGCTTGTTGAAATCATGGTTTTTTTTCATGCTATTGAAATCATCGTGTTCAAGAAGGGCCCTGTGATTGTTAAAACCAAGTTCAAAAGCCTTTTCCAGAGCAGAAATCATTTTTTCGGCTTGATTCTGCCGGGCATAAATACGCGCCAGCAGGAAATGCGGGAAATGCTTTTCCGGTAAAATTCCGCTGGCCAGGCCGGCATTTCGCAGAGCCAGCAGTTCATTTCCAGCCTGGAACATTTCGACGGCGTCGGTCATGACCGCCATGTACATTTCACCCAGCAGGCGCCGGGCCAGAAGCCTGTCAAGACCGGCAGCGCCTTCACTTCGCTGTCTTAAAGAGGGGATGTCGAGTTCTTTCAGGGCCCTGTTTTCCCTGATACTGCCCGGCGCTGCCGCCAGGAATGCCGAGTAAGCCTTTTTCAGGGCAGGAAGTGTTTTTCTCTGCAGGGAGTCGGCCCGGTCGATCAGGTCGAAATGATATCGTACGGAATCCAGTGAAGCCAATCTGGTCTGCAAGGTTCGCAGGGTTGAAACATCAGCCAGCCCTGAAAAAGTATCGATCAGCCTGCGACAGCCCCAGAAAGCCCTGACCGTGTTCCCCTGGTCCAGGGCATTCTTGATAGTGGCCGCACCGATGCTCATCCATCTCTGCAGCCTTTCCTCGCTGATTTGTATCAATCCCTTTTTCAGACGATCTATTTCAAACCAGACCAGGGCTTTTTCCGCCCATTCCCGGTCAAACCACTCGTGAGCGCCGGGAAAGTTGACCATCAACCTGGTAAACAGGCGTTGTTCAAGTGCCAGGTTGAAATCCCGGCACTCGGCACTGTTGAAGTCTTCGTAGCCGGCAGCTATGAAAAAAGAGATTCCAAGAGGAATCTGGCTGAATTCCAGCCAATCCGGTTTGCCCCGGCCGCACATTATTATGGCTTGAGGCCGCACCGGGAAATGGAAGGCACAAGCCAGGGCCACCTGGGCCCCCCCGGAAAACCCGGCCGTGAAAACCGCTTCCTGGTCCAGGGAAAGACGCAGGTTGCTGTCCCGCCAGACAGCCAGGGCGCTGTCTATATTGGGGTCAAGCGGGCCGTTCCGGGATATATTGGAAGCCACCAGCACGTAACCCATTTTTTCAGCGGCGCTCTGAAACAATTCCAGTACAAAACTTCCCCTGGCCCAGGGGTCGAAAATAAAAACAACCGGCCATTTCTTTTCGGGAGTATAAGCGGCCGGCAGGTACAGTGCATAGTTCTGCTCCGGTTGGTCCAGGCAGACCATCTTTTCAATGATTTCACCGCGTGGAATGACGGATGCGCTTCCATCCGACGTACTGCCCGGCAATCCACGGACGCCTGCAATAAAAGCAAATACAATCAGTATTCTTGATATTAGGACCATGCTGCTGGAACAAATCACCTGATTATTTCTTGCAGTTCACTCACTGCCCTTATCCCCGTTTAACAGGGATATCCTGCCGTATATTCCATCATATCCCTCCTGCAGACTGACCTTTCCCGAACGCATGCCCTCCAGGGCCGCGGCCAGTTCCGGAAATCCTGCCTGCCTGATTACAGCTGAAGGCACCCGGCTCAGCAAATCGAGTTCGGGGCCGAATTCAGCCAGCAGGCACAGGTACATTTTATCGACTTTCTTACTGGATGCTCCGCAGGACAGGATTTCCGCCAGAATTTCCTTCAAGGGCACCAGCGAGAAAAAAGGCGGTCGATTGTCCGGTCGGAAATCTTCCCGGCGATCGGCCAACTCCGTCACCCTTCCGGCCACCCCCCTGGTCAGAGTCTGACCGCATTCCGGGCAAATCCGGCCCAGGGCGGCGCTTTCAGCAGGAGACAAGCGGATGCGGCAGTTCCTGTGGCCGTCGTAATGGTATTTCCCCTCCTGGGGAAAGAACTCCAAGGTGCCCAGCAAACCATGTCCAGAAGTCGAGCCCAGGCGCATGGCCTCCAGCATGGCCGGGTAAGAAAGCTCACAATCAAACAAATTTGCTTCCCGGCCCAGTTTTTCCGGCGAGTGGGCATCTGAATTTGAAAGCAGGGTGAAGGAATCCAGCTTACTGCAACGCCAGTTCATGGCCGGATCGGAAGAAAGCCCGGTTTCCAGGGCTCGAATATGCCCGCTGAGCTCTCCGTAGCATTCGCTTATGTCGTCAAAGCCGGACTGGGCTCCCAGTACTGAAAACCAGGGAGTCCAGACATGGGCCGGGATCAGGAAGCATTCTTCGGAAGCTTCGAGACAGATTTCCAGCAGATCGCGCGAATTAAGCCCGATGATCGGGCGTCCGTCTGAATCGAGATTGGCTCCGACCAGCAGCAAAGCTCGGCGTAAACGCTCCACTGCCGAGAATGACGGCGCCAGAACCAGGTGATGTACTTTCCTGGTGCGACCGGACTGGCGGTAAACAGTACTGATCTCCGCGCTCAGCATAAAACGGACCGGGGCGCAAGCAGTTTCAGCAGGGAGTACTTCATCCGGCAGGCGAAATTGCCGGCGCAGGGCAAACAGTCCAGGTTCCGTTTCCTCGGTTTTCCGGGCGATTTCCGCCAGCCAGCCGGCATGAGTGAAATCACCACTGCCGACGACCTGGATGCCTTTTCTCCTGGCCCAGAAATCGAGTTTTTCCGGGACCAGGTCTCTGGAAGTTGCCAGCGAAAAGCGCGAATGGATGTGCAGGTCGGCAATTATTCTCATCAAGCGGATTTTAGCATGACAGGGCCGCCGGCTGAAACGTCCGCACGGAAAAACAAGATTGCATCAGGCTCGAAATTCCTTTATAATAGGCGTTAAGGAGTTTCAAATGGAAGAAAAAATCAAAGCCAAAATCATGGACGAAAAGAAGATGAAGCGGGCCTTTCAACGCATGGCCATGGAAATACTCGAAAAGAACCGCGACCTGTCGACGTTGTGCCTGATTGGCATCCAGAGAAAAGGGGTACACGTGGCCGAAAGAATTCGTGATTACATCAAGGAATTGGAAAGCGTGGACGTCCCGCTGGGGATTCTCGACATCACCCTTTTCAGAGACGACCTGCACAAGCAGGAAGTGCATCCGGTCATCAAAAAAACCGACATCCCCTTTTCAATTGAGGGTAAAGACATTATTCTGATAGACGACGTGGTTTTCACCGGCCGTACAATCCGGGCGGCCATGGATTCGATTTTTGAACTGGGACGTCCGGCGACCATCCAGCTGGCCGCCTTTATCGATCGTGGTCACCGTGAGCTCCCTATCAGCGCTGATTTTCGAGGGAAAAACCTGCCCTCTTCAAGACGGGAACGAATAAAGGTTCAGCTCAAGGAAATCGACGATGTGGATCAGGTTCTGATAATGGAGCCGGTGAGGTTTTAATGCCAAGCCCGGGATTCAAACAAAACCACCTGCTGGGCATTGAGCATCTGAGCCCGGAAGAAATCGACCTGATACTTGACACGGCGGAATCATTCGTCGAAGTCTCCAACCGGGATATTAAAAAAGTTCCGGCGCTCAAAGGGAAAACCGTAGTCAACCTCTTTTTTGAAAATTCAACCCGTACCCGCAGTTCTTTTGAAATAGCAGCCAAGCGACTCAGCGCCGACATCATCAATTTCAGCTCCTCGGTCTCCAGTCTCAAAAAGGGTGAAACACTGAAAGACACGGTACTTACCCTGGAGGCGATGAATCCCCATATCATAGTTATCCGGCACTCGGCCTCCGGTTCCCCCCTGTATCTGACCACTTTCGCCCGTTCATCCATCATCAATGCCGGTGACGGGTTTCACGAGCACCCCACCCAGGCCCTGCTCGATGCCCTGACCATCCGCCAGCGACTGGGACGCATCCGGAAACTCAAGATCGCCATCATAGGTGACATTCTTCACTCCCGGGTGGCCCGTTCAAACATTTTCCTGCACCGGAAAATGAAAAACGAAATCGTGCTCATCGGTCCACCTTCACTGGTTCCCGAGGAATTCAAGGCTCTCGGTGTCACGGTCTGCCATGACATCAGGGCGGGAGTGAAAGATGCCGATGCAGTCATGATGCTCAGAGTCCAGGAAGAACGCGGAGCCCGCAATTACTTCCCTTCAATTCGCGAGTACCGCCGCCTCTTCGCCATCAACCGCGAGATATTCAGCCTGGCCAAGAAAAAGGCGATACTGCTCCACCCGGGGCCGATCAACCGTGATGTTGAAATCGACACGTCCATGGCCGACGCTGAGGAATCGGTCATACTGGAACAGGTCAACAACGGTATCGCCGTGCGCATGGCCGTGTTATACCTGCTGAAAGGAGAAAGAGATGAAGCTGCTGATTAAGAACGGAAGAGTGATTGACCCGGCAAATAAAACCGATGACAAGCTTGATGTTTTGCTGGAAAACGGGCTGGTAAGCAGAATCGCTCCTTCAATCAGGGAAAACGGGGACACCCCTGTATATGACGCCTCCGACCTGATCGTCTGCCCCGGGTTCGTTGATATGCACACTCATTTACGGGAGCCCGGCCAGGAACACAAGGAAACCATTGAATCAGGCAGCCGGGCCGCGGCCCGCGGCGGATTCACCTCCATAGCCTGCATGGCCAATACAGATCCGGTCAACGACAACCGCTCGGTAACCGAGTTCATCATCGCCCGGGCCCGACAGGTAGGCCTGGTCAATGTTTTTCCGATCGCCGCCATTTCCCGGGGGCTTCAGGGAGAAAAACTGGTTGAAATGGAAGACCTGGTCAGCGGGGGAGCGGTGGCTTTTTCCGATGACGGCAGCTGTGTCATGCATGCCGACCTGATCCGCAAAGCCCTGGAATATGCAAAAATGCTTGACGTGCCGATTATCGAGCACCCGGAGGACCATACAATTTCGGCCGAGGGCCAGGTCAATGAAGGTTTTATCTCCTACAAGTACGGCCTGCGCGGGATTCTCAACGCCGCAGAGGAAGTGATTGTCGCCCGGGATATCATATTGCAGGATCGCATCCGCTCCCGCCTGCACCTGACTCATATCTCAACCGCCGGTGCCATTGATCTGATCCGCAAAGCCAAGCAGAACGGAATTCCGGTCAGCGTGGATGTAACACCGCACCATCTTTTGCTCAATGAAGAATGCATCACCACGTATGATCCCAATTTCAAGGTCAAGCCCCCCCTGCGCACTGAAAAGGACCGGCTGGCCATCCTGGAAGCAGTGGCGGACGGCACAGTCGACTGTATCGCCTCGGATCACGCTCCTCACACCCGTGACGACAAGGACAAGGAATTCGAATACGCTCCCTTTGGCGTGATAGGCCTGGAAACGACTTTTCCGATTCTTTATGACCGCCTGGTACGCAGTTCCACCATTTCCATCAACCGCTTGGTTGAATTACTGTCAACCAATCCGGCCGCAGTGCTGAACCTCAAGGACAGGGGCCTGATAAAAACTGGACTGCCGGCGGACCTGACCATCATCAATCCCAGGGCTTCATTCAGGATTGATGCCGAGAAATTCCATTCCATGGCCCGGAATTGTCCATTTACCAACTGGAGCGGGCAGGGCGACATTGCCTGCACCATAGTGGGCGGCCGCCTGGTTTACAAGGCCGCTGACGCCGGCTAAGCCAAGCTTTCTTCACCAATCGACCTGGTTTCAGCAGTCGCGGCTGATAAAACCAGCCGCGATTATGGCGCCTTGCTGGTAAAGCACACCGATTTGCCCGGGGGTTACGGTGAAAGCCGGGGTCAGGAAGCTTAAAATCATTTCACCTTCAGCTCCTCCCCGTAGGATAACCGGAACCGGACGAGCCGAAGATCGGGTTTTGACGAGCAATTCGCAGGTCGGATCAGGCTTTTTCCAGCTGACGACCTGGGTCAGCTTTAATTCCCGGCAGAACAGTTCCTCTCTTGACCCCAGGCGGACACTGTTGGTTTGCAGGTCGATTGAGGTGACGTAAAGCCTTTTTCCGGCCGCTAAATTGGTGCCGCGCCTCTGACCGATAGTAAATCGGGCCGCCCCCCGGTGAGTACCGATTTCTTCTCCGGCAGAATTTAAAAAACAACCCGGGAAGAATAGCTCAGGTTTCATCTTCAGCAGGAAATCAGCCATGCTGCCCCCGGCCAGGAAGCAGGCATCCTGGCTTTCCCTGGCATTGGCCAGAGGCAGACCTTCAACCAGTTCCCGCACTTCGGAAAGGCTGATTTCAGCCAGTGGAAAACAGACCCGGTTCAACAATCCGGGATCGACCATGGCCAGGAAATAGATCTGGGACTTTTTCAGTTCAAGAGGCTCAACCAACTGGATGCCTTCCGGGCCCAGGCGCAAGGCGGCGTAATGCCCGGTGGCAAAATAGCTGCATCCGGTTGACTCAAGCGCCCGGAACATAAAATCGGCAAACTTGAGTTTACGGTTGCACAAAGCACAGGGATTCGGGGTCAAACCACGGGCGTAGGTTTCCAGAACGTAATTGAGAACCTTGTTTTGAAATGATTCCCGGCAGTCGATTTTCAGCCATGGTATTCCCAGGAGATCAGCCAGTTGCGAGCAAGCCCGCAAGCGATCCTCATCACCTTCCAGTCCAAGATGCATGGTGACTGCGGTCACCCGGTGGCCGGCGTCCCGCAGCAACCTGGCCGAGGCCGTGGAATCCTTGCCCCCGCTGAAGGCAAGTGCAACGGATGAACCCGCTGCTAAAGGTCCTGCTGCAGTTTTAATAGATCTCATGTTTTTTCAGGCCTGCATAGCCCGATTCAAAAAAAACAAACGCGGGAAACAATTTAAAAGCTGCCTGCAAAGAACAGGCGCCCCTGCTTCAGCCTGGATTCCATGCCGATTTGACCATCTTCGCATTTTCAGTACTTCTCCATTTAAAGCCAGGAATAACACATGAAGTAACATTATTCAAATCCGTGTTTGCTTTAGCCGAGCAGGGAAAATGCCCCAAATGGCCTGAGCACCTGAATTATGATAAACTTAAATACATGAAAAACAACAGCCTTAAGCCTGTATTCCAGAAAGCCGTTTTCCTCGGGAACGTCTGGTTGACTTCCACCCTGATTCTCACCCTGATATTGGCTCCCTGGAAGACGATTCTGGCTAACGGTTATCCGGCCCTGGGCTATTGGCATACGTTTTTTTCTATGCTCAGTGCTCAATTCTCCAAAGCCTTGCTTTTCAGCCTCCCTGTTGCACTAATTGCCTTGCTGATCTCCTTTTTCAAGTCCGGAAGCAGGCCCCCCAGACCAAAACGATCGGGAGCGGCATCAATTGTTTTTTTTATTGTCTTGTTTTCAATCGGATCGATGGTTTTTCTGTCTGTAAACAGGGTCAAAAACAAACCTGGATTTAACATTATCCTGATAATCGTCGATGCCCTGAGACCTGATTTCACCTCATTGGTTCCAGGCGGCCCGGATAACACTCCTAAACTGAGGGAAATGCTTCTGCCCGACTCCGTTTATTTCCCCTTGGCCTTCGCCAATGCCCCCTGGACCCTGCCTTCCGTTTCATCCCTGCTGACTTCACGCTATCCATCGTTCCTCCAGGTTGAAAACCTGATGTCCAGGCTGGACGAGGCCCAGCTGACCTTGGCCGAAGTGCTCAGGGAAGAAGGATACGTCACCGGAGCCATAGTCAGCCACACCCTTTTGACTGAGATTCATGGCATTCACCAGGGATTTTCCTATTTCAACGACCGGAATATTTCCGATGATTTTCACAACCAGGCGGCAATCAGTTCACCGGGAGTTACGGATGACGCCATAGACTTCATCAGAAAAAACCATGAAAATAAGTTTTTCCTGATGCTTCATTATTTCGATCCGCACTTCATGTACCTGGACCATGACGATTCCTGCCCCTACCAGGGCCCTTTCAACAGCTGGGATTTCAACCAGATGCTGATTGCCATTCACGAAGGGGATTATTCTCCCCATGACCTTGACTACCTAAGATGCTGTTACAGCAGTGAAATCAGATTTACTGACAGGCACCTGGGGCGTTTGCTTACTGAACTCAAAAAAAACGGTCTTTACGATGAAAGCCTGATTGTTTTCACCGCTGATCACGGCGAGGAATTTGCCGAAAAAGGCGGTTTCGGCCACAGTACCTCGCTTTACAATGAGCAGATTCGGATTCCCTTCATGATAAAACCCCCCGGAAGTATATCTTCCCGTTTATACCCGGATCAGATGGTTTCGAACCTTGATCTCAAGCCTACAGTGCTTGATTTACTCGCCGTAAAAGCGCCGGAGGGCATGCAGGGAAAAAGCCTGGCCCGGGAAAACCAGGCCGCCCGATATATCTTTTCCGAAGTCAACCATGAAAACTTCGCTTACAAAATCGACCAGGCTGCTGTTATGTCAGCCGGCTGGAAGCTTATCCGCGACAATGAGAAACAGAGCTACGAGTTGTTTGACCTGGTAAACGATCCATTTGAGCTGAATGACAGGTATGCTGCTTCCCCGCCGATCCTGGCTTCTCTCAAGGCCAACCTGTTGCGCTGGGAAAATCTCATCGCCCGCGAAAAAAGAAAGCCGGCAAAAACCCGCAAACCCATGAGCGAAGCGGAAAAGAGAAAGCTCAAATCCCTGGGATACTTGTAAAGCAACCAAATTATCAATCTTTTTTGAAAAACCGGGAAACGAAAAGTATTGATCGCTTTTTTGGAAAAACTGCTCCGGTTTGACAAAAACCGGCTCTTATTGTATAAATATAACTCTACTTTTTACCAAAATTCCATTCGATCAGGGAGGCAGGTAATGAACGTTTTCGTTTTGCTCAAGCAAGTGCCGGATACCGAAGCGGTGCTGGCCATTCGCCAGGACAAGGGTATCCAGGAAGATGGCATTAAATGGATAATCAATCCCTATGATGAATATGCCGTTGAAGAGGCCCTGAAATTAAAGGAAAGCCGCAGTGACGTAACTGTAACCGCGATAACCTTCGGGCCGGAGAGAGCCGATGCCGTTTTAAGAACCGCCCTGGCCATGGGCGTACAAAAAGCGGTCCATGTAAATGGAGAAAACAGCGCCGACCCGCTTTTAACCGCTGCCGTACTCGCGGAAACAATCAAGAAAGAAGGACAGCCCGATATACTCCTGACCGGCAAAGAAGCCATAGACGACAATGCCAACCAGATTCACCTCCTGTTGGCGGAAATGTTGCAATTGCCGGCGGCCGCCAACGTTATCAACTGCCGGTATGAAAGCGACAAGGTCGTCGTTTTACGTGAAATCGATGAGGGAGCCAAGGAAAAGATCGAAATGCCTTTTCCCTGCCTGGTTGCCGTTACCAAGGGCATCAACACGCCCCGCTACGCTTCATTGATGGGAATAATGAAGGCAAAAAAGATGGAAGTGAAGAAAATCGAAATAAGCGAATTAGCGGCTCTTCTGCCGCAAGCCGGAATTTCTCTGAAAAAACTGAGCTTTCCGGCAGAAAAACCACAGGGCCGTGTAATTACCGGAACTCCGGCCGAGGCAGTTTCCGAACTGGTCAGACTGCTGCGGGAAGAAGCCAAGGTTATTTAGGAGGAAAAAATGCCCAAACTGGGAATACTCATTGAACTCAAGGACAATAAACTCAAGAAAACCAATTTTGAACTGCTGAGTCTGGCGGCCGACTTCCAGGGAGATAAAATCGCCTTTGTTTTCGCTGACAACGATATCGATTTTTCCGCTGAGCTGGCTGGAATCGGACAAATAGTTCTGATCAGGACAGAAGGAAAAGAATACCACCCGGAAATCTATTCCGCTACTTTGGCCCATATGATCCGGGAAATGGAAATATCCGACCTGATTGCCTCCGGTACAGCCCGCGGTCGTGATTTGATACCCCGCACAGCAGCCAAACTGGGATTCGGCATGATCCAGGATTGCCTGAGTATAAACCTGAACGGGCACAGCGCCGTCAAACCGCTTTATTCAGGAAAACTGCTTGCCGAGTACCTGAATGAATCCCCAATCCGCCTGTATACCCTGCGGCCCAACGCAATTCCGGTATCGGGTAAACCCGAAGGGCCGGCGCCGCAGGTGATTAACGGAAAACTGGTTGAAGTTGCGGAAAAACTGCGGATAATTGAGATACAGCGCAGTTCAGCCGCCGTAATAGACTTGTCTGAAGCCGAAATAATCATTTCCGGAGGACGGGGGCTTAAAAGCAGTGAAAACCTGGCCCTGCTGGCTGAATTGGCCCAAATCCTGGGAGCGGCACTTGGAGCATCAAGGGCCGCCGTAGATGCTGAAATCGCCCCTCCAGAAACCCAGGTCGGGCAAACCGGGAAAATAGTCAGCCCCAAGCTTTACATTGCCTGCGGTATTTCCGGAGCCATTCAGCATTTCGTCGGCATGAAAACTTCCAAGGTAATCGTCGCCATCAACAAGGATCCAGAAGCTCCTATTTTCAAAAAAGCCGATTACGGAATAGTAGCCGATTTATTTGAAGCAGTGCCGCTTTTACAGCAGGAACTGCGCAAGATAATCTGAACCGGGGGAAAAAGCGACCTGGGATTATTCTTCCCGGTCCTTGTCTTTTTCCCGGTCTCGTTCTTTCTCCCTTGCATTTTCCGGCTTGTCCAGGAAAGAGACCAGTTTTCGCGACTTCTTTTTGAGTTTTCGCAAAGCCTTTGCTTCAATCTGCCTGATACGCTCTCTGGTTACCTGAAATTCCTGGCCGACTTCTTCCAGAGTGTGTTCATTGCCGTCACGCAGTCCGAAACGCATTTCTATCACCCGGGCTTCCCTTTCCGTAATAGTTGACAGTATCAGTTCCAATTGCTCCTTGAGATTCTGCTGAGAGACTATTTCCGGAGGAGAAATCATTTTTTCGTCTTCCAGGAAATCCCCCAGATGGGAATCGTCATCACCGATCGGAGTTTCCAGTGAAATGGGGTCCTGGGCGATTTTCAATATCTTACGGATTTTTTCAGCCGGCATATCCGTTTCAAAGGCGATTTCCTCTTCGGTCGGCTCACGACCAAGCTCCTGGACCAGTCGCCTCTGGGTCCGGTTTATCTTGTGAATGGTTTCGATCATGTGTACGGGAATACGTATGGTGCGGGCCTGGTCGGCGATGGCCCTGGTTATGGCCTGGCGAATCCACCAGGTGGCATAAGTGGAAAACTTGTATCCTCGCTGATACTCAAATTTCTCAACGGCTTTCATCAAGCCGATATTGCCCTCCTGAATCAAGTCGGCGAACTGCATGCCGCGATTAATGTATTTTTTTGCAATTGAGACAACCAGGCGCAGGTTCGATTCGACCAGGTCATTCTTTGAAAGCTCGATCAAGTGCTGACCGTCATCGATATCTGCACAGGTTTTAAACAGGTCTTCCTGGTTTATTTCATATCTCTTGTCAAGATTCTCAATTCTTTTCCGGCAATTTTCAATTTCAGCTGCTATATCGTGTATTTCCTGGTACTTTTCAGGTTCGGCGTTCAGGTTATGGATACGCATCAACGCATGGTCATAGCTTCTTTTCAAGTCCAGAATCTTGTCGATGAATTTTTTCTTGTGTTCAAACAGAATCGACATCTCCTGGATAACCTGGGTTATTCTGACCATTTTCTTGGCGATACGGAAGTTGGAAACCCGGGCTTTTTTCAGCTCGCGAAGCTCCCGCTTCAGCTTGTTCAATTCCTCGAACTGCCGTAAAAAATTTTCGCGGGCCTTCTGTTTTTTGGCTTCATCGTAGATGTCATCGGTAACTTCTATGACCTCGTCGATATCCTTGACGCCTTCCAGAACTTCCCGCCCCAGATCGATAACCGAATTGAGCACTATGTTGGTTTTTGAAAGTGCTTTGATTACCTTCTTTTCTCCACGCTCAATTTTTCGGGCTATTTCAACTTCTTCATTACGCGACAGCAGGTTGACGTTGCCCATCTCCCGCAGGTACTGGCGTACCGGGTCGCCAACGGTCTCACTTCTCTCGACAACCGGTTTACTCGCTTTTTTCACCGCCGCTTTGACTATCTTTATTTCGTTGTTTTTCAAGTAGTGCTTGATAAACTTTATGTTCTGACGAATGATTTCCTCTGAGCCGAAAACGTACTGGATATAACTGTTTTCGAGAATTCCGAAACTCTTTTTGCCTTTTTTGATCAGGGCTTTCAACTCTTTCTTGTATTCGCTGAGAAAGATCTTGTACTGTTGTAATTTCTCGTTTTCCCGCGGCAACTGAATTCTGATCCCCTGGTCGGCCAGAATTTTAACCAGCTCTTTTTTTCTCGTCAGCAGACTGTTTTCCTTGATAAAAGATTGAAAACTGTCGTAAAGAATATTGCCCCCCCGCAATTTTGCCAGTTCCACCAGTTCGTTTATGATCAAAGGAGACAGGGATTGATCTTCCTGTTTAGCTGCTGATGAACTCTTGGTGCGGCTTGCCTTTGTACTGGTTTCATTCACCGTGGTTGATGACTTGCTCAATCTGTTCCTCCCTGCTGCATTTGAGTGAATTCACGAATGATTTCTTTTGCCCCATAAGTTCGATTATTCGGGCGTGATTCTTTTCCTTTTCCGCATTTCTGATAAGACGGTTCAGCTCACTCAGTTTCTTTTTGTTCAATCTGTTCTGCAGAGAAACTACCGCATTGCTGATTCGATCCTCGATGTCGGGGTAAACGGCTGCTCCGCTCAATTCAACGCAAAGATCCACGTAAAGCGCCTTTTCGGCTGTATCTAGTCCAGCGGAAAGTCGATTATGCGGAAAAGCACCTTCCTGCCCGTCAAGCTTGAACATGCTGTTGAGGATGTTTTTTATGGCCAGCATGGCAAGCAGTTCGGGAGAAAAAAAACACTTGATTTCAGCCAGGAGGTCCGGCCGGGCTATCAGGGACCGCAGCAATTCCATTTCAGCTACGCTTACCTGCAGCGGAGAAACAGTCCTGAAAGAATTGTCGGGTAGAAAACCCTTGGCTGAAACGGGTTTGTATTCCAGCTGGAAAAAATCAGCCGCGGCCATCATGTACTCGTTCCGGACAATCTCATCCGGAATTTTTTCCAGAATCGAAGTGACCTGGTTGTAAGCGGTGCTTTTTTCCTGGGGCCGACTCAAATCAAACTTGCCCGCAGCTCGGCGTAAAAGGAAGTCAATAGCCTCGGAAGCCTGCTCAATTGCCTTGGCAACCGCTTCAGGACCCGCATTGCGAACCATTTCGTCCGGATCCTTGAAATTTCCGCAGTCGACCACCCGGGGAAAAACTCCCTGCATAAAGGCTTTTTCCAATGAACGCTGGGTCGCCTCCCGGCCGGCTTCATCCGCATCATAAAAAATGAAAATCGAAGAAGAGAAGCGTTTCAGCAGATAAACCTGTTTTTCCGTTAGCGCCGTTCCCAGTGAGGCGACCGTGTTTTTGAACCCGGCCTGAAACAGGCAGATCTGATCAAGGTAGCCTTCCACCAGGATAAGCGCTTTTTCCCGGCGAATGAATTCCTTGGCCAGATGTAAAGCAAAAAGATGATCACCTTTACGGTAAACCGGTGTTTCCGGAGAATTCAGATATTTTGGATTTCCCGGGCCTGAATCACCCAGGACCCGACCGCCGAAAGCCACTGTTTTTCCGGTTTCCGAAAAAATCGGAAAAATTATCCGCTTGCGGAAGCGGTCGTAAGCCGCACTCAATTCCTTTTTCTGAACCAGTCCCAGTTCGATCGCCTTTTCCAATCTGCACCCCTTTCGGGCCAGAAAGCGCCATAAAGCATCGCTTTCTCCAGGTGCCAGGCCCAGTGCATACAGGGAAACCGTCTCCGGCTTAATACCCCGCAGGCGGAAAAATTCTCCGCCTTCATGGGCATCAGCCCGCAGCTGCTCCTGGAAAAACGTCAAGGCCAGTTCGTTGAGATCCTGATAAGCGGCTTTGTCTACGGAGGATTTCCCCGGCATGTCTCTCTTGGGCAGTTGAACAGCGAATTTTTCAGCCAGGAAGCGGATGGCATCGGGAAATGAAAGTTTCTCCATTTCCTGAACCAAGGAAATCTGATCACCGAAAACATGGCAACCGTAGCATTTATAAGTGTTTTTTTCCGGAAATACTATGAAGGAAGGAGTTTTTTCCTGGTGAAAAGGGCAAAGTGCCTTGAAATTACTGCCGGCCGGTTGAAGGTTCAGGTATAGAGACGCCACATCGATTATCGAAACTCTTTCCTTGATTGTTTCTTTAGCGTCCATAAAACCAAAAAGAAATTGCCATGATCTCCCTCACTCGACGACAGGTTGATCGGTCAAAAAGATATGATCAGTGTAATACCGGCTTGAAGTCCACCCAGGTCAATTGAAGAAGGAGAATTGGTCGGATTGACCAGCAGGCGGTCATACCTGACCCCGATGTCAAAGCCGATATTGGCGGACAATTTCAATTCCAGCCCCCCCTCGTAAGAGATGTCATTGGCCGTTCCCTTGACCTGCCCGATGGCCGCTTCCTCCTTGTAGCGAAGATAAGTGTATCCGGCGCCGATGTATGGCTGCAAGACCTTCGTTTTCAACTGGTAGCGCAATGAAACCGTGGCCGGATTGAGTACCAGGACGGTGATTTCCTCGGAAAAGGTGGTTTTTGAAACAAATTCACAATGTGAATAAGAAAACCACAGGTAAAAGCCTCGCCACAGGTTTATTGCCCCCCGGCCGCCGAAAATCAGCTCAGCATCCTTGTATATCTCTTCCAGCATGGGATCATTTGTCCTAAAATAGCCGGCATAAGGCCCGATTTTGATCATTTGGCCGGATAAAAACACTGGCAATGTCAAAATGATTATGGCGAATACAAGGATTGTTCTTTTCATTCTACAATTATAGCATTAATTTGTAAAAAGCAAAGCTGGAATCCGCCCTAGCGATGTTTTCGGTCACGGCGGCCGAAAGCGCGGGAAAAGCTGTTCAGACGCAAATCGTGATAGTTGTTTTCCGGAAAAGCCAAGAATTTTTCATAGCCGTGCCAGGCCACCATGGCAGCATTGTCTGTGCAGTAAACCGGAGCCGGTATATACACTTTCCTCCCTTCCCGGTTCGCGGCCTGAACAAATTTTTCCCGAAGTATTGAGTTTCGACTGACTCCCCCGCTGACTATTATTGAACTGCAGCCGCAATCAGCAGCCAGGGTCATGGTTTTTTCCACCAGGTAATCGGCGATCGCCCGAACAAAAGATGCAATCAGAGCGGAAAAATCATTGGAGTCCCCGGAAATACCCTTTTCGGCGGCCAGGCGGAATAAAGCTGTTTTATAGCCTGAAAAGGAAAAATCATTTGAGCCGTCCGTCATTTTCGGTACGGAAAAAGAAAAGGGGGCATCGGTCGCGGCCAGAGCGATTCTTTCCAGCAGCGGACCGCCTGGGTACCCCAGGGAAAAATACTTGGCCGCCTTATCAAGGACTTCCCCGGCTGCATCATCCCTGGTTCTGGCAATCAATTCCGAATTGAAGCGCTCTATTTGATAAAAAACACTTGTATGACCTCCGGATACAACCAGGGCGATCAAAGGGAATTCAATATTTCGATTCTCTATATGCGCGGCTTCCACGTGCGCCTGGAGGTGATCAACGCCGACCAGCGGAATACCATCCGTAAAGGACCAGCCCTTGGCAAAAGACAAGCCCACCAGCAATGAGCCGATTAAACCCGGTCCCTGGGTAACAGCCAGTAAATCAATTTCTTTTCTCCGGCAACCACTGGCGTTCAAAACCTTTTTTACCAGCAGGTCGATTACTTCGTAATGGTTGCGGGAGGCGATCTCCGGAACTATGCCTCCATAGCGGGCATGCAAAGGCACCTGGGATTTAATTTCCTGGTGCAGGACCCGTTGACTGCCACCCCTTTCTATCAGTGCAACGGCAGTTTCATCACAGGATGATTCGATTCCCAGCACGATCATGATACATCCCCGGGCGAACCGGCGTCTCCTTTCAGCAAGTCCGAAGCCAATCGCAGTGCGGCAAGCATACTGCCTGGGTCAGCCCGTCCCTGGCCGCTGATTTCTTCGGCTGTACCGTGATCCGGCGAAGTGCGGATAAAAGGCAGGCCCAAAGACAGTTGCGCCCCCCGGTTGAAATTGATCATCTTAAAGGGTAACAAAGCCTGATCATGGTACCAGGCCAGGGCCACCGCGTTTCTCATTTTAGCTGCCTGCAAAAACGCCGTGTCAGGAGATAACGGCCCCGTCACGGTAATCACTTCCGGCAAGCTTTTCAGAGCCGGAATTATGATATCTCTTTCCTCAAGGCCCATACTGCCGCCTTCACCACTGTGCGGATTCAGTCCGGGGCAGATCAGAGGGAAACTGCGTTTAAACAGTTTTTTCAATTCCCGGTCAGTCCGGATGATAAAATCGATGATCCTGCTTTTCTGAAAATGCCGCCAGAGTTCTTGCAGGGGGATATGGGTGGTGAAAAGTGCGGTTTTAAGGTCATCGGACCAGAAACACATGATCAGATTGTAATTGCAGGCTCTGGCCAGGTAATCACTGTGCCCCAGATAGGGTACTCCGGCCGCCAGCCATCTATGCTTGGCCACAGGTCCGGTAACCAATCCGGCGATCAATCCTGCCTGGGCCAGAGAAACGGCATCGACAAAAGAATCAAATGAAACTGCGGCGGGGTGAGCCTGAGAAATTGGAGCCAGGCGGTATACCCGGCCGTCTTCAAGTATATCCAGGTCATTTTCTTTTACCGGATCGGCGGCCGGGAAATCTTCAGGACAACCCAGCAAAAGAAGCGGTCCGGAATGGGAAAAACTCGCCAATGCACGTGCCAGAATTTCCGGGCCGATCCCTTGATGATCACCACAGGTAACGGCAAGAACCTTGTTCTTAATCGGGATTTTCGGCTCCCCGATCATCCGCGAATTCCGGGTTTTTGTAGATGTACTTGATCTGGCTCTTAAACAGAATCAGGTTTTCCCCGTTTTCTTTCTTTATCTTGATGCATTTTTCATCGTACCATTCCAGGATGCCCTTCAGAGTTTCTCCGTCCGTCAACTGCAGCACCAGGTGAGTGCGGTTGTTCATCTGTTTTATGTAGTAATAGTTTTCCGCATGGGTCTTGTAGGGTGGAGGCGGCTTTCTCTTACTTTCCTTTTGCGCATTCTGCTTGATTTGTCTGAAATTGGGTTTTATCAGCTTGCGGGTCATAGTCATGACTGCTCCTCCAAGGGTCCTTGGCCATAATTATAGAAGATAATGACAAATTGTCAAGAAAAAAAAGGCTTTTCCATGCGTATTGCCAAATACTCATACTGCGGCTAAAATGTCAGTCATGAGCGCTTCAGACAAGATGTCTCTTTATTTCTTTCCCGTGGCCCTGAAAAAAATATCTCCTGAGTCCATCCCGACTTTCAACCTCTACCTGCAGGTCAACGGGCGCTTCGTTTTGTACCGCAACAAGAACCTCGTTATATCAAGCATGGACATTGCCCGGCTTATAGAAACCGGCAATGAAGTTCTATTCGTTCACAACAACGAACGAAAAAAGTACCGGGAATACCTGGAAATCGGCCTGCCGCAAACAATGGAATCCCCCGCCGTCCCGGCCAAACGCAAAGCCGAAGTACTGTATGAAGCGGCGGTAAACGTCATATCGGATGTTTTCGCGGATCCGCGCTCGGAAATAGTAGTAAAACGATCAAAGGAAATAGTAAGACAGACGGTGGACTTCATTCTCAACACCAACGATGCCCTGCAGAACCTGCTGCTCATTCGCGAACACGATTTCTATACTTTCACCCATTCGGTGAATGTCTGTACTTTCCTGGTCGCCCTGGCCAAGGAAAAGGGAATACACGATCAGAAAGTACTCAGGGAAATTGGGGAGGGCGGTTTATTGCACGATTTGGGGAAAAGCATGGTGCCGGCCGAGATAATCAACAAGCACGGTCCCTTGAACAAAAGCGAATGGGAGATCATGAAAAAGCATCCGGAGTACGGCCGTAAAATTTGCCGCGAATCCAGGGAGATTTCCGATTTAAGTCTTTCCATTATCGGCCAGCACCATGAAAAACTGAACGGCACGGGATACCCCGAAGGAAAAGCCGATTCAGATCTGAATGTTTTTGCCAGAATGGTTTCAATAGTCGACGTCTACGATGCTGTTACCACCAACCGCTCTTACCAAAGGGCGCACTCACCTCTGGAAGCGGCAAAAATTCTCTTGGGTAAAAAAGAAGAACTGGATGAAGAATTGCTGACAACTTTTATCAGGATGATAGGAAAAAAGCAGGAGAACAAATGAAAACTGCATTGATAAGCGTTTTCGACAAGCAGGGTATTGAAGGCATCGCCCGTCAGCTCATTGAAGTCGGCTGGCGGATACTCTCAACCGGCGGTACTGCCAAGCACCTGCTTGAACATGGGCTGTCAGTTATTGACATTGCAGAAATGACCGGCTTTCAGGAAATGCTGGGAGGCCGGGTAAAAACTCTCCATCCATACGTATTCGCCCCCATCCTGGCCCGGCCCGATGAAATGAAGCTGGGGCCCGGTCGGGATTTCCCCGTCGAGCGCATCGATCTGTTGATAATTGACTTTTACCCCTTTGAAAAGGCTTGTCTTGACAAAAAACTCAACGATGCGGCAAAAATTGAAATGATTGATGTCGGTGGCCCATCAATGGTCAGGGCTGCAGCCAAAAACCATCAACACGTAATCGTGGTGGTCGATCCCCAGGAGCGTGATCAGATAGTCAGCTTGCTGGCGGCAGGCCAGGAAATCACCATGGCCGAGCGCCGTCGCCTGGCCCGCAAAGCATTCGCGCTCACTGCGGCCTATGATGCCCGCATAGCCGAATACCTGGCCCCCGCCAATCCCGGCGACCAGACCGTCAACCTGGCCGGTCGCCTTTTCCAGCCGCTCCGATATGGCGAAAACCCGCACCAGTTGGCTGCCCTTTACCAAATCGACTCTGAATCCGCTTTTTTGAAAATGAGGCAACTCCAGGGAAAAGAACTCAGCTATAACAATCTTCTCGACAGTTCCGCGGTTTACGAGATGCTCAATGAATTCCCCGGGCGAGATCATTTCGCGGTGATCGTCAAGCATCAGAACCCCTGCGGGGCCGCGATCTGTTCAAGCCAGCCCCCGGCCTGGGAAAAAGCCTGGAACGCAGACACACAGTCGGCTTTTGGAGGAATCGCCGGTTTTAACAAGGAATTGAACGCCGCCTGCGCCGAACGCCTGCAATCGTTGTTTCTCGAAGTAATCCTGGCTCCGGCTTTTTCTCCCGAGGCCCGGCGGATACTGACAACTAAAAAAAACCTGCGCCTGCTGGAAATTCCCCTGGGCTACCACGATTCCCGCAACCTGAGGTCAGTACCGGGGGGCTTCCTGCTGCAGACCACTGATCGCGGAGCTGAGCCCATTTTTACAGTTAAAACTTCAAGGCAGCCAAACAACCGTGAATGGCGGGACCTGAAATTTGCCTGGCGCCTGATCAAGTTCATCAAGTCAAACGGAATTATTCTGGTGAAAAATGGAGCTCTTTGCGGAGTGGGAGCTGGCCAGATGAGCCGGATCGACGCGGTGAACATCGCCCTGCAAAAAAGCGCCGCCGAATGCCGCGGTGCCGTTCTGGCTTCCGATGCATTTTTCCCCTTCAATGACGCGGTAGCGGTCGCCTCAGCTCGTGGAGTCAAAGTGCTGGTCGAACCGGGCGGTTCAATCCGTGACCAGGAAGTAATCGAGGCCGCGGAAAAAGCTGGGATTTCCCTGGTTTTTACCGGAGTGCGCCATTTCAGGCATTAATAAAGCCGTTAAATCTCCTGATCACTGTTATCTGGCAGTAGATTCCTCAATTCATCGACCGTTATCAGTATTTCCCGCTGGTTTTTGCTGTTGGCGGTTGAAACTATACCCCGGGCTTCAAGTTGATCCATCAAGCGACCGGCCCGGGCATAGCCGATACTCAAGCGGCGCTGCAGGTAGGAAGCCGAGGCTTGACCTGTAGTCACAACCGTCTCGGCGGCCTCAAGGAAAAGGTCATCAAGCCCTGATTCTTCGCTCTTGTCTTCCCGGTTGCTTATTTGTTTTACGATCTGGGTGTTGAATCGGGGTTTTTCCTTTTTGGCCAGGAAACTGACCACCCGCATTGCTTCCTCCTCGGAAACATAGGCCCCGTGAAGCCTGATCAATGAAGCTGTTTTGGGGGGCAGAAACAACATGTCGCCGTTTCCCAGCAGTTTTTCAGCACCGATAACATCGATTATGGTACGAGAGTCGTGCTTTGACGGAACGGCCAGCGCAATCCGGGAAGGAAAATTGTTTTTTATGGTGCCGGTTATAACGTCAATGGAAGGCCGCTGGGTGGCCAGAATCAGGTGAATGCCGACTGCCCTTGCCTTCTGGGCGATACGGGCGATGTTTTCCTCGATTTCCCGGGCGGAAACCATCATCAGGTCGGCCAGTTCATCAATTATGATCACGATATAAGGTAAGGGCTCGCGATCGTCAAGTCTTTGCAGATCTTCATCTTCCTCGTCATCGCCAATCAGGGCGATTTTCTTATTGTACTGCTCGATATTCCGGACCTGCAGCAGCGCCAGGCGCCGGTAGCGGTTTTCCATTTCAACCACCGCCCAGTCGAGCGCATTCTTGGCCAGTTTGGGCTGCACCACCACCGGAGTCAGCAGATGCGGCAGGGAATTGTAAATAGCCAGTTCAATTCTCTTTGGATCTATCAGAATGAACTTGACCAGGCTTGGCGGTGACTTGAAAACAATACTCAGGATTATCGAATGAATGGCCACGCTTTTTCCGCTTCCGGTAGCCCCGGCGATAATCAGGTGCGGCATTTCACACAGGTCGGTCAGAAAGATTTCCCCGCTTTTGCTTTTGCCCAGGGCCAATGTCAGTGGAGAACCGGAGTGGATGTAGGCCTGTGATTCCAGGAGCTCACGCAGATGAATTATTTCTCTTTTTCGGTTTGGGATTTCAATTCCGATGGCTTTTTTCCCCAGAATTCTTTCAATACGAACGTACTGGGCCTTAACCACCAGGGCCAGATCTTCGGTCAAGTTGGAAACATCTTTCACCTTGACGCCTATATCTGGAACAAATTCGAAAGTGGTTACAACCGGTCCGGGAGTGTATTCGACTATTTCACCGTTTATCCTGAATTCCTGCAGTCTTTGTTTCAGTTCTTCCTTTTTTTCCTCGAGTTCTGCATAGTCGATGTTGCTTTTTGCCGTAGCCGCATCGAGAAATGACAAGGGGGGAGATTGATATGAGCTTACAGCGGCGTTTACCGGCTTGAGGTCATCAAACAGATAACCTTCTTCAGGCAGGCGGCTGGGTACTCTGGCTAAATCCCGAATTTCGCTTTTCCTGGTTTTTTTTTCCTTTTCCGGTAGAGAATCATGAGTGAAGCTCTTCGCTGCCGTAACTTCCATATCCTCCTGGTACTTTTTCCTGATTTTATTGAGACTGGTTTTTTTCCGGTGACTTTTCCACCAGTTGTTGATTTTTTTTCCGAATGCAAGTAAAAGCGGTTGTAAAAACTGCCATACAGCTATCAGGGCTTTTCGTAAAGAGAACCTGGTGGACAGAGAAAACCCGATGATCAAGAGACAAAAAAACAACAGAGCGGTAAAAACATCCTTGATCTGGGCGCTCACCATTCGATGCAGCAATAACCCGACAATCCCGCCGCTTTCAATGCTTTTTCCCGACCAGTTGGAAACGGGCTTGACTCCGGCCAGAAATGCCGCGCTGGAAAAAAGCACTAAAACGAAACCGATGGATTTGGTCAACATTGAAGAAATCCTTCGGTTCAAAAAAAAGAATACGCTCAAAAAAAGCATCACCGGAAGCAGCCAGAAAGAAACCAGGCCGAAAAGGTTGAAAAGCAGTGCGGATAGTTCTGCTCCCAGCCGCCCCCCGTAGTTTAAAACCGTTTTACTGGCCGTGGCCTGAAAGAAACTGGGATCAGCAGGCTGATAACTGGCCAGGCTGAAGGCGGAAAACAGAGTAAAAAAAAGAAACATCAGGCCCAGAACTTCGTTCAGAATAGAAAGTTCTTTGCCATTGCCGTTTTTCCTGTTGCGCGCCATTGCCGCGAGTATAGCGGTAAAGGGCTTTCCTTGTCAAGAAAACCCGCCCGCCGCCGTCTTCCAGCTGAAGCCGAAGAGCGCGGTTAATCAGCCAGCCGGTACCGTTGACCTTCGGCCACGATTTCCACTTCCCGCACTCCCTGTTGCAGGAGCAAACTGCGCAGGTTCAACAGGGCGTCTTTTTCGCCATGCACCAGAAATACTTTTCGCAAGCTTTTCAGGTCATGGGTATTCAGCCATTCAATGGTCTCGTGATAATCGGCATGAGCGGAAAAGGCGTTCAAAGTTGCAATCTGAGCTTTAACCCTGAAGTTCTTTCCCAGAATTTTGACCTGTGGTTCCCGGTTGACCAGCTTCCGCCCGAGAGTGTGCTCAGCCATGAAACCGACGATGGCAATTATGTTATCCGGGTTCTCGATGTTGTTGCGCAGGTGATGTAGTATCCTGCCTGATTCAGCCATTCCTGAAGCTGAAATGATGATGACCGGCGGAGGAAAGTCATTCAGTTGCATTGATTCACGAACCGATGTGACGTAATGAATAGCGTCAAAACCAAATGGATCAAGATTGTTGGCGGTGAACCTTTCCCTGGTCTGATCGTCGAAGTATTCCGGGTGGACCTTGAAAATGGCGGTCGCGTTCACCGCCATGGGAGAATCGATGAAAATCGGAATTTCAGGTACAGCTTTATCGAGAATCAATTCGTGAATCAGGTAAATCAATTCCTGAGTTCTTTCTACTGTAAAAGCCGGAATGATGATTTTACTCTTTTTGGCAACCGCCTGCCTGATGATCTCGGCCAGTTCTTCCTTGGCCAGAGTTGATTCCTTGTGCTTCCGATTCCCGTAGGTTCCTTCCAGGACGAGGTAATTCAGAGATCCCATCGATTCCGGATCTCGTATGATTGGCAGGTTCTTTCGTCCCAGGTCTCCGCTGAATCCGATAACCAGGCCGTCCGGCAGAGTTACTTTAACCAGGGCTGAACCGATGATGTGCCCGGCGTTGAAAAATTCGGCCTTGACCCCGGGCAAAGGAGAAAACGGCCGGTGGTATCCCAGGGAAACAAACTGGGACATGGTTTTTACCACGTCGTCGGCATGGTAAAGCGGTTCGTAAACTGTAAGCCGCCGCTCAGGATAGCGGGCGGCCTTGTCTTTCAGGTATTCGTAATCCTTGAACTGAATATAGGCGCTGTCAAGCAGGATGATGTTCGACACGTCCCGGGTGGCCGAAGTCGAGTAAATGTTGCCGTTGAATCCGTTTTTAACGGCGATGGGCAGGGCGCCGGAATGATCAAAATGAGCATGGGTCAGAATTGTTGCCTTAACTTCCGCCGGATCAAACGACCATTGCCGGTTTTTTTGATAAGATTCTTCTCTTCTTCCCTGGAACATGCCGCAGTCAACCTGCAACAGCGATCCGGATATATCGAGAAAATGCTTTGAACCGGTTACTTCCTGACAGGCCCCGTGGGAAAAAAATTCAGTCATGAAAAGGAGTTTACTCTGAATTCAGAAAAAATTCAAGAAAAAGACCGGGAAAAGACTTTACAATAAGGGCACTTCGCAAAAGCCGTGTAAACTCATACCTCGCGAATCTTGTCTATCGACACCAGGCGATCTCCGTTCCGCAGATTCAGAATCTTAACCCCCTGGGTGGCCCTGCCCTGGGCCCGTAATTGTGTGGAATGCTGCTTGTTGACGATGCCGTTCATTGAGCAGAGCATAATTTCATCGTCATCTCCCAGGGTCACCAGGCCGATGACCTTCCCCAGTTTTTCATTGATGCGCACGTTGATCAAGCCTTTTCCACCCCGTGACTGCAGTCGGTACAGGCTTAAATCTGATTTTTTACCGAAACCGTTTTCCGTAACCGTAAGCACGTACTTGTCATTCGCGGTGATGACATCGGCGCCGACCAGGAAATCACCCTGGTCCATCCTGATGGCGATGACCCCACGGGCTGTCCGACCCATTTCCCGGACTTCGCTTTCATTGAACTTAATGGCCTTGCCCATATTTGTTCCCAGGATGATTTCATCTTGCCCAGAAGTCAGCCGGGCTTCGAAAAGCGAGTCGCCATCCTGGACTTCCGCCGCAAAAACCCCGGCACTGCGCGGGCGGGCAAAAAGCTTGAGATTGGTTTTTTTGATGTATCCCGCCCTGGAAAACAGCATTACATAGTGATCGCTGGAAAACTCCTTGACCTTGATCACCGAACAGACCTGGTCACCGGAATTCAGGCCTATCAGGCGATTAAGGGGTTTTCCCCTCCCGGTGGTGTCGCCTTCCGGTATGTCAAAAACCCGCAGCCAGAAAAGCCTTCCCTGCTCGGTTATGATCAGCATGTAATCGTGCGCCGAAGCTACGAACACCCGAGAAACGGCATCCTCTTCCTTCAGGCTGAAACCGCGCCGCCCAATAGTGCCCCGCAGCTGATTGCGATAGACACTGATGGTTGTGCGCTTGATGTAGCCCATCTTGGTGTATAGGATGACGAAATCCTCGTCCTTGATCAGGTCCTCTATCCTCATATCGGAGAGTTCGTTCTCAACGATGACGGTGCGCCGCTGATCGGCAAACAATTCCCTGCTTTTTCCCAGCTCTTCCTTGATCAGGTTGAGCATCATTCTTTCGCTGGCCAGCAGTTCCCGCAGGAAATTGACCAGCTTGAGCAATTCCACGTATTCTGCCTCCAGCTTTTCAATTTCCAGGCCGGTCAAACGGTATAGTTGCAGATCCAGGATGGCGTCAGCCTGGATTTCGCTCAAGGAAAGCTTGCTGATCAGGCTTTGCTTGGCTGCGGCCCGGTCGCGGGAAGTCTTGACAATGGCGATCACGGTGTCCAGATTGTGCAGGGCTATTTTCAATCCCTCGATTATATGCAGTCTCTTTTCAGCCTTCTCCAGTTCGAACAGCGATCTCCTCCGGATGATTTCCTTGCGATGGCTGAGAAAACACTGGAAGTATTCAAGCAGACCGAACTGCCTCGGCTGTTGATTGACAATAGCCAGAAATATCATTGAAAATGAAGTCTGCAACTGGGTGTACTTGTAAAGCGAGTTGAGAACCACCTGGGGGATCTCGTCTCTTTTCAGTTCGATTACAATTCTCAATCCGTCCCTGTCCGATTCGTCACGAAGATCGGATATACCTTCTATTTTGCGTATTTTGACCAGGTTGGCTATCGATTCCAGGATTCGCGCCTTATTGGTTTGAAAGGGAATCTCGGTGACCACGATTTTCTGTCGGCCGCGACTGTCGGTTTCAATCACCGCCTTTGCTCTGACCACTACATTGCCTTTTCCCGTATCATAAGCCTTGTACAGAGACTGCCGGCCGAAAACAAAGCCCCCGGTCGGAAAATCCGGTCCAGGCATGATGTCCATCAATTCATCCAGGGAGCAATCCTGGTTGTCTACAAAGTGAATGAAGGCATCAACCAGTTCAGCGAGATTATGCGGCGGTATCGAGGTGGCCATGCCGACTGCTATGCCGGAAGAACCATTCAGCAGGAGAACCGGTAATGCAGCCGGAAATACACCGGGCTCCAGAAGAGAACCATCGTAATTGGGAAAGAAATCAACCGTGCGCTTGTCAAGGTCGGTCAGCAGTTCAGTGGAGATTTTCTGCAGACGAACTTCGGTATAGCGCATAGCCGCCGCCGGGTCACCGTCGATGGATCCGAAATTGCCCTGGCCGTCAACCAGCATGTAGCGCAGAGAAAAATCCTGGGCCATTCTGACCAGGGTGTCGTAAACCGCTGAATCACCGTGAGGGTGATATTTTCCTATCACATCACCCACTATGCGGGCCGATTTTTTAAAAGGCTGGTTGTAATGACAGGCCAATTGGTGCATGGAATATAGAGTACGCCGGTGTACCGGCTTCAGGCCGTCACGGATATCCGGAATGGCCCGTCCTATAATTACGCTCATTGAATAATCGAGATACGAGGTCTGCATCTCGCTTTCAATGGCTATATCAGCAATAGATCCGATTTTTACCTTGTCCATTGTATTATCCTCAAATATCGAGATTGCGAACCCGCATGGCATTGCTCAGGATGAATTCCTTGCGCTTGGTGGAATCGTTGCCCATCAGGGTGTCAAAGATGTTTTCGCTTTCCTGCATATCGGCGATAGAAACTTTCCACAGGGTTCTTTGCTCTGGATCCATGGTGGTTTCCCAGAGTTGACCGGGGTTCATTTCGCCCAACCCCTTGTAACGCTGGATAACGATACCCTTTTTTACTTTTTCAAACAGGGTTTCCACCAGGACTGCCTCGTTTTCAACGGTGATTTCGTCCTTGCCGATCAAGAAATGATACGGCGCCTGGGGTAAATTGCGTAGTTTTTCATATATCTCATTGATTTCCGCAAACTCAGGTCCGGTAAGGAATTTCCAGTCTATTTCTTTTTTTATTCTCAACCCCTGGTACTCGAATTGCAGGTCCAGGGAAAACGAATCGTATTCCTCGTCATGGCGCAGCAGCACCTCCCGGCACAAGCCCTGATCCAGGAGCCTGGCCGCAACCTCTTCGGTTTTTTCCTTACTGGCGAAGGTGTTTTCATCCCTTATCCATTCCAGCAGGGCGCAGATAAGCTTTTCAGGCCAGCCGCGTTTGCCGAGGTTGTCGAGAATAACGTTCTTTTTATGGACCTGCTTCAAAAAGCGCACCAATTCGGCTCCGCGCAAAACATCCTGACCGCATTTCAACAGGGTGTCTTCTCCGACCTTTTTAAAGAGAAAGTTTTCCAGCTCTTTTTCATTTTTAAGGTACATCTTGCTTTGACCTTTGCGTACCAGGAACAGCGGCGGCTGAGCCAGGTAAAGATAGCCCCGGTCAATCAAACCCTTCATCTCCCTGAAAAAGAACGTCAATAAAAGGGTTCTGATGTGGGAACCGTCAACATCAGCGTCGGTCATGATTATGACCCGGTGGTAGCGGATTTTTTCCGGGTCAAACTGGTCTTTGCCGATTCCGACTCCCAGGGCGGCGACGATGGTCTTGATTTCTTCGTTTTCAAGCATCTTGGTCGCCGTGGCTTTTTCAACGTTGAGGATCTTGCCTCTCAGCGGCAGAATGGCCTGGTGCCTGCGATCGCGACCCTGCTTGGCCGAGCCCCCGGCCGAATCGCCCTCAACGATAAAAAGCTCGCTTTCCTCCGGATCACGGCTCTGGCAGTCTGCCAGTTTCCCGGGCAAGGTGGTGTTTTCCAGCAAGCTGGTCTTCCTGACCAGTTCACGAGCTCTCTTTGATGCTTCACGCGCCTTGGCCGCCAACAGAGCTTTGCCGATGATGGCTTTGGCCACCGGCAGGTTTTCATCAAAAAATTCGGCCAGTTTTTCATTTATGAAAGACTCTACGATTCCTTTTACTTCAGAGTTACCGAGTTTGGATTTAGTCTGGCCTTCGAACTGAGGATTTTTCAATCGGATCGAAACAACGGCCAGCAATCCTTCGCGAACGTCATCACCGCTGAAACTCTCCTTGAAATCCTTTTTCAGATTGTTACTCTGGGCGAACTGATTCAAAGTGCGGGTCAGGGCTGAACGGAATCCGGAAAAATGGGTCCCGCCTTCAGTGGTGTTGATGTTGTTCACGTACGAATAAACAGTTTCGTTAAAAACGTTGACGTACTGAAATGAAATATCTATTTCAACTTCTTCCTTGGTTCCGGCCAGATGTATCGGATGGGGGTGAATACATTCCTTCTGGCCGGCCAGGTACCTGATGTACTCAACGATGCCGCCTGAAAAGTGAAAAACTTCCCTGCGGTCTGACCTTTCATCCTGCAGTTCGATTTTCAAACCGCGGTTTAAAAAGGCCAGTTCCTTCAGGCGCTTGGCCAGGGTTGAATAATCAAATTCGATGGTTTCAAAAATATCTTCATCGGGCCAGAAGGTTACCTTGGTGCCCCGGGAGCTTGTTTTTCCCTTCACCGACAACGCCGTGACCGGCTTGCCGTATTCATATTTTTGAAAAAAGATCTGGCCGTCCCTCTTAATTTCAAGTTCCAGTTTTGATGACAGGGCATTGACAACTGAGACACCCACCCCGTGTAATCCCCCGGAAACCTTGTAGCTGTTTTTATCGAACTTTCCTCCGGCATGCAGGGTGGTCATGACCACTTCAGCCGCCGGTTTACCCTCTTCCTTATGCATATCGACCGGAATCCCGCGGCCGTTGTCAATCACCGAAACGGTGTTATCAAAATGAATGATCACCTTGATGTGATCACAATAACCTCCCATGGCTTCGTCCACGGAATTATCAACCACTTCGTACACCAGGTGGTGAAGGCCGTTGATCCCGGTACTGCCGATGTACATCGCCGGCCTGACTCTAACCGCCTCCAGACCCTCCAGTACTTTTATACTGTCGGCATTGTAGGTTTCATCATTATGTTCTAACTGCTTTTCTTCCACTCGGATTCTCCTTGGAAATTTCCGCTTCTTGATCAAAACCATCATGCCGGTGCACCGAGGTTGCGACAATCTGCATCCTGGGGTATGCCGACAACAGCAGTGCCAGATTATCCCGGTCAAGAGCGGTATCAAAATCATCAATCAGAAATACCGGGAAATCACCGTTTATTTCTCTGAACAATTCCAGATAGGCCATGAAGGCTAAAAGCAAGCGGGTCTTTTTTTCTCCGCTGGAACTGTGAGCCAGAGGTTTTCCGGCAAATTGCCAGCAGAATTGATCCCGGTGTGTTCCAATGATACTGCGACGAGCCCTGCATTCTTCATGCCGCCGTTTCAACAGGGCTGAATAATAACCATCCCGGTTTATTTCGTTCACCGAGGGCCGGTATTGAAGTTCTAATTCGATATGGAACATGGCTTTAACTTTGGCATTCAGTATTGCCGTGAAGTCTTTCCTTGACTTGACAATTTCAGCAGCCTGCTCAGCCAGCAGGTGATTCCAGCTGTCAAGCTGGGGAAAATCGGCATCTCCCTTTAAAAGACAGTTCTTTTGCCTGAGAGCATGATTATACCTTAAAAGAGCGCTTAAGTAAAGCGAATCGAGGCCGAAAACAAAGCGGTCACACTGCTTTTTGAGAGCAGCATGGTTTTCCGCCAGGCTGTTGTATGAAGCCGATGAAAAGACAACCGGATGAAGTTTTTTTTTCACCTCGGCCAGAGAAGCTTTCTTTTCATCTATTCTGAGTAAGGCCTGATCCTTGAATTGAAAAGTTATTTCATGCTCATTTCCCGAAGCGCAGATTCCGGCTTCCAAAAAAAAACCTTCGGCTCCATAACGGATCAGATCAGTTCTGCCGGCGGCCTGGAATGTCTTGCCGAATGCCAGTACAAAAACAGCTTCCAGAATAGAAGTTTTCCCACTGCCATTGGGACCGAAAATAAGGTTTTTTCCAGGACTCAGGGATAAGTCAAGCCTGGAAAAACCGCGAAAAGAAATCAGCTTGAGATAAGTGACATACAATTTGGTGTCTAAATGTTAAGCGGCATGACTATGTATATCAGGTGAAATCCGTCCTCTTCCAGGGGTTTGAACAGCAGGGCGCTCTCAGCATCGTTAATTCCGATGAAAAAACTTTCAGAATCGATATGATTGAGAAAATCCATGACGAATAAGCCGTTCAAACCCACCACAAAAGGATCACCATTGTATTCAATCGGCAATTCATCATAGCCTTCGCCTTTTTCCGGTGTTGATCTTTCCAGAATAAGCCTGTTTTTTTCAAAACGAAAGAAAACTCCGTTGTTACGGGTTTTAAAAACCAGGATCCTCCTCAAGGTCTTCAGCATTTCATCAGTTTTTACAATCGCTTTGAATTCGGTTCTTTCAGGTATAACCGCCTTGTAATTGGGAAACCTTTGATCGATAACCCTGGAAGAAATCGTACGATGATGATGACGGAAGAAAAGGTTGTTGGCGTCGAAAGCAAATTCGATTTCCCCGTCGGAGCCGATTCTCAGCAGTTCAGTCAGAGCTTTTCTGGAAATGATAAAGTCGCTGGTGTCAACTAATTCGTTTTCCCGGTCTATAACCACGTAAGCCAGGCGATGACCATCGGTGGCGGCCATTTCCAGCTTGTTCATGTTGAAACTGAGCAAGGCGCCGGGAACGTTGAATTTTACCTCTGGAGCTATGACATAGGAACATCTATCAATCATGCCCTGAACCGTGCGCAAGGGTAATTTAACGCCATTGGCAAAATCACCGCTGGGTAATTCCGGATAGTCGGAAGACT
The DNA here is from genome assembly GCA_964457225.1 of uncultured Clostridia bacterium. Taxonomy (GTDB): domain Bacteria; phylum Acidobacteriota; class Aminicenantia; order UBA2199; family UBA2199; genus CAYWEM01. Next base: position 159,112 of record CAYWEM010000004.1, read on the forward strand.
TGAGCCCCAGAAGCTTGTATTTTGACTTCTTGCTTTCATTTGCCACGGTTACCTGCAAATCGTTTCCCTCGAAGATTTCCACGATTTCATCGTCCATGCGCGAAACCAGTTCATAGAGATCACGGCCGTTTACCGTAAATGAACCGGGCTCTTCCACCCGCGCTGAAATCGTTGATTTAAGACCTATTTCGAGATCAGTCGCCACCATTTCCATAATTCCATTGGTAAAGGCGGTTATCTTTATATTCTGCAGGATTTCCATAATCGTCTTTTTTTCAAACACACCCTGAAACAGTTTCAATTCGCTTTCAAATTTTGACTTTTCCACAAAAAGCTTCATTTTCAACCTGCCTTTCTTTTTATTTTAGAATACTATCATAGTCAAGCTAAAAAAAACAGTAGCGTGGAAATGTGAAAAAACGCCGAAAACCGAAGAAAACAAATAACTTGACCGCATTTTTAATCTGTGGATAAAAAACGATCATTGTGGAAAACCATTAATCGCTGAAAAAAGAAACGTAGGAATCAACTTTTCTGGAAAAGTCTGAATCGGATTCCATCATTTTTTCCACCTTGCCGATGGCATGAAGTACAGTTGTATGATGCTTGCCTCCGAATCGGAATCCTATTTCGTTAAGGGAAGACTTGGTCAATCTTTTGGCGATGTACATGCCGATCTGTCTTGGAAGTGCAATTTTGGGGGAGTTGTTTTTGGTCTTGAGATCAGATACTTTCAGGGAGTATTTTTCAGCTATGAACTCTTGAATGGTATCAATTGATACTGATTTCTTGGCAATGTCGATCAGAGGTTTAAGGGCTTCCTTGGCAAAGGCCAGGCTCAGTTCGGATTCTCTCTTGTCGGAGAACTTCAGGTCGGCGAATCCCAGCAGTCGGTTCAATGAGCCTTCGAGACTGCGGATGTTGTTGTTGAAAGTCGAAGCCAGGAAGTAAAGAACTTCATCGGGAATGATGAAGTCCGACTTGATGAATTTCTTTCTTTCCCTGATTTTTTTTTTCAGAATGGCAATTCGGGTTTCGAGATCATAAGGAAGAATGTCGGCGATACCACCCATCTCAAAACGGGAGCGGATTCTGTTTTCCAGGTCGGGAATATTGTCAGGGTGTTTGTCTGAACAGATAACGATCTGTTTTTCCTGCTGAATCAGGGAATTGAAAATGTAATAGAATTGCTCACTGGTGCCGCCCCAGCGGGTTATGTACTGAATATCGTCTATCAGCAGGACATCGATGGATGTGTATTTTTTTATGAACTCGGGTCTCTTGTTCATGCGGGTGAATTCAACGTATTCGTTCATAAAATCGCTGGTGGTGAGATAGATGGAATTCAGAGATTTATTAGTGGCCTGAATTCGGTTGCCGATGGCGTGCAGAAGATGGGTTTTTCCAAGTCCGACATCGCTGAAAATGTAAAGTGGATTGTATGATTTTCCCGGAAACTCGGAAACACTGTAGGCAAATGAATAAGCTATGCGATTGGAGTCACTCTGCACAAAAGAATCAAAAGTGTATTTCTTTTGCAGGTTGGAGTCGAATTTCTTCTTGGTAACCGCCCTGGTTTCAACCTGGTGTTCATCTTCTTCAGCGCATGAAACGAAACGAACGGTGAAACCGCAGTTTTTGCGGAAATGACTGTTTATTCTTTCCAGTAAATTACTTTTAAACCAGGTCAAAGTGTCGTTATTCGGAACACCGATGAAGAGCAGGTTGTTATTACAACCAATTAGAAAAATTTGTTCGGCCCATTTTTGATAAGTCGGGTTATCCAGTATTTCTTCCAGGTAGCTTTTTAGTTGGTTAAATTCTTTCATTGTCTTTTTCCACAAAAATCTTAACAATTGTGAATAACAAAGAACCCTTTTTATGATGAAACAGCGAAACCATGATATACGAAGCATCCCCGAATTGTCAAGAGAAAATCCCGGGCGAGAGAATTATTTTAACGGCTTCCCATTTTTCGAAAAAACGAACTGCCGATGAATTCAACTCATTAAACTCCTGGAGAAATCCGGGTTGACAACTTCCGGTTTTTTTTCTATAAAAACGACAGGTGCAACAATTGATAAATGAAAAAGATGATTCCGAGCAAAAAAAGAAAAGCGTGGCGGAAAAATCCGGAAAGGTATTTACCATACTGTTCGTTTTGTTGTTTTCCGCCGCCCTGATTGCTTCCCCGATTTTGTTGATCTTTGATTTTGAAAAGTGGGTGATTCCGGTTATCCTGATCTGGACGATGTCGTTACTTTTTTATCTTACCACGCGCCGGATCCGCCATTGACAACGCATAAACAGGAAAGCCCGGACTGGGCGGCCATGTTTCACGTGAAACACGGCCAGCATTCCTGGAAACTCCTGGATCAATATTTTATAGAGCTTAAAGAGCGGAATTCCCAGTTGAACTTGTATTCCCGGAAAACCGATGACTCGGCTTTGGCGGTTTTACTGGCTGAAACCGGATTGCTGCTGGGCAGACTCGGTTCAGGCAGGTTGATAGATGTTGGGAGTGGAAACGGTTTGCTGGGGATTCCGATTTCCATTTGCCTGCCGGAGCGCCCGGTGGTATTGGTTGAGAGCAGAGCCAAAAAGGCAAGGGCGCTAATTGAATTCAGGGAATCTCTGAAATTGCGGAACCTGAGCGTTTTTCACGGCTCTCTGGACGAATTCATAGCCCGGGATGGAACAAGGAATGATTGGTTGCTGGCACGCGGATTCCCGCGGATCGAAGCTCTTTTGGGCCGGGTGGAAAAAAATACCGTTGCCGGGTTGACCCTGGTTTCAGCAGAGAGTAAAATCAACGTTGCGCTCCAGGGGCTGGAAAGTCTGGATAAAAAAGTTTATAATGTCCCCTGGCGCGAAAACCTGGTTATCGCGGAAATCAAATCTGTTTCACGTGAAACGGGAACTGGCGGGAAAAAAAATGACTGAAATTATAGCTGTAGCAAACCAAAAAGGGGGAGTGGGAAAAACCACCACTGCCATCAACCTTTCCGCTGCACTGGCAATCGCTGAAAAAAGAGTCCTGCTGATCGATTTGGATCCCCAAGCCAACAGCACAACCGGAGTCGGCCTGGATAAAAACCGACTCAAATCTTCTGTTTACACGGCTCTTTGCGGCCAGAAAACCATGGCTGAAATCGCAATGGGCACCGAACTGCGCTTTCTGCGCATAGTTCCATCATCTCGTGAGCTGGCCCGCTTTGAACTTGAAGTGGTTGGTGACGATCAGAATCACCTTTTTCTGCAAAACGCCCTGGCCGGAATCAACTCCGACTACGATTACATCATAGTCGATTCCCCTCCTTCGCTGGGCCTGCTGACCATCAACGCGCTGACTGCGGCTCAGGGAGTGATTATCCCCATACAGGCGGAATACTATGCCCTTGAAGGCCTTTCCGATCTGATTGCCACCATAAATCGCATCAAGGAGCATTTCAACGCCGAACTGGACATCAGGGGAGTTCTTCTGACCATGTACGATGAAAGAACAAATCTTTCACGCCAGGTGGAAGAAGAGGTGCGTTCTCATTTCAAAACCAAGGTTTACTCTTCGGTGATTCCCAGGAACATCCGCCTTTCCGAGGCCCCCAGCTTCGGCAAACCCATTCAGTTGTACGACATACGCTCGGCCGGAGCCAGGTCATACATGATGCTGGCCAAGGAGATAATGAATACATGAAACGCAAGGTTTTAGGCAAGGGGCTGGCTTCAATTATCTCCAACGAGCCTTCCACCTCCGGTACGGTGATAGAAATCAACCTTGAGGATATCCATCCAAATCCCTTTCAACCGCGAAGGGTTTTTTCCGATGAATCCCTGCGCGAGTTAGCCCAATCCTTGAAGGAGAGCGGTCTCATTCAACCGGTCGTGGTTTATCGTAACCAGGACCATTACCACCTGATTGTCGGAGAAAGGCGCTGGCGGGCGGCTCAGATTCTCGGCTGGGAGAAAATCTCGGCTATGGTCAAAGAGGTAAGCGAGCGGGAAGTCCAGCTGAACGCCCTGGTGGAAAACCTGCAAAGGGAAGACTTAAATGCCCTGGAAACAGCCTCGGGGATTCAGGCTCTGGCCGGAGTCCTGCAGTGCAGTCAACAGGAATTGGCCGATCGCCTGGGAATGAACCGCAGTACAGTGGCAAATTTTCTCCGGCTGTTGCGCCTGCCTGACACGGTCAAGGAATGGCTTATCAACGGCAATCTGGATCAGGGGCATGCCAGGGCACTACTGGCCTTGCAAAGTGAAGATGATATTAAAGAAGCGGCTGCGGTTATCGTTCAACGTAAACTATCGGTCCGGGAAGCGGAAAAACTGGTCAAGCAGTTTTACAGGAAAAAAGAAAACACCAAGCGGGAATCAGATCCTGATTTGCGGAAAATGGAAGATCGCCTTTCAAGGTTGTTGGCAACCAGGGTCAAGTTGAACTGCTCTACCGAAGGCAGTGGGAAAATGGAGGTTTTCTTCTCCTCCCTGGAGGAATTCCAGAGAATTTTATCCCTGATTGACAAAAAGGAGTAATAATGCCAAAACCCGAACAAATGACAAAAGTGAGCGGTTTCCTGGACAAGGATACTTCGGTCACCGGGGACATAGTATTCAAGGAGACTTTTCGTATCGACGGACGTTTCAAGGGTAAGATTCTGGCCGGAAACGGTTTGCTCATCGGGGAAAACGCCGAAGTTGAAGCTGATATTGAAGTCAATCATCTTTCCATAAACGGCAGGGTGAAAGGCTTGCTTAAAGCCAAGGAAATGATCGAGATTTTCGCCAATGGCCGGGTCAGCGGAACACTGATAACTCCCCGCCTGGTTATAGAAGAAGGAGCATTTTTTCAGGGAGCCTGTCAAATGGAGATGAAGTCTCTGGAAAGCGGTACTGTTGAGGTGAAATCCACTTCCCGCCCGTGAAGAAGGCAGCCGTAATACCGGTAAGGTGGGGATCCACAAGGTTTCCGGGAAAACCTCTCGCATTGATAGCCGGCATATCCATGGTCGAACGGGTTTATCGCCGGGTGCTCGAGGCCGGCTGTTTTGATGAGGTTGTTATTGCCACTGACGATGACAGGATCTTTTCCACAGTGACCGAATTCGGCGGTCGAGCGGTAATGACTTCGGCGGATATCCGAAGCGGCAGTGAAAGAATCTGGGCGGCGGCAAAAAACGAGCCCTGGGAACTGCTGATCAACGTTCAGGGAGATGAGCCGCTGATATCCCCGACATTGCTGGCCCGTATTACGGATACCCTGGAAAAGGGAGAATGCCCGGTGGTCAGCGCGGGGTTTTTCAATCAAAACGAAGTCGATTTTAACGATGAAAACTGTGTCAAAGTGGTGCTGGACAAACAGGATCAAGCCCTGTATTTCTCCCGCAGCCCGATTCCCAACGGTCCTGTTTTTGACGGTTTCTTTCAGCACATCGGAGTATACGGGTATTCCAGGGAAGCCCTGGAATTCTTTATCAGCTGCTGTCCCGGAAAACTTGAGATTTCCGAGAAACTCGAACAACTGCGCTTCCTGGAATGCGGCTGGAAAATCAAGATCCTGACAAGTGAATACCGCTCGCACGGGGTCGATGTTCCCGCGGACGTAGCCAGGATTGAAAAGATACTGACTGGAGAAGAACATGCCTGAAAAGCGCTACATATTCATTACCGGCGGAGTTCTTTCATCCCTGGGAAAAGGGATTGCCGCAGCCTCCATCGCCAATCTCCTGGAGTCTTACGGTTTTAAAATAACCGTGCTGAAACTCGATCCGTACTTGAATGTTGATCCAGGCACCATGAATCCATTTCAGCACGGTGAAGTGTTTGTTACCGATGACGGAGCGGAAACTGATCTCGATCTCGGTCATTATGAAAGATTCACCACCGTGGTCACCGGCCAGAAAAACAATTGGACTGCGGGCCGCATATACGACCAGGTTCTCCACAAAGAAAGACGGGGTGATTATCTCGGTAAAACAGTCCAGGTCATACCACATGTCACCGACGCTATTAAAGAAGCTGTTTTTGCCGTCAGTGAAAAAGACTGCGACATAGTTCTGGTGGAAATAGGCGGTACCGTCGGGAACATTGAAAGCCTGCCCTTTCTGGAGGCCATCCGCCAGATCGGACTGGAATTAGACAATGAGAAATGCCTCTTTATTCATCTGACTCTGGTGCCTTTTATCAAGACCGCCGGAGAACTTAAAACTAAGCCTACTCAGCACAGCGTCAAAGCCATGAGGGAAATCGGCCTGCAGCCCGACATCCTGCTCTGCCGAACCGAAGTTGCCCTCAGTCGCGATCTGAAAAAAAAGATCGCCCTGTTTACCAACTTGAAAGAAGACGACATCGTCAGTGCTCTGGATGTGACCGACATTTATGAAATTCCCTTGATCTACAAAAAGGAGGGCTTGGGACTTAATATTCTGAAAAAACTTGAACTGACTCCGAAACAGGATGATGACCGCCCCTGGCGAACCTGGTTGCAGAAATCCAGTCAGAGGAATTCAACTGTCAAGGTGGCCATAGTCGGAAAGTACATCAGTCATTCAGATTCGTATAAAAGCTTGTACGAAGCACTCAATCATGCCGGGGTGTTTAACGACCTGCGGGTAAGCCTGGTTCCGGTTGAAGCTGATCAACTGGAAAACAGTGATCCGGCTTTATTTTTAAATGATGTCCAGGCATTGCTGGTACCGGGCGGATTCGGTATTCGAGGTATAGCCGGCATGATAAACGCCATTCAATACGCCCGGCAGTCCGGGCTTCCATTTTTCGGTATTTGCCTGGGTATGCAGGTGGCGGTAATCGAGTTTCTGCGTAACGTTGTAGGACTCAAAAACGCTCATTCGGCTGAATTCAGTGAAGATTCCCCGGACAAGGTCTTTCTAAAGCTGCGCGAGCTGAGCGGGGTCCAGGAAATGGGTCACAATATGCGTCTGGGGGCTTACGACTGCCTTTTGAAGCAGGGAAGCCGGGCCGCGGAAATCTATGGAGTGGAAAAAATCTCCGAGCGTCATCGCCATCGTTATGAATTCAATCCAGCCTACGAAACCATGGTTGAAAATGCCGGTTTAACGATCAGCGGAAAAAACCCGGAACGCAACCTGGTTGAAATCGTGGAAATATCGGAGCATCCATGGTTCATAGGCTGTCAGTTTCACCCGGAATTCAAATCAAAACCATTGGCAGCGCACCCGCTTTTCTGTTCATTCATCGCTGCTGCCGGAAAAAAAGCCTGAACCGTCTTACAGCTTGTTCCGTCAGCGACGGTAAACCACGCGGCCGTCAACTACGGTCATAAAAATCGGAATTGTTAAAACAGATCTTTTATCCCGGGCCGCCGCGGCTGCCAGGTTACCATCGAAAACAGTGAAGTCAGCCGCCTTGCCTGGAGTCAGGGAGCCTATCAGTTCTGAGTTTCCGGCAGCCTGGGCCGATCCCAGGGTATAAAACAGCACGGCCTCGTTTAAACTGATCGCTTCCTCAGGAAACCAGCCCTCTTCCGGGATGTTTTCCTCGATGTTTTTTCGTTCAACAGCGGAATACAACCCGCGCCTCGGATCAAGGGGCTCTACCGGCCAATCCGTGCCGAAAGCGATCACCGCTCCGGCATCAGCCATTGAGCGCCAGCGGTAGCCTTGCCGGGCTACGTTCCGGCCGACCCGATCTTCAACCACCAGCAGGTCGGTGGTACAATGCGTCGGCTGCATTGAAGCAATTACGCCGAGCTGGCTGAAGCGGGAAAGGTCTTCATCTGTTACGAATTGGGCATGTTCAATACGGTGGCTCGGGAAGCGGTCCGGGTAAAGAGCCTGGGCTTTTTCAATGGCGGAAAGAGTCAGGTTGACTCCGCGATTCCCGATGGCGTGAACTCCTACCGGCCAGTTTTCCCGCTGGGCCTCGGCGATCAGTCTTTCAAGTTCTTCAATGGGATGAATCAACAGACCCTGGGAATCGGGGTTGCCGAGAAAAGGTGTAAACATGGCCGCCGTGGCGGAACCTATGGTACCGTCAGCAAAGATTTTTAGATACGAAACGCGAATCCAGTCGTCTCCCTGTCCATGGCTCAGGCCGATTTTCTTGTATTCCGCCAGGTTTTCAACAGGCAGCCATACGTTGAAGCGAAGGGACAATTTACCGGCCCGGCGCAAGACCTCCAGTTCCTCCAGAAGTTGGAGACTGCCTGAGGTGGTCAGCGAAGTCAGGCCTAATCCGTTGGCGTATTCAATGCCTGCTTCGAGGTAGTTTTTGTCGGAAATTCCCGGCAACACCATGGCCGGGCCGCTTACCCCGGCAGCCAGGCGGGTGGCGGTTTCCTTCAAAATCCCGTTTGGACTGCCATCAGGGAAACGGCCGATTTCTCCTCCCGGGGGAGCAAGGCTGTTCTGATCGATTCCGGCCAGGCTCATCGCTTTGGAATTAAGCCAGAGTGAGTGTCCATCAACCCTGGTGATCATGACCGGGTTGTCCGGAGCGACCAGGTCGAGGTCGCGGCAGGTCGGCCATTCCTTGCCGGGGAAATAGGCCTGGTTGAAATGATAGGCGCGGATCAGGGCGCCCGGAGGCGAAGCGGCCGCCACTTCGGCGACGGCTTTTTGTATCTGCTCCAGGTTCATGAACCTGAGGCTGAGCTGCTCGCGTATACTGCGGGCTCCTGACTCAAAATGAACGTGGGCGTCATGAAGTCCCGGAATCATGGTTCTGCCCTCCAGGTCAATAACGGTGGTTTCCGGTCCCTTGAAGCGCAGTATTTCTATTCGTTCTCCGCAGGCCGCAATTTTTCCCTGCCTGACCGCCAGGGCCGATACTTCCGGCCGGTTGTGATCCATGGTCATGATCAGGCCGTTGAGAACTATCAAATCTGCTTTTTCCTGAACGTCACAGGATGTAAAGGCAGCGGTCAGGAAAACCAGTGCCAGCAGTGGAGACAGTTTTTTCATCATTTCACCTCATTGCGGATTTGGGAACTCCCGGCGGACAGCCTTGATCATGGCCATGGCATTGATCATCATGGCGCTTTTCGAACCCATCACGGTAGGGTTGCTGAATTCGATTTTCAGCAGCCTGGCGGCGGTTTCCTCGAGGTTACTGTCATCGCCGGGGTGGGCCAGGATCAGTTCGCGGGTTCTTTCCGCCGCTTCCCGGGCCCGATGGATGTATTTTTGCACCGCCTGACGACCGCGTACCGGAGTGTTGTGCGGCAATGCCAGTAATTCCACCGGCCAGCCTGCCATGCGGTTCAGGGAATCGATATAGCTTGTATAGCTGGACAGAAAAAGCGGTTTGTGCTTGCCGTTGCGTTCCACGATGCCGGTCGCGTCGCCCGGGAAAAGGATTCCGTTTTCCGGAAGCAGGAAAGATATTGAACAGCGGGTATGACCTGGTGTTTCCTGAACGATTATTTCAGCTTGGTGATCGAAATCGAGGCGGCTGTCCTGCTCCAGGGGGATCATATCCCGTAATCCGTGGAAATCCGGTGCGTTGAGAGCTTCCTGGTCGGCGAATTCCCGGTTCAGGTCGGCGATAAGCTTTATCGCCCTGGGATTAAGCAATACATCGCGTCCCTGTTTTGACAGGAATACCGGACAGTTGAAGCGCTCCTGGATCAGGGGCACGGCGCCGAGATGATCGTAGTGGGTATGGGTCAACAGGATGCCGTCCAGATTCTCATCATTGAGAGCTTTTTCAAGCGCTGTTTTCAGAGATACGGCCCGGGACGTAACCGAGGCATCGACCAGGTAGTTCTTTTTGCCCTGCAGTAGATAAACCGGCAGCATCCGGTCGGGGAAAACCGAGAGAAACCGATTGATTCTCCTGAATTCTTGGGCTTTTACCATTTTTCAAACCCGACAAGCTCATCCGCTCTTTTTCGTTCCCGGGCGGGGGGAATACTCTGCGGGTAACCGAGGGTCATCAGTTCGACCACCCTGATTCCCGCTGGAATTACCAGTACCTCCCGAACGGGCTCTTCGTCGAATGAGCCGATCCAGCAGGTTCCCAGTCCTTCCCGCACGGCCTGCAGGGACAGGTGGTCGAGCACAATGGCCAGGTCTATCGGGTAGGCGGCCTGGCCGCAGCGCATCAGGTAATCAGGGTTAAGGGCGCAGGCGACGATGATGATCGACGCCTGGTGCATGAAGGGTTGATGGGCGGCCGACTTGTCGATCAGGCGGGTTTTGATCACCGGGTCGGTTATTATCAGTAACTTCCAGTCCTGCCTGTTCTTGGCGCTGGGTGCCAGGCGGGCGGCTTCAAGGATTCTCTCAAGCTTATCCGGCTCTACTTTCTTTTCCTGATAAGAGCGAATCGAGCGGCGAAGCTCTATTTCCGGGATGATCAAGCTCACCTCCTGGTTGCGGAAAAAAGTCTATCACAAGGCCCTGTTTCGCACAACCAGGGGGCCGGATCCGGAATCCTCCACCTGATTTTTGAGTTTGCTTAGAATAGCCTGACAGGTATTGAGTTTGCCCCAGGGAAAGTGTGAATCAACGCTCACCACTACGGTGCAGACCGACGTAAAGCCAGGTTGTACTAACATGACCAACAAAGCTTCGCTCAGACAGTGGTCATGTTACCCTGAAGGGCACGTCCAGCCTGGCTTTGTCGGTTCCCTGCACCTTCGTTTCTTGTCCCCGTAGGGGGGGGCGTTCGCTTTTGCTACACCCTTCCCCTGGCTTGAAAACAGGTGGAGAATCAGGGGGATCCGGGCTGATGCCGCGTTGACTAAGGAGCGAGGTTGTGATAATGTTTGGAAAATGCCTGACTTGTTCAGAATTGTATTACAGTTTTTAGCGGTCCTGTTCGCCATATCAGTGCATGAATCCGCTCACGCCTGGATGGCTGATCGTCTCGGTGATCCGACCGCCCGCCTGCAGGGCCGGGTTACTCTCAACCCGATTCCGCACATTGACCCGATCGGAACCTTACTTTTTCCCCTAATTCTGGCTTTTGCCGGGGCCCCGGTCTTCGGCTGGGCCAAGCCGGTGATGGTCAATTCCTACAATCTGCGCAATCCCAGGCATGATCACATGCTTATTGCCGCCTCAGGCCCCCTGGCCAATCTGTCCACCGCATTCACCGGCATAATACTGTTTCTGCTGCTCAAGGAGACTCCCCTTTTCAACGTCGTCCCGCTGGTTTTCTTCCTGCTGTACCTGATCATGATCAACGTGTACCTGGCCGTCTTCAATCTTCTGCCGATCCATCCCCTGGACGGCAGCGGCATAGCCGAAGGTCTGCTTAAAGGTCAGGCCCTATACAATTATGTCCGCCTGAGACCATATTCCTTCATAATCCTGATGCTTGTTCTGTTCACTGGATTCCTCGGTGTAATCGCCAGGCCGATCCAGATGCTCATCTTTTCCATCCTCGGGCTGAGATGATCAATCCGCCGACCGTAATGAGCGGGATGCGCCCAACCGGGGCCCTGCATTTGGGGCACTGGGAAGGAGCTTTGAAAAGCTGGCTTTCACTGCAGGAACAACACCCCTGTTATTTTTCCATCGTGGATTGGCATGCCCTGACTTCGGAATACGAAAACCCGGTCAAGATAAAGGCCCATGTCCGAGAAATCCTGCTTGACTGGCTCAGCGTGGGCATTGATCCTGAATCGAGCTGTATTTACCTGCAGTCGGCTGTACCGGAAATCGCCGAGCTTTTCCTGCTGCTTGGCATGCTGACGCCGCTGGGCTGGCTCGAAAGGGTGCCGACCTTCAAGGATCAGCAGCAGCAGCTCAATGACCGTGATCTGAACACGTTCGGCTTCCTGGGTTATCCTTTGTTGCAGACTGTTGACATCGCCATCGTCGGCGGCACCATCGTGCCGGTTGGTGAAGACCAGGTCTATCACATTGAACTGGCCCGGGAAGTACTGCGCCGTTTCAACAACCTGTACGGCGAAACCTTTGCCGAGCCCAAGGAATTCCTGACTCCCATTCCCCGCCTTCCCGGACTCGATGGACGAAAAATGAGCAAGAGCTATGACAATTCGGTTTTCCTCAGCGATGAGGCCGAAGTTATCAAGGCAAAGATCAGGCCCATGATCACCGATGTGCGCCGGCAGAGGCGCAGCGATCCCGGAGTTCCGGAGGAGTGCCCGGTTTTTTCTTTTCAGCGTGCTTTTTCAACGGCGGAACAGGTGGCTGAGATCGCCGCCGAGTGCCGCCGCGCCGGGATCGGCTGCCTGGATTGCAAAGCCGTTCTGATTGACAACCTCAACTCGTTTTTGCAGCCTTTCAGGGAAAAGAGAAAAAGCTTTGCCGGATGCGATCTGGAGGAAATACTGCGCGAGGGGAATCTCAGGGCCCGGGAAAGAGCCGGCCGGACAATGGAAGTCGTCCGGACGCGCCTTAACCTATGAACGGCGAAGCCTATTACCAGGTTCAAACCGACTATTTCGCCGGTCCTCTTGATCTTCTCCTGCACCTGATCAAGAAGAAAAAGATGGACATCCTTGATATCCGCATTTCTGATATAACTTCCGACTACCTGCTATACCTGCAACGCAAGGAATGCCTGCAGCCGGCCAGGGAAAGCGAATTTCTGGCCACTGCGGCCACTCTCATCTACATCAAGGCCCGTTCTTTGCTGCCCAGGATAGAGGAAGAAGGAGAAGTAAGCGCCGAGACCCAACTGGTTCAAGCTTTGATAGCCTATGAGAAAATTCAGAAAATCGCTGCCATGCTGCGGGAGCTAGAGCAGAGTGAGGCCAGACAGTGGCGTCGTCCCGAGCACCAGGAAATTTTCGCCGACAAGGAGTACGTTTTTTCGGAAGTTTCCGCCTTCCAGTTGGCTGAACTCTTTTATGCCGTGATTCGCAAAAAAGACCGGGAAGATTTTTTGAGTGTTTCAAGTAAAAAGCATTCCATTGAAGAGAAGTGGCAGGAAATCCTCAACCTGATCTCAGCGGAAAACGGCCTGGATTTTTCTGCATATATCTGGCGGCTGGATTCTTTGGAGGAAGTTCTGTTTTCTTTTTTCACCCTGTTGGAAATGATCAAGAGGAGAGCGTTGCTGGCCACCCAGAACGACCTTTTCGGTCCCATAGTACTCTGGTTGCTGCCCCAGGATTGCCGTGTGCAGTGAAAACCGGCTGGCCCTGCTCGAGGCCTTGCTTTTTGTCAGCAAGGAACCGCTGGCCCCGGAAAAGATCGGAGAATTTTTCGGCCTGGCCGATATCCGTGAATTGGAATTGTTTTTGCGTGAAGCCGAGCAGGTATATTTGGAGGATCCCAGGCGGGGAGTAACCCTGAAAAGGGTGGCCGGCGGCCTGCAGCTGGTAACCAAGCAGGATTTTCACCAGCAGTTGACCGATTTCATGAAAAGCCGGCAAAAAGTCAAACTCAGCCTGGCTTCCCTGGAAACACTGGCCATCATTGCATATCGTCAACCCGTTACCCTGGCCGAGATTTCAGAACTGCGCTCGGTGAACAGCGTGGGGCCGGTGAAAAATCTGCTGGAAAAAAAACTGGTCAGGGTTTCCGGCAGAAAAAGAGTACCGGGCTTACCGGCCCTGTATTCGACCAGCCGCGATTTTCTGAGCTATTTCGGCCTGAACAGCCTCGAGGAGTTGCCTTCTCTGGAGGAGCTGACCGAGTTGTTCGAAGAAAAAGAACAACCCGGATTGTTTAAAATACTCAAATAGAATCAGGGAGGATAAACGTGGAACAGTACGACATGGTTTTTATCGGGGGCGGTCCGGCCGGGTACGCAGGAGCCCTGGCCGCCGCGGCCAAGGGCAGAAAAACGGTGCTGATCGAGGCTGACCAGGTCGGCGGTACCTGCCTGCAACGCGGCTGTATTCCGACCAAGGCCCTGATGCAGAGCGTCAAGGCATTGAAGACGGCCCGACAGGGTAACAAAGTCGGCTTGCTGGTTTCCGAGGCCCGGCTGGATCCGGAAGCGATGTTCAAACGCAAGGATCGTGTGGTCGGCAAGCTGACCAAGGGCATAGAATCACTGCTGCGCAAAGCGGGAGTAAACTATATACGGGACAGAGGCAGAATCACCGCACCCGGCACGATCACCACCGATTCCGGTACAAAGCTCAAGTCAGTCCATACCGTGCTGGCAACTGGTTCAAGACCGCTTGACCTGCCTTTTCTGGCCCGTGATGGAAAAATCGTGTTAAATTCGGATGATCTGCTCAACCTGAGTACGCCTCCGTCCGCCATGCTGGTCATCGGGGCCGGGGCCATCGGATTGGAATGGGCCCAGATTCTGCAGGCACTGGGCAGCAAGGTCACCGTGGTTGAAATCGCGTCCCAGCTCTTGCCCGGCAGTGATCACGAGGTAGCCGGGGTCTTGCATAACGAACTGGTCAAGCAGGGTATAACAGTCTGGACCGCGACCGGTGTTTCCGATCCGGACATCAACCAGGGTTTTTCCTGCCTTCTGAGCAATGAAAAGGGAACATGGCGTGAATCGTTTGACGCCGTACTGCTGGCAGTAGGCCGAGGTCCCAACTGTGACGGATTATGGTCGGAGGACTTGCCCATCGAACTCGATGAACGAGGCTTCATCAAGGTGGACCAGGAGTTTCGCACTTCGTTTCCCGGAGTTTACGCCTGCGGAGATGTGACCGGTCCCCCCCTGCTGGCTCACCGGGCCACACACCAGGCCCTGGCTTTGGTCGAACATCTCTTTGCGTCCCGCCCGGTGCCGCGCCAGATCGTGCCGGCGGCGGTTTTCACCTTTCCGGAAATCGCTTCCGTAGGCTTGAACGAACAAGAAGCCGGCAAGCTTCACGCAAAAATCAAGATCGGTCATTTCCCCTATGCCGCCGGTTCCAGGGCCAACGCCAGCGAGGAAAAAACCGGTTTTGTCAAGTTGATCGCCGATTCCGGGGATCGAATAATCGGAGCTCATATAATTGGAGCTGAAGCTGCAGAATTACTGCCTATTCTGACTTTAGCCGTGAATCGGAGCATGACGGCCGTTGAATTTCGTGACCTGATCTGCATCCATCCAAGTCTGAGCGAAAACGTCTGGGAAGCGCTGGGCTCCCTGGGAGGTTTCGCCGTTCATTTCTGATTGCCCGTTTATCATTGCTTTTTTTGGGTTAAAAGCTTGACAAAAGCATATTTTTGTTCTATGAAAACGAATATGGTAACTTGTACCAATAAGAGGTGAGTAAAATGGAAACAAAAAAAATCGTCATAATAACGGTCGGGTTGTTTTGTCTTTTCGTCTTGCCTGCAGTGATATTTTCCCAGGCGGGTATTCAGGGCATCAGCCGGGCCTATGCTTACCGTGAGGAAGCCCTGCTGATCGGCAAATCGGATCTTTACGGCTCATTTTTCATTCGGGATACTTTTCCCAAGGAGCTGCTGATAGTAACGGCTTTTGACGCCTTCCCGCGCAGCGATTACGCCACCAATGATCAGTTGGTGGTCAACAAGGGCCGGGATGCCGGTTTGCGCGAGGGTGACAAATTCCTGGTCATCGGTGAAGGGCCGGTTATCGTCAGTCAATTTAACGGAAGCCGGCTGGGGCGGCATTACCAGAAAAAAGCAGTGGCCGAGCTCAGCTGCCTGTTTGCCGAAAGTGCCGTCATCACCTTGAAAGACTGCTATTTTCCGGTTAATCACGGTGATTTTCTGATCCCCTATGTTGAAGACAAAACCGTGGTGGGGAAAAAAATGGATTTCACCCGCTGCCGTTTACCGGAATCCGATATCTCCGGCAGGGTGGTTTACATGGAAGTCGCCCTGGGCCTGGCCAATGACATTCAGGGCAGTAATCGCTTCGTTACGGTTGATTTGGGTCGGGCTGAAGTCGGTAAGGGCGATTTCCTGCTTTTTTATCGCCGTCTGAAACCCGGTCTGCCTTCGTTGATAATTGGTTCGGGCATTGTCATCCACAGTGAAAACAGCAATTCCACGGTCAAGGTGCTTGATGTCGCCGATCCCCTGCGGCACGGTGATTATGCCGTGGTGATGCCCAGGCAGATGACTACGGGCACCCAGGTGCCGGGCCCGCTGTCCGTGCCGGAAGATGAAAGCCTGCCGGTTATCGAATTGCTGACTTCAGGCGAGGTACAGGAAGAATCTTTTCTCGCTGATATACTCTTTCCTCTGGACAGCAGCAATATCAGTGATTCCGATCTGAACCTGCTGGCCAGGGTCAAGGAATACCTGGCAGACAAGGAAGATTTCCTGATCGTGTTGCGCGGTTATTCCTGCGCCATAGGTACTGATGAATACAACCTCCGCCTTTCCCAGCAACGGGTTGAACGAGTCAAGGCCCATCTGATTGAGCAGTTTTCTATCCCGGCCGAAGCTTTCGAAACTCATTTTTACGGTGAAAGCGAGGCCCTTTTTGACAACAGCACCGAGCAGGAAAGAAAGAAAAACCGCTTGGTGCGAATTGAAGTGATCGCAAAATGAAAAAACAAATTTTAACTTGTATCGCTTGCCTGGCAATTGCTGCTTTGTTGGCAACCCTGGCTGCTCCGCTCAGCGGGCAATCCCTCAACCTGGTGGAACTGAAAAAAAAAGAGGAAGAACGCCGGAAAAAAGCTGAAGGCTCAAAATACAGTGTTTCTGATGAAAACCTGAAATCGATTGACGTTAAAAGTAAAAAGTACAGTTTCATTCAGCTCGAGGAAAGTGATGTCGAGGATGATTCGCAGGCCGCCCAGCCGCCGGCTGGAACTGATCCGGCCGATGAAACCAGGACTGAAGCCTTTTGGCGCAATCAGAAAAACGAAATAGAGGAACGCATTGCTTTCCTGGAGCAAAGCGCTGAAGAACAGCAGTTACAGCTCAACCAGCTCTGGACTGATTTTTACCTGACCGACAGTTTCATTCAGCAGAACGAAATGCGGGCGCGTATTGACCAATTGACCCAGCAGCTGGAAACGAGCCGGCTGAACCTGGAAAGGGCCAGGAAAGAGCTTGCCGATCTGCAGGAAAGAGCGCGTCGGGCCGGCATTCCTCCCGGCTGGTTGAGGTAAACCGTGCGTCTGCAGTCGGTTTTAATCCTGACCGCGGCCATTCTGCTCCTGCCGACCTGCCGGAAGAAGGAAGCGCCGGAGCCGGAACCGGAACGGGTAGCCGTTCAGCATATCCTGGTGGCCTTTGCCGGAACCATTGACAGCGAAAATGTCAGGCGCAGCCGGGACGAGGCCGAGGCGCTGGTCAAGCAGATCATGGCCGAGATTGCGGGCGGAGCCGATTTTGACAGCCTGGTGCGCAGGTTTACCGACGACCAGTATCCCGGCATCTACCGGATGAGCAACCTCAATGTTGAGCCTCAACCCGGGGAATACCCGCGCAGCAATATGGTCAAGGGTTTCGGAGACCTGTCTTTCCGCCTGCAACAAGGTGAAGTGGGTGTCTGCGAATACGAACCGACTTTGCGCTATTCACCTTTCGGCTGGCACATCATCAAGCGCCTGGATTAGAAAGCTTTATTCGCCGCTGACCTGAAACACCAGGCGTCTTTTTCTCGCCTTGACGTCGAATTCGCAAAGAACCGCCTGTTGCCAGGTTCCCAGCAATAGTTCCCGGTCACGAAAAGGAACCGTGAGGGAGGAACCGATCAGGGAAGCACGCAGATGCGAATGACCGTTGCCGTCATGCCAGGTTTCGTTATGATAGTAATAATCACCGGCCGGGGCGATTTTTTCAAGGAGTCTGGGAAAATCCCTCTGCAATCCCGGCTCGAATTCAATGGTAGTCAGACCGGCGGTGGAACCTACCACGAAGATCAAAACCTGGCCGTTGCGGCATTTTGAGGAAGCCACGATTTGCCTTAGCAGGGAAGTAATATCAACCAGGTCGTTCTGGCCCCTGGTGCTGATTTCAATTTCTTTTGTTTCCAGCATGCGCGAATTATAAACCAGGCCGGGAGAATTGCATAGCTTTATTCGGGATGATAAAATCAAACGATGCTGTTTCCCACGGAATCATATCACCAGCCCGTTTTGCCCCTGCTGGAAAGAGTGCACCGGCTGATGGAGGCGGGTGTTGAAAAACAGCCCGGGCTTGTCAAAGAACTGCATGAGTACACGCATTTCACCAGGGGGAAAAAAATTCGGGCCGCCCTGCTTTTCCTGCTGGCCGGAATGAATGAGACCCTGAATTGGCCGGAAAAAACCGCCAGGGCGGTGGAAACGGCGGCGGCCCTGGAAATCCTGCACCTTTCCAGCCTGATTCATGACGACATAATTGACCGGGCTCGTTTCCGACGCGGCAGAAAAACTTTTCACAGCTTTTTCGGCAATCGTACTTCCGTTCTGTGGGGGGATTCCCTCTTTATCAAATCTCTTGAACTGATTATGTTCCAGGAAGAGGAAATCCGTGCTCTTTACCTGCAGACGGCACGGGAAATGATCCGCGGCCAGCTTCTTGAACAGGAGCATGCCTTCAATTACGACCTTGATGCGGCTACTTATTTCAGTATAGTGGCCGGGAAAACCGCGGCTCTTTTCGCCATGGCCTGCGAAACGCCGGCCATTCTGGCCGGGTTGGCTCAGAGCAAGCGTCGGTGTTACCGTGAATTCGGCCTGGACCTGGGTGCGATTTTCCAGCTGAGCGATGATCTGCTTGACATTTTCTCGCATAAATCCGGCAAGGACCGCTTTCGCGACCTGGCCGAAGGAAAAATCACCATGCCTTATATCATTTTCGCCGCATCACGCGGCGCCGGGATGCTTCAGGCTCCCCGGGCCGGCAGGAAAGAACTGTTGTCGGCATTTCGCGAAGCGGGTATTCAGGAACTGACCAGGCAGGCCTTGAAGCCTTTTGAAATTCGCTGCCTGGAGTTCATTCACTCTTTTCCCGAATCACCCCTGCGCCTGGCCCTGGAAAAACTGCTCGCTTTTGCCCTTGAACGTGATCGTTGAGAGCCGGGCTATAGGAAAAAGAGTTTTGCGGCAAGCATGAACTATCTGATACTGGCGGCGGGATACGGCCTGAGGGCGCGCCCGCTGACCCTGGTAAGACCTAAAGTCCTGTTTCCGCTCGGACCGGAAACCCTGCTGGAACACCTGGTGAAAAATCTTACCTCTTGCGGTTTTCAGGAAGGGTTTATCAACGCCTCGCACCTGTCCAGGCAGATTGAGGCGGCGGCTTCGCTATACCCCGCCTTGCAGGTTGTGCTCGAGGAAAACCCCCAGGGTTTTTTGATTCTAAAAAGAATTCCAATGATCCCGGAAGGGCTCTTGCTGGTCAATGGAGATGTTTATCAGGAAATCGACCTGGCTGAACTGCGGCAAGATTATCAGAAAAACCCCTGCGATGCCCTGCTGGTGGTCAGAAAGAGAGACCGGTCTGAATACACTCCCCTGCAGACCGGCAACGGCGATTTCTTGAGAACAGGGGCGGGGCCCGATGACCAGGGCTTCATGTACAGCGGCGTCGCGGTTATTTCCAGGCGCCTGCAAAAAGCTGTATCGGGCCCGGGATTGTTCAGTTTGCTCAATACGGGAGCTTTTAGGGTGCGCGTGTTTTTTTACCAGGGTGTCTGGCTGGACCTGGGCCGCCCCGGGCTTTATTTTAAGTCATTTTTTTCATACCTGCGCCATCGGGGCCTGCAGGCTGACGAGTTTTCGAGTCCCGGGGCCAACATAAAAGACGCCAGGGTGAGCAACTCTCTGTTCTGGCCGGAATCTGAACTCGGCGCCGGTGTGACCATGAACAATTGCCTGGTGACCGGAGCTGTCCGAATAAAAAACGGCTCTTTCAGTAACAGCATTCTGGGCCGCTTTGGAGTCTGTCCCCTGCAAGACTTCTGATTTACGGGCACTTGTTTTTTTTTCAACCAGAGGTTAAGATTGCCCTGGAGTGAGAAATGAAAGACATCAACCTGCTTGAGGAAAAACTGCGACTCCTGCTGACCGGGGAAGACCGGGCGCTTGCTTTTAAAACTGTTTTAAAAGAGGTTGCCGATTATTACAAGGACAATTTCGACCTGCAGGCCGACGAAGTCGCCGTCCTGCTGCTGGACCGGAGTAAATCGGTTCTTTCCTTCGCTTATCCCGACTTTTTGATCGACGCCGGCCTGCTGCCGGTCAGTTCCCCCGATGCCTTCGCTTCTCTGGTTTACCGCTCAGGCAAGGGGGCCATTGAAAACGTTTTCAATCAGCAGAAACACCTGCGGCTTTTTGAATACGTGAAAAACCCGGACAACACCAGGAAACCCATCTGCAAGATAATGGCCGCCGTTCTGACAGTCGGGGATGAAAAAATCGGTATCATCGAGCTTTCCCGCAAGGGCCATTTCCCGCACGAAGCCGGGGATGATTTTTCCCAGGAAAACCTGGCTTTTCTTGAAAAAACCGTTCTGCGATTGTCACCCTATATAAAACAGGTCATGCCGGATGATTACAAGGGGAAAATACTGTGAATGAAAAAAAAAGATTAAAAGAAATCCTGTTGGAAAAATCGGTCATCACCGGCCGGACCTTCACCCTGGCCTCGGGGAAAACCAGTGATTTTTACTGTGACGCCCGGTTGACCACTCTGGATCCAGAAGGCGCTTACCTGTGCGGCCGTCTTTTTCTGGAATTGCTCAGGGAATTCGAAGTTACGGCGGTTGGTGGATACGCCATCGGCGCGGATCCCATCGTAACCTCGATTGCCCTGCAGAGTTTCCTGGCCGGGAAAGGACTGCCGGCCTTCATCATCCGCAAGGAAGAAAAATCTCACGGTACCGGCCGGGTTATCGAGGGAAATTTCCCGAAAAAAGGCAGAGTGGCTCTTTTTGACGATGTCATAACTTCGGGCGGTTCCATCTTGCGCGGCTTGCAGCGGGTACGCGAAGCCGGCGGTGATGTGGCGGTGGTCATGGCGGTGCTGGACAGAGAGGAAGGCGGCCGGGAAATGATAGAGGCCGCCGGAGTGCCTTTCAGGGCGATTTTCAGCCGCAGCGAACTCACTCAGCCCGGACAGGACTGATTGCCCGCAGTACCTCGGCCTGCCTGTTCGGAGGGCTGACCATGATGCCGAGGTTTGCTTCCAGGTTGAGTCCATGGGAATAATCCAGCTTCAGTCCTTCCAGGTCACTGACCAGGGCGCCCGCCTCTGAAGCGATCAAGCTGCCGGCGGCGTGATCCCATATTTTTTCACGGTGAATCGGGAGTCCGGGGCCGGGGATGCGCAGGTAAACCTGGGCCTGGTTAAGGGCTATCATGGCGTATTTAACCTGGGAGTCGACCAGCAGGGGGGGAGCGGCCAGGGGCAGCCTGGAAGCGGCCAGCTTCTGTTTTTCCTGGTCTCCGTGCGTGGAAACGAAACTCTGGGTCAACAGCATGGGGCTGTCCGGCTCGGAGAAAGGCAGGGTCAGCCTGCTTTCCGGTTCAGGCAGGGAGAGAAAAGCGCCTTCATCCTTTACCGCCCGCAACAGGCAGCCCGGCTCCATGTCAACGCCGGCGGCCAGCCGGGGACATCCCAGTACTCCAAGCAATACTTCTCCTGATTTGATCAGGGCCAGGGCGATGGCGTACTGGTCCCGGCGCAGAAAACCCTTGGTTCCGTCAATCGGGTCGAGAGTCCAGTATAAATCGCCCGGGGCGCCGTCGCCGCGGTCAATCAGCTGCAGCAAGGAGTCGGCCGTGAGCTCAAGGTCGACGGTTCGCAGGTAAGACAGGATGATTTCGACCATGGAGCGGTGCTCGGGGCAACGCAGCAGTCCGGAATTTTCTTCCGCCACTATGGGTATTTCCGGACAGTTTTTTTGCAGTTCATGACAAATGACTGCCTGCACGGCAAAATCGGCCAGGGTAACCGGGCTTTTATCACCCTTGATCAGGGTGGACAGTTCAGACAAGTCGTTTTGAATCGCGCTGCTGACGCGCATGGCGGTCAACACGCTGTTCCGGGCTACTTGATCGTAATAAGTGAGCTTTTCTTTCATCGTTCATTTTATCTTATCCCGGGCCGTTGAACAAGCGCGACCTGAGTAAATTTGGAAACGGGCACTATGACTGCCCGGAACAAATTCAATAAATGCGGGGCTTTTTCGAGTCTTTTCTTCGGGAAGCTTTCCAGCCTGTGGTCTGCAAGGTGCCTTCCCGGCCGATTATTTCCAGGCTGCCGGTCATGACGTCATTCTCGACCCGGCCCTGGAACTTGAGTATGACTTCTTGATCGGCCCGGGTTTCCGTGACTGAAAAGCTGATCATTTCACCGCGCAGGTTTGGGTTGAGAATGGGGCGGGCCTCCTGGTTGGGCTCGGCCAGGGAACCATGGATAACTTGAAACTTCTGCCCGAGTTCCAGGTTGAAGCTCCGGCCGGCCTGCCCGACCGGCCGGTCAAGTACCAGGGACCATGAACCGGTCACATTGGCCGGGACCAGCCATAAGCTTACCACGTGCAGCCACTCTCCGAAAACCGTGCTGGTTTCATCGGGCTGCCATTCCCCCATGTCGAAGTCATGGGAAACCACTCTTGAACCAGGTTTCATTTCCCGCAAAATCTTCGGCCTCAGCCTCAGGTTGATTTCCGGCAGCAGGTACATGGTTAAAACCGAGGCCGGGCTCAAATCAACGGTGAAGAGATCCTGCTGGCGGAACTCGACTAGTTTCTGGACCCCCGCGGCCAAGGCATTTTTCCGGCTCAGGTTAACCAGGGAAGGATCGATTTCAATTCCCATGCCGCGAATACCGAATTCAACCGCGGCGTTGATAACGATGCGGCCGTCACCGCTGCCTAGATCGATCAGCATGTCTCCGCTTTGGGGCGCGGCCAGTCGCAGCATTTCCTGGAGTACGGCGATGGGCGTGACTACAAAGGGCACATCGCGGTCCATTTCCTGCAGCTGCTGGGAGGAAGAAACAAAGCAGGTGGTGAGGAAAACCAGAAAAAAAAGAGAAAAAAAAGAGTAAACGCTTTTGTTGTTCATGATATCCTCGGCTTGACCCGGTTTGATTCCCGGCATTTTTTTTCCTTTAACTCGATCTTCTCCAATGTAAAAGAGCAGTATTCTTTTGTCAACCGGATTGATCGGATTCATTTCACGAACATGTTACGGGTCCGGGAAATTTCTGTTGGATCTGGGAAAATGGAAAAGGGCGGCTTATTGTGCTATATTTATCATTAACATAATCAGGAGGACGACATGATTCCCACTGCAACCAACGAGGCATTCAACCAGCAGATCAACGAAGAAATCTATTCCGCTTATCTTTACCTTTCCATGGCCGCTTATTTTGAGTCCCAAAACCTGGAGGGCTTTGCCCTATGGATGAAAAAACAGGCCGCCGAGGAAATGGAACATGCCATGAAGTTTTTTGCCCACATCAGTGAGCGCGGCGGCCGGGTGAAGCTTGATGCGATCAACAAGCCCCAGGTGGACTGGGATTCCCCTCAGGCAGCTTTCACCGATGCGGCCATGCATGAACAGCACATCAGTTCACGCATTCACGGCCTGCTGAAAAAAGCCATGGATGAGGGTGATTACGCCGCCCTGCCCATGTTGCACTGGTTCGTGGCCGAACAGATTGAAGAGGAAGATTCCGTGCAGAAGATAGCCGAACGCCTGGCTCTGATCGGTGACAAGGGCAACGGAATTTTCATGCTGGACCGGGAACTTGCCGGACGCTGAGCCGGCGGCCGGAACCATTCTTCCATCGGCTTGACTCCGTACCTGAACTGACCTTAAGGGTCAGGGAATATCAGTTAAAGGGGCAGGTCCCGGTGTTTTTCCGCCAGGGTGTCCGCCAGTTTTTCCAGTGCGCTGAAATCCTCGGAGCGGGGATAGCCTTTAACCACGATCGGCGGCAGTTTTTCACATTTAATAGCCGAGGTAAGCCCGTTTATAACGTCGACCAGTTTGCCGCCCCAGCTCTGTGAGGCAATCAGGCCCAATTGCCTGGTTTTTGGTTTAACCGCGCCCAGGAAGTAAGCCGCGCTGACTACGGTCGGGTGCGGACCGCCCAGCACGGTCGGTGATGCGATTACTATGCTGGCGGCGTCAACGGTTTCTATGGCCAGGCTGCCCAGGTCGGTCACGGTCAGGTTGAAGGGAATCACCGGCAGGTTTCGCTCGCACAGCGATCTGACCAGGTGATCGACCATGGCCGCGGTTGAACCGTGCATGGAAACAAAGGGCACCAGCACCTTGTTGTGCGGCGGGCCGTTGACCCAGTCATCGTAGGCACTGAGAATAAAACCGGGATCCTGGTAAACGGGTCCGTGGCTGGGGGCGATGATTGCCGGTTGCAGGCCCTTCACCCGCTCCAGGTATTTGGGGATCAGGTGACGGAAGGGCATCATGATTTCCGCGTAATAGCGCTTGGCCGCTTCATGAGTGCGCCGGGAATCGGTGACCTGGAGGGTGCTCTGGGCCAGGTGCGAACCCAGGAAATCGCAGGAAAAGAGAATCCGGTCCTCCACCAGGTAGGTCATCATGGTTTCCGGCCAGTGCACCCATGGACTGAGCAGAAACTGCAGGCTGCGATCACCCAGGCTGAGGAATTCTCCGTCGGTCACGGTCAGGAAATCCTCCGCCTGCAGGTCGAGCAGGTCGAGCAGGAAATCACGGCACTTGGCATTGGTCACGATTTTGGCCCCGGGGTAGCGGGCCAGTACGGCCGGTAAGCCTCCGGAATGATCCTGTTCGGCATGGTTGGCCACTATGTAGTCGAGTTTTTTCACGCCGGCCCGGTCAAGATTGGCCAGTAGTTCCGGGATGAAGGGAGGATCAACGGTATCGACCAGGACGGTTTTTTGACTGCCCTGTACCAGGTAAGCGTTGTAGGAAGTCCCGTCAGGCAGGGGGATAAGTTCGTCAAAGAGGCGGCGATGCCAATCCACCACCCCGACTCCGCGGACGGCGGGAGCCAGTTCGCATTGCTTCATGAAATCTCCTCAGGGTTTTTTCAGGCCTCGGGCTCGAACTGGTCCTTGCCGACTCCGCACAGGGGACAAACCCAGTCTTCAGGCAACGATTCAAATGAAGTTCCGGCCGGAATACCGGCATCGGGGTCGCCGGTTGCCGGATCGTAGATGTAACCGCAGACCAGACATACGTATTTTTTCATTTTTTTTCTCCTTTTACTTCAGTTTTCCTTGAGAATTTCCCGGTCATATATTTCTTCAAATGTATGCTTGTGCTTGCTTTCTTCGGCGGCCAGCCTGGAAAAAATACGGCGCTCCTGGTCATTGACCGCCTGGTCAGCCAGCTTCCGATACAGGTCCACCGCGGCCTGTTCTCTTTTCATGGCCACGATCAGGACGTCCTGATAGCTCATTTCCGGAGCCGGGGGAGCGGCCACCAGGTAATCGGCTATTTTAAGGCCGATCGTCATTTTTTCCTCGAAATCGTCGTCTTTAAGCCCCTGGCGCCTGAGATCATGGAGAATGACTATGTGACCTTTTTCCATGGCTTCCAGTTCGGCGAGCAAGCCGGTGATTTCCTGAAAACGCGATATGCTCTGAAGCTCGCGGTAAAACTCCACGGCTTCCTCTTCCCGGGCGATGGCAAAATCGATGATTTCATTGATGGTTGTTGGGCTCAATTTGTCTCCTGGCACCAATTATAAGGAACTAACTTCAGGCAAGTCAATAGAAACCCGGCGTGGGAATTGCGCCGGCTCAGGCAACAACAGCCGACCGGCTTGAAATATCAGTCTTTTATGGAGTATTATTCAGCTATGAAAAGGAAAAAATCGGTTCTACTCACAGCCTTGTTTCTGCCGACTCTGCTGGTGTTGTTTTTCATTTCCGGAGAGGCCTTTGCCGGGCCGAATCAGGATGAGACCCGGCAGGAAGAAAAGATGTTCATCCGGGTTACCGTCTATCCCACGGCCAGCCTCTCCCGCTACGATTACCAGAATGACATCGATCTTTACGAATTAAGGGCTTACGTTGATGTCCGAGCCGGCTCCCCCGCCGGCAGGCAACTGGAAGAAGCGATAATCCTGGTTGCCGGGCAAAAACTGGAAATGGAGGAGGGTGTTTTTACGGCCCGGGTTCCAGTCAAGCGGGACCAGTTACCTGATTCTTTCAGCATTGAGATAAACTCCGAGGGTTTTGCCTTCTTTTCGGCTGTCTACCCCCTGCCCAATTGGCTGGTGATCGAGAGACCGCGGCCGGCGATTGTGAAAGCCGGCCGGGATCTGGAGGTGGCCTGGAGCTTCCGATCTGAAAAAGCCCCGGTCAACCTTCGATACAACGATTTCAAGACCGGTTCACCGCGCTTCAATCTCAATGACCTGGCCGACGGGGAAGCGCTTATTCCAGGAAAACTGATCAACCCGGACAGCATAGTCCGCATCTATGTCATGAACTCCTGGATGTACAAGCGTTTCATCGAAGACCGCAACGTGGCCATGGGTTCGGAAGTCAACGTGATTCCCTGGTCCCAGGTCTTTCTGCGCACTTCGGATGATCAAAGTGAAGACAACCATTAAGCTTGCTTCTATGGCCATCTGGCTGTTTTTCAGCCTGTCTTTCCCTGTCATTTCCGGGACTGAACGCACCCTGCAGGACAGCCAGGCTCCGAAGGTTTTTCTGGATTGCCAGGCCAGGGGCTGTGATCTGAATTACATCCGCAAGGAAATCGGATTCGTCAATTACGTGCGTGACCGCGAAAGCGCGGAACTGCACGTGTTGATAACCACCCAGCCGACCGGGGCCGGCGGCCGTGAGTACACCCTGACCTTCCTGGGGCTGGGCCGGCACAAGGGCCGCGACGTGACTCTGAAGTACTATTCACGGCCGGGGGATTCTGAGGACGATCTGCGCCGGGGCCTGGTCAGCACCCTGAGAAAAGGACTGGTGCCTTTTATCTATGATACCCCCCTGTCCGAGTTCATCTCGGTTTCATTTTCCGGCCCGCAGACCGGAGTTGAAACCAGGCCGGAAGATCCCTGGAAAAGCTGGGTTTTCAGCCTCGGTCTGCGAGGCAATGTCAACCTGGAATCGCAGTTTCGGGGAGTCAACTACAACCTTTCTCTTTCGGCCAACCGCACCACCGAGGCGGCCAAGTTTTTCGTCTGGCTGAACGGGGATTACAACAACCGGCGCTATTTTTTAACAGACGGCGATGAAATCCTGAGTCGCAGTCGCAGGCAGACCCTGTTCTCCAGGTACGTCAAGAGCATCGGCGGTCATTGGGCGGCCGGATTGTTTCTGCACCTCTACTCCTCCACTTACGACAATGCCGGGCTTTTCGCCACCATCGGCCCGGGCGTTGAATACAATTACTTTCCCTACGAACAGGCCACCCGCCGGGAACTGCGTTTTCAATACCGTCTGAACCTGGCCGAACGCAGGTACCTGGAGGAAACTATTTATCAGAAAATGCGCGAAACCCTGCTGAACCAGAGTCTGAGTGTTATCTTTGAACTGAAGGAGCCCTGGGGGAATGTCGGCATACTTTTGGAGGGTTCCAACTTCCTGCACGATTTCAGTAAAAACCGTATCCGGGTTGATACGGGCGTTTCTCTGCGTATTTCCAAGGGCCTGTCGGGGAGCGTGGACTTCGTTTATTCCCGGATCGGGGACCAGCTTTCCCTGCCGAAGGCTGAAGCCTCGCTGGAGGAAATTCTCCTGGAACTCAGGCGCCTGGCCACGTCTTACAACCTGCGCCTGCGCCTGGGACTGAGTTTCAGTTTCGGCTCGATTTACAGCCACGTGGTCAACTCCCGCTTCGGCAACAACTGAAGCGGGGGCGGCAACTTGCCCCGATCGGCCTTTTTCGGTATAATTTTGCCCGTACCCGGACCGGAACTCTCTCCTCGGCAGGATCCAGGCAACAGGAGTCACATGAAATACGATTTCAAGGCCATTGAACGCAAGTGGCAGCAGCGCTGGAAGGAAGACCAGGTCTTCAAGGCTGTCAGCGCCGAGAACAAGAAAAAATTCTATTGCCTGGAAATGTTTCCCTATCCTTCCGGCCGGATTCACATGGGCCACGTGCGCAACTACTCCATCGGGGATGTCATCAGTCGTTTCAAAATGATGCAGGGTTACGCCGTACTCCACCCCATGGGCTGGGATGCCCTTGGCCTGCCGGCCGAAAACGCGGCCATCAAGCACGGGGTGCACCCTGAGAAATGGACCCTGGACAACATTTCCTTCATGAAAAAACAGCTGCAGCGGCTGGGCCTGGCTTATGACTGGGACCGGGAGCTGGCCACCTGCCTGCCCGATTACTATCGCTGGAACCAGCTGATCTTCATCCAAATGTTCGAACGCGGCCTGGTTTACAAGAAGGAATCCCAGGTCAACTGGTGTTCATCCTGCTGTACCGTGCTGGCCAACGAGCAGGTTTGCGGCGGTTATTGCTGGCGCTGTGAAAGCGATATCACTCAGAAGAACCTCAACCAGTGGTTCGTGCGCATCACCGATTACGCCGAGGAACTGCTGGCCGCCCATCGTGAACTGGAAAAATGGCCGGCCAACGTGTTGACCATGCAGCAGAACTGGATCGGCAAGAGCCAGGGAGCTGAAATCGATTTTCAAATAGCAGGCCGAAATGAATCAATCCGGGTCTTCACCACCAGGCCGGACACCATTTTCGGCGCCACCTTCATGGTGCTGGCTCCGGAACATCCCCTGGTGGCTGAAATCACCAGCTCTGACCGGCGGCGTGAAGTTGAAGAATACGTACTTCGCGCCCAATGCGAGAGTGAAATAAACCGGTTGAGTACTGATAGAAAAAAAACCGGGGTGTTCACCGGAGCCCTGGCGCTCAATCCGGCCAACGGCGCCCGCATTCCGGTCTGGATCGCCGATTACGTCCTGCCCGGTTACGGCACCGGGGCCATCATGGCCGTCCCCGGCCAGGACGAACGCGACTGGGAGTTCGCCGAAACTTACGACTTGCCTATCGTGCGGACCGTGACTCCCCCGCTGGACTGGGAGGGCCGGGCCTACACCGGTGAAGGCCTGACCGTCAATTCCGGTTTTCTTGACGGGCTGGCCCAGGAAGAAGCCAAGGCGGCAATAATCGCCTGGCTGGAGGAAAAGAATCTCGGCCGGGCCGCCACTACCTATCGTTTGCGCGACTGGCTGATTTCCCGACAGCGCTACTGGGGCACCCCCATTCCCATGGTTTACTGCGAATCATGCGGCCTGGTACCTGAAGCACTGGAAAACCTGCCGGTGCTCCTGCCCCGGGAAGTGGAATTCTCGGCCGGCGGAATTTCTTCTCTGGCCGACCTGCCCGGGTTTTACCAGGCCACCTGCCCGAAATGCCAGGGCCCGGCCCGGCGGGAAACCGACACCATGGACACTTTTTTCGACTCATCCTGGTATTTCTTCCGCTACGCCGGTCCCAGCCGGGACCGGGCCTTCGACGCCGAGGAAGCCCGCCGCTGGATGCCGGTCGATCTTTACATCGGCGGCGTCGAGCATGCCATATTGCATCTCATTTACGCCCGTTTCTTCACCAAGATATTCCGTGATTTCGGCTGGTTCGAGCTGGACGAGCCTTTCCCGCACCTGCTGACCCAGGGCATGGTCACCCTCAACGGTGAAACCATGTCCAAGTCCAAGGGCAACATCGTCGATCCGGACGAACTGCTGGAACGTTACGGGGCTGACACGGTCAGGCTGTTCATACTGTTCGCCGCTCCCCCGGAAAAGAGCCTGGACTGGAGCGAATCCGGGGTGGAAGGCTGTTTCCGATTCATCCAGCGGATCTGGTCGCTGTGCGAAAAGTTCGGAGATGCCGGTGTATCCTGCACCCGGGCGGAAAACGAGCTGGAAAAAGAACTTTACTGCAAGCTACAGCAGACCATAAAAAAGGTGACCGACGACATTGCCGAGCGCTTTCACCTGAACACGGCGATCGCCGCACTGATGGAGCTTCTGAACGAATTCAGCCCGGCTTTTCCGGCTCTGCACCAGCAGGGGCGGGCCGGCTTCATCCGTTACTGCCTGGAGAACCTCCTGCGCCTGCTGGCCCCTTTCGCCCCGCACACGGCCAACGAACTTTGGTCCAGGCTGGGCCATGACACTATGTTGGAGCGAACTCCCTGGCCGGAATGCGACCGGGAGGCCCTTCATTCCGAACAGGTCAACGTAATGGTGCAGGTCAACGGCAAGATCCGGGACAAGATCTGCATCGCCCGGGACGCCCCTGACGAGGAAGTCACCAGGGCGGCCCTGGCGTCACCCCGGATCAGCGCCCTGATCGGCGACAAAACCCTGAAGAAGGTTATCGTGGTCAGGAACAAGATGGTCAGCCTGGTATGCTGATGAAAAGAATTCCAATCCTGCTCCTGCTGTTGCCCCTGGCCTGGGCCTGCGGTTACCGGCTGACCGGCACCGGGGCGGTTTTGCCGGCCGAGGCCCGGACCATAGCCGTGCCCGATTTCAGGAATTCGACCACCCGCTTCCAGGCCGAGCACTACGTCACTTTCGCAGTGCGTGAAAAACTGCTCCGCCGCAGCAGACTGCAGTTGGTGGAAGATCCGGCCGCGGCCGATCTCTTCCTGCAGGGTGAAATCACCCAGTTCGAGGTGAAGGCCCTGTCTTATTCAGCGGCCGGGGCGGCCAATCTCTACCAGATCAGGATCAGGGTGAACGTACTTCTTACCGAGGTCAAGAGCGGCGAACTGCTGCACGAGAGCCGCAACCTGACCTTCACCGACAACTACGAAACCGACAGCGGAGATTTCTTTTCCCAGGAAACGGAACAACTGCAGAAAATCGCCGAGCGCCTGGCGACCACCGTGGTTTCCGCCATCCTGGAAGGGTATTGATGCCGGACAGCGATTTTTTCCGCTTGATGACCGCCTGCGACCAGGGGCGTCCGACTCCTCCGGTGATCTTCCTGCACGGTTTTTACGAATTCCTGGGTGAAATCGCGCTGAACCGCCTGGTTGAGCTTTTCCTGCCCGAAAAGACCGAGATGAACTACCGGCGCTGTTACTTTGACGGGGAAGAGGCGCTGAGCTGGAGTGACCTCCTCCAGGAGGCGGCCAGCGCCAGTTTTTTCGTCCGCGGCCGGCGGGTGCTGGCCGCGGTGATCCGCGAGCGCAAGTATCTCGGCCTGCCGGGCAAGGAAGTCCAGCAGGAAATCCAGGCTTACCTGCGGGAGCCCAATCCCAACACTCTGCTGGTAATCTACCTTTCCCTGGACCTGGGCCGGGACGATTACAAGGGCCTCAAGAGCAAGGTTGACGCCATGCGCCGCTTCCTGGCCCATGATAACGTGCTGGCCGTTGATCTGAACCGGGCCGGCGGCGCGGAAATCAGTGCTTACGCCAGAAGTTATTTCAGCAACCAGGGCATCAAGATCACCCCCGCGGCCCAGGAACGCCTGCTGGACATCCTGGGTAACGAGCCGGCCCAGATCATCCAGCAATTGCCCAAGCTGGCCATGGCCGCGGCCGAAAGCAAGGTCATCGACAGCGGCGACGTGGACAGCGTGATCACCGGGATTTCCAGCCATTCCATCTGGGAGCTGACCGAGGCCGTGGAAAAGGGCGATATCTGCGCCTACCTGAACATCCTGCGTTTCCTGTTCCGCAACAGCATTGCCCCGACTTTCATCATCGGCACCCTGGTGGCTTATTACAACCGCATTTTCATCGCCAAGTTCCTGCTGCAGCAGAAGTTCGGCGTTTCGGACATCGGCCGGGTGCTCAACCAGCCTTCCTTTCTGCTCGATTCCTTCATCAGGCTGGTCAAGGGTTTTTCCCCGGCGCGCATCGACGGGGTCTGCCGCCTGTTGCGCCGGCTGGACGGCGGAGCCAAGAGCAACGGCGAGGAATGGGCCCGTTCGGCCCTGCAGAACCTGATCTTCGAACTGCGGGCCCTGCCCCGCTGACCACCATCAGTTGCTTTTTCCCAGGTAGAATTTGCGTTTCTGTTCGTTCAGGCGTTCTATGGCATAGCGCAGCATGGTCCTGGGCATGCGGCGGTGGTTTATCTTCAGGAATTCCTCAAGTTTTTCCTCGCTCACTCTTTTTCCCACTTCGCGCAGCATCCAGCCCACCGCCTTGTGGATCAAATCACGGCGGTCGTCGAGCAGTAATTCGGCCAGGGCGAAGGTATCCCGCCATTCGCCGTTCTTGATGAAGGCAAAAGTGGCGATCACGGCGATACGCCGGCGCCAGAGGTTTTCCGAGGCGGCCAGTTCGTACAGCACGGCCCGGTCGCGATTCAGCAGGTAGCGGCCCAGGATCTTGTCGGCGCTCAGGTCGACCAGGTCCCAGTTGTTGACCCGCTCGGCCTGTTCCAGGTAAAACCTGGCTATGGCTCCCTGTTCATCTGGACCGGCTTTCCGGAAACGGGCTTCGAGTATGAACAGGGCGCAGAGGCGATGCTCGTGGATTTCATCGGCCAGCAACCGGGCGATGTCCGGCAGTTCCAGCTGGTAGCCGGCGGCGATCCGGCGCTGGACCGGCACGGTGATGCCCAGGAAAATATCACCCTCGCCGTACTGTCCGGGCCCGGTCTTGAAAAATCTCTGCAGTACGGCCGCCTTTGCCGGCGAGGCCGCGGCCGCCAGCTCCTGTTTTAGGCGCGTCAAATCGCTCATCGTTTCTCCTGCCCGCATTCTACCGCCCGGAGCTTTCCCGAACAAGCCCGGCTGGAATGATTTCTATCCAAGTGTCTTTGAGCCGCTTTTGATCAAATAGTTTCGGTCCACTTCAACTTAATATGCACAAAACAAGTCCTTGTTTTATTCATGATTTGTATTTATTATGTATTTGTTGTAATGTATGATTGAAATGAAAATGGAAGAGTTTCTATGATACTGAAAAGATATGCCGAAGAAACACTGGAGAAATGGTTCAATCTTCCCGGCAGAAAACCCCTGGTGATCCGGGGTGCCCGGCAGGTCGGAAAATCAACATTGATCCGGGCTTTTGCCGAACAGAAGAAGCTTAAACTGTACGAAATCAATCTGGAACGGCATCCCGGCTTCAACGATTTATTCCGGTCTATGGACCCGAACCGCATCCTGACGGAGATCGAGTATTTCACCGGGCTTGGCCGAATCAATCCCGAAAAAAGCCTTCTCTTTCTGGATGAAATTCAGGCAGCCCCGGAGGCATTGAAGGCTTTGCGGTATTTTCATGAAGAAAAAGCGGAAATTCCTCTGGTTGCCGCCGGATCCCTGCTTGAATTTACCCTGGCGGATCACTCGTTCTCCATGCCGGTGGGGCGTATAGAATACCTCTTCCTGGGGCCGATGGTTTTCGAGGAATACCTGGAAGCCAAAGGGGAAGCCCAACTGCTGGAATTGATCAGGACTTTCGATTTTTCCTCATTTTTCCCTGAATCTGCACATCAGCGACTACTGAAAATCCAGCGGGAATACCTACTTGTCGGCGGTATGCCCGAAGCCGTCAACGAATACCTTTCCACTGGCAGAATGGAAGATGTCAACCGAATCCATTCTTCCATCACAGAGACTTACCGGGACGATTTTTCCAAGTATGCCAAAAGCGTTGACTTGATAAGGATTCAAAAGGTTTACGATTATGTGCCGCTGGCCGTCGGCGAAAAAATCAAGTACAGTCAGATTGATCCTGACATATTGGCCCGTGATCATAAAAAAGCCATCGATCTGCTCAGTAAAGCCCGGGTCATCGCCCGTGTTCACCACTCTCATGCCTCCGGCCTGCCGATTAAAGCGGGTCAGAATGACAAGGTTTTCAAGCTCTATTTCCTCGATATCGGACTGATGAACCGCATGGCCGGCATCGATCATTTACCCTTAGCCAGCCTGGAACGGGGCGTCGAGTTCATCAACAAGGGTAAGATGGCCGAACAGTTCATCGCCCAGCACCTTCTCCAATTAGGACAAAGCGGCGAAACGCCGAGCCTTCACTATTGGCTTAGGGAAGGGAGGTCATCCAACGCCGAAGTCGATTTTGTCATTTCAACAGCCAACACCATCGTTCCGGTTGAAGTAAAGGCTGGCAAGAGCGGAACCATCAAGTCGTTACAGCAATTCATCTTCGAGAAAAAAAGCCCTGTTGCCCTGAGGTTCGATCTCAATCCTCCCGGAGAAATGATAGCCCAACACAGAATGACCCGGCATCAAGCCAAGCTTCCTCTCTCTTACCATTTGATTTCATTACCGTTGTACATGGTCGGGCAATGTTATCGGCTGATCAGTAAGAAGATACGAAGTTAGATCTTTTTGGTGTATGGAGCCGACAGGGCTTGGTTCTTTATCTCGGCTTACTCAATTTTATTTATCAGTCAATGCTGTTAGTTGTCGGGATTGCTTCCATTTTCAGCATTGCTTCTAAATTATTTCCGCACCTTGACAGCAATTCCGCTTTGTGTTAATCCTTGTTCATCAAGGCTGTACAAGGAATCGGGGCATGAGTGAAATCAAAGAAGTAAACGGCCGGCCGGAAATAGTAATCTGCGGCCGGGATAAATCTGAGTTGGCGGAATTGCGCGGAATCGTTGCCGAGATCAATCAAATTCCGGTTTACAAAATCCGGGAATGGAACCAGGGCAACGGCGGGGCTGAAATGTCGTTTCCGGGGCAAAACGCGGAAAGAGAAAAACTCTGCCGGGCCATGACCCTGGCTGTCTTTTCCGGCCTGGCCCTGAAAAGGGTAGCCCGCCTGCTCGCCTACCACGATTACCGCTCCTTCTGGCGTTTCTTCAGAAATAAGACTGGCTGGTCCCTGGCCGGGTTGCTCTCCTCTTATCGGGGGGGGGGGGGTAACAAAACACCCTGATGGAAAGCCTGGACGTTTTGTGGATACGAAAAGACGTTTTGTGGATATGCTTCGCTGTTTTTATGTGTTTCAATGAACCCGGCTTTCCGGAAAGCTGAAACAAAAAAAGGAGGACGAGAAAAAAATGAAAAAACTGCAAAGTCTTTTACTTGCGGTTCTCTTGGTTGCTGGAATCTTTGTCGGCGTGACAAGTACATCGGAAGATTTGATGGCGGGAGTGTATTGGGGTGTTATGGATCACTATTACATTAATGGTGAATATATCGGATCTTGGTGCAAAATAATAGAACCAGCAAGTGATTGTGTTATTGTTGTTGCGAATTGAAAAAGGGGGGCGTAAGCCCCCTTTATTTTGGAAGTAATAATGAATTCAATTAAGAAAAGTTTTTTGTTTAGACTATCTTTATTTGTTTTGTTTTTTTATGTAGCTTTGCCCGGAGTGCAAGTCCGATTTCAGCCTGAAGGAAAAGCTGAGGTATTCAAGGCGCCACCGGGCTTGTTGCTGCCGCTGAAATTTGAGATCCCGGCATCTGGAGAAGTTCTTATTCTACACGGCAGGCAGGGCCAGCAGGCCATGCATTACCGGGCTGAAAGCGGAGAATGGAAACAGTTGCTGAAAGCAGGCCCTGGCCCCGGGGAAGCAGTTTTTGTAGTATCATTCTTCTGGAAAAAGGACGAGAAAGAAATTGCCCTGTTTGATATACCAACACGTAAGGCTGTTCTTTTTAAGCAAGACTCGGGTGGTCGCTGGCAAGTGAATCGGGAATACCGAACACGCTCATTTTATGACGGGCTAGTATTGGTGCCTGGATTTGAAAGGCAATGGATTGTTTCAGGAAATGGATCGGCAAAACCTTTAGGAGAGAGGGAAGCAGATTCAAACTTTTCGCTGTTTCTTGTCGATGAAAACTTTGAATTTCAACGGGGTTTGATCAAGGCGAAAGATTTCTATTCCGGAACAAGGCCTGGTAAAAAAGAAGAATCAGATGCTTGGAGGGACATAGAGTTTCTTTTTCCCTCCGGCTTTCACAGTTTGCGAATTGGCCATCGGGTTTATCAAGTCTGGAACTGGTCGCCGCGCCTGATTTGGTATGATTTGAAGAATAAAGAGAGCGGATATTATTATCTTAACGGGTCCAATTTCAAGCCGATTGAATATTCCGAAGCCATGGTCAGAGAGAAGAAGAAATCCGGAGGAGAAGCTTTTCACCAAAAGTACCGCTCACATTTTCAAAAATTCTCGATAAACTATTTGCTTGGAGGTTCTAAAGAACACCTTCTGCTTCTCTATTCAGTGAAATCAGGTGATGAGTTCATAAAAAAACTCGAGGGAGTGATTGCCGGTCATGATGGTAATATAGTTGGTTCGGGAAGCCTGACACTGGAACAATACGAGCATGGAAGCCTTTTTTACGACGGTGAGCGGCGCTTGCTCTACCATCTCTACGAAGATCTGGAAAAGGAAGGCCGCTGGCTGCTGCAGACCTATCGGCTGTCCTGGCCGGGAATGACTGAAAGCTGATAATTGGGTAATGGTAAAGAATACAAAATCTTTAACCTCTTTGCTTTGGATTCTGGCTTTCCTTGCGGTTGCCTGGGGGCTGGGGAGCAGTTACCGCCTGGCCCGAAAACCGTTTTGGCTGCGGGCTGTTCCCCTGCCGGCAGAACTGAGAGTGCAAGTCTCTTCAGGGCCTGTTCTTTACCTGATAGTTGTTTTCTCCCGGCAGGGCTGTATTACCTGTTTACAGCAGATTCAGTTTTTACGCCGGCTCGGAGAGAATTTTGTTCTGCTCGGGGCTGTGCCGGATAACGAATTGGCAGACTTAGACTATTTTCAATCCCTGGGCATTGATTTTCCGATTATCGGTATTTCCTCTTTACGCGGCTGGGCTCCGAGGATCAATCCCTCAGTTCTCGGGGTTAATGAGCAGGGTGCACCGCTTTTTGCCATTCCGCTGCTCGGCAGGATGGATACGGTTATCGAATTGCTCCAGGACAATTACAACATGCTCTGGCCTCTGTTGGTCAACGAATAATTTCGTTGAATAAGCAAAGAATTGACGTTTTACTGCTACCTGAATCTGAGGCTCAAGGTAAAATGAAGTAATAACAATCGATTCCCCCTGCGGAGGACAAAAACGCAGGAACAGGCAATCGACAGGGCTTGGTTCTTTATCTCGGGTTACTCAATTTTATTTATCAGTCAATGCTGTTAGTTGTCGGGATTGCTTCCATTTTCAGCATTGCTTCTAAATTATTTCCGCACCTTGACAGCAATTCCGCTTTGTGTTAATCCTTGTTGATCCAGGCTGTACAAGGATCAGGGGTATGAGTGAAATCAACGAAGTGAACGGCCGGCCGGAAATAGTAATCTGCGGCCTGGAAGTTAATGCTGATCTGATTTTGGAACTGAAATGAAAAGAAAAACAATGCTCATCGTCTGGCTGGCGGTGATTTTGTGTTCGGCCTGTGGTTCGGCCCGGCCGCCGGAATTCAAGATCGAGCTTGAAGCAGTCTTTGACATCAATTCCCTGGAACCATCCTTCAAATTCCTTTTGTCAAAAGGAAATCCCCTGGCAATTGACAGTAAAAACCGGTTTTACTTCGTGGATATAGACAATCATCGCATCCTGGTGTTCGATGAGCAGGGCGCTTTTCTGAGGCAGGTGGGCAGTATCGGCCAGGGTCCGGCTGATCTTTATTACCCGGTCGGAGTCCAGGTCTGGCAGGACCGGCTGATCGTGCTCAACCAATCCGGCAAGGAAATAAAGCTATTCACCGGGAACGGGGATTTGCTATCATCCGTTCTTTTCCCGGATACCTTTTTCGGGGCCAGCGGGGTTTGGGTTGATACCGGCGGCATTTACACCGATCCACCGAGCTACAGGATCGAGCCGCCCCTGGTCCGGCGGCTTTCCCTGGATGGAGAGGAGATCGGCGGTTTCGGGGAGGTGATTGCCGCCAAGGGCGGACACATGGGGGCGCAATTCAACTGGGTCTATCTTGCGCCCATGAAAGATAGAATCTTCGGTGTCCACAAGTTTTTTCCCTTGCTTTTCGCTTATAATGACCGGGGCGAAAAGCTGTTAAGCATAGATCTCAGGACACTGGATTTGCCTGAATTCACCGAGATTGAACAACGGATCAAAGAGGGTGGCTTCGATACCCCGGAAGGTTTCCAGGTTGAAAACAGGTCATACCTCCATGAATGGACTTCCTGTTTCACAGTTTATAATGACAAATATTTGCTTAACGGATTGGCTGGCGACAAGCCTTTTCTTCTTTTTTTTAATTTGGAAGGGGAATTCCTGGCCCGAGTGCTTCCTGTTTTTCAGGATCAGCCAATAAAGCCTCTTAACCTGATAAAGAGTGAAAAGGGAACAGTTTACCTGGTGGGCGGCGGC
The DNA here is from genome assembly GCA_964457225.1 of uncultured Clostridia bacterium. Taxonomy (GTDB): domain Bacteria; phylum Acidobacteriota; class Aminicenantia; order UBA2199; family UBA2199; genus CAYWEM01. The sequence continues at coordinate 197,126 of CAYWEM010000004.1, forward strand.
AAAAACAGGATACTATTCAAATTAAATCTATTAAAGAGATAATGATAATTATGCGAATAACGCGGGCCCGCGTTGATTAATAAAAGGAGGGTTGAAATGAAAAAAATGATGAGAAGCTTTGGGATCACCCTGGCCGTACTGCTGTTTGCCTTGCTGGCGGTCAATTCTGCGACCTCTTTTTTGCTGGCCGGCTGTGCCGCTGAATGGGATTGCCCTAATGGTGGAAAGGCCTGGTGTGAAACCTGGGGCTATTGCGGTGGAGAAGAGAGCTGTTTATCAAATCCAGATTATGCTTCATGCAAATGTGGTATTACGCAAATAACTGTAGTATGTCCTGGAGGGTCAACACCACTTCCACCTATGGGTTGAATTGATCATTTCAAGGCGGGAGCAGGCTGGGAAGCTTCTCCCGCCTTTTTTCTGTTCTGAAGGATTAACATGAATAATAAAAAACTCATTTCACTTAGTGTGTTCTTTTGCTTTTCTCTTGCATTTTCACTTTTTCTTTCATCGCTTCATGGCGCTCCTGGTGAAAAAACCGACCGGTTCTTCACCCTGCGGTTTGCGGAAGAGGAGCTGTTCAGCACGGCCCGGGAAAACGAAGGCTTTCTGTTTAAAGCGATCAGGGGACTGGCGGTCGATAAAAGTGAAAACCTCTACCTGATTGACGCCGGCCCGGCCCTGGTCAAATACGATCCGCGCAGCGGCACTCCCCGGAGTATCGGCCGGCGGGGCGAAGGCCCGGGTGAATACCGGAATGTCAACTTTATTCTGCTGAACGAGCAGGAGGGGCCGGCTGTTTATGACTACATGAGCGGTGTTCTGCACAACTACGACGCCCAGGGAGCTTTTCTGAACAGCACAAGAATCAGGTTTTCACGCGAGTTCCAAGCGCCTTTCGCTTTTCTGCCTTCGGGCCGGCTGGCCGGCATTATCCAGCGCTTTGAGCCGGATAAACTGTACAAGGTGCTGGCCCTGTTCGACCTGGAGGGGAAACAGGAGAAAGAACTGGCCTCCTGGCTGGAAATGGAGCTCAAGGCCGGCGCAGTCGGCGGCGTGATGGGCGGCATCCTGCACAACTACACGGCCGGGCCGCTTTTGTGCCTGACTTCCGGCGGCTATCTCTGCTACGGCCACAACCTGGAGTACAAGTTGACCCTGGTCGATCATGAAGGCCAAGTCAAGGCCGAGATTACCAGGCCGAAAAAACCCGAATCCACCCGGGAGTTGGCCCGGCAACTGGAGGCCAGCATCGGCAGGGAAGAGCTGAAACGCTACAACCTGCCGGCGACCAAACCGTTTTTCCAGGCCCTGCTGGCCGATGATGAAGGCCGCATTTACGTGATCAGGACGCCTGATTTCCAGACCAAGGAAAAGACGAGGCGGGCCGATGTTTTTTCCGAGAGCGGAGCCTTCCTGTTCAGCACCGAACTGCCCCGTCAGCCGGCCGCCATCCGCAACGGGGCGATCTACGCCCTGGACCGGGACGAGGACGGCGAGTCGGTGGTGCTGAAATTCATCATACTCAACCGCGGCGAAATGCCCAAGGCCCGGGGAAAGTGAGTTGCTGAAAATATTGCCTTCAGCCTGTTTGTTGCTGTTATTTGCCGCGCTTTTACCCGGTCAATTGGTTTTTAAGCTGCAGGGAGAGGCATCTGATATCGGCAATCCTGAATTGGTCTTTCCGATCAATTTTGAAACAGGTCAAAATGGCGAGATGATTGTTCTGGATCAAAAAAACGAGCACTATCTGCTTCATTGGAAAAAACCGGACACCTCGTGGCAGCGCTTGATGGGCAGGGGAATTGGGCCGGAAGAAGCCATGGCTGTATTTGATTTTATCTGGAACAAGAACAAGGGAGAATTGCTGATTTTAGCCAAGGCACAGTTGAACAAGGTCTTTACCTTTGCTCTTGCTGAATCCGGCTGTTGGGAACTGAAAACTGAGAAGAACGTCCGATCGGTTTACAATGGTTTTCATATTTCCAAAGGAATGAATGGAAACTGGATTATCGGCGGAATTGGTTCAAGCATGACCGATGATCGAAATCCATTCGAGCAATTCTCACTTTTCTTAACAGACAGTGATTTCAATTTTTTACAGGGATTGTTCAGACTGAGTGAAACTATTTCTCAAGTACATCCGGCAAAAAAGGGCACGCAAGAAGACTGGATGGGGCTTTTCATGGTTTTCCAGGGTGGATTTCAGCAATTCCAGACAAGAGAAAAGGTGTTTCAAGCCTGGTCAAGATCAACCAAAGTGATGTGGTATGAACCGAAAAGCGGCAAGCAGGATTTTTTCCACTTGAATGGGCCGCATCACAAGCCGATTGAATACGAACCGGAGATGAAAAAAGCCAGGCTGGAAAGCAAAGCAGCATTCAACCAACGTTATGGACCCCGAATCCGTTCATTTTCAAAAAACCTCTTATTGGGAGGCAGCGCTGATCACCTGCTGCTGCTCTATTCCTGCGAAGAAAAGGATCAATTCACAACAATAGTGGAAGGGGTTGTTTCTGGCAATACCGGAAAGCTGATCGGAAATGGCCGGTTAACTCTGGCTCAAACCGAACACGGAAAGTTGTCATATGACGGTGAGCGGCGCTTGCTCTACCATCTCTACGAAGACCTGGAAAAGGAAGGCCGCTGGTTATTGCAGACCTACCGCCTGTCCTGGCCTGGAATGAGTAAAAACTGACAACTCGGATAATGGCAAAGAATACAGAGTCTTTAGCCGCTGTGATCCAAGATCCGCCGCCGGAATGCAAGCGAAGCGGCGATGGGCTTTCGTACTGTCACTCAGTCAATTGAAGCTTTATCAGGAGCAATAAGCCAATCCCTGGCCGGACGAGAGAAAAAATCTCCCAGGTTTATCCCCGCCCCGCCGATCAAAAGCGGCTTGGCCTGGGGGTAGCGCTTCATGAATCGGGACAAACCGGAAACATTGCCCTGCCTGCCGCTCTTGACTTCAATGGCCCAAATTTTGCGGCCGTGAGAGACTACAAAATCAACTTCATCCCGGCCGTCCCGCCAATAGGTGATGGAATAATCAACCGAGGACAGTTGCGTACACAGGTATGCCCCGACCGCGTTTTCCACCAATCTTCCCCACCAGGCCGAATCAGCCTGGGCTTCATAAAAACTCCTTGTAGAAAGGGCGTTGATCAGGGCGTTATTCCACAGGATCAGCTTGGGGCTGCTGCCTCGCTGTCGCTTCTTGCCCAGCGTGAAGAGCTCGAGTCCACTGATCAGAAAAGCTGATTCCAGCAGTTGCAAATAATGCGCCAGAGTAGTCGTATTGCCGGCATCATGAAGTTGACCCAGCATTTTATTGTAAGAAACGCTCTGGGCGGGCAGTGTGGCCGCCAGGGCAAAAAGATTTCGCAGCAGAGTGGGTTTGTTGATGCGGTTCATTTGCAGCACATCCCGCGATAGAACCGTTTCAATCAGCGAATCGGTGATATAGCGTTTCCAGGTCTCCTCCTCTGAGATAAAGGGAACCGCACCCGGATAGCCGCCAAAGTAAATCCATTGCTCAAGGGACCAGTTGAAAGCGGCTTGGCATTCCGGAAAAGTCCAGTGCTGACATCGATGCAGGAAGAATCGCCCGGCCAGGCTTTCGCTCAGGCCAGCCTGCATAACCAGGGCGGAAGAGCCGAGTAACAGCAGACGGATATCCATTCCCCCGGGCCGGTTATCCCATAACTGCTTGATTCCTTCACTCCACCCTTGTACCTTTTGTACTTCATCCAGAATCAACAGCACCGGCCGGCTCTGGTCCCGGTTTTCCATCAGAGCACGCCGCCACCAGGTTTCAATCCAGGTTGTATCCAGCGGAACAGGACTGTCGGCGCTGGCGTATACCGTCGGGAAATCCAGGGCCTGCTGTAATTGACGGGCCAGGGTCGTCTTGCCTACCTGGCGGGGACCGATCAAAACATGAAAGACTGTCTGGGGGCTTTGCAGCACGTTCATCAGGGTGTTGAACAAATGACGTTTGTATTCCATAAAGATATATATAGCAAGGGTTTTGACATTAGTCAACAAATTTACTCAATGATTGAGTAAAATAACTCAGTGGCTGAGTAAATCAGTATGACGGCGCCTGCTCGTTTCGGTTGCTGTATTTACAAAGAAAGGGATTTCTACCGGCATTTGCGCTGAAAAGACCGGCTGACCATCTCCATGAAGACCTGGAAAAGGAAGGCCGCCGGCTGCTGCAGACCTATCGTTTGTCCAGGCCGGTGCTCCGGGCTGACTTAAACTCCCCTTTCCCAGGAGGACGGCGGGCCGCTGACGAGCCGGAACAAGGGGTGCGGCCGGGGCCGGTCCAGGCGATGCAGTTCGGCCGGACTGCGCAATTCCACTTTCCGGCGCAGGTGCCCGGTCTCGAATTCCAGCTGGCCGCTGGTCAGCTCGATCGCCCCGAGCAGAGGCTCCGCCGGGGGTGTGACCAGGGCGGCCGAAAAGGAAAAACCGCGACGGCCGGCTTCGAGGAAAAGCTGGTAGAGGTAGTTTTCAACGGCCGCTTGCGGATCCGGGCTTTGCCGGAAGCGTTCGAGCTGGGGATGACTGCGGTAACCGCGGGTCAGGCCCAGCAGGACTTTCCTGGCCAGCAGGGCTTCGCGCCAGCAGGCGCAGAGACCGCGGCCGTCCAGGCAGGCCGGGTGCAGGCTCCAGAGCCTCATTGCCCAGCTTCTTCAGGTGGCGAGTTCCGGGGCTGATTCCCGGGCCAGCTTGCGCTCCCAGTCCAGGGCGCTTTTGCAGATCAGCTCCAGGTCGTCCTGGGCCGGTTTCCATGAAGTCAGGCCGCAGATGCGGGCATTGTCGGCCACCAGTTCGGCCGGGTCACCGGGCCGCCGGCCGCTGTCGATGATCGTGAAATCAGAGCCGCTGACCTTTTTCATGGCCGCCAGCACCTGGCGCACCGAGTAGCCGCGGCCGTAACCGCAGTTCATGATCGTTGAGTCCCGTCCGGCCTCGAGGTATTCCAGGGCGGCCAGGTGGGCCGAGGCCAGGTCGTCGATGTGGATGTAATCCCGGATACAGGTCCCGTCAGGGGTATCGTAATCCGTGCCGAAAACCTGCAGAACCGGACGCCGGCCCAGGGCGGCCTGGGCGGCCACCTTTACCAGGTGGGTGGCCTGGCGGGTGTTCTGGCCCAGGGAGCCGTCGGCGGCGGCCCCGGCCACGTTGAAATAGCGCAAGGTTACGTAACGCAGGCCGGGCTCGGCTTTTGCGTGATCTTCCAGGATACGCTCGCTCATCAGTTTCGAGGCCCCGTAGGGATTGATGGGGGCGGTCGGATCTGCTTCACGCACCGGCATGCGGGCGGGATGACCGTAGACCGCGGCGGTGGAGGAAAAGATAAACCGGGGCACCTGGTGCCGGGCAGCGGCTTCAAGCAGGTTGAGCGTGTTGGCCGTGTTATTGCGGTAGTATTTCAGCGGCCGGGCCACTGATTCTGGTACGATGACCGCGGCGGCGAAGTGCAGTACGGCGCTGAAACGGCCTTGCAGAAAGGTTTTTTCCAGCAGATCCACGTCGGCCAGGTCGCCCTGGATGAAATTGCGGCTGCCGACCGCGTGCAGGAAACCGGTGGACAGGTTGTCTATCACCCAGACCTCATAGCCCCTGAGCCGCAGCAGCTTGACTACGTGGGAGCCGATGTAACCGGCTCCGCCGCTGACCAGGATGCTTTCGTCCATAGAACCGCCCCCCGGCTCCTATTCCACGGTCACCGATTTGGCCAGGTTACGGGGTTTGTCGATGTCACAGCCCTTGGCCAGGGCGATGTAATAGGCGAATAACTGCAGTGGAATCACGTTCAGGATGGGCTGCAGCAGGGGCAGGGTCTGGGGGACCAGGATGGCGTCGTCGGCGATGGCGGCCACCCGGTCGGCTCCCCGGTTGGTGATCACCAGCACCCGGCCGTTGCGGGCCTTGATCTCCTGGATGTTACTGATCATTTTCTCGTAGGTGCAGTCCATGGGTGCGATGGCCACGGTGGGAAAGTTTTCATCGATCAGGGAGATCGGACCGTGTTTCATTTCTCCGGCCGGGTAACCCTCGGCGTGGATGTAGGAAATTTCTTTCAGTTTCAGGGCGCCTTCCATGGCCGTCGGGTAATTGTAGAGCCGCCCCATGTAGAGAAAATCGCGGTATTCGGCGTATTTTTCGGCCACCTGCCTGATCTGCTCGGACTGGGCCAGGATTTCCCTGACCTGGTCGGGGATTTTCTTCAGGGCGGTGATGATCTCGTTGCCCTCGATGTAGGAAAGCCCCTGGTAGCGGGCCGCCAGCAGGGCGATCAGCAACTGCACCACGATCTGCGAAGTGTAGATCTTGGTGGAGGCCACTCCGAATTCCGGGCCGGCGTGGTTGTACACCCCGGCTTCGGTTATCTGGGTGATGGCCGAGCCGACCACGTTGACTATGCCCAGCACCAGCGCACCCTTGCGCTTGGCTTCCTTGATGGCCGCCAGGGTGTCGGCGGTTTCTCCGGACTGGGAGATGGCCAGCACAGTATAACTTTCATCGAGTTTCAGCCGCCGGTAGCGAAATTCCGAGGCCAACTCGGCCTGGACGTTGAAATCGGTCAGGTGTTCGAAGATGTAACGGCCCAGGATGCCGGCGTAATGGCTGGTGCCGCAGGAAACGATGAGCAGGTTTCGGGTATTGCGCAGGCGCTCCAGCACGGTTTCCAGCCCGCCGAGCTTGGAGACGGCCTCCGATTCCACCAGCCGGCCGCGGAAAGCGTTTTCAATGGTTTCCGGCTGTTCGAAGATCTCTTTCAGCATGAAATGGGCCATTCCCTGCTTGTCGGCGCTGAAATCCTGGTTTTCCACGATTTCGATGTTTTTCTGCAGGAGTTCGTTGTTCAGGTTCTTGATGTAGTAACGATCCCGGCCCAGTACCGCGATTTCATCGTCGTTCAGGAAGATCAGGCTGTTGGTGTGGGCGGTCAGGGCGTTGGCGTCCGAGGCGGCGAAGAGTTCATCGTGGCCGATGCCGATGATGATCGGACTGCCGCGCTTGACTATGATGATCTTGTCAGGCTCGGCATGATTCAGCAGGGCCAGGCCGAAGGTTCCTTCCAGCTGGTTGACCGCTTTCAGCACGGCCAGCTCGAAATCACCTTCATCGTTTTCCTCGATCAGGTGGGCCACTATTTCGGTGTCGGTTTCCGAGCGGAACACGTGCCCCCGGGCTTGAAGCTCGGTTTTTATCTGCTGGTAGTTTTCGATTATGCCGTTGTGGGCCACGGCGATAAGTGAGCGGCAATCAGTGTGCGGGTGGGCGTTGGCCTCGCTCGGTTTGCCGTGGGTGGCCCAGCGGGTATGAGCCAGGCCGCAGGTGCCGCTGATACTCTGGCCGGAAATCTTTCTTTCCAGCTCGGCCACCTTGCCGACAGTGCGTTCAATGCGCAGTCCCCGGTCCTCGTTGACCGCCAGTCCGGCCGAATCATAACCCCGGTACTCCAGCCTTCTAAGCCCGGCGACCAGGATGGGCACGGCTTCTCTTTTTCCGATATAGGCTATGATTCCGCACATATATGCCTCCTTGGGCTCACTGCAGGTGGTTCAGGGCCGGTTTGCCGATCGGGAAGACGTTAAAGCCGATCTGGAAAAGTTTCTGGTGATCCAGCAGGTTGCGGCCGTCGAAAACAAAGGCCGGCTTTTTCATGCCGGCATAGATTTTCCCGTAATCCAGGTCACGGTAAAGATCCCACTCTGTGAGCAGGGCGATGGCCTGGGCTCCGGCCGCGGCCCGGTAGGGATCCGGCTCGAAGACCAGGTTTTCGTGCCCGGCCAGGTCCAGGCGGGCGTTTTCCAGGGCCTGGGGATCGGAAATCACCACCAGGGCTCGCTCTTCCAGCAGTTTACGGGCCACGTAAATGGCCGCCGACTCGCGGGTGTCCCCGGTATTGGCCTTGAATGCGAAGCCGAAGAGCGCAATTCGCTTGTCAACCACGGTGTTGAACAGGTTGAACAACATGCTGGCGACAAAGCGGTTGGTCTGGTATTCGTTGATTTTGATCACCTGTTCCCAGTAATCGGCCGTTTCCTGCAGGTTGAAGGAGCGGCAGATGTAGACCAGGTTCAGGATGTCTTTTTTGAAGCAGGAGCCTCCGAAACCGACCGACGGTTTCAGGAATTTCGAGCCGATACGGGTGTCCGTGCCTACGGCATAGGCGATCTCATCGATTTCGGCCCCGGTGGCCTCGCACAGGGGGGTGATCGAATTGATCGAGGAGATACGCTGGGCCAGGAAGGCGTTGGCCACCAGCTTGGAAAGCTCCGAAGACCAGAGATTGGTGGTTATTATCCGCTCGCGCTCCAGCCAGTGGGCATAGATGTCGATGACCTCGGCCGCGGCTTTTTGACCGCTGGGCGTGCCATGGGCTCCGACCAGCACCCGGTCGGCCTCCAGCAGGTCGTTGACCGCCGTGCCCTCGGACAGGAATTCGGGATTGGAAACCACCTCGAAGCGCAGACCCTTGTCGTTGGCGTGGAGAATTCTTTCCAGGGCCTGGGCCGTTTTGACCGGCAGGGTGCTCTTTTCCACTATTATCTTGTCGCTTTGCGAATGCTCGATTATCTGGTAGGCGGTCTTTTCCCAGTATTGCAGGTCGGACGCCATGCCGGCCCCGTGACCGAAGGTCTTGGTCGGGGTGTTCACCGACACGAAGATGATGTCCGCCTCGCGGATGCCGGAGGCCACATCGGTCGAGAAAAAGAGATTTCTGCCCCTGGCGGCGTTGACCACTTCAGCCAGTCCGGGTTCATAGATCGGCAGGTTATCGCTGTTCCAGCGCTCGATTTTTTCCGCGTTGATGTCAACCACCTCGACCCGGTACTCCGGGCATTTCAGGGCGATCACCGCCATGGTGGGGCCGCCGACGTAACCGGCGCCGATACAGAGAATCTTTTTTTTCCAGTTCATATGCTTTTCCTCTTTAATCCCGGTTTCAAGCGCAACCGTAATAGTCCTTGTACCAGGCAATGAAACGGGCCACACCTTCCCGGACCGGGGTGATCGGCCGGTAGCCGGTCCAGGCGGCCAGCTCTTCAATGGAGGCGCAGGTTTCGGCCACGTCCCCGGGCTGCATGGGCAGCATCAGTCGTTCCGCCTTGCGGCCCAGGAATTCTTCGATAAGTTCCACGAAGTGCAGCAGGTCAACCGGCTGGTTGTTGCCGATGTTGAAAATCCGGTAGGGTGCGCTGGAACTTGCCGGGTCCGGACACAGACCGTTCCAGCCCGGATTGGGTTGTGCCGGCCTGGTCATGACCCTGAACACGCCCTCGACTATATCGTCGATGTAAGTGAAATCCCTTTTCATGCGGCCGTGGTTGTAAACTTCAATCGGCCGGTTTTCCAGGATGGCCCGGGTGAAGTTGAACAGGGCCATGTCCGGACGGCCCCAGGGGCCGTAAACGGTGAAAAAGCGCAGCCCGGTGACCGGCAGGCCGAACAGCTGGGCGTAGGTATGGGCCATCAGTTCGTTGGCCTTTTTCGAGGCGGCGTAGAGTGACAGCGGGTGATCGACGGCCTGGTGCTCGTTGAAGGGCATGGCCAGGTTGGCCCCGTACACAGAGGAAGAAGAGGCGAACACCAGGTGTTCCACCGGGAAATGGCGACAGCATTCCAGTATGTTCATGAAAGCGCTGATATTGCTGTCTATGTAGGAATGCGGGTTTTGCAGGGAGTAGCGTACTCCGGCCTGGGCGGCCAGGTGAACCACGTACTCGGGCCGGTTGCGGTTGAAAACTTCAGTCAATTCTTCCCGTGAACTGAGATCCAGGCGGAAAAAGCTGAGTTGCCCGCCGCAGGCCGTGTTTTTTCCGGACCGCAGTTCCGAGCTGTCGAGACCGAGTTTTTCCAGGCGGGCGAATTTCAGGCGGACATCGTAATAATCGTTTATATTGTCAATACCGATGACGCTGTAACCCTCGGCCAGCAGGCGGCCGGCCAGGTGAAAGCCGATGAACCCGGCGATGCCGGTGAGCAGAACTGTGTTTTTATTTTGCATGCTGGCTCTTCGCAAGCGGAATCACGCCTGGAACACCTTGGCTGAACCGGACTTGAAAACATTGCGTGTATCCACTATCAGCCTGGCCCGTTCTTCGATTTCTGAATAGGGCAGGTCTGAGTGGTCGGTCAGCAGCAGCACCAGGTCGTAATCCCGTATGCGTTCCGGATCGTATGCGACCGACTTGATGCGCAGATCTGGATAGGTACGGTGCGGGCCGGTTTCCGGGATATAAGGGTCGTAATAATCCACCCGGGCGCCGCCGGCGCTCAGCAGTTCGAAAATCTTGAGCGAAGGACTTTCCCGGACATCGTCGATGTCTTTTTTGTAGGCCATGCCCAGGATCAGGATGCGGCTGCCGTTGAGCGCTTTTTGCGCCTGGTTGAGCACCTGGCAGACCCGCGAGATGACGTAATAGGGCTGAAAGGTGTTTATTTCTCCGGCCAGCTCGATGAACCTGGTGCTGAAATCGTATTCCCGGGCTTTCCAGGTCAGGTAGAAGGGGTCGATCGGGATGCAGTGTCCGCCCAGTCCCGGGCCCGGGTAAAAGGGCTGAAAGCCGAAAGGCTTGGAGGAAGCGGCGGCGATTACTTCCCAGATGTCGATGTTCATGCGCTCGAAGAGCATTTTCAGTTCGTTCACCAGGGCGATGTTGACGGCCCGGTAAGTGTTTTCCAAAATCTTTGATGCCTCGGCCACCCGGGTCGAGGATACCGGGACCACCTTGACGATTTCCCGGTACAGTTCGACCGCCTTTTCCAGGCAGGCCGGGGTACAGCCCCCGACTACCTTGGGTATGGTCGCGGTGGTAAAATGGCGATTGCCCGGGTCCTCGCGTTCCGGGGAGAAGGCCAGGAAAAAATCACGGCCGACTTTTTTGCCCCCGGCTTCCAGGATAGGCAGCAGAACTTCATCGGTGGTGCAGGGATAAGTAGTGCTTTCCAGGACCACCAGCTGACCGTCCTGCAGGTATTCGGCGATCACCCTGGTTGAATTGACCACGTAAGAGAGATCCGGCTCCCGGTTGGCGTTCAGGGGAGTCGGCACACAGATCAGGATGGCCCCGGTTTCGGCCAGCTTGCTGAAATCTCTGGTGGCCTGGAAGTTTCCCCGCTCCAGCCAGGAGCGGATTTCAGCTTCCGGAATGTGCTTGATGTAAGATTTTCCGGCCAGCAGCATGTCGATCTTGACCTGGTCGATGTCGAACCCGCAGACCGGGAAACCGCGGGCGATGAATTCCTTGATCAGCGGCAGGCCTACGTATCCCAGGCCGATAACCCCAATTTTTGTTTTCATTTGATTCCTCTGGAACTAAAAAACATTTTAACACAAGGGGCCGGCACGGTAAAGAACGCCCGGCCGAGGGAATCGTAAGTCAGGAGGGATTCCCCATCCTTTAATTGCCGGTTTCCGGGAATTCTTCGCTCAATCCGGCGATAAGCTGCAGATTGGCGATCATGAAACCATAAACCGGGTAAACCGCGTTAAATGATTCGGACTGCAGGTTATCTTTCAGGATTTGTACCCAGATTTCCAACTGGGTCGGCCAGTAAGCCAGGCGGAAACCATGACTGCGGTAGGCCCGAAAAACCCAGAGTAAAGTTTCAACCAGCACTTCCGGCTGAAAGTCCATGAGCAATGCGGCAATGAAGCGGGTGTGGTTGCGGTGGTTTTCCTGCATCATGTTCAGGTTGCCCGGCCCGATCAGTGATTCAAGGTCCGGTCGCTTGCTGAAAACACGGTTCATTTCCGCGGCCAGCAGTTCGCTCTTGGCGGCGTACTCGGCGGCGGTTTCCCGGCTCGGATGCCGTATTTGACTTGCGGCTTGAATGAGTTTTTCCCTGCTCATTGCTTCTTGTGGTTGTCTGCCGGCTCGATCGGCAGGCTGAAATAAAAAGTCGAGCCACGGCCGACCTGGCTGTCGATCCAAATTTTTCCCAGGTGACCGGTCACTATGCGGCGTACTATGGCCAGGCCCAGCCCGGTGCTTTTTTCGTCTTCCCTGCTGCGTACGGAGGTGCGCGAGAATGGTTTGAACAGTTTTTCCATTTCCTCACGGGGGATCCCCGGCCCCTGGTCGGCAACGGCCACGGTTACCTGGCCGCCCCCTGGAAAAACACTCAGTTCAACTTTTGAGCCGGGCGGTGAATACTTTACAGCATTGGACAGCAGGTTGTTCAAGACCTGGGTGATCTTCATCGGATCAATGCTCAGCATTGGAATGGTTTCACATGGATTGAAAACTATCCCTATCTTTTTCTTGTCGGCCAGGAGCTGGTTAAGGCTGACATTTTCCCGGATCAGCTGAACCAGGTCGGTGGCCTGCTTTTCCAGCTGGAGCTTGCCGGCCTCGATACGGGCGATGTCCAGCAGGTCGTTGAGCAGATCCAGCATGAAGTTGCTCGAGTTTTGGATTATTTCCAGGAAGTTGAGGTGTTCTTCGGACAGCTCATGCCCGAGTTCATCGAGCAGAAAGGAACTCAGGGTTTGAATCGCCCCGATCGGACTGCGCAGGTCATGGGCGGCCATGCCCAGGAATTGATTTTTCAGGTCGTTCAGTTTCAGCAGTTCCGCGTTCTTTTTTTGCAGTTCCCGGTTCAGGTTGGCCTGGGAATTGTTCAGGGCGACCAGTTCCCGGCGCAGGTTTTCAGTTTCCAGGTGGTTGTTTTCAGCAATGGCCAGGACCCGGTCGCCCAGGTCGACGAAGCGGAAATACAGGGTTTGCGGCAGGCCGGAAGAAGAATTGAGGTTGAAGAGGTGAACTTCCCGGCCCGCGGCCAGCAGTTCCTCCAGATTGAAGTCCCGGCGAAAATCGAGCAGTATTTCTGACAGGAGCAGGTTTGCCGGTTCCCTGCCGGCCAGTTGGCGGGTGTAGTCATTGGCCAGCAGGATGCGGCCCTCGCGGTTCAGCACCATTACGGCCAGTGCCGCCTGGTGTCGCAGAAAATACTGCAGTTCGGCTTCGGGCCATAATTCTTTGCCTGCTTTCATTGGCTCTCGATCAGGTCCTCAAGCTCTTTCAAGCCGGGCACGTAGCGTACTCCGGGAAAATCCTCGATAATGGCTGATCCGCCCCAGCGGAACGCCTGGCCGCCAACCAGAACCGGGAGGTCGGGCCAGTGGATTTTAAGCTTTTCGAGCAGTAAGAGCAGTTTGTCCATGTTGAAAAAAACGCTCAGGGACAAGCCCAGCAGGTCGGGCTTTTTTTCTTCCAGGATTTTAAACAGCTCAGGGTCGGGAGTATTGGCGCCCAGGAAATACCCGTGCCAGCCTTTGAGTTCGAAAATGTCGGCCACCATGCGGCCGCCCAGCTGGTGGAATTCATTGGCCACACAGGCGATGACCGCCTGGCGGTTTTTGTGTTCCGCGGCGAATATGCGCGGGTAGGCCAGGGTAAGCAGGCTTTCGGTTATGGAAGTTGCCAGGTGTTCCGTAGCCACGGAAATTTTGTTGCTTTCCCAGAGGGCGCCTACTTCGTACATCGAACGGTGAAACAAGTCCAGATAAAGATCCCGTACCTGGATTTCCGTGTCCAGGACCTGCTTGACGATCTGGAAGCACTGTTCCCTTGACCCGGATAAAAGTTGCTTCAGATAAGTTTGATATAGATTTTCCGGAATCATGTGAAAATTATAAAAAGAGTCTTCTGAAATTTCAAGATGTCATCCAGGTTTGACTTGAACCGGTTTCACGGTATTTTTACTTGAAATAAATTTTTTTTTAAGCTACTAATAAACAATTGGAGAAAGATGGAGAAGAGAAGGCATCAGAGAATCAGAAAGCGTTGGCTGGTAAAAATCATGGCCGGTGCCAGCAGTTTCCAGTCCTTTACCTACGATGTGTCCAGTTCGGGACTCTTTTTACTGAGTCCGAAGACCTTTGCTCCCGGTGTGCCCATCAACATGGAAATCAGCCTGGAACAGGCCAGGGTCAAGCTTAACGGAAGGGTTGTCTGGGCCCGAAGTATTCCGGCCGCCTTGTACCTTTCGCTGAAAGGCGGCATGGGGGTTCGCATCGAGGGCGGATCAATGGAAGACTTTTTTTCCCTGCTGCGGCAAGCCTGAGTGCTGGAACCGATCAGCTGTTTTTTTTCCGGCCTGAAGCAACGATGACGCCGATCAGTTCGTTCCAGTTCAGGCCGGCCTTTTCGGCGGCGGCCACGAAACCGCTGTCAGGAGCGATGCAGGGATTGGCGTTGATTTCCAGTATAAAGGGCCGCCCCTGTGGGTCGACCCGGAAATCCACCCGGGCATAGCCGGACAGGGCAAACAGGTCCCAGCAGCGGGCCGCCAATTCGGTCAGCTGTTCCAGGAGCCGCTGGTCATCGGCGGTGAAAGAAAAAGACCGCGGCGTATTGACGTAAGCCTGAGAATCCTTTTCCCACTTGGCCTGGTAGTCCAGGATACGCGGTTGGCCGGGAGAGAAGTGCAAAAACAGGATTTCCGCGGGGGGCAATACCCGGCCGTCCAGCAGGGAAAGGTTGAATTCACGGCCTGGAATATAGACTTCGGCGAAATACGGCCTTCCGTCTTTGCGGATTCTGGCGGCCAGGGCCCGGTCCAGGTCCTCAGGCCCGGCCGGGCTGACCACCGAACTGAGGTCAATACCCAGTGAGGCGTCTTCCCAGACCGGCTTGATTATGTAGCTCTGATTCTCCTGGAAGTTGTCAGCACGGCTGTTGGATTGATGCCAGGCCGGGGTCGGCAGGCCGGCGGCGGCCAGGCTCTGCTTGGTTGAAAGCTTGTTGCCGGTGATGAACAGGGCGGCGGTGTCGGCCCCGGTATAAGGCAGTCCCAGGTGGTCGAGCAGGGCCGGAGCGAGATGGAGCAGGTTGCCGCAGCCGGCGATCGACTCGACCAGGTTGAAAACCAGGTCCGGGGCATAGTCCAGCAATTCCTGCCTGGTTTTTTCCAGGTTCAGCAGGCAGGGGATCTGCCTGACCTGCCAGCCTAATTCTTCCAGGGTTTTTCCGACGGCGGCGGCCTGGTCCAGCACGTCGAGGGCGTCAGGCAGGGATTCGTTTGCCGGTGGATCGAGTAGAATGGCCGCTTTTTCCGATTTCATAGGGGATTCTCTTCTGCGCTGATGCGATGATTTCGCTGATCAGTTGCCGGTAGGGAATGCCGGAGAGCCGGCAGATAATGGCCAGGTCGGAATGTTGCGGGTTGAGCCCGGCCAGGGGATTAACTTCCATAAAGCTGGGCCTGCCGGTGGAATCGAGTCTGATGTCGATCCGGCCGGCATCGCGGCAATTCAGTCCGCGCCAGGCGGCCAGGGCCAGCTCGGCGCCGGCCCGGGCCTGGGCATCGTCAACCAGGCGATAGGAAACCCGTGATTCGTATTCCGCCTTGTTAAGGTAAGAGTAAGCGGAGTCTTCAGCGTTTTCACCCAGCAGAACTTCCATCACGCCCAGTATGCGGGCCTCTTCAGCCGAACCCAGCAGGCCGACGGTGAATTCCCGTCCCGGCAGGTAGCTTTCCACCAGCACCGGTTGGCGGAATTTGGCCAGCAGCATCCGGCATTGTTTTTCCAGTTGAAACCGGTTGAAAACTTTCGAACCGGCATCGATACCCTTGCTGGTGCCTTCAGCCAGAGGTTTGACAAACAACGGGAAGGGCAGGCCCAGTCTATCCAGGTCAGAATCATTTCTGATAACCGCGAAATCCGCGGTGGCCAGGCCCAGCGATTTTACCAGGGTTTTGCAGATGCCCTTGTCCAAAGTCAGGGCCATGACCAGGGGGTCGGAAAAAGTATAGGGAATACTGAAACTGTCCAGCAGGGCCGGGACCAGGGCTTCCCGTCCGGGGCCGTACAGTCCTTCGCAGATGTTGAAGACCAGGTCCCAGGAATGCCCGGCCAGCAGGGCCCGGGCCAGGGCCCGGTCATTGCCTATTTTTTCGCAATCGTGGCCCAGCTCCTGCAGGGCCTGTTCAATGGCGTCGATGGTTTCGGGGCGGTCGAATTCCGCCGTTTCTTCGGCGCTGTAGCCGGCGTCCAGGTAATCCTGGCGTAAGTCATAGCTCAGGGCGATTTTCATGTTTTTCCAGCCTCGCTGATTTCAGGCCAGGGCGCTGTCCGGGTAGCGAAACACCCGGCCCTGGTAATTCTGCAGTATCAGGTCGGTTCCGGTGTGGCCCA
The DNA here is from genome assembly GCA_964457225.1 of uncultured Clostridia bacterium. Classification (GTDB taxonomy): domain Bacteria; phylum Acidobacteriota; class Aminicenantia; order UBA2199; family UBA2199; genus CAYWEM01. The sequence goes on from CAYWEM010000004.1 coordinate 213,297, forward strand.
GGTTGTATTCGGGCAACAGGGGGATCTTGCCTCCTCCTCCCGGAGCATCGATCACGAACTGCGGAACCGCGTACCCGCTGGTGTGACCTCGCAGACCCCTGATTATCTCCAGGCCTTTGGCCACGGGGGTGCGGAAATGGGTTGAGCCTGAAACCGGGTCGCACTGGTAAAGGTAGTAGGGTCTTACCCGGTTGCGCAGCAAGCCGTGCATCAGGGCGGTCATGGTGCCGATGTCGTCGTTTACTCCTCTCAGCAGAACGGTCTGGCTGCCCAGGGGCAGGCCGGCGTCAGCCAGCTTGTCCAGGGCGCCGCAGCATTCCGGGGTCAACTCGGCCGGGTGGCTGAAATGAATGCTCAGCCAGAGCGGCTTGAACTTTTTCAGAACCGAGAGCAGGCCCGGCGTTATTCTTTGCGGCAGTACCACCGGAACCTTGGTGCCGATGCGCAGGAATTCCAGGTGGGGTATCTGCTGCAGCCGGGTCAGCAGGTATTCAAGTTGTTCGTCGTTCAGGGTCAGCGGGTCACCCCCTGAAATCAGCACGTCCCGGATTGCCGGGTTCAGAGCGATATAAGTCAGGCAGCGTTCCCAGTCCCTGGGAGTGATGTTCTTTTTGTCCTGGTTGTCGATCAGCCTGGAGCGGGTGCAATAACGGCAGTAAGTGGCGCAGAAGCCGCTGACCAGGAACAGAACCCGGTCCGGGTAGCGATGAACCAGGCCCCGGGTCGGGCAATGCTCGTCTTCATGCAGGGGGTCTTCCGCTTCTCCCGGCTGGCGCAGCATTTCTTCCTGGCGGGGCACAACGCATTTACGCATAGGCTGATCCTGGTCATGCGGATCGATCAGGCTGGCGTAATACGGGGTGATGCGCAGGGGCAGGGATCCGGCCTCCCGCAGGCAGGCCAGGCTTTCGTTCCGGCTAAGTTCGAGGCAGCGCTGTAATTCCTCCGGAGTGGTGAAGCTGTTCCTGATTTGCCAGCGCCAGTCCTGCCATTCCGCCTTGCTGACTCCCGGGAAAAACCGATGTCGGAAACTGCGCGCTCCCTCGCTCTCAGGGGGCCCGTGGCGGCGGGGGCGCAATACAACTGTACCCAGGGAGGACTCTGGGGCAAACTGCAAGGCGTCCTGGTTATTCGGCTGTATAAATAGGCCTGGAGGTTCTGTGTCTTCTGCGGAAGATTCCTGTTCCTTCATCAGAGAATCATCGTTCTCATTGTTGTGCATTTTTCATCTCCCACTGTAAATCCAAGGGAGCTTAATATCTCTAATTTACTTACTTGTCAATACAAAAAACGGAAAATATTTTTTTTTGAAAATATTTTTTTTCGACCCGGCTTGAGGGCGTAAAATTGAAATTAACCCGGGTTGTTTCAACCGGAATCACGGGCGGCCAAGCAGTAGCTTTACTAGCGGCCGGAGGTCGATTATAATGAAAATATGCGACTTTTCGTTGCCGTCGGTCTTTCTGAAAGGGTCAAGTCCGAGCTGATAACGGCCTGCACACCTCTGCGGGCCGCGGGTTGGCCGCTGCGCTGGTTGCCGGACTCGGCCCTGCACCTGACCCTGAATTTTATCGGCGAAGTTTCCCCGCAACTGGCTGAAAGAATCGAAAAAGAAATTCCGCTGGCCGCTGCGGCAACGCCTTCTTTTTTTTTGCGTTTTCGCGGCCTGGGACTGTTTGCCGGCGGAGGTCTGCCCCGGGTGCTCTGGGCCGGGGTGGAAAAGAGTACGACCCTGTCGAACCTGCAGGAGAGCCTGCGCAAAATCCTGATAGCATGCGGAATCAGCCTGGAACAGCGTGATTATCATCCCCATGTCACCCTGGGCCGCGGCCGGGGGCGGCCGCTGCCGGCGCGGGCCGCCGACATCCTGGCGGAACGCTTCGACCAGGACCTGGGAGAAATGAGAGTGGACGCCTATCGGCTTTACCGCAGCAGTTTGACATCAAGCGGAGCGATTCACACGCTTATAAGGGAGGTGCCCCTTGTCGATGCATGAAATCTGGTTCCTGGTCCTGGCTTACCTGCTTGGTTCCATTCCCTTCGGCTACCTGATATTTTTCCTGACTGAAAAAAAGGACATCAGGTTACTGGGCAGCGGCAATATCGGGGCCACCAACGTCCTGCGCAACAAAGGCAAGCTGGCCGGCTTCCTGACCCTGTTTCTCGATGCACTCAAGGGGGCTCTGCCGGTCATTTACGGCCGCCAGCATTTCGAAGCCCCGGAAATACTGGCCCTGGCCGGACTGGCGGTGGTTGCGGGCCACATCTTCCCCGTTTTCCTCGCTTTTCGCGGCGGTAAGGGTGTAGGCACTTTCCTGGGCTTCTGGGCGCTTTTTGACTGGCGCATCATGGTGGTTTTCCTGGTGGTTTTCCTGTTGCTGGCGGTGCTGACCCGCTATGTATCACTGGCTTCCCTGAGCGCCGCCAGCGGCGTTTTCCTGGCCGCCCTGGTGCTCAAGGTGGAAGTGGTGGCCATGATCACATTGCTGATGGTTCTCCTCATTTTCCTGCGGCATCGGGAAAACATAAAACGCCTGCTGGACGGCCGGGAAAACCGCCTTAGCTTGAAGAAAAATGCCTGAAATTCTGGTTGTCGGAGCCGGTTCCTGGGGGACGGCCTTTGCCGATTACCTGGCCCGCAGGGTCATGCCGGTTCGCATCTGGAGCAGGGAAGAAGAGTTGTTTCGGTCGATTTCGCAACAGGGTCGGAATCCGTTGTTTCTCCCGGACATCGAACTGAGCAAAGACCTGACTGCGGTGCCTGAGCTGGAAGCCGCGGCCGCCCGCAGCGAAATACTGGTGCTGGCCGTACCCTCCAAGTATTTCCGCGCCGTGCTGCTGCGCCTGCGGGAACATATCCTGCCCGGGGCGGTCTTGATAAACCTGTCCAAGGGCTTTGAGACCGACTCCCTGAAAACCCTTTCCCAGGTGGCGGAAGAAATCATGTCTCCGGCCGTCCTGGATCGCTGGCTGACCCTTTCCGGTCCTTCCTTTGCCGTTGAACTGGCCCGTTCCCACCCCACGGCCATGGTTGCCGCCTCGGTTAATCCCGGCCTGCGGAAGAGAATTCAGTATCTTTTTTCTTCCCAGGTACTGCGGATTTACCGCAGTTCCGATCTTCGCGGAGTCGAAGTCGCCTCCTCGCTGAAAAACGTCATGGCCATCGCCTCCGGCCTGGTTTTCGGGCTGGGCTTCGGCTACAATACCACCGCCTCCCTGGTGACCAGGGGGAGCGTGGAAATCGCCCGGCTGGGCAGGTTCATGGGAGCGCGGCCGCGGACTTTCTGGGGGCTGGCCGGGATGGGGGACCTGATGCTGACCTGCTTCAGTCCATTGTCACGAAATTTCCGGCTGGGCGAAAAGATCGCGACCGGGAAAAGCCTGGCCGAAGCGGAAAAAGAAACGCTCATGGTGGCCGAGGGCGTGGAAACCTGCCGCGCCGCCCGGGAAATGAGCCGCCGATTCGATATCGAAATGCCGATAACCGAGGCGTTATACCGGGTGCTGTTCGAAGCCGCCGATCCGGCCGGAGTTTTAAAAAAACTGATGACTAGGAGCCTGAAAAGAGAATGAGTTGCAGTCTGATCATACACCCTGATGGAGAGCGGAAAGAGATTGTCCTGGATCGGGATCGCCTGACCGTTGGCAAACTGCCCGGCAGTGAAATCCAGTTGAACGACGCCTCGGTATCCCGCCGCCATTGTCGCCTGATAAAAGAGGAAGGGACTTACCGGGTCATGGACCTGAACAGCACCAACGGCACTTATGTAAACGGGGTCAGGGTCAGCAGCCGCAGGCTGGAAGACGGTGATAAATTACTGCTCGGCCGCCTGGAACTGCAATTCCAATGCCGGGAAGCCATCCCGGCCGCCGCCGAAAGCGCCGGGGTGGATATTTCCCTGGTCGTGCCCCTGGCCGAATTTACCCGCCCGGATGAAGAGGAACCGCAGGCGGCGGTTGAGGAGCCGGGTTTTCTGCAGGCCTTGACTCATCTCAGCAAAGCCCTGATTGTGTCGGCCAACGTCCAGGACAGCCTGGCCAAAATCGCCGAATTGACCATGAAAATGATCAAGCCGGAACGCATCCTCTTTTTTTCCTATGACCGGGACCAGGATGATCTGGCACTGCTCTACCAGTTGGGGCACCGCCACGAAGAAACCGAGCCCTCGATCTCAAGGACCATAGCCTTGCAGGCCATTCATGAGAAAGCGGCCATACTCTCGGCCGACACCTGGAGTGATGACCGTTTTGACGAAGCCAAGAGCGTTATCCGCTTTCAGATAACATCGGCGCTCTCGGTGCCGATCTGGAACAAGGATTCCATTTACGGCCTGATTTATGCCGATACCACTCGTTTCACCCGGACTTTTTCCAAGCATGACATGGAAATTCTGACCATCCTGGCCAATTTTTCCGGAATGGTGCTGGAGGGTTTCCGCAACCTGGAGACACTTAACCGCGAACGCAGACTACGCAGCAGGCTGGAGCGTTACCATTCCCCGGGAATAGTTTCCAGGCTGATGGCCGGAGGAGAGGACGAGGGAAGCGCCCAGCTTCCTTACCGGGATTGTGATGCCACGGTGCTTTTCCTGGATATCGTCGCCTTTACTCCGCGAACCGAGAAAATGGATCCCAAGACCGTGGGAGACCTGCTGAACAATTTTTTTTCCGAAATGACCGACATCGTTTTCCGCCACAACGGCACCCTGGATAAATACATCGGGGACGGCATCATGGCGGTTTTCGGGGTCCCGTTTCCCTCTTCGGACCACGTTGAGGAAGCCCTGGCCGCGGCTCTCGGCATGCTGAACCGCAGCCGGGAACTCAACGACACGATTTTCGCCGCCGATCCCCTGCAGATCAGAATAGGGATTCACTGCGGACGCCTGATAGCCGGGGATTTCGGCTCTCCGCAGCGACTCGATTACACTGTGCTGGGTAACACGGTGAACATCGCTTCTCGTTTGGAGTCCGAGGTGGCGGACCCTGATGAAATAGTAGTCTCGGAGGAGGTGGTTCAGCGGGCCGGGCCGCAGTTCAGTTTCTCCGGATGCGTTCGGAAAAAACTCAGCGGCATGACCAAGTCGGTTTCGGTGTATCGCCTGCTGGGCATAAAGGAGGAATCATGAAGCTAAAAATCAGCGCCGTTTTCCTGGTCCTGGCCTTTGTCTTGCTTGCCTGCGGAGGGGGCCGACGGACCGATTCCGGAGCCATGGCCACTGATTCGCCCGAGTACCTGATGAACGAGGGCTTCATGCACCTCAACCAGGGGCAGCTTGACCAGGCGGAGAGAAAATTGCTGGCCGCAGTGCGGAAAAACCCTCAACTGTTCGGCGCCCATAACGCCCTGGGCATTATTTACGCTTACCGTCGCGATTTTTCTGCCGCATTGCGGCAATTCAGACAGGTACTCAACCTGAATCCCGATTTTTTCGATGCCTACAATTCCCTGGGCATGGTGTACAGCGAGATGGGCGAATTCGACCTGGCCCGGGAAAACCTGCTGATTGCGGCTAATTCCACCCGCTACCGGACGCCTGAGAACGCCTTCGCCAACCTCGCCCTGCTGGAAAGCAGGCTTAACCGCTGGGAGGCGGCCTTGCGCTATATCGACAAGGGCCTGGAGCTGAACAAGCGCTTTGCCCCCCTGCACAATCTCAAGGGCATTGTCATGGAAAACACGGGCCAGTTGAGGGAAGCAGTCCGGCATTTCGAGAACGCGATTTCGAACTTGGTTGAACCGGAACCGGAATACCTTTTCAACCTGGGCCGTGTGACGATGAAAACAGGAGACCGGGGCCGGGCGCTGGATTACCTGGAAAAGGCCCTGGTCGCGGCCGGGGATGACTTTCTCAAGCAGGAAATAAACAAGCTGATCAAAAGCATTCAGGACGGAAAGCAATGAAACCTGCTTTTTTTGTTTTTTTCGTCCTGGCCTCCCTGATACCGGCTCAGGCCGTCGCCGCCTCCGACCAGGAAAGACCGGCCCGGGAGCAGGCCGAATCACAGGTGCTGGAAATACTGCGCAGCGGCCTGGCTGAAGTCAATCGCCAGAACACTCCGGATGCTCACCGGACGGCATTGGCCCGCCTGCTGGCCCGGGCCGCGGCCGGAGTCGCTGAACCGATTCAAGCGGAAATCGCCGCCCTGGCCGCCAAGGTCAACAGTGCTGAAAGCGGGTTTGAGTACGGTTTAACTTCAAGAGAAAAAGGAGTTCTGCCGACCCTGTTTTTCGTGCCGGGTGAATCCGCCCGGGACTATGCCGGCTTCTTCGTGGTCAGAATTGACCAGGCGGCGTCCCGGCGGTCTGAAAAGATGTTCCGGGCCTTGCGCGGTCTGGAGATAAAGAACGTGTCCGCCTCGGTGCCGACCCGGATTTACGGAGGCGGCGACCTGTTCCGGGTGGCGGACTTTGTCATGGCCGCTCCCGAGCAAAGCAGGTTCAAGGTGCATAACGCCCTGGTACTGCCCCGCTTCGGGGCGGATGAAAGCGAAGGTTTTTTCCAGGTCATCCTGCTGCGCAACCTGGAGCAAATCCGATTTCAGGATCAGGTTCTGCCGCTCTGGAAAAAACTGCTTGGCCGGGATCAGAAAATGGAGTCCGGTTTCTCGGCTTACCTGGACAACCTGCTGCTGCACCGTCAGGCTCACGCCCTGGGGCCTGTTTTTACCAGCCGGCGCCAGGAAACTCCGGAAACAGTTGACCAGGCCTTGAAGGAACTGGCCGCTCCGGCGGAGGAACTGAAGGCCTGGGCTGTCGCGGCCGCCGCCGGGCCGGAAATGGAACGGCTGGGACTGCTGGAAAACGTTTCTGCGGGCCACTTGGAGGCCGCCCTGATCGCCGCCCTGCTGGCGGATCTTCATCCCACCGCCGGGCCCGCCGCCCGGGCGGCGGCCGTGGCCGGCCTGCAGTTCATGCTGGAGCAGGGACTCCTTCTGTATGACCTGAGCCGCGGCCGGCTGGTCCGAAGCGAGGCGCTGATGGCTCCAGCCATGCTGGAACTGGCTGAATCCCTGGCCCAGTTCCAGGTCAGCGGCAATTACAGCGGATTGCTTCGCTTCCTTGGACCTTTGCAGGAGCCGGGGCCGGAGTTGCTGGAAATAGAAAGACAGGTTTTGTCCTGCCTTGAACAGGCCGGGGCGGGAATAAATTCAGCCCGGGCGGATTGACCGGTTCGGCATGGAAAAAACGGTTTTTTCCGACCTGGATCGCCCCCGGGCCGCCGAGCTTTTCAAGGCGGCCGGGTTCAAATCCTACGTACTGAACCAGGTCTGGCAATGGTTTTACGAAAAAAACTCTTATGACCCCCAATCCTGGAGCAATATAGGGAAAAATGACCGCCTGCTGTTAGACGATATGTTTGTTTTTTCTCCGGATCAACTGCTTGAGATCAGGGACGCCGGCTCCCGGGCCAGTAAACTGCTGCTGCGACTGCGTGACGGAGTGCGCCTGGAAAGTGTTCTGATCAGGGAACGCGGCCATGCTACCTTCTGCCTTTCCAGCCAGGCTGGTTGCGCATTGGGTTGCGCTTTCTGCGCCACCGGAGCCCTGGGTTTTCAGCGCAATCTAAGCCGCGGGGAAATCGTAGACCAATTCCGTCTTTTGCAGGGTTTACTGCCTCCAGGGCGCAGCAGCCGCAACCTCGTATTCATGGGCATGGGTGAACCACTGCTCAACCTGGATGCGCTCATCAGCGCCATTGAAACGCTATCCGGCCCCGACGGCCCGGGTTTGGCCCCCAGGCGCATAACCGTATCCACGGTCGGCTTTGTTCCTGCTTTGCGACGACTGGAAGCAGCCTGCCCGGGCGTGAAGATCGCCGTTTCCCTGAATGCCGCTGACCAGCAAAGCAGGCAGCGGCTGATGCCTGCCGCCGCCCGCCAGGACCTGGGCGAACTGCTGGACTACCTGCGCCGGCCCAGGCGCAGTCGGGTAACCTTCGCCTACGTTCTGCTTGCCGGGGTCAATGACGACAGGCAAAGCGCCGGAAAACTGGCCCGGCTGCTCAGGGGCATTCCCTGCAAGATCAACCTGATTCCCTTCAACACTGTGCCGGGCTTGTCTTTCTGTTCTCCGGAAGAGGCCCGGGTAAGTGAGTTCCAGGAAATTCTGGCCGCCGCCGGCTTCACCGCCATGGTTCGCTGGTCGAAAGGACGGGAAAACGGCGCCGCCTGCGGCCAGCTGGCCGGCGGAACCGGTTGGAACGACCGGCGGATTGACATGCTCCGGAACTCGTGCGACAATAAACCGGGGTTGCCAGAAAAATGCTGATCAATCACGCTACCAAGCAAGTTACTGCAAAAATCGTTTATTACGGGGCTGGTTTATGCGGCAAGACCACCAACCTGTTTCACATTCACGCGGTTACCAACCCGGCTTCCCGCGGTGAACTGGTCAGCATGGAAACGGAAATCGAGCGAACTCTCTTTTTTGATTTACTGCCGATAAACGTCGGTCTGGTCAAGGGTTATCAGACCAAGTTTCAGCTCTACACCGTTCCCGGCCAGATTTTTTACGATTCGACCCGCAAGCTCGTCTTGAAAGGCGCCGACGGCATCGTGTTCGTGGCCGATTCCCAAGAGCTCATGGAAGAAACAAACCTGGAGAGTTATCAGAACCTGAACGAACACCTTGATTTTTACGGGGTGAACCTGGAACAGATTCCCCTGGTTTTTCAATACAACAAGCGTGATTTAAAAAACATCCTGGCCATTGAGCGCCTGAATCGTGTGCTGAACGAATTGAACCGCCCGTATTTCTCCGCGGTCGCCACCAAGGGCACCGGGGTGATCGAAACCCTGCGGGAAATCGCCGGCCTGACCCTGGCCAAGGTCAAGGAAACCCTTGAACATGACCGCTTGCAGGCGGAAAAGGTCAAAGTCAGCTTTGCCATTGAAAAACAACCGGCACCGGCAAAAACACTCGAAAAAACCGACAGCGAAGCCGTACCGGAAAGTCCGCCGGCTCCGCCGCAGGAAAAGCCGGTCGAGGAAAAACCCCTGGAACCGTTACGCCCCAGCGCCCTGTTGAAGGCGGACCTGCTGAAAGAGCTGGAAGATCCCAGTCGGGTGACCATCATAGAACGACTGGCGGTTAACGGCGGCGGAGTTCAGATCGATGTCAGCGACGGCCAGGGACAGGTGCTTAAATCGTTCCGGGTCGCGGTCAATGAAAACACCAGGAAGATAAACCTGATTCTCGATGTCAAGAGGTAAACCTCTACTTGCAATTCTCCTCCTGCTGATCTCGGCGGCCTGTAGTGTTCGGGAGGTCCGGCATGTAGACCCGGAGCCGGAAGTGCCGCCTCACCTCCAGCGCAGCCGCGAGCACCTGGCCGAGGGAGAAAGACTGCTGGCCGCTGACCGGGCCACAGAAGCCCGCCTGCATTTCGACCGGGCGCTTGATATTCTGCTCGACAGCGCTTCAACTTCAGATGATCACCGGGAGTTGTTGGACGGTGTTGTCGAGCAGGTCTCTCAGCTCGAATTACTCTACTTTCTCGACCGGGCCGAAGAACCCGGCGGCCGGGAAAATTCCTTTCTGGACGAGGTTCTTTCCGCTCCGCTTTTTGACCCGTCCGGGCGTGAATTGCTGGAATTACAGCGGCTGGAAGCCGCCCGGGGCCGGGTATACGACTTGCCGGTGGTGATCAACAGCCGGGTGGCGGCTTTTTTAACGGCCTTCCAGGGGACCAGGCAGTCCCCGATCCAGGAGGCCTTGAACCGGGCCCAGCCATTTCTGGCTGATTTCAGAAAGATTTTCCGCGATCAGGGCCTGCCGGAGGACCTGGTTTACCTGCCGATCATTGAAAGCGGCTTCCGCACCCATGCCGTTTCCCGGGCTCGGGCCACCGGCATGTGGCAGTTCATGGCCGCAACGGCCCGGCTCTTCGGCCTGCGGGTCGACTGGCAGGTGGATGAAAGGTTGGATCCCTACAAGTCAGCCCAGGCCGCGGCCCGCTACCTGTCCCACCTCTACGACACTTTTTCCGACTGGTACCTGGTTCTGGCCGCTTACAACGCCGGCCCCGGAAGGATACAGGGAGCAATCAGGAGGGTGGGGAAAAAGGATTTCTTCGCCATTGCCTCCGGCCGCATCCTGAAACAGGAAACCAGGAACTACGTGCCTGCTTTCCTGGCTTCACTGATCATTGCCAGGGATCCGGAAGGCCACGGTTTCACCCTGAACGGCCGGGAGTCGCCTTTTGCCGGCAGCAGGCAGGTTGCGGTCCCTTCTCCGGTCAGTCTGGACGCCCTGGCCGCGGCCAGCGGAATCGATAAAAGCGAGATAAAGAGACTCAACCCCGAATTACTTCAGGACTTTACTCCCTTCAACCAGCAATCCTACGAAATCCGCCTGCCGCTGCAGGCGGAAACCGCCCGACTGGCTGATTTACGGCGCCTGCCCCCGGAAAAGGAACTCTTTGTCGGCTGGTACCAGGTAAAGAAGGGCGACACTCTCTACAGCATCGCCCAGCGGCACCGGACCAGCGTGGAACGCCTGAAAAAGGCCAACAAGCTGCGTTCCAACCTTATCAAGCCGGGACAGCAGATCCTGATTCCCAGGGGCTGAGCTTGATCGGCACCATTCGTTCCGCGGTACTGGCCGGTCTCGAGGTCATCGCCACCGATGTCGAGGTGGGTTTCAGCCGCGGTATTCCCGGCACCATCATAGTCGGACTGCCGGACAACGCGGTCAAGGAGAGCCGCGAGCGGATCCGGCTGGCCATCCGCCATGCCGGCCTGGAATTTCCCGGAGCCACCAAGATCGTGGTCAATCTCTCGCCGGCCGATGTCCGCAAGGAGGGAGCCGCCCTTGACCTGCCGATCGCCGTCGGCATTTTACGCAATGCCTACAAGTTGCAGAGCTCCATGTTCGCCACCCACCTCTTTTACGGTGAATTGAATCTCAACGGGGAACTCAACCCGGTCAAGGGCGTGCTGAACCTGGCCCTTTTCGCCCGCCGGGCCGGGTACCGGGGCCTGGTGATTCCCTGGGAGAACCGCCGTGAAGGGGCCTTTGTGCGCGGACTGGAAGTCTTCGCCCTGCGTTCCCTGGCCGAAGTTGTAGACCTGGTCAGGAATCCGCAGGCATTCACCCCCTGTGCCTTTCAGCCCCCCCGGGAATCCGATGCTTCGCCCGAAGCTGATTTCGCTGAAATAAGGGGCCAGCACCTGGCCAAGCGAGCCCTGGAAATAGCGGCCGCAGGTTTTCACAACGTTTTACTCCTGGGACCTCCGGGATCGGGCAAGTCGATGCTGGCCAAGGCACTGGCCGGCATTCTCCCGGCCATGAGCGAGGCCGAGATACTCGAAACTTCGCTGGTTTACTCCGCCGCCGGCCTGTTGGACGGCCGGGGGCTCAAAAGCAGCCGGCCTTTCCGTTCCCCCCACCACACCATCTCGGATGTCGGTTTGAGCGGGGGCGGTAAGACTCCGGCGCCGGGGGAAATATCACTGGCCCATAACGGCGTGCTGTTTCTCGATGAAATACCCTATTTCAAGAAATCGGCCCTGGAAGCCTTGCGCCAGCCCCTGGAAGACGGTCAGATTACGATTTCCCGGTCCCTGGCCGCCCTGACTTTTCCGGCCCGTTTCATGCTGGTGGCCGCCATGAATCCCTTCGAGGATTCGCAGGCGCCGCATGAGGCCGCCTGGGCCGGCAGTGACAGCCAGCGGCGCAAGTACTACGGCAAGCTTTCCCGCCCCCTGCTTGATCGGATCGACATCCAGCTGGAAGTGCAAAAAGTGCCGCTGGAAGAAATAACCGGGCCCCTGCGCAGTGAAAGCTCGGCGCAGATCAGGGAGCGGGTCGGCGCGGCCCGCGAGCTGCAGTTGTCACGTTTTGCCGGGCTTAAGCGACCGCTTTTTGCCAACGGCCAGATGCGCAATCCCGAGATCAGGCGTTTCTGCCGGCCCCGGCCCGAGGCTGCCGGATTGCTGGCCCTGGCCGTGGAAAAGTTTGACCTGAGCGCCCGGGCCTATTTCCGCCTGTTGAAAATCTGCCGCACCATAGCCGACCTGTCTCGTTCAGAAGACATCGAATCCGAACATGTGACCGAAGCACTGCAGTATCGCGCGCTTAATTTCTTTCGCCAGCGTTTCTGAGCCATGCCGCACCTATCCCAAACCCGGTTTTGCCGGGTCCGCTTTTTTTTGATATGCTTGAAGCATGAACAAAGCAATGATCTCCAGGCGTAACCTGGTTGAAATGGCCGTCATAGTCGGCCTGTCACTTTTACTGGCCGTCATTGCCCATGCCCTGAGGGGTTTTCCGCCGGCGCCGTCTTCCCGGTCCGCAGAATTGAGCCCGGCCGCCCGGCAGTTGCCCCTGGTTGATGCCGACCTGCTTGAGCAGTTGCTCCAAGAACCAGGCACCCTGGTGCTTGACGCGCGCAATGCCCTCAGTTACGATGCCGGGCACATTCCTGGAGCCCGGTCCATGCCGCTCGGGCAGTGGCGTGACTACCTGCCTGCCCTGAGGCCCCTGCTGGAGGAGGCTCAATTCACCATCCTTTACTGCATTGACCGCGATTGCCGGGATGCCCTCTTCCTGGCCGAAGTCCTGCTGGCCGAAGGTTTCAGCGGTATCATGCTTTACGAAGGGGGGATCGGCGACTGGCGAAGCCGGGGCCTGCCGCTGAGCGGGGGTGAATTGTGAATCCGGCCGCCCTGAAGAGATTTCTTGCTTCCGGCCCCTGCCAGCTGGCATGCCGCTTGTTCCTGGGCGGCGTTTTCGTTTACGCCGGAGCGATCAAGGTTTTGGACCCAGGGGGCATGGCCGCGGCCATCGCCGGTTATGACCTGTTGCCGGAATTCCTGGTTTACCCGCTGGCCGTATTCCTGCCCTGGCTCGAACTGCTGGCCGGTGGCTTGCTCATAAGCGGTGTTTTCAGCCGTTCCGGCGCCATGCTGCTCAGTGCCCTGCTGCTGGTGTTCATGCTGGCCATCAGTATCAACATTTTCCGGGGACACGATCACGCCTGCGGCTGCTTTTCAGCTTCAACCGCGGCGGCCAACGGATTGTGGCTCCTGGTTCGTGACGCCCTTTTCCTGCTGCCCGGATTGGTCATCGTGTTTTTCGGGCGGCGCGGCTGATCAGCGGAAACGTTTCAGCTCGCGGTCGACTTCCCTCTTGATGTCGCGTTCCTTGATCTTGTCTTTTTTGGCGTATTCCCGCCTGCCCTTGGCCAGGGCGATTTCCACCTTGGCCAATCCGCGCTCGCTGAAGTAGACCTTGAGCGGTACAATGCTGAAGCCGCGTTCCTTGACCTTCTGATCAAGCTTGCGGATTTCCTGCTTGTTCAGGAGCAGTTTGCGCTCCCGCAGGGGGTCGTGGTTGAAATGGCTGGCATGATCGTAGGGACTGACATGGCTGTTGACCAGGAATGCTTCACCGTTGCGGATCAGCACGAAGGCTTCCTTGATGCTCATGCGGCCCATGCGCAGCGATTTGACCTCGGTGCCGACCAGGACCAGGCCGGCGTCGAAACGGGTTATGATTTCGTAATTGTGGAGAGCCTGTTTGTTAAGAGTTATGATCTTCATGTTTAATAATCATTATTTCGTTGATTTTCCGCCTGGCCATTTTCCGGACCACCAGCAGGTGCCGGTTGATGAAAAGACGCGCGTGTTCCCGGGGAAAGCGGCCGAAATGATAGATGAAAAGCCCGGAAATGGTGCTGTATTCCTTGCGCAGGGGCAGCTGGATTTCCAGTTGGCGATTGATTTCTTCGACCTGGGCCTGGCCCTTGACCAGGAAAACCCGCCGGCCCTGCTTCCGAATCAGGGGATCGACCGGCTGGCGGGCCTCACCGGCTATTTCCCGCAGAATATCGGGCAGGGAAAGCATGCCGCTGGTGGCGCCGTATTCATCGAGTACTATGGCCGTTTCCAGGCCCAGGTTGCGGAATTCGGTCAGGGTGTAGTGCAGGGATGAGTATTCCGAGATGAACAGCGGCGGGTCCAGGATGGTCTCGATTTTCAGATCCTTCATTTCGTTGTTCAGCAGGAAATCGAAGAGCAGGTACGGATTGGTGATGCCGACCACGTTGTCCAGGTTGTCGCGGTAAACCGCGCAGCGGAAAACCCGGCGGCTGTTGATCAGCCCGGGCAACTCGCTGATCGCCCGGCTGATTTCGACCGCGGCCATGGAAGTACGCGGGGTCATGATCGCCGGTACTTCGCGGTTGACTATGTCCAGCAGTTTCTGCAGCATGGCCAATGAGTGGGGGTTTTCTTTGAAAAAGCGGCTTTCATGGCTGAAAAAGTGTTTTATCTCTTCCAGGGAAAGCTCGGCTTGGGTCGGCCGGTCCCGGCGGCGCAGGAAAAGGCCGGCGGCCATGGTGACGATCCTGACCAGGGGGCGGAACAGCAGGTTGAAGAGTTTGAGCGGATAGGCGTAAAACAGGGCCAGCCGGTCGGCATGGCGCATGGCGTAGGCCTTGGGGATTATTTCCGCGAAAAAGACTATGACCGTGGTGGTGAACAGGGTGGAAAGCAGGACCGCCAGGCTGTCGCTGGCCAGCATGGAGGTGAATATGTAGGCGGTCATTGACGCGGCCGCCACGTTGACCAGGTTGTTGCCGATCAGGATGGTGGACAGGAATTCATCCGGTTTGCCCAGCAGTTTGGCTATCAGCCCGGCCCGGCGGTTCTTTTTTTTCACCTGGTGGCTCAGCTTGATTCGATTCAGGGACAGGAAGGAAGTTTCGGCGGAAGAAAAAAAAGCGCTCAGCATTACCAGCAGCAGGAACAAAAGCAACTGCAGGATGAACATGGCCGAAACTCCCTGTTGATCGGCGGGAGTTATGTCACCTGCGGGAATGCTGTAACTGGTAGATTATCTTGTACATTGAGATCCCGATACAGTCATTGACCAGGAATACGTTCCTGGTATCGGCCGGAAGCTTCAGAATACGCGGCGCGAAGTTGATGACCCCCCTGATTCCGGCGGCCAGCAGCTGGTCAAAGGCTTCCTGGGCCTGTTCCTCGGGAACGGTCAGCAGGGCGATGCTTACTTCCGGGTTGGCCGACAAGAATGTTTCAAGCTGGTCAATGTGCAGGATAGGCTTGGGATCGTGCCGGGAATCGGTCATGGCGCCGACCAGTTCTTTTTTGACGTCGAATAGGGCTGTTATTTTTATGTTTCTCTGTTTGAAAATCTTGTATTCAGCCAGGGCCTGGCCCATGCGCCCGGCACCGACGATGATCACCTTGGCGCCCTTGTTGATGGACAGGATTTTTTTCAGTTCGGCGACCAGCCTCTTGACCTGGTAGCCTTTTTTCTGCTTGCCGATGGCAATGCCCAGGTAATAAAAATCCTGGCGGACCTGGTTGCCGGAAATTCCGGTTACTTCCTCGATTCTTTTGGATGAAACGTAGGCTTCGTCATCGATTTCCATTTTCAGCAGAGCTTCGTAATAAAAGCTGATACGCCGGATGATTCTCATGTTGACGGTTTTTTTCATCATTGTTATCACCTTGTTTTTCATGATAACTCAGTGCTCATTAAATGTCAACGATTTAACGATATTTGCCGGGTCCTGATTGACAAGGTTTCGGGCGGGCATTATAATCCTTTCATGGATGACAGGTTCGCCGGATTTTTCAGTGCAGACAGCCCCGCCGGGCGGATGAGCCGGGAAATCGATTATCAGCGCCTGCCCCTGCACGTGGCCCTGATCATGGACGGCAACGGGCGCTGGGCGGAGCAAAACCGGCTGAAAAGGCATGACGGTCATCGGCAGGGAGGAGAAGCCGCGCGTGAAGTGAGTGAATGCGCCATGCGGCTTGGCATCCGCTACCTGACCCTGTTCGCCTTCTCCAGCGAAAACTGGAAAAGACCTGTTTCCGAAGTCCGGTTTCTGATGGACCTGCTTTTCGAGTATTTCAGCCGCAGCAGTGAGAAAATAACCGATCTCGATGTCCGCCTGAAAGTGATCGGTGAAAAAGGTAAGCTTCCGGCCAGGCTGCTGGGCAAGATTGATGAACTGGAAAGGGCTACTGCGGAAAAAAAGACCATGCAGTTGAACCTGGCCCTGAATTACGGATCACGCCAGGAAATCCTGACCGCGACCCGCGCCCTGCTGTCTGCCGGCATCCAGGCCGCCGACCTTGATGAGAAGAAATTCAACGCCTTCCTCTATACCGCGGATTCTCCTGATCCCGACCTGATGATCAGGACTTCCGGGGAAATGCGGCTTTCGAACTTTTTGCTCTTTCAATCCGCTTATACTGAGCTCTATTTCACCCCCACCCTGTGGCCCGATTTCCGCAGTGCCGAATTCCTGAAGGCCATAGTAGAGTTCCAGCGCCGCCGGCGCCGTTTCGGTGCCCTGTGAAGGATCTTGGCAGACGTCTCCCGGCTACCCTGTTCATGGTGCTGGGTGCCTGGCTGGCTATCAATCACCTGCCGGACCTGCCTTTCGCCCTGCTGGTATTTGCGGTCATTTCGATTGCCGCCTGGGAGTTTCAGCGACTTTGCCGGCCCCTGACTTTCTCGATGTTTCTGACCATGGCCGCCGGCCTGCTGATCGGAGTGTCTTTTTTCTTTGACCGGGCCCACCTGGCACCGGCCCTGGTTGGAGCCATGGGCCTGCACGGGCTGTTCCTGCTTTTCCGCATCCGCGATCGCCGGCGCCTGGATTCCTTTGTCCGGGATTTCGGCATTTCGCTCAGCTCGGTGCTCTATCTCTACCTGCCGCTTTTTTTCCTTTTTTCCCTGCGCCGCCTCGACCCGGCTTATCTCCTGTTCCTGCTTTTTGTCATCGCCGTCGGCGATTCGGCGGCCTATTTCATCGGCAGTCGCTGGGGGAAAAAAACCATCTACCCCCTGGCCTCACCGCGTAAAACCCTGGCCGGCCTGCTGGCCGCGGTTCCCGGCGCGGCCCTGGCCGGCTGGTTGTCCACGCTGATATTTCCATTCGCGGAACCGGTCGGCCTTCTGGTCGTGGTTGCGACCGCCGCCCTGCTGGGTCTTTTTTCGCAATTGGCCGATCCCCTGGAATCTCTTTTCAAAAGGGCGGCCGACCGGAAGGATTCCGGCACCCTGCTGGCCGGCCACGGCGGAGTGCTTGACCGGGTGGACAGCTACATCCTCTGTGCTCCTCTGCTTGAAGCGGTCATATTACTGTGCTGGTGAAGACGTGAAGCTGAAAGCGCCGGTCCGCAGATTGCCGGGATGATGAGATCCATAGCCCTGCTGGGTTCCACCGGGTCGATCGGCAACAGCACCCTGCAGGTGGCGGCCGCGCATCGTGAGGAATTCAGCATAACTGGCCTGGCGGCCGGAGAAAACATCGACCTGCTGCTGCGGCAGATCGCCGAATGGCGGCCGCGCATCGTTTCCGTGGCCCGGGAAGCCGATGTCTCCCGGGTCAGGCAGGCATTTCCCGGATTGGAAGTCCATTACGGAGAGCAGGGGCTTTGCGCGGTCGCCGCCGCGCCCGGGGTCGATACCGTGGTTGCAGCCAGCAACGGCACGGTCGCCCTGCAGGCCGCCCTGACCACCCTGAAACTGCAGCGCAGACTCTGCCTGGCCAACAAGGAAGTGCTGGTGGCCGCCGGTGAATTGGTCATGGCCGAGGCCCGGCGTTCCGGGGCGGAAGTATTGCCGGTCGACAGTGAATTGAGCGCCGTGTTCCAGGCCCTGGGCCGGGAAAAGCCTGCTTTCATCAAGAGAATCGTGCTGACCGCCTCGGGCGGTCCTTTCCTGCACGCCGATCCGGAAGAACTGCGGGCGGTTTCAGTGGCCCAGGCCCTCAACCACCCGGTCTGGTCCATGGGGCGGAAAATCTCGGTGGATTCTGCGACCATGATGAACAAGGCCCTGGAAATGGTCGAGACTTTTCATTTGTTCAGCCTGCGGCCGGAACAGGTCTCGGTGCTGATCCATCCCCAGGGCGTGGTGCATTCCCTGGTTGAATACCTGGACAACTCGGTGCTGGCGCAAATGTCCCCGCCGGACATGCGCCTGCCGATACTCTACGCCCTGTCGTTTCCCGAGCGCCTGGAATCGTCTTTTCCGGCTCTCGACCTGGCCGCCTGGGGCCGGCTTGAATTCCTGCCGGCCGATTACCGCAAGTTCCCGGCCCTGGCTTTGGGACAAAGGGTGATCAATGAAGGCGGCAGCAGCGGCGCCGTGCTCAATGCGGCCAATGAAGTGGCCGTGGATTACTTCCTGGCCGGGCGCATAAGTTTCCCGGCCATCTGGGAAACCGTGACCCGGGTGCTGGAATTCAGCCCCCGGTGTTCCCCGGCTGACCTGGATACGGTCAGGTCGGTGATCGCCGAAACCCGTTGCAAGACGGTGGAATTACTTGAAAAGGAGCGCTAATGGTCGAAGCCGGCAGATTTTTTACTTTCCTGGTGGTACTCGGGATAATAGTTCTGGTTCACGAATTCGGGCATTACATCGCCGCCCGCTGGATGAAGGTCAGGGTGGACGTTTTTTCGTTCGGATTCGGCAAGAGGTTGTTCGGCAAGAGAATCGGAGCGACCGATTTCCGCTTCAGCCTGATTCCCCTGGGCGGCTACGTGCGCCTGGGCGGCCACGAGGATTACGACCCGGACAACCTGCGTCCGGATGATTTCATGGCCCGGAACCGGGGTCAGCGCATGATCGTCCTGGCCATGGGCTCGTTGATGAACCTGTTCTTCGCCTTCCTGGTCCTGACCGTGATCGGCATGAACGGGATTGAAATGGAGGCCTATCGCTTCGAAGCGCCCCGCATCGGCTACGTTGAGCGGGATTCACCCGGTGAAAAGGCCGGGCTCCAGCCGGGCGACCTGGTGCTTACCGTGGCCCGGCGCCCGGTGCGGGACTGGAAGGATCTCGAGATCAGCCTGGCCGCCCGGCCCCGGGAAAAGGTTGAAGTCACCTTCGAGCGGGAGGGCCGGGAAAAGTCGACGATTGTCGAAGTACAGCCGCGGGGGGAACACCAGATAGGCTATACCGGCCTTTACTGGCCCCTGGAAACCCTGGTGGCCCAGGTGGCCCCGGGATATCCGGCCGCCCAGGCCGGATTGCTCCCCGGCGACCTGGTGCTGGCCATTGACGGCCGGGAATTACCTTCCTACTTCCATTTCCGCGATACGGTCATGGAATCCCCCGGCCGGGAACTGCTTTTCACCGTGGAACGCCAGGGCCGCAGAATGGAGCTGGGGGTGATCCCGCGGGAAGTTGAAGGCCGAGGCCTGGTCGGGTTGAACGTCGAAATACCCGGCGCCAGGGTGAAACTGGGGCTTCCGGCCGCCCTGGGGCATGCCTGGCAGGAGTCCCGGCGCCTGGTTTCCCTCACTTTCAACGCCTTTCGCAACATGATCCGCGGCAGGCTGTCCCCGCAGACTCTTTCCGGACCGCTGGAAATCGCCAAGTTTTCCCACCAGGCACTGCAGAGCGGGCTTTCCAATTTTTTCATGCTGATCGCCTTCATTTCCCTGCAACTCGGTTTCGTCAACCTGCTGCCCATTCCGGTGCTGGACGGCGGGCACATGCTTACCCTGGGAATTGAAGCCCTGATCCGCCGAGATCTGCCTGACCGTCTGAAAAACGTGGTGACCGCCGTCGGCCTGGCTTTCCTCCTTTCGCTGATGCTGTTCGTCATTCTCAACGACATAGCCAAGACCCTGCCCAACGGCTGGAAAAGCCTGCTGTTTTTTCTGAAATGACACAGATCGCCGGTTTGCGCGCTTTCAGCCCGGGCCGGCCGCCTGCTTTCCGCAAGGAGGAGCCATGATCAGACTTGTTTTCACCCTGGTTTTCCTGTTTACAACGCTGCTGCCTGCAGCCGAGCTGGTTGAACCCGGCCGTTTTCTCGGCTTCCCGATCGGAGCCGACGGCCGCCTGGCCCGTTACGACGCCATCAAGGACTACTTTAATCGTATTGCCGCTGCTTCGGAAAGGGTGCGCCTGGAAAACATCGGGACTACCACCGAGGGCGAGGAAATGATCATGGCCGTGGTGGCCGCGCCCGAAGTGCTGTCGGATTTGCCGCGTTACCTGGAAATCAGCCGCCGCCTGGCCCAGGCTGAGGTCGGCCAGGCTGAAGCCCCGGAGCTGACCGCCGCCGGGCGGGCCATCGTGTTCATCACCTGCAACCTGCATTCAACGGAAATAGCGTCTTCCCAGCTGGCCATGGAACTGCTTTACCGGCTGGCGGCCGATCAGGATTCGGAAACACTTAAAATCCTGGACAACCTGATAGTGGTCATAGTGCCTTCGGTTAACCCCGACGGCCAGAAAAAAGTGGTGGACTGGAATGAAAAAACCCGGGGTACGCCTTATGAAGGAAGCGCCCTGCCCTACCTGTATCACAAGTATGCCGGGCATGACAACAACCGCGACTGGTATCGCCTGAGTCTGAAGGAAACGGTTCTGCTCAGCCGCCAACTATATCACCGCTGGTTTCCCCAGGTCCTGGTGGACATTCACCAGATGGGCTCGGCCGGCGACCGTTTCTTTGTGCCGCCCTACAATGATCCGCCGACTCCCGGTCTGCATCCCCTGGTTTGGCGCGGGGTTAACTGGCTTTCCACCCGGGCCGCCCTGGAAATGGAGAAGGCCGGGCTGGCCGGGGTGGCATCGCGCGGCCATTTTTCCGGCTGGTGGATCGGGGCCCTGGACGACACGGCCTGGTTTCACAACGTGTTCGGCATCCTCTTCGAAGCGGCCTCGGTGCGCCTGGCCGGGCCGATTTACCTGGAGCCGGAGGAAGTATCCTCGGGTGAAAGCAGGAACAATGATATTCGCATTTTTTCGCCCCATCCCTGGGCCGGTGGCTGGTGGCGGCTGGCCGATATCATAAGGTATGAAATGGTCGCCACCATGGCCGTACTGCGGGCTGCGGCCGATAAGAGAGGCGAATTGCTGGAAATGAGCCGGAGCATGGCCCAGGACCAGCAGCGCCAGGGCCGGGAGCAGGCTCCCTTTGCTTACGTCATTCCCCGGGAACAATGGGATCCTTCGGCGGCTCAAAAAATGGTCCTGAGCCTGTTGCGCACCAATGTGCGGGTTTTCCGCCTGGATGCCCCACTGCGGGCCGGCGACCTGGTTTTCGGCGCCGGCTCATACCTGGTGCCCCTGGCCCAGCCTTACCGGGCTTTTGTCAAGAACATCTTCGACCGCCAGTATTATCCGGACCTGAGAAGCGACTCCCGGGACAGGCCGCGATCGCCCTATGACATGGCCGCCTGGACCCTGCAACTGGGCATGGGAGTACGGGTACAGCGCCTTGACCGTGAATTCCAGGCCCGGATGCACTGGGTGGACGAATCCGACCTGGTCCGCGGACCGACCGGGAAGCTCGACGGCCCGGGCCTGGCCCTGGATCCCAGGCTGAATGCCTCTTACCGGGCGGCGGCCCTGCTTTTGCGCGCCGGGGTCAGGGTATTGCGCTCACGAACGCCCCTGGAATCCTTACCGGCCGGAGCCTTTATCCTGCCTGATGGACTGGGAGCGCTGAAAAAAGCGACATGGGAGACCGAACTCCCGGTGCTGGGCGTCTCCGGCCTGGACCAGGCTGAACTTTTTCCGCTCAAACAGCCACGGGTCGGCCTGTACAAGAATTTCGGTCACAATATGAAGGCCGGCTGGCTGCGCTACGTGCTCGATGAACATGCCATTGAGCATGAAATACTGCGGCCGGCCGATCTGGCACGGCCGAAACGGCTCAGCGGGTTTGACCTGCTGATTTTTCCCGATATAAGCGCCGAAGAAATCAGTCGCGGAGTCAGCGGCGATGACTGGGAACGTTGGTCTGCCCCGCGGCCGCCGGAATTCAGCGGCGGTATCGGGGCCAAGGGGCTGAAGGCCCTGGAGGATTTCCTGGCCGCCGGCGGCAGCCTGCTGTTCAGTGGCCGCTCCTGTGCTTATGCCATAAACAATTTCAAGCTACCGGTTAACGATATCGGCCGCAACAACGACAGGTTGAATTCCCCCGGCTCCTACCTGCGGGTACAGGTCAAGGAAACCCCGCTGACCTGGGGCCTGCCCGCCGAGAGCGCGGTGTTTTTCCGCCGGGACCCGGTTTTCCAGACCCGCCTGCCGCCCCGGACCGATGAAAACCGCTCCACTCCCCTGGTGTTCGCCCGCCGCGACCTGTTGCTTTCCGGCTGGCTGGACGGCGAGGAGGAATTGGTCAACCGCTCGCTGGTGCTGGATTTTCGCCGGGGTGCCGGACGCATAGTGCTGATCGGCCCCGACCTGGTGCACCGCAGCCAGGGCGAAGCCAATTACAAACTGCTTTTCAACCTGGTTTTCGCCGAACGGCGCTGATTGATGGCCCTGGAAATAGAGCGCAAGTTCCTGGTCGCCGCAGAGGGCTGGCGCGGCGGCCAACACGGGGTGCACTGCCTGCAGGGTTACCTGGATCCGGAAGCGGATCCGGTGGTGCGACTGCGCCTGGCCGAAGGCCGGGGCTTTCTGGCCCTCAAAGCGGCCCGGGCCGGGCTGGAGAGACGTGAATTCGAGTACGAAATTCCGGCCTCGGAAGCCAGGCTGATGCTGGAGCTTTTCTGCCGGCGTCCATTGATTGAAAAAATACGCCACCTGGTGGAATTCCGGGGTTCGACCTGGGAAATAGACGAATTCCTGGGTGAAAACCAGGGATTGCTGATCGCCGAAATAGAGTTGAGTTCGGCCGGGCAGGATTTTGCCCGGCCGCCCTGGCTGGGCCGCGAGGTAACCGGGGAGCGGCGCTATTACAACGCCGACCTGGTCGAGCGACCTTTCAGCAAATGGTAAAGCATGGTGTTGTATTTAATTTAAAACAATATTGACTTTATTTGTTTTAATCTAATAAACTTAAGTCGTATTACCGGGCTTCTCAGCTTGGAGGTGTTGACTGGGAATAGGATTATTCCGGAATCGTCGGGGACAATGAGGACGATTCGACTTGTCGCCTGGGGGATTTACGCTTACAACACTCAAGACGATACCATCGTCAATGATAATTTTCATAAACTTTGTCACAGGAGGATTGCATGAATTTGAAGGACATGAAACTCGGGTTGAAGATCGGGCTGGGCTTTGGCCTGCTGATAGCCATTGCCGTGTTGCTGGGGATTCTGGCCGTGGTCAGCATGGGCGGGGTCAGGACGGATGCCACCAGGCTGGCCCAGGCCTACGTGCCGGAAGTGGCCATAGCCAACAACGTGGAGCGTCACTCCCTGCTCACCATGTACTCCATCCGGGGCTACGGCCTGGCTGAGCAGGATCGTTACCTGGAAGAGGGTAAAAGGGAGATCGCCGATGTCAACCGCTACCTGGCCGATGCCGCGGCCCATGCCGAGAGATTCAATCTGCCGGCCCTGCGGGAAAACGCGCGTGAGGCCCAGGCCAAGGTAAATGAGTATGGCAACCTGATCGAGGAGACCGTGCGCGGCCTGCGCGAACTCAACAACGACCGGCAGCTGCAGATAGACTTGGGGCCGCGTTTTGTTGAACAGTGCGATGCTTTCCTGAACGAACAGAACCGGGAAATGATCCGGGAGATTCGGGCCAATGCCGGCCGGGAGAGGCTGGAGGAGAGGCTGGATAAGATCAACAACATCAACAACGTTATAGATGAAGGCAATAAAATAAGAATTGCGGCCTGGCGGGCGCAGGGCCAGCGGGATCTGCGGCTGATCGAACAAGCTTTGCCGGCTTTCGGTGAAATAGACCGGCTGATAAGAGAAATCAGGCTGACTACCCGCCAGGAGAACAATATCCGGCAGTTGAACGCTATCGTTGAAGCGGCCAACGGCTACCGGGAAGCCATGAACTCCCTGCTGCGCCATTGGCGGGAACTGGACCAGATTGCTACCAGGCGTGAAGAAACCGGCCGCCAGGTGCTGGATCTGGCCCAGAAAACGGCGGCAGTCGGCATGGAACATACCCAGAACATTTCCAACCAGGCTGTCACCAATCTGGGCCGGGCTTCCTCGATATTGGTTATCGGCCTGTTGATTGCAATGTTTATAGGGATTTTCGTGGCCGTTTTCCTGACCAGGGCCATTACCATTCCGGTGGCCAAGGGGGTTCGTTTTTCCCAGGAGCTTGCGGAAGGGAATCTGACCGCCCGGCTGGACGTTGACCAGGCTGATGAAATCGGCATGCTGGGCCGGGCCATGCAGGCGATGCAGGAAAAGCTGACCGAGGTCATCGGCAGTGTTTTGACCGGTTCAGAGAACATTGCCTCGGCCAGTTCGC
>CAYWEM010000005.1:0-231864 GCA_964457225.1 uncultured Clostridia bacterium
TCTTCTCATAGACTCATTGTAAGCTCAAGATGTCAAGATGGCAAGCACCGTCCCCCGTCGCCCTGCGCGCGGTAACGCGCTCTGCTTCAAGCATGCGTTGCCCGATCAGTTCGGCACGGCGGGTCTGAACGGCGAAATAGTTTTGGGCAAAGGCGATCTCCGGTTTACGAGGGTCGGCGTTCTGGGCGATCAGATAGCATGCGTAGCGGGTCAGCATCAGGTCGGGGACTTCTTTAACGGCTCCCTTGGGCATCTGTATCGTTTTGTTGACGTCAACAAAATGATCCCGGATTGCGTGTCCAGAAACTTCACAGGCAGTTTTTGCCTTGGAAATGGCCGTATTGAAATTTCGCCATTCCTCATACCCGAGTAAATACTGAAGATCTCGTGCCAACCAGAACTCCACCCCGCCTTCGGTCTGTTGGACATGGACTTCGAAAGTAGCTGTCAAGCTTTGAACAAGTTCAGTTTTCATGTTTCCAACACCTCCGCCTCATTCTTAGTAATTTGGGAAAGCGAGTGTTCAGGTCTCCAGAATCCAGAAATCACATTTTTGCCTACTGAATGATAAAAAACATGTTTTTTATTGTCAAGGCTGGGATGCAAAAAAAACGATTTTGCCGAAATCTGTTGATTCTATTGCTACTGGTTCAGCTCGGCCAGCAAGTTCTCGGCCAGGCCCAGGTAGCGTGCCACCCAGAGCACGAAGCGGATGTCCACCGCGATGGAGCGGCTGTAAGAGGTGTTCCAGACGAAATCGTTGATGGTGGCTTCCAGGGCGCGGTCGAAATTGACCCCGACCAGCCGGCCCTGAGCGTCCAGCACCGGACTGCCGGAATTTCCCCCGGTGGTGTCCATGTCGTAGAGCATGGCCACCGGTACGTCGTCCAGGTCCGGGTGGAGGTAGGGGCCGAATTCCCTTTGCCGGTGAAGTTCCCTGATTTTTTCGGGCAGTTCGAATTCCGGTCCCTGGCCTTCCTTTTCCAGGATGCCGGCTATGGTGGTAAAGGGTTTGTAGTAAACCGCGTCAGCCGGGTTGTAGCCCCTGATACTGCCGAAGGTCAGGCGCAGGGTGCCGTTGGCGTCGGGAATAAAACCGGTCTGCAGCCAGGCTTCGCGCACTTCGCTGAGCCGGGCGGCCAGCACGTCCAACTGCCCCTTGCGCCGCTCCTGTGCTTCTTTCATTGAATCGTAAAGAGCCTGCAGGCTCAGGGCCAGGCTGATGAAGGGATCCCCTGAAGCGGCCAGCTCAGCCGGGCTCTGTTTCATCAGCTCCGCCGGCGCATCCGGATTCGCCAGGACACTGCTCTCTACCATTTCCCGCAGGGCGGCGGCATCCTTCCCGGCCAGCCGGTCGAATGCCGGGATCCGCATTTCTTGGGGGAGTTCCGAGGCCCGCCTGATCATTTCAGCCAGGAACAGGGCTTCAATCCCGGCATCGAAATTGCGCAGGCTGAACATCATTCTTTCCCGACTGCGGGCGATATTGCGGTCCATGTAGGCGCTGTCACGCTCCAGGTCTTTTTTCCGCAATTCCCGGGCTCCTTCCACGGTGAAGCGGGCCGCCTGGAAAAGGGTGAGCACCCGGGGCAGCTGCTCCAGGAAGATTTCCCGGGGAAAGAGCTCCGACATTTCCCGGTAAATGGCGTCGGTTTTTGGAATCACGTCTCCGTATTGCCTGGCCCGCCCGGGATCGGCGGCGATAAAAGCGGCCAGTTCTTTTTCTTCCTCGCGTTTGCGCTCGGTCCAGTTCAGTCTCTGCAGACCGACCAGCTTGGAGCGGAAATTCTTCATGGTATTGGCCAGGCCCTTGATGCGGGAAGAAAACCTGATGGTCAGTTCCGGGTCGCCCTGGGCCCTTTTTTCCATTTCCCGGATCTGCCATTCGTTTATATCGGCCACGTAGGGCAGGCGCAGGTTTTCCTCGAAGGCCAGGAAGGAAGCGGTGCGGTGCCGGTAGGTGCGGCCCGGGTAGCCCAGGATGAAGACCCGGTCGCCTTCGCCCAGGTGGCCCGCGGCGATCTTGAGAAAAGTGCGGGGTTTATAGGGCACGTTGTCCGGGGAATAATCGGCCGGACTGCCGTCCGGGGCCACGTAGGCCCGCAGGAAGGTGAAGTCCCCGGTGTGCCGCGGCCAGACCCAGTTGTCGGTCTCACCGCCGAAATTGCCGATGCTCAGCGGCGGTGCGTAAACCAGGCGGACATCCCGCAGGTAAGTGTACAGAAAGAGCATGTAGGTTTTGCCGGGAAACATCTCGGCCACCTCGGCCCTTTTACCCGGGTTTTCCTTTTCGGCCTGCAGGATCATTTTCTTGATCCGGCTGTCGATGATCCGGGTCCGGGCGGCATAATCGAGATTGCGTCTGATCCGGCCGAGAATCTGCGGGGAAACGTCCCGGCAGGATTCGATGATCCTGGCCGTGAACCCCAGGGCCGGAACTTCAGCTTCCAGGCTTTCCGCCAGGAAACCCCGGGTCAGGTAATCCTTTTCAACACTGCTGGCCCGCTGAATGGCCGAAAAAGCCACGTGATGATTGGTGATGATCAGGCCCCGGTCGGATACGAAGGAACCGGTGCCCCCGCTCAGGTTGACGATGGCGTCGGTCAGCGAGGTCTGCCCGGGAGTGAATATCTCAGCGGCCGAAACCTTGAATCCAAGGGCGGGCAGGTCCAGTTTGCCGATTTCGTGGATCGGCCACATGCCTTCCTCGGCGGATCGGGGAACGGTGAAAACCAACAGCAGTATCAATGAAAGTAAAAGCCGACCTTGTTTGTTCATGCAGCACCTCATGTCATTGAAGCTAACACAAAGGCCGTTTGCTGTCAAAAGTATTTGTTTTTGTGGTTTATTCCAGTCTTTTAGCGGTGAAAACCGCGCCGCCCTGGTTCAGTTCCAGGCCGCTGACCCGGCCGTCCTTGTCTTCCAGGAAACGGATCCTGACGATCCTGGCCTGCTTGAGCACAAAGTCTTCATCAGGCTGTGCCAGCAGGTCGAATTCAGGCTGGCCCGGCAAGACCAGGGTCAGGCCCGAACCCTTGAGGCTGATCTCGATGACCTGGCCGGGAAGCTGGTAGCGGCCGCTCAGTTTTTGCAGGTGGACCGGATCGTAAAGCCTGGCCGGGGCTTTCTTGACCAGGCGCAGGGGGTCCAGGGTGGGTTCGAGCTGGGCTTCCAGCCAGGCCACCCGGCCGGAGACCGCGCGCCCGAAGTTGATCTTGAAGTCCCTGAAAGTGGCATCCCCGGCCTGACCCCCGTTGAAAGTGTCGTAGTGCCAGTGTTCCAGGGGAGTTTCGATGTCGTTGAAAACAAAGGACAGCTTGCCGCGCTCCAATTTCACTTCCAGGTCGCCGTAACCGGGATGATGGTAAACACCGCTGTACTCGGTCAGGTCGCGGGCCGGCCTGGTGCCGGTAACCCGGCGTTCCCGGCCCTTTTGCCGGGCTTCCTCGCCGAGCTTGCGGCCCTGGGCCATTTGCTTGGCCGCTTCGCCTATCCAGTCGCGCGGCTCGAGACCCAGCAAGAGGTCAAAGGCGGTGCGGCAGAGCAATTCGGGCAATGGGGTTCCGCCCAGGTTGGCCAGCACGACCATGCCGATGCCCTTGGCCGGCAGGAAGGCCACCTGGGAGATGAAACCGTCTATGGCTCCGCCGTGATGCACGCGGCGGTAACCCCGGTAAGAGTCCACGAACCAGCCCAGGCCGTAGCCGATTTCTTCGATCATGGGTTCGGCCGAGCCGGCCCCGGTACTCATGTGGGGCAGGTGCATTTCAGCCAGGGTGGCTGGATTGAGAATTTTTTTCCCGGCGAATTCCCCCCGCCCCAGGTGCAGCAGCAGCCAGTTGCTCATTTCCCGGGCCGTGGAATTGATCGATCCGGCCGGGCCGACGTTGTCGATGTTGCGGAAAGGTATGGCAGTAGTCCGGTCGTCCCGGAATGCATGAGGCCGGGCATGATCCGGATCGCGCCGGGAATCTTCTATGGAAAAATTACTGCGTTTCATTTCCAGGGGGTTGAAGACCAGTTCGCGGACGGAATCTTCCCAGCTCTTGCCGGTCAGGGTCTCCAGCAGGTAACCCGCGGTCAGGAACATCAGGTTGTTGTACTGGAAGCGGTTGCGCAGGTCTGCCGTCGGTTCCAGGTATGCCAGGCGGCGGACCAGCTCTTCCCGGGTCAGGCTGCGGTTGTTGTACCAGAGCAGGTCATGCCTGGGCAGGCCGGAGCGATGGGTGACCAGGTCGCGCGGACTGATTCTTTCGGCGGCCGGGGAGTCATGCAGTTTGAACCAGGGCAGGTAATTGCGCAGGGGCTGGTCCCATTCGACCAGGCCGCGGTCGACCAGGCTCCCCAGGGCCAGGGTGGTGAAGGCCTTGGAGGAAGAACCGATGGCCAGGAGAGTATCGGCGCTCATCTTTTCCTTTTTTTCCAGATCGCGCAGGCCGTAGCCCTCGGCCAGGATGACCTTGCCGTCCTTGACTACAGCCAGGGCCACGCCGGGAACTTCCAGCTCGGCCAGGCCGCGTTCCACGATTTTTGCGAATTCGGCCAGGGCCTCGGCGGCGGCCAGGCCCGGATCCACGGAGCGCTGGAGGCTGAAGGGGAATTCAGCCCCGCCCTGTCTGAATTTTCCGCTGAAGGAAAGCCCGTCTTCACTCAAAACTCCACTGAAAGTCGGATCACCGGGAATCCCGTCGATGGAAAAACTCAGTTCCCCGTTGCGCCGGGTGACCTGGCTCAGCGGCAGGTTGCGGGCGTTCTGGGCCGGAATGGATATCTCTCCCTGCAGGGAAGCGTTCTCCCGGACCTGGAAAGAGATCTGCACTTCGAGTTTTGCTCCCGGCAATTCAACGGCTCCCTGCCAGAATCCGGCCAGTTCAGCCGGGTCGGAGGCCGGCATTCGGGTCGGGCCGATCAGAATGCATGCCAGTAAAAAGACGAAAACGGTTTTTTTGTTCATGGTGATACGCTCCTTGATTAATCAGGAATACGCTTGTTTCAGGAAAAAGTTATCCCGCCGCCTGGAAAAAACGCAGCCAGATCTGCATCAGCAGCAGGGTGTAGGCTCCGGCCAGCAGGTCGTCGACCATGATGCCGATGCCATGGGGGAGTCGTTCACTCTGGCGTACCGGAAAGGGCTTGAATATGTCGAAGAAGCGGAAGAGCAGGAAAGCGGCTCCGAAATAAAACAGGTTGTGGGGGATGAAGAGCAGGGCGGTCATCTGCCCGGCGACTTCGTCAATGACGCAGGGCCTGGGGTCCTTGCGGGCAAAGTGCTTTTCAGCGGCGGCCGCGGCCGGGATACCGATCAGGGTCACCAGCGGCAGGGCGATCAGGACGGTCAGCCAGCCTCCCTGGAACAGCGGGAACAGCAGGTAAATCAGGGCCGCGGTCAAGAGGGAAGCCCAGGTGCCTGGAGCCAGGGGCAGGTAACCGACACCGAAAAAAGTTGCCAGCAGAACCATGATTTTTTTCATATTTTCACTCCGCGCAGTATTTCGTGATGCTGATCACTGATCTTTATCCGCAGGGCCTGGAGCGAGTCCCGGAAAGCTCCCCGGATCAGGGTGATTCCGTCCACTTCCGGAGCCTGGCAGGCGATGCGGCCGACCGTGTGGCGTGAATCCCAGGGCCCGAGCGGCAGAAAGGTCTGGCTGGTGCCGAGCAGCTTCCGGTTGAACTTTTCCAGGTTCTGATCGGATTGATCCATCAGCATTTCACGCCTTGCTTCGGCCAGTTCGGGAGCGGCCGCTCCCGGCAGGTCGAAAGACGGGGTGCCTTCTTCCGGTGAAAAGGCAAAGACCCCGATACGTTCTATTTCACTGGCCGCGGCGAAATCAAGCAGTTCCCTGAACTCGGCTTCACCCTCCCCGGGATGACCGACTATGAAAGTACTGCGCATTACGGCCGCGGGGAAACGCCCGCGTACAAGCTCCAGCAGCCTGTGCCTGGATTCAGGATCACCGGATCGGTTCATCAGTTTCAGCACCGGCCGGGAAACGTGCTGCAGGGGAAGATCGAAGTAGGGCAGGATTCCGGGCCGGTTGAAAGCTTCCAGGATCGATTCATCGACTTCCTCGGGCATCAGGTAAAGCACCCTGATCCAGTTGAAGCCGAGGCCGGAAAGGGCCTCCAGCAGTTGGGGCAGTTCACTGCGGCCGCTGCGTTCGCGGCCGAAGGAGGTCGAATTCTGGGAAACCAGGTTTAGTTCGAAAAAACCCAGCTCAAGGTATTTTTCGGCTTCCCTGAGCAGTGAATCTATGCTCCGCGACCGGTAGGAGCCGCGGATGGCCGGAATGGTGCAAAAGGAACAACGCAGGTTGCAGCCTTCCGATATTTTCAGAAAAGTCGTGTTCGGGGTGGTGGCGATTATCCTTTCATGGCCGTCATGGTAAAGAAAATGCTCCCGGTCCGGGTAGTTCGATTTTTGTTCGCCGGCCAGAACCGCGGCCAGAAGCTCGAAGTCTTTGACCCCCCAGACCAGGTCCACCCCGGCGAAGAGCTCGGCCAGATCCTGGCCGTACCTCTGCACCAGGCAGCCGAAAACTGCTATTTTTTTTACTTCCCCGTTTTCCTTTCTTTCCAGGGCTTTTAAAACTTCCTCGATTGCTTCGTCCTTGGCGGCCCGCAGGAAACCGCAGGTGTTGATGATCAGCCAGTCAGACTGTTCGTAGGCTGATACCGGCCGCCAGCCCCGCCGGCGCAACAATCCGCCCAGGACTTCGGTGTCCACCAGGTTCTTGAAACAACCCAGGCTGGTGAAGGCCACGGTCGTGGGGGAAGCTTTTTTGTTCTTCATTGCCTTGCGCATCGGCTGGATCGTTTTACTTGACCCGGTGAAACCACATCAGGAAAAGCCAGAGATCCTGGATATAGGGCACGGGCTTGTTGTTGAGGAAAAGGCGGGTTGTTTCCTGGTCCTTGACGTATTGAAAGAGTTCATGCAGGTCATCGGCCTGGTCAGGTTGAAAACTGGCGTAAGCGCGGTAGTAGTCTCCTTCTCCTTCTTCCAGGAAATGGGGGTTGCTCCTGGCCAGCTCCAGGGCCCTGGCGAAGCTCGGACCGAGGTGTTTCTGAAAGCGGACGGTGATCTTGAAGAGATCGTTGCTTTCCCTGGGATTCAGTATGTTGCGGAGTTTTTCCGCTTCTATGGTTTCTCTGGCGTTCATGCCCGGATTATAATTGAAGCCGGCCCCGGTGTAAAGCCGAGCGCTTGGGTCGGCGGGTGAATCTGGAACTGGGCTTAAATCCGCCCTGGATGATCGGCGGCGATTTTCTCGCGGGTCTCCCGGAAAATGGCCGGGCTGTCGAGATCGTAAGGGCATTTTTCCCGGCAGGCTCCGCATTCCAGGCAGTCGGAGTAAGATTTGGGGATTGATCCGAGCCTTTCCAGTACCCATTCCTGCAAATTGTAGCGGAAATAATAACCACGGAGCACGTGCAGAAAAGCGATGGGCAGGCCGGCCGGGCAGGGCTGGCAGTATTCACAGCGGCGGCAGAAACCGGTTCCCAGTACAGCCTTTTCCCGCTCAAGCCCGGCGATCTCCTCTTCGTTCAGGGGGCCCGGTGTTTCCAGGCAGGTGAGGTTTTCCCGAATCTGGGCCGGGCTGTCGACTCCGGGAATGACCAGGTCGGCGCCGGCGGCCAGGGTGAAGCGCAGGTTCAGCACTCTTTCCTGAACCGCGCCTCCGGCCAGCGGTTTCATGGCGATGACGCCGATCCCGGCCTGGCGGGCGGCCGGAATCAGTTCATCCAGGGCCAGGGTTTCCAGGTAATTGATTGGAACCTGGACAGTGGCGAAGGGGAAGATGTCGAGTGCTTTCAGCAGCAGCCCGGGTTTGTGCCCGGTCAGTCCTATGAAACGGATCAGGCCGGCCTGCCTTTTTTTTTCAAGTGTTTCCAGGGCGCCGCCCGGGGCCTGGACAGCCTGCAGGTCAGCCTCGCTGGACAGGTTGTGGCATTGGTAAATGTCCAGGTAATCGGTGGCCAGGGCGCGCAGGCTTGATTCGATGTCCGCGGCCATGGCCCGGCCTTCCCGGGCCATGCTCTTGCTGGCTATGCAGACCTGCTTTCTTTTTCCCGCCAGCACCCGGCCCATTTTCATTTCACTGTCAGTATAGGCCCGGGCGCTGTCAAAGAAATTGACTCCCAGGTCAAGGGCGGCGGTCAGCAGGCGGTCCGATTCTTCCAGATCCAGTCTCTGGATGGGAATTCCGCCCAGTCCGACGGGTAATACTCTGATTCCGGTTTTGCCCAGCAGGATCTCAGGCATCGGCCCCGCTCCTTCCGAAGAGTTCAAGCCCCAGGCCCTGGACCTGGCGGTAAAACTGGTTCAGGGGCAGTCCCATGACGTTGAAGTAACAGCCTTCGATTTTTTCCACGAACAGGGCGGCCAGGCCCTGGACGGCGTAAGCCCCGGCCTTGTCCAGGTATTCTTCGCGATCCAGGTAAAAATCGATTTCCCGGGGCTGGAGCTGCTTGAAAAAAACCGCGGTCCGGCTGAGCGCGAATGAAGATGTCCCCCGGTACAGGATTACCAGGCCGGTCCAGACTTCATGCCTGCGGCCTGAAAGCCAGCCCAGCATCCGCCGGGCTTCTTCACGCCCGCCCGGTTTGCCCAGGGTCTTTTCCTCGCAGATTACCACCGTGTCGGCCGCCAGCAGCAGCTGGTTGAAATAGCGCTTCTGGTAAACGGCGAAGGCCTTGGCCAGGCAGATTCTTTCCAGGTAGGCCTCGATGCTCTCCCCGCTCAGAAAATCCTCGTTTACTTCTGGTATTTCCACCACCGGCTGCAGGCCGATCATCTGAAGCAGCTGCCTGCGCCGGGGTGAAGCAGAAGCCAGAACGATGGGAATTCCGCCTGCTTCTTTATCCGGTTTTCCCGTTGCTGAAGATTTCATGCCGGGTCAGTTCGCACTGAGTAGAATGTCCGCCAGGTTAGCGGCATTGAAAGGTCTCGGCAGTATGGTGTGGGCGGGCAGCAGGTCGCTTGGTACTTTTTGGGGATCAGCGGTCATGATCAGCAGTCGGACTTGCTTCCTGGCGGCCAGGTAATCACTCAGCTGTTTTATTTCCGGTCGTCCCAGGAAGGCGTCAGAAAGCATTATCGTTTCAAATTCCTGCTCGGCGTGTGCCGGGAATTCACTGATGTCCTTGAGACACAGGCACTTGATCTCGTTGGCCAGGCAGAAGTCGGTGATCAGCTTGACGGCGTAGAAAATCGATTCCAGCAGTAAGAGTGCGGGCTCGGGCAGGTGCCATCTCTGCCTGATTCTCTTGACGGCCTGCTGGGCGCTGACCTTGACGCCCAGGCTTTTTTCCGTCCGGGCCAGGTTCTGCAGGAGCTCAATGGAATTGCGTTTTCCGTAATCCCCGAGCAACTCAAGGGAAAGAGCGCGTTTGCGCCAGTCCTGCTTTTCATCGCCGACTATGGAAACCAGGTATTGTTCCAGTTTCTGCTGGAATTCGTCTCCCAGTGAATCTATTTCCTTCAGCTCTTCCTTGAGGAAGCTGATCCTTTCACTCTCTATCTTGTGCGGGTCTATGTCGAACAGGAGCAGTAATTTCCTGGTTTTGGCTTCGCTTTCCTCGAATTTCCCTGACAGCTGGCTCAACTTGGCCAGTCCCTCCTGGAAGTTGTTTTTCAGCGGGACCGAAATGCCGGCTTCGTGAAATTTTACGTATTCCAGCAGGCGGCGGCGGACGTTCTTCAACTGGATCGAACCTGAATACAGTAATTGCGGCAGGATGCGCAGAATGGTTATCAGCAGATCTTCTTTTTCTTCGCTGTAGGATTCGAAATAAGGCATGAGAATGGCCAGGATTCTCTGGCTCAGTTCACCGTCCAGTCCGTGATGGGTTTTGACCACCTTGACCAGTTTTTCCAGGATCAGGCTCTTGTTCTTGAACAGCGGCTGTTTTTCCAGGGCGTTGATCAGGCTGGAGACCGCATCCCCCTGCAGGAAGTATTCGACCAGCTCCAGGGAACTGCGCACCATCTCAGCGGTATACCCGGTGTTCAGAAAGCCAAGGAACATCTCGATGGGAAATGAGTCTTTTTTTCCCTTTTTCAGGATTTCCACGGCCAGGTCGGTGATATAACGGTTTTTATCGTCCCTGATGATGTTTATAAGAGCTTCTTCCAGGGCGTAAATTTTTTCGTCGTTGAGCTTGTTCAACACGATCTGTTTCTGGGCGTCTTCCATTCCCGGCAGGACGGCGGCCAGGAGATCAATACCTTCCGGACTCCTGATCATGTTGCTGACCGCGAATTCGAAGTTGTTTTCATCTTGCAGGCCGAGCTGGAAAACCTTGCTGCGGGCCGGGTCATTTACAAGTGACGAGGTGAAGTAAACCGCCCGGTGTTCCTTGTCGCTCAGCTTCGGCCAGAGTTCGAGAAAGAAATCGAAATTCTGCTTGCTGAAAAGGATTATTTTAATAAGGGTGAAGCGCAGGTCCTCGTTGCGGGTTTTTTTAAAGATTTCCTCGCATTTTTCCGCCAGTTCGCGGTCTTTCACTTCTCCGGCCCTGATGATGGCGAAAACGGTTTCGAAAGCTTCAATCAGGCCGGGAAACAGTACTGCTTCGCGGGATTCGTCCGCTGGCAGAAAGGTCAGGTGACCGATTGCCGCTTCTATTTCCTCAACCAGCGGGGGCAGGGCTTCAAGCACTCCGAAATTCCCCAGGACCAGGCGGGCCATCTTTTTTTGCGCCGGGTCATTACTGGCGAGATAATCAAGGAAAAACAGGGCGTCCTCGCGCCGGGCCTGGTTGTTGAACACCGATACGGCTATGCGGGCGCCCTTGGGATCCGAGGCCGCTTTGAGGATACGATCACGCAGGTTTTTCAGTTCGGTTTCATTCACCTTGCAATGATAGCAAATCAGGGCGGTAAAGTAAATTTGACTACTAATCGGGCTTGGATTAAAATCTGGTCATGGTCAAAATAGCCATTTCCGGGATTCCCGGCAGCGGAAAAACCGCGGTGCTTGCCGAAGTGAAAAAAATACTCAGCCTGCGTTTCCGGGTCGAGGACGTGGAGGACCTGGGGAGCAGGAATCCTTTCGATGCCGACCAGGTCCCGGAATTCGCCCTGGCTTTTTTCCGCCTTTCTTCACAGATCAACAACGAAAACCTGAAACTGACCAGGCCGCTGGATTTTTTACTTTGCGACCGTTCGGTCATCGACCACTGGATCGACTGGCAGCTGAGAAGGCCGCAAAAAGAGGGAAATCCCCATATGGAGAGACGCAACCAGGTGCTGAAGAACCTTTTCAGTTTCTGGTCGCCGAGTTATGACGCCGTTTTTCACCTCCGCAGCGCTTACCGCGATTTTCAATCCCGGACCGCAGCCGCTGAAAAACACCGCCTCGATGAAAAAGCTTTCCAGGAACTTGAATCAGCCTATATTAAAACGTTTTCCAGGGAAGGAATCGAGGCCTGGGAAATATGGAATCGGAACTCAATCGATGAAAGCGCCCATCAGCTCATTCAAAAACTGGGCGAAGCAGGTCTGTTATGAGCAGAAATGATTTTTCCCCGCGGTCGTTCCTGAGGAGACTGACTTGAAGGTCACTCTGGCCGGTTTCAACGTCGATGTCGAAGTCCTGGAAAGGCTGAATTCCGGGGCCGGGGAAATACTCACCCCGGAAACCTTCAGTGCCGCTTATGCCCGTATCAGCCGCAGCGAGGACGACGTGGCCACCCTCAGGCGCCGGGCCTGCAGTGACGTGGCCAGCGCCCGACGTTCCAACCGGAGAATAGTCTTTGATATGGGTCACCATTCAGTGGCCGAACATGCTGTTTTCAATTTTGACGTCACCGGGATTTCCAGGCTGGCCCTGGAGATACTTGAACAGTTCCGCCTGGTTTCCTTCACCGAGAAATCACAGCGCTACGTGCTGATCGACGATCCGGTGGTTGTTCCCGATGAAATCAGCGAGCCGGAGGACCGCCTGCTGTTCAGGCAGACCGCGGCCGCCCAGTTCGCCGCCTACCAGAAGGCCCTGACCTCGATCCGGGAGCACCTGCAACAGGAGTTGGGGGTCGGGGCGAACGGAAAACAGCTGGATGAGCGCGCCAAGGAAGACGCCCGCTATTTCCTGCCCCTGGCCTGCGAAGCCCAGCTGGGCATGACCATCAACGCCCGCAACCTGGAGCATTTACTGCGTCGATTCCAGGAGCATGAACTGGCGGAAATAAGGGAACTGGGCCGGCTTTTCCAGGAACAGAGCGCCGCCCTGGCGCCATCGATTGTCCTGTTCACCGCTCCTTCGGCTTTTGACCGCAATATAGACCGCATTCTCTTCAGTGACGACGATTGCCGGGCGCCTGTTTCCGGTCTTTCCTGGTCGGAACGCATGATATCGTGCCCGGCGGGCGGCGATGACCTGATCCTGGCCGGCCTGGCCTTCACCCGGCACGGCTGTGATTTTTCCAGCGCCCGATCCATGCTGAACGCCGCGGAAAAAAAGAGGATATACCTGGAGCTTTTCAGGGAAATGGAATTCTATGACCGGCCGCCCCGGGAATTCGAGCTGGTCGAGCTGGTTTTCGAAGCCGTGGTCAGTGCTTCCTGCTTCGCCCAGCTGAAAAGGCACCGCATGGCCACTCTCCTGGTTGCGGATTACGAACCCCGGCTCGGCAACACCATGCCGCAAGTCTTCAGCTCCGCCGGAGTCGAGGAAGATTTTCACAGCCTGATCGCCCGCTGCAACGAGGCTTACGACAGGTTGCGGGAACGTTACGGCCGGGCCGCGGTCTACCTGCTCAGCAATTCCCATCGCCGGAGGGTGCTGGTCAAGATGAATCTGCGGGAGATATACCATTTTTCGCGCCTGCGTGAAGACGAACATGCCCAGTGGGAAATCCGGCGACTGGCCGCCTGGCTCTCCGAGGAAACGAGGAAAAGATTGCCGCTGGCCGGCATGATGCTGGGAGGCAAAAGCGATTTCCAGGAACTTCGTTCCCGCCTGGCCGGGCATTTGCCTGAAACGCCGGAAACCTGATTCCAGGTTGACTGGCCGGGCGGTATGGGGTAATATTCTGAGACCCAGGAGGCAAAATGGCAAGAGCTGAATTCGGGGTTATCGGCGGCAGTGGTTTCTGTGACTGGCCGGAACTGGAGAAGCCCGAAACCCTTTCCATCATGACTCCTTTCGGAGATCCCAGCGGGGACCTGCTGATCGGCGAAGTAGCCGGGAAAAAAATCGCCTTCCTGGCCAGGCACGGCCGTGGACACAGGCTGAATCCATCCGAAGTCAATTACCGGGCCAACCTGTTCGCCATGAAGATGCTGGGAGTCAAAACACTGATTTCAGTTGCCGCGGTCGGCTCTCTGCGCGAGGAAATACATCCCACCGACCTGGTGATCCCCGACCAGTTCTTTGATTTCAGCCATAAACGGGATAAGACGATTTTCTGCGACGGCATCGTCGCCCATGTCGCCTTCGCCCGGCCGACCTGTCCGCGCTATTCGAGCCTGGCCAGGGAAGTGGCCGATGGATTCGAGATACGCAACCATTTTCAAGGCTGTTACTTCAACATGGAAGGCCCCCAGTTCTCATCCCTGGGGGAATCCCTGGTTTACCGGCAGCTGGGTTTCTCGGTGATCGGCATGACCCAGGCCGTCGAGGCCAAGCTGGCACGTGAACTGGAAATCTGCTTTCTGCCCCTGGCCTTTGTCACCGATTACGATTGCTGGCACCAGGAAGCCGAGCCGGTGACCACTGAAATCATTCTGAAAAACCTGCAGTTGACCGTGGCCGCGGCCAAGAGGATGGTCCTGGGCATAGTCTCCGGACAGCCGGCCGGCTCCTGTGACTGCGCTTCAGCCCTGGCCGGAGCCATTGTGACCGATCCGGCGGTCATTCCGCCTGAAGTGCGCCGGAAACTTGACCTGGTCATCGGCAAGTATCTGGGCCAGCTGGAAAAATGAGGACCTGGGTTTTCATGCCGAAGGCGGACTGAGAAGCCGACCGTGGACGCAAGCGACCAGAGAAGCAGTTTTGACAGCCGCATCACCGAGCTGGAGAACCGTCTGGAAGCGCTGAAAACCAGTTTCAACCAGTTTTTTTCAGGTGAAATCAGGATTCCGCCCGAGCAGAAAAGGCAGGAGCTGGAGAGGATAATCCGCCACCTGAGTTCTTCCGGATCCAGGTCACCGCGCCAGGCCACGCTTTTCGAAAACCTGGTGCAGAAATTCAACCTGTACAACAATCTCTGGCTGAAGCGCCTGAACGAGCTGGAAACCGGTGTACAGCAAATACCCCGAAAAAAGCAGCGCATGGATGAAAAAGTGTCCCGGCCGCCGGTTCGGGAACCCGAAGGAGTGGAACTCAACCTGGCTGATGAAAGGAGCTTCGAGAACCTTTACCAGCTTTACCGCAGCAAGACAAAGAGCCTGAACGCCCCGCCCATGGACAAATCGCTTCTGACCAGGACCGTCCAGGAAAAACTAAAACAACAGAAGCTTGAAAAAGCCTACCTGACGCTGAGCGTGGAGAACAATCGGCTGAAAATCAAAGTGGGCAGGAAAAAATCTTGAAAATAATGCCGGACTTTTTACGCTTGCACTTGACAAGCGGACCCCGTTTTGATAGAGTACCTTTTTTAGGAGGTTTGTATGGGCGTTGATGTCGGTGGTTCAAATAAAGCTAAATCCGATCCCAATGTTGTTCCCCTTTGTGACATCCTGCTGGTTCTGCTGATCATCTTCATGGTCATCACCCCCGCCATGCAGAAGGGTATCGACATCAAGCTTCCTGAAACCGTGAGTTCGGAAGAAGGCAGCGGAGCCGCAGGTTCCACCATCATGCTGACCATTGAAAGAGATTTTTCTCTCAAGGTCAACCAGGATCCGATCGACCTCCAGCTGCTGGAAAGCAGACTGCGTGACATCTACCAGACCCGCCAGGACAAGACCATCTTCATCCGGGCCGATGAGACCGTTTCCTACAAGGATGTCCTGAGAATCATCGACATCGCCAAGGGTTCAGGCGTTGAGGTTCTCGGAGTCATCACCGAGCGTTACAAGACCTACGAAGAAAGCGGCGAATCAGGCGAAGACTGATCGTCTTTTATTGATTGGATTTTAAGCCGCCGGCCGGCGGAATCAGTAAAAAACGCTGAATCAGGATCAACAATTACGGCTGATTCTGTTCTGAACTGAAAAAGACAGTTCGAAAAATCCTTCTGAACTCCAATAACTCGAAGAAACGAAAGCTTTGTTACCGGCATTGTCTATAAACTGGTCACGGCCGATAATTACAAAGGGCGTTGAAAGCTGGAAGTTGATTCCAGTCTGTGACAGATCTTCCTTGGCATTGCCGATTATTATGTTCAGTATTTCTCCAATGGCATCTTTTATTTCCGCATGCATGCAATCGACTTCTTCCTGGAAAAGGGATTTGTATATGAACCTGGCCAGTTTCTCCGACATGTTCAGGATCAACTGACCCTCCGAGACCTGGTTGGCGAAAGAGATAAATGCCGATACCTCGAATTTCGGGGCCAGGGGAGTGCGGACGTTGATCCCCTTTTCTTTAACTTCCATGCCGAGAAAAGTTGAAAATACTTTAACGGTTGATTTATGTATCGGTTCCACGAAATACAAGGCTTCAAAGAATACATCCTTGAGATCGAGATCATCGACTCGGCGGTATTGACTGATTACTTCAGACAAAAAAAGCAGCATGTCCACAGAACCGATAGCAGCTGAAAAGCAAATTCGGATCGCCGGGTATCTTGACAGGGTTGAGAGCAGGTGTCTTTTAGAAATAATCGTTTTCGGCGATGAAATCTGGAAGGCAATTGTTTTATCTGTCTCGGAACATATCCTTTCGGTCAGGATTTTGCCCACTTCTTTCAAAACCGATTCAGTTGATTTACCGGAAAAGCCGTTCACTTCCAGGGTAAGATGACTGCATAACGAGGCGAAACTTTGCTGGTTTAGGCAGATGAAGAACTGGGTATGGCAGGATTCGGTTGCCAGGCTGATAAGAATGCTGGCTTCGTAACAGGCATTGCTTACTTTGACCAGTTCCGTGGACTTTTTCTCCAGGGGCAATTTCAGGTCGTTTTCAATAACCCCGACCACGGATGCCAGAAAGGGATTCACCTGGTCGAGAAAAGACTTGCTATTTCCTTCCTGCGGAGGAGAACTGGCCATTTTTTCCCGGTTCTCGACCACGGATTGTTTCAGGCCCCTCAGTATGAAAAGGTTTTGTTCCAGGCGCCAGAGTATTTCCTGCTTGATGACTTTGTTCATGGAGAGTTTAAAGGATTCATCGACATCGGAAAAAAAACCGCCGCATAGTTCGCCGTCAATATGACAGATTTTAATGAAACCGTTGCAGGTTTGCCCAAGTATTTCGTCTTTTATATAAATCAGATCGTTCTTTTTCAATTCCAGCTTCGGGGCCAGCACGTAAAACCCTATCCCCTCGTTGCTCAAGTCGTGAATGCCGGCGTTGAACTGAGTTTTCAGGCGCTCACTCCACAACCTGACGGTTTTCTTTTCGGTTTCATCAAAGTAAAGGCGGATGCTTTTACGGCGGGGGTCAGCGTATTCGATGACAGTGGGAATCCTGAGCAGATGGCGGTTGTCGCTTCCCTGGCTTTCCAGTTGATAATCAAACTTGAAGGCAATACGAAAGGAGGTAAAGGAGATTACTCCCTTGGCGGGAATCGCCGGCCTTGGAGTCTGAATGAGCAGGTTCAGGTCGGTTCTCTCTTTGAACAGGATGGGAATGGGATTTGCAGGCAGATTGATCTGAGCCTTGAGCCGCTCAAGTATGGCGACATCTAAGAATTTTTCAATGCTTTCTTGGTCAGAGAAAACCATTGGTTTATTAATAGGGGAATAAAAAAAAAAGTCAACTGCCGCAGCCTGAAAAAAAAGTAATTCCCAGTAACTTGAAAGATCGGCTCAAGTTGATTTGCATCGGCAATCGTAGTACAATAAACGATATACAAGTGGAGGCGCTTTTATGGAGCTCAAAGAAGAAAAGCAGTTGAAGGAAGTGAGTGCGGCGTTCGCCGGGGCAGTATCCGCTTTCCGCCTGAAGAAAAATGCCGAAGCCCTGAAAGCTTTCAGTGAGATCGTGGAAAAATACGCTGATTCCGAGTACTACGGGGTGCTTGAAGTGCAGGCCCGGGCCAAGGTTTACCAGGCCATAATCGACGCCCGGCTCAATCCGAGGCAACTGCCCCTGGAAAGTGATGAAGATTACCTGCAGCAAGGAATCTACTTGTTGAACAGCGGTGATTACGCGGGCGGCCGCGATGTTTTCCTGGGCCTGCAGAAAAAAGGCCAGGCCGACCCCTATCTCGATTACCTGCTGGCCTTGTGCAGCAGGGGACTCGCTGACCGGGCCGCTTTGCTGGCCAGCCTGGGCCGCGCCTGTGCCGCAGATGGTTTTTACAAGGTCCTGGCTTTCAACGAACCTGATTTCTTCGAATTGCGGGAAGACCAGGAATTCCTGGCCCTGGTTG
The DNA here is from genome assembly GCA_964457225.1 of uncultured Clostridia bacterium. GTDB lineage: Bacteria > Acidobacteriota > Aminicenantia > UBA2199 > UBA2199 > CAYWEM01. The sequence continues at coordinate 17,488 of CAYWEM010000005.1, forward strand.
AATGATCGCCACGGTAGCCGGCCCGGCTGATGCTTCATCCGCCTGGAAATTCCGTGCCCGGCCTCTCGGCGACTGGCTTCCCCTGTTCTGGCCCGGGTTAACTTTCGTTGATTTTCAGCGGGCCGGGCGCGAACCGGGGGAATTGCTGGTTCTTGACCAGGATATTTTACTGATACCCGGAAAGAACCTGGCCGCGGCAATCAGCTTGGCGGCGGCTGCCCGGCCTGAACAGGCCTGGACTGTTCCCGGAAGACCTTTCATTGTTTTCGGAAGAAACTGCGCAAAAAAAAAATCGCTTCTTAATGAACGGATGGATACTTCTTGGGATGAAATGGAGGCGGAGGTGCTGGAACTGCCCGGCGCTGAGCGCATCATTTCCCCGGCCGAAGACCCGGCCGGCCTGGCCCTGGCCCTGCTTTCTATCCAGGCCGCTTTGCTGGAAAAGGCCGGGGTGCTGGTTGAGGATCCACTCAACTTCTATCTGGAAGCGGGAATTCCCATCGGCCCGGGTTCCAGGCTGGGGCCGGGAGTCGTTATCAGCGGCGAATCCAGTATCGGCGCCGATGTGATGATCGGAGCCCGGGTCAGCCTGGAAAACACCCGGGTTGGTGACAACTGCCGTATTCTGCCGGGTTCTCTGCTTTACGATACGGTCCTGGCTGAAAACATCAGTGTCGGCCCCTATGCTCATTTGCGCCAGGGTTGTCAAATCGCGGCCGATGCCCGCATCGGAAATTTCGTGGAAATGAAGAAAACCAGCTTCGGTCGGGGATCCAAGGCCATGCACCTTTCTTACCTGGGTGATGCCCGGGTGGGAGAGGCCGTGAATGTCGGCGCCGGAACCATTACCTGCAACTACGACGGCCGGAGCAAGCATGCCACCGAGATCGAGGACGAAGCGTTCATTGGATCCGGTTCTGAACTGGTGGCTCCGGTTAAAATAGGCCGCGGAAGCTATGTCGGGGCCGGTTCGACCATAACCCAGGACGTGCCGGAAGAGTCCCTGGCCGTGGCCCGCCAGAGGCAGCGCAATATCGAGGGCTGGGCCAGGAAAAAAAAGAAAGATTGAATTGTTCCGGCTTCATTGGGTCGGGCTTGATTTTTGTTGGCGGATAGAGTAAATTTTCCAGGAAACCGGTAGAGAAGTGAAATATGCAAGGGGAGCCCGATGACACCTAAGGTATTGGAAAATCCTGTTTGCCTGGCCTTGCGCGATGCCTATATGAACAAAAGCAGTGGTGAGCTCAGGGTGAACAGCGACAGCAGTTCACGCCGGATATTCTTCCTAGAGGGCAAACTGGCCTTTGCCATGACAACGGTCCGCCAGGAAAGACTGGGGGAAATACTTTTCAAGATAGGCCGGATCAACCAGAAACAGTACTGGGACATTCACAAGCTGCTTGAGAATCAAAACGACAAAATGGGCCGTATCCTGGTCAAACACGAGATGATCAGCCAGAAAGACCTGTTTTTCTCCCTGCTCTACCAGGTTCGCACCATTACCCTGGCCGTTTTCAACCTGAACAGCGGTGACTGGAGCTTTATCCAGGGTACTCCGGCCATTCCGGAAGATTCCGTTTTCAGCATCGACATCCCCGGAGTCATTTCCGAGGGCATGACTAAAACCCGCAACCTGCTTTATTTTCAGAATACTTTCCTGAAAGTATGTCCGCTGCTGCTGCCGGTCAACGAGGACATCCGTGACAATCTAAGGCCGGAGGACATCGAATTCTACAACTTCCTTTCCCGTTTTCCGGAAAGAGATTTTCAGGCCATCCGCCAGGAAAGCAAGCTGGATGAGGATGTTTTCTGGCGTAAAACCGTACTGCTTTACCTGCTCAACCTGCTGAACCTCAGGGAAAACAAGTTCAGCGATGATTCCGGGCAAACGATCGAGGAACTGATCGCCCTCTTTGACAAGCTGAAGGAAGGCGAGCGGGATCATTACGAGATACTGGGCGTGTCCGCCCAGGCCGGGCCCAGGGACATAAAGGACGCATATTTCGCCATGGCCAAGAAGTACCACCCTGACCGCATCGGCCGGGCTCCGGATCCCGATCTCAAGGAAAAGGCCAATTTCGTTTTTTCCAGGATCAACAAGGCCTATGAAACCCTGAGCGATGAAAACAGGCGCCGTGAATACGACACCCGGGAGGCGGGCAAGGTCGGACAGCAGTCCAAGATCCAGGAGAACCTGGGTGAAAAGGCCAACGTTCTTTTCCGCAAGGCCAAAACGCTTTACAACCAGCAGAAATACTGGGAGGCGGCCAGTTTTCTCAGCGAAGCAGTCAAGGCCGATCCGGGCAAACCGGCCTATTTTCTGCTGCTCGGCCTTTGCCAGTCCCAGATTCCCAGCATGCGCCGCTCCGCCGAACAGAGCCTGCAGACCGTAGTCCAGATGGAACCCTGGAATGCCGATGCCCTGGCCGCCCTGGGCCTGCTTTTCATGAAGGAAAACCTGCCCAGGCGGGCCGAAGGTTTTTTCCGAAAAGCTCTGTCCGTTAATCCTGAACATCAGCTGTCGCGTCGCCGGCTGGAAGAAATCGCCGGTCCGCCGAAAAAGAGCAGCTGGTTCTCCCTGGGCAAAAAAAAATAGTATAACCCCTTATCTGGTGTTTTTTCTTTCCAAGGTGTTGACATTTAGTGTTTATGGGGTAAAATAGTGGCCAAGGGAGCAAGGAAATGAGAATCGCTTTTCTGACTCCGGAAACCGCCCCATACGCCAAGACCGGCGGGCTGGCCGATGTGGCCGCAGCCCTGCCTCCGGCCCTGGCCGCGGCCGGACTGCAGGTCATGCTGTTCATGCCCGCTTATTCAGGGGGGCAGGGCTCCTTTCCTGAAGGAAAAACAGTCGATATCTTCGACCTCGAGATCTGCGGCCGGGTGTTGGAAACCAGGCTGATAAAGAAAAAAATACGTTCCGGCCTGGATCATCATTTCATCGTTCAGGATCTTCTATTTTGCCGCCGCTTTCTCTACGGCCAGGGCGGAGTTGATTACTTCGACAACCTGGCGCGCTTTTTTTTCCTGCAGAAGGCGGTGCTGACTTTTTTACTGCGCCGGGGCATCAAGGTAGACCTGTTGCACCTCAATGACTGGCAGACAGCCCTGGTGCCGGCCCTGCTGCGCCTGGAGCCCTTCAGTTCCCTGCCCGGGCCGCCGGCCACCCTGCTCACCCTTCACAACTTGGCCTACCAGGGGCTTTTCCCCTGGTCTGAATACCGAGTTCTGGGGCTGCCTTCCGGAGCCGAGCTTGAATCGGCCGCCGAGTTCCACGGTCGTTTATCCTGCCTCAAGTCGGGCATCGTCCTGGCCGACGGACTGAACACGGTCAGTCCGACTTACGCCGCGGAGATACTGGGAACGGAAATGGGCTGCGGCCTGGACGGAGTGCTGGCTTCCCAGGCCGGCAAGCTTTCAGGCATTCTGAACGGAGCGGAGTACCGGGTCTGGAACCCGGCCCGCGACCGTCACCTGTCGAGTACTTTCAGTCGAAGTTCTCTGGGACGCAAACAGGCGAACAAGAAATTCCTGTTCCAGCGCTGGCAGCTTGCCCTTGATCCGGCCACCCCCCTGGCCGTGTTCATCGGCCGGCTGGATCGCCAGAAAGGCATTGAACTGCTGCTTGAAGCCTGGCCGATGCTGCGCCGGGAGAAACTGGTCATCGCCGTGCTGGGCACCGGTGAACAACGGCTGGAAAGGGAGTTGAACCGCCTGGCCGAGCGCCATCCGGAGCGCTTCGTTTTTCTCAATATCTTCAGCGAAGAAGCGGCCCACCAGCTCAATGCCGCCGCCGACCTGCTCCTGATGCCTTCTGTTTACGAACCCTGCGGCCTGAACCAGATCTACGCCATGAAATACGGCGTCCTGCCGCTGGTACACCGTACCGGAGGTCTGCGGGACACGGTAGTGGAAGTTGATCTCCGTACCCTGAGCGGAACCGGCTTCACTTTCAGGAACATGGATGCCCGTGATTTGCTGGCCGCCCTGAAAAAAGCCCTGGCCCTTTACGCCGAGCCGCGGAAATGGCGTCGCATCCAGCTGAACGCCATGGCCCAGGATTTTTCCTGGAGCAGATCAGCCGCCGAATACATTGCCTTGTACAAAAAAATCAACAGGAGGAAATAAATGAGCACAGTGATCAGCACCGGAGATCGTGATATAGAGAGTTATCTCAACCAGGACAAAACCCTCCTGCTTGATTTCTGGGCGCCCAACTGCGCGCCCTGCCGCATGCTGGAACCGAATCTGGCCAATATCGCCGATTCTTTTTCGCCCCGGGTCCAGGTACTCAAGGTCAACGTCAACGAAAATCCCAGGACCTCGGCCCGTTTCCAGGTCCGTTCCCTGCCCACCCTGATTTTCATCAAGGACGGCAAGGTCAGGTCGCAACTGATCGGTGCGGTCAACCAGAAAAAAATCGAGGCCGTACTCCAGGACATCGTCTGATGGAAAAAAACTGGGATATAATCATTATCGGCGGCGGCCCGGCTGGCCTGGCGGCAGCGGTTTACTGCGGCCGCTCCCTGCGCCGCACCCTGGTGGTGGAGAAAAGGGTGCTGGGCGGCCAGATAGTCGACTCCGACATCATTGAAAACTATCCCGGTTTTGTCGAGCCCCAGGTCCCCTTTGACCTGATGGATGAATTCGTCAAGCAGGCCGGGCGCTACGGCGTGCAGTTCACCAGCGACGAGGTCAGTGCCATCGTCCCGGTTCAGGGAGGCTGGCGGGTGGACCTGGGCGAAGACAGCCTTTCGGCGCGGGCCCTGATCATGGCTACCGGCTCGGCTCACCGCTACCTGGAAATTCCGGGTGAAAAGGAATTCCTGGGACGCGGCGTGTCGGTCTGCGCCACCTGTGACGCCCCCTTTTACCGGGAGAAAACTGTAGCCGTGGTCGGAGGCGGGGACACGGCCCTGACCGAGGCCCTCCACCTGACCAAGTTCGCCGCCGAGGTTCACCTGATTCACCGCCGTGACAAGTTCCGCGGTGAGAAAATCCTGCAGGAAAGAGTTTTGCGACACGAAAAGATAAAGGTTCACTGGAACAGCGTGGTGGTGGCGGTGCAGGGTGAACGCAACCTGGAATCCCTGCTGCTGCGCAGGGTCAGCGATGACGAAAGATCAGTTCTGCCGGTGCACGGGTTCTTCATCGCCATCGGCACTGACCCCAATACCGCCCTGTTGCACGGCCTGGCTGATCTGGATGAGCAGGGTTATGTCAGGGCCGATTTTTCCCTGGCCACCAAATCGCCCGGGCTGTTCGTCGCCGGGGAAATCATCGCCGGTCACCAGAAGCAGGTGGCCGTTTCGGTTGGATCAGGTTCCCAGGCCGCCCTGAACTGCGAGGAGTATCTCTCGGCCCTGGAGTGAGGGCGGCCTTGAAAAAAGCATTGTTCTTCGAGCACGCTCCGGCCAGGGCGGTACACTGCCTGCTCTGTCCCCATAATTGCCTGGTTGGAGATGGCCGAGCCGGCATCTGCCGGGTGCGAATCAACCGCGACGGTCAATTGCAGAGTCTCAATTACGGTCGCCTGGCCGCCATGCACCTGGACCCGGTTGAAAAAAAACCTCTCTACCACTTCAGGCCGGGCTCGCGCACCCTGTCCATCGCGGGATTCGGCTGTAACCTGAAATGCCGTTTCTGCCAGAACAGTTCACTTTCAATAGATTTCAGCACTTCGGCCGGCGAGGAAATCAGCCCGGCCCAGCTGGTGCAGACCGCCAGGTCCGCCGGGGCCGCCTCGATTTCCTACACTTACAGTGAACCGATCGTGTTCATCGAAATGGTGCTGGAGACAGCCGAGCTGGCCCGCCGGGCCGGCCTGGCCAATATCCTGGTCAGTAACGGTTTTATCTCGGAAAAAGCCGGCCGCGAGCTCTTTCCCCTGCTGGACGCCGCCAACATAGATCTCAAGTCATTCAACCCGGAGTTTTACCGCCGGCAATGCCGGGCCGAGCTGGAACCGGTGCTGGATACCATCCGGCGGATGGCCGCCGCGCCTGTCTGGCTTGAATTGACCACCCTGGTGATTCCGGGCCTGAACGATTCCCCGGCCGAAGCCTCCGAGCTGGCCGCTTTCATCGCCGCCCTGGACCGTGACATTCCCTGGCATGTTTCAAGGTTTTTCCCGCACCACGAGCTGCATAACCTGCCGCCGACCCCGGAAAAAACCATCAGGGATTTTTTGAAATGCGGCCGGGATCATGGCCTGCGCTACGTTTATGCCGGCAATTCAAGCCTGCCCGGCGGCGGTGAAACCCGCTGCCCGCAGTGCCGTCAACTGCTGGTCGATCGTCACGGTTTTAACTCCAGGGTCTTGTTTGAGCGCCCCGGGGTCTGCCCGTCCTGCTCCTACCTTATTTCCGGGACCTGGAACTGAACCCGGCCATCAGGACTGGAACACTGTATTGCTCCATGCGCCAAAACAGTGTTTACTTGAAAATCACTTGAAGCCGAATGTCTTTCTCAAAAAATTGGCTTGATTGTTTCTTTTATCAGGTATATCATGCTCGTTGAATTGTATTGACAGGGGTGCAAAATGAACAGGTATTACCTTGCACTGCCGGTATTGATCGTGCTGTTACTGCTGCCGGCCTGCGATCCGCCCCTGGTTCCCGAAGCCGAACTGGAAGGCCTGACCAGGCCGCAGATTTCCGCTGTTTATCCCGGAACCGTGCTGCTCAACAACGCCGGCTTCCTGTTTCGGGTTTATGCGGCCGAGCGCCTGGAACACGACGCCTACGCGCTTTACATCAATGATCGTTTGATCGGGGATGCTCGGCCGGATTACTGGCGCCGTCAACTGGGCTGGTTTCTTTCCGGTGAACAGCTCCGAGATCTCATGGCTTCTCCCTCCGGTGGAGATCGCGATTCGCTCAGCATCCGCATTTCAAGCATAGTCGGCTACGACCTGTCCGGGGTTCTGTGGGCCTACCCGGATTACGTCTCCAACGCCCTTTCTATGCGGGTGGCAAGGGGAGAAACCGACTTTTCCGAGCCGCGCCTGCTTTTTCCCGAGTGGAATACTTCGGATCAGCCGCTGATCCGCTCTGACCCGCGGGGTTACCTCTACCTGGCCTGGCTGGAAAGACTGGGCGATTTTCGCCAGGCTTTTTTTTCACATTCAGCGGACGGCGGCCATGCCTGGTCTCAGGTGCTGAATATATCGCGTTCCGCCGGAGATGTGCAGAACATCGACCTGGCCGTTGACAGCCGAGGTTTTTTCTACCTGGCCTGGAACGAGAATGTAACCAGGTCGGGAAACAGTTATTCCAGCGCCGATGTTTTTTTCAGCCGTTCCCTGGACAACGGGGCTACCTGGCATGATCCACGCCGGCTTAACCAGGCCGGTGAAACGGCCTTAAACCCCGTCATCGATGTAGATGAACCGGGGACGGTCAGGTTGGCCTGGAAATCCGGCCTGGCAGCTGAGCCTGAAAGGTTATGCCTGCTCGTGTCCCGCGATTTGGGCCTGGATTGGGAGCGCTGGGAAGTTGCTCCGCCGCGGGATTTCTCGCACAGTTATTGGCTACCGGTGCTGGCTTCGGGCCGGGACGGCTTTCTCTGCCTGGCTGCGTTTCAGAGCACCGAGGGCTTTCATTTCTTTTACTCCCTTGATCACGGCTCCAGCTGGCAGAGTGAATTTGTTCCGACCGGGAAGTACTTCTTTATCGATCCTTTTCCCGTGGCCCGCTGTGGGCCGGAAGGCCGGGTTTACCTGACCTGGGCCTTTGAATCTTACACGGGGCATACTTACGGCAATCAGAGCAACTTCCTGCGCGGCTCAGCCGGGGGCGGTTGGAGCCAGGTTCAGGAACTGAACCAGCATGCCCCGGTCAGCGGCACCAAGATAGCTCAATCAGTCAGGCCGGACGGCCGTTTAGACATGGTTTTGAAATCATCGACCAGTCTTTTCCTCTTGCGCTCGGCTGACGAGGGGATCAGCTGGTCCTGGCCCGAATTCATTCCCGGTACGGATAGCCGTGATTTTTCCCCCCGGTCACCCGACCTGGCAATTCACCCGGAAGGTTTGAATTTCCTGGTCTTCACCGCCTGGACCGGTACCGGGAGAAGCATTTTCCTGATGAGTTTTAACTGATTAGAAATACTGCCCGGCAGTTTCCAGGTCAGGCGAAAGGGATCATTCCGGGTTCAGCCTGGTTTGCCGGCATCAATCAGCGGAACGCCGGACTATCAGCAGGGAGAGGTCGTCGTGGGGAGGAGCGGCCTGGATGAATTCTTCCACCGCCTGCAGCAGTTTGCGGCCCAGTTCGGCGGCCGACAGCCGATCAGAGTTTTCCAGCAGTTCGTGCAGACGCTGACTGCCGAAGAATCGGCCTTCATCGTCCCGGGCTTCGGTCAGGCCGTCTGAATAAACCAGCAGGCTTTCTCCGGGAGCCAGTTCCACCTTTTGCCCGGGTACCTGTAACTCACTGCTCAGGCCGATGGCCGGTCCGCCGCGGCCCATTTCCTCCAGCCTGCTTCGGCGCAGCAGCAGGGGCGCCGGGTGCCCGGCATTGACCAGGCTGATTTCCGCGGAATCACTTCGCAAGCTCAGGAATACCAGGGAAATGAAACTCTTTTTCAGTCCGTAGCGGTTGAAAATACCGTTGGTCTTGGCCAGCAGGTCGCTGTTGCCCGTGCTGAAAGGCAGTACCGCCCTCAGGGTCGATTGCAGCTGGGCCATCAGCAGGGCGGCAGGCAGACCCTTGCCGGATACGTCGCCCAGGGTGAGTCCCCAGCAGTTTTCTTCAATCCTGATGAAATCGAGCAGGTCCCCGCCGACGTCGTTGGCCGGCCGCGAGTAAAGCCAGATGTCCCAGCCCGGCACCTCGGGGGAACTATCCGGCAGCAGGGCCAGTTGCACGGCCCGGCCTTCACGAAGTTCGTCCTTGGCCAGCAGCTTGTCCTTCAATTCCAGCATCAGCACCAGGATCAGCAGCAGGTAGCCCAATAAATTGAAATTCCCCCTGAAATGCTGTAAACGGATTTCGACAAAGAGCAGAACGGTGCCGACGATGACCATCACCCGCCTGGCATGACTGAGCTTGTCGATCATGCCCTTGAATACCCACCAGGAAGTGTAGAGCCAGCGATTGAAGCTGCTCATCCGGCGCAGTTTTTCCTTTTGTTCATCGTCCAGGTAAAACTCAACGATGTAATTGGCCGCGGCCGACAGTTTTTTCTGGTCCATGCTTCAATAATACCCCTTTCAGCAACAAATGTAAAAACAGGACCGGGAACCCCGGCCCCTACAAATGATTTGCGGTCTTTTCGCTTTTGCCTGATCAATTCGGGCCGGGAAACCCGGCCCCTACAAATGATTTGTGGTCTTATCGCTTTTGCCTGATCAATTCGGGCCGGGAAACCCGGCCCCTACAAATGATTTGCGGTCTTTTCGCTTTTGCCTGATCAATTCGGGCCGGGCAACCCGGCCCCTACATGGCGTGCCTGGCGGCCCCCTTTTGACCTGTTAACCCCGGCCCCTTACCTTTTTTATACTGAAGGGGTATAATCATGACATGATGCCGGTCATCGAAAATGAACTCGTTACGGTCTCCGATTTCCGGGTTACTTCCGCCGATACCGATCTGCTGGGCCGTCTGCGCCTGGGATCGGCGGTGAATTTCCTGATCCAGGCGGCCATTGATTCGGCCGACCGCCTCGGATTCGGCTATCGCAGCCTGAAGAAAAAAAACATGTTCTGGGTGCTGAGCAGGCTGACCCTGGAATTGTACCGGCCCCTGCGCTGGTACGAAACACTGAGCGTGGAGACCTGGCCCAAGAAGGTGGAGCGCCTGCTCTATCTCAGGGATTTCATCCTGCGCGACGACCAGGGCCGGGAGGCGGCCCGGGCCACTTCCGGCTGGCTGACCGTTGACCTGGCCACCCGGCGCCTGAAAAAAGTTGCAGGCCTGGAAGCGGAAAGATTCGAGCGACTCAGGGACAGGCAGGCCCTGGAAAGAGCGCCGGAAAAACTGCCTCCCCTGGAAGAAGGACACTACTTCGAAAAACAGGCCGGCTACTTCGACCTCGATCTCAACGGTCATGTCACCAGCACCCGTTACCTGGACTGGATGATGGACACCCTGCCCATTGATTTTCACCGCCTTTATTACCCTTCAGAGCTTTCCCTGAATGTCCTGAAAGAGACACTGCCCGAGGAAACGATCCGCCTGTTGCGCGCTGAAGCCGAGGACGGCCGCTACCTTTTCTCGGGATTCAACCTGAGCAACGGCAGTAATGCTTTCAGGGCGGCGCTGACCTTTAAAAAGACCGGCTGATCAGGGGCATATTACAAGACTTCTGTTTTCAGCGTGAAACTGACGGTCACGGTGAAGCTGACCGGCTCCGCCCGGCCGTCTTTCATGTAAGGATCGTATTCCCACTGCCTTACCGCGGCCAGGGCGGCCTCTTCCAGCAGTGGTTGCGAGCCTGGCTCATTGATCACCCGGGCCTCCACCACCTTGCCCTCAACATCGGTGGTGGCCTCGATGATGACCATGCCCTGAAGCTTGGCTTTCATGGCCTCTTCCGGGTAGATGGGGTTGATCCTCTTTCTCAGTTTGGGGCGGTTTTCCGCTGACAACTGCATCACCTTGCCGGATCCGGATTGTTCTTTTTCTGATTTTTTCGGCTCCTGTAAGACTCCACCGACTACACCGCCAACCACTCCGCCGGAGGCTTTCTTTTCCTTTTCAGACTCTTTTACTCCGGGTTCAATGACCCCTCCCGCCGCCCCGCTGACGGTACCCTTGTCTTTCTGCCCGTTCAGCTTGAAATTGACCTGGACTGAAAAATCCACTTCCCGGGCTTTTCCATCGACCAGGAAAGGCTGGTATTCCCACTGCATGACCGCGGCCACGGCCGCTTTCAGCAGCAGGGGATGGAATTCATGGTTGGGGATCGGCTCAGCCTTGGTGACCCGGCCGTTTTCGTCGATCCGGGCCAGGAGTATCACCAGGCCCTCGATTTTTTCCTTCACGGCCTGCTCGGGATAAACCGGCTCGACGATTTTGATCTGTTTAGGCTTTTTAGGGGCCGCCACCCGGTCCTGCTCCTGTTTTTCCCGGGCGCCCAGGGCCAGGGTCGCGACAAATACCAATACCAGCAAGATGATAATCATTTTTTTCATGTTTATTCCTCCTTATTTCGTTTAATTCGCATTGTTGTTGAAACAGCTGGTCACCCTGATGTCGATCAGGTATTCCCGGCCCTGGCTCTGCCCGCTGATGAAGATTTCATCTTCTCCTACCATGGTTCTGACCAATTCCAGTTCGACCACGGCTTTTGCTTCTTTTGGGGCTGATTCCTGAGTTTTCCCGGGGAAGAAGATAACCACGGCCAATAACAGCAGGGCCGCGGTCGGCAGCAGGTAACGGGGCCGCAGCAGGATTGAGCGGCCGGCTTCCGGCCTGGGCCTGAAACGTATTTCCCGGCTCAGTTTCTGTAAACCGGTTCTGACCGTCTCCCCCAGTTGCCGGCGCTCCCTGTACCGGGCCGCGCAGGCCGGGCAGTTTTCCCGGTGAGTTGTGAAATCCAGCTCATCCGGGCCGGACAATGATCCATCCAGGTGATCCTCCAATAATTCCTGCCATTCAGGGCAATGCATGGCGGGCCTCCTTTTTTGTCTGAACGCGGCTCGGGGCTTCCTGCATGGACAGGCGCAGTCCGGCCAGAGCATGGTGCAGACGCGATTTGACCGTGCCGACCGGCAGTTCGAGCAGGACGGCTATCTCGGCCAGTTTCATTTCCTCGAAGAAACGCAGGACGATAACCTCGGCCTGAGGTCCGGGCAGGCGTTCCAGGGCGTTGCTCAACACTTCATGAAGGTCGTCATCGTTCTCAGCTTGCAGTTCGGTTTGATGCCGGCCGGGTGCTTGCTGTTTGAAATGCAACCAGCGCCGGGCCCGGCGCAGGCTGCCGAAACAGACCCGGCGCATTATGCCGTAGAGCCAGGTGTAGGGGCGGCAGTCGCCGCGGAAATTCATGGCCGCCCCCGGCACCCGGCAGAAGGTTTCCTGGACTATGTCCATGGCCTCGTTCTCATCGCGGCAGAGCAGGAAGGCGGCCCGGGCCAGTCGGTCTCCGTACTCGGCCGCGGCCAGTTCCAGGCCGGCCGGGTCTCCGCTGCGCAGCAGTCTGGTGATTCGAGCTTCGAAATCTTCCATCATATCCTTGGTGCCCTCAGCCCGGTAAAAGGTTCATTCTATTTTAAGCCCGATGATTGTTTTTTTAAACAACGGGAGATCAACCAGGTTGGTTTTGCCCCGATCAACCCGGGCCACTACGATGCGCGGTTTGTTGCCGGGTTACTGCTTCGGTCTGCGTTTCTAAAATAAAGAGAATTCGGGCTGAGCCGAGCAGGCCTGGTACAGGATCATTCGATTGAATTTCCGAGCATGACAGTCAGCACCTGAAGCGGAATCGTTCAGGCGGCGAAAACGGTTTTGCCTTTGCGGGCCAACTCAAGGATATACGAATCTCCTTTTTCCCACTCCTCTCCGGTCACGGCCATGGCTTCAATCGGTTTCAAAACTTGGTAGATGGCTTCTGAAAGCAGGTCGATTCTCTGCCAGTAATCAAGTCCGTTGAAATCGTCGGAAATCACAACCAGGTCTATATCACTGTCTTCGCGAGGCCTGCCGGAGGCATGAGAACCGAAAAGGATAATGCGCTCAGCCTTAACGCCTCTGTTTTCCAGGGATATTCGAAATCGATCGATTATCTTCAGAACTGCTGCTTGATCCATGCCAAAACCTCCCGGCTGGCGGCAAGTATGTTTGCAGTGATCTCAGGAGTAAACCTTGAGCTGATCTGGGCCAGAGACTCGGGATAGCGGGTGCTGACACTGGCTGAATTCAACTTGACTATGAATTTTCCGATTGAATCCGGTGGATTGATGCTGATTTTTTCCAGGAAAAAGACCAGGTTGTGAGTTTTTTCAGGGAGATTGCCGCTTTTTTTTTGATACAGACCTTTTAAAGCTTTTTCAACAGCCAGATGACACATGAAAACCGCGTAGAAATGCCTGCCTCCCTTTATCATGTAATCAGCGGTTTCCAGGTCGTATTCAGCCTGGTTCAACCATTCCCGGTAATCCCTGCTCATGGAGACAATATATGTTCAGGCGGCGAAAATGTCAAGAATACATCATTATCGGGCCGTTCACAGGGGCGGCCCTGAAGCGCGCCCTGAATCATTGACCAGCGCTTTATTCCCGGTAGGGACGGGCGAAGCGCCGGGCATAAGCTCCGTTGGCTTTGAGCATCCGGTTCCAGTAGCCGTTGAACAAGTTAAGCCGGAAAAGCGGTTTCATGATGGCGGCCGCGGCCGCAGGGAAACGCTCCGGTCCGGCCAGCCCGGCCAGCAGGGCGGGATTGAAGCGGCCTTTTTCTCCGAAATCCCGGCCGATTTCCTCGAGCATTGAGAAAAGCCGGCGGTTACGTTTTTCCGGGGCCAGGCGCAGACCCTCACAGCCCCCCCTGACCATGGTGCCCAGGTAGGGGCAGGCCAGGTGATCGGCCAGGTTTGCCAGGTAGCGCTCCAGGGCCCTTGAATGAACGGCCTCGGGGAAGCCTGACTGCACCAGGAAACCCAGGCCCGGATTGGCGGCCCGGCCGCGGTACTGCTCGAGCAGTTCAAAAAAGGCCATCACCAGGCCGGGCATAGCGTCGGTATAGAGCGGGAGTCCGACCAGCACCGCCTCGGCCCGGCCGAAGGCGGCAGCCGCTTCAGGATGGTCCTTGATTTTTTGCAGGTGGAATACTTCACTGCTGTTGCCCTGGACTGATGCGAAACCGGACAGGAAACGGCCCAGCATGAGTTCCGTGTTGCCGCCTTTCCCGCGCGGCGAGCCGTTAAAGACGGTCAATTTCATGGTTTAACTCCTCGAGAGGCTCGGAGATCATCCTGCTGAAGACGAGCCTGGATTTCAGATTGAGGGCGGTGCGCCGCAGGATGGCGCTGGTTGTATCCCTGTCCTCGGCCCGGTAATCCGGTCCGGCCTGCAGCAGCAGGCCCAGCCTGGGGTATTGTTCGTAGCGCTGCAGGTGGTGCAGTTCACCCCGGTCGATCACGATGTAGGGATGGACCAGGGGAATGAGCTTGTCCATGGTCTTTTTCAGCAGGGAACTGACAAAGCCCAGGCGCAGGGGCGAAGCGAGTATGGTCAAATCGGAATTTATGACCCGGCGGCAGACCAGTTCGGATTCATCCCGGTTGACGCATTCCCCCGGAGTCTTGACCCAGCAGCCCCAGCAGCCCACGCAGTAATCGATGTTCAATCCCCGCAGTTCCAGCAGGTCCACCTGGTGTTTGCCGGTCAGCCCGGCGGCCAGGCTGGCCAGGTACTGGTCGAATTCCCGGTTGCCCGGATCGGGATTGCCGTTAAGTATGCATATCTTCATGGAGTTCACCTCCCAGGCCGAAATTCTAACACCGCTAAATCCCGGTTGAAAGCAATTTTCGGCCGGCGGCCGCGTTTTCCCGGTGAAGCCGGTGAAACGGCGTTTCGATAACGATTGCCTACTGTCTGCCGTATCAGAGACAAATGGGCAAAATGTGGAATCCCTGGCACGGCTGTCGCAAGTACAGTTCAGGCTGTGAGCATTGCTATGTTTTCCGGGGCGACGCCCGGCACGGGCTTGACGCCGCCCTGGTTTACAAAACCCGCAATTTCGACCTGCCGGTGCGCCGCAAAAAAAACGGCGATTACCTGCACCCGGCCGGTACTTTCTTCTGGACCTGCTTCACTTCCGATTTCCTGCTGGATACCTGCGATGAATGGCGCCGCGAAGCCTGGGCCTTGATCAGGGAACGCGCTGACTGTCGATTCCTGTTCATAACCAAGCGCATCGAACGTTTCCGGGTGGGCTTGCCGCCGGACTGGGGGACTGGTTATCAACACGTCACCGTCTGCCTGACCTGCGAAGACCAGCAGGCCGCGGACCGTCGCCTGCCGGTTTTTCTGGACCTGCCGCTGCAGCACCGGGTCATCGTACTTGAGCCCCTGCTGGGGCCGGTAAACCTGGGCGCATATCTCGGGCCGGGCATCGAGGAAGTGGTGGTCGGCGGTGAATCCGGGCCGCGCGCCCGGCCCTGCGATTTCGCCTGGATCCTGGCCGTCCGGGAGCAATGCCTGGCCGCCGGTATTGCCTTCAGTTTCCGGCAGACCGGGGCCAATTTTATCAAGGACGGCCGGTTTTACCGGGTCCCCCGCCGCTTGCAGCACCTTCAGGCCGCCAAGGCCGGGTTGAATTTCAAAAGCAATTACACGCCTGAAGCGCTTTAGATCCGGCTCAAGACTGACAGGGCCTTTTCGGCCATTTTTTCCTGGAAAGTGACCATTTCGGCCCGGCTGCGTTTTTTGGCCAGGAAAAGGGCTGTTTCCCGGAATATTTCCTGTTCCGTGTCCATGATCAGGCGCAGAAAACCGCTGTTTTCAAGGTTGGCCAGCAGGCCGGCGTTCAGGTAGTTTTTCTGGTTGCCGGCCTTTAAGGGGCGGATCTTGTTTTTCAGGCGCAGGCTTTCCCGGGTCAGCGCCGCGTCTTGCCCAGCCCATACTGCGGCCGGGGTTTCGCCGGCTTCCACCCAGAAAGGCAGGGCGATGCCGCAGACCGGTTCGCCCAGCAGTACCCAGAAAGTAGCCGGGCGGTCGGATCGGCCTGGATCCCGGCCGTTGATGACAACTGCCGCTGAAGTCGAGGGGCGGTTGATGGAATCATTGGTGTAGAGCCAGGTAGGCGGGTCGGCCGGACTGCGCTCCAGTTCAGCCGGGCTGGGATGCCTGAGCAGGGGATGGCCGAAATCCCGGGCCAGGTTTTGGAAGATGAATTCGTGGCTGATTTTTCCGCCCTGCAGGCCGGCCAGCAGGCGACTGACCTGTTCAAACCGCAGGTAGCCGGCCCCGGCACCTTCCTTGCCGCTGCGGGCGAAATTGGTGTTGACCAGGTAACTCGGCGCTTCAGCGGCGCTGTTGAAAACCTCGCAGGAGCGGTTGGCTACTTCAAAGAGCAGGGCCCGGCCGGAAGCATCGATGACTCCGAAATTGGCCTGGCTACCCAGGCTTTCGCCCAGGTTGGCCCGGATGAAACGCTCGAAGTCGGCCACCGTGCGGCAGGTGCGCAGGGCTTCGGCCATGATAATTCCCTCCAGGTCGGCCATTTCGTTTTTTTCATTGTACAGGTTGTAAGCCACCGAGTTCATGATGCCCAGGCCTTGGTCATTGAGACCGGCGTAGACAAAACGCCCGGTCTGGTCCTCGGCGTTGACCAGGCCCAGGTAGCTGTAGGGCTGGGCCTTAACGAAAACCACCTTGTTGGAAAGGAAATCAGTGTCCCGGTTTTTCCAGAGCATGGCCCCGCCGCCGGCCGAGGCGGCCGGGCTGATGACCGCCGTACTGCAGGCATCCAGCCGCGGGCCGGACGGATCCAGGCCTGACAGCATGATCAATGCTGAAAGCATTATGGTCTTGGTTTTCCGGTTCATCAAGTCACCTCCGGCTGAATCACAGCCGAAACATGATAACACATTTGCCGGTTATCCGCCCCGGGTTATTTATTGTATTTATATTGCCGGCATAAGCAATTCTCGGGCCGGGAAACCCGGCCCCTACATGCCGGATTTGATGCAGGATTCGAGGAACTTCAGCAGGACGGCGCGGTACTCGGGAAAGTCGGCGGGCTGGAGGAAGCCTTCTCCAGGCAGGATGAAATGGTTGTCTCCCTCGACGACCCAGCTACGGGTTCCGGCCGGGGCGGCCCGCAGCAGGCGCTCGAAAGAGGCGAAGGGCACCTGGGAATCTTCCCGCGAATGCATCAGCAGGGCAGGCTTGGAGCCCAACCGGGCCATGGAATTCAGCGGGGTGATTCCCGCGTATTCCCGGCCCAGGCGCCGGGACAGGTAAGCATTGACGAAGGGCCGCTGCAGGGGCAGCAGGAAGCGGGGGAATCCGCCGGCCTTCATGTTGTCGATGAAGGCATCGGTAAAGGATGAATAGGCCGACAGGGCGACCAGGCCGTCGAGCCGGGGGATATGCGCGGCCGCGTTGACGGCCACGGCTCCGCCCATGGACAGGCCGAAGACGATCAGCGCTTTATCGGCCAGCTCGGGTTGCGAGTCCAGGTAATCCACCGCGGCCTGCACGTCCATGATCTCAGGGCCGCCCAGGCTGATCAGTTTTCCCTCGCTCCGGCCGTGGGCCCGCACTTCCAGCAGCAGCGAGGTCCAGCCTTCAACATGCAGCATGGCGGCATGGCCGTAGAAGGCGGTCACCGAGGGATTGTGAATGCCGGTCAGGAATACCAGTGCGCCCCGTGGTTGAGGATGCCTTACTGCATAGGCCTCCAGGCTGAGCCCGTCGCGGCTTTGCAGGCGAAGGAGATCGGCCTCCAGTCCGTAGTCCGCCGGGTCGTAGAGGCGGTTGTAGCTGACCGGACCCTCGAGCATCGGGCCGATTATCATTCTCGGAATCAGGGCCAGCAGCAGGACCGCCAGGATCAGGGTCAGGCCGGCCAGAATCAGGACAATCATTTTCCACCTTGACATGATTCTATCATTTTACCTGAAAACAGGTGTTTTGTCGCGCTTGGAAAGACGCTTTTTTCTTTAAAGCCCGGCCAGGTCGGCTGCTTCCGAGCCGCGGCGGGGCCTGGAGCAGAGCATCATGTCACCGTCTTCATCCTGCCTGATGTAGAGCAACCTTTCCGAAGCGAATTCCAGGATCAGGGCCGGGATTTTGATCCGCGCCAGTTCCTTTCCCGCCGGGCTGACCATGATGTAAGCCTGTTCAGGGGTGTCAAGTTCTCCGTATTCCCGGATCAGGAGGTTGCCTTCGGCGCTGAGCAGGAAGGATGAAAAGCAGGGCTGTACCGGATGGATGGATTCAGTGTAGAGCTCGGTGACCCGGCCGAAGTTGGCGAACCATTCGCGGCCCGAGCTGGTTTCCTGGAAACGCAGTTTCAGGGCAGTGCGCCATTCGGCCAGCAGGCCGGCGTCGACCGGCCGCGGGGGCGGCAGGGGGAGTTGCCGGGAGCCCTTTTTTCGTCCCTGCAGGTCGTAGAGCGCCAGGGAACGGTCGCGGCCGTCGCCGAAGACAATTTGCTCCTGGTCGTCCAGGGACCAGCCGTAGTTCGGAACGAAGGGCAGGCCCAGGTCGGCGCCGTCGTCCCTGAGGGAAATGCGGCTGGCATAGCTTTCGACCGCCAGCTCAGCCTGCACCCGGCCCCGGCCGTCCACCCGGATCAGTGAATGCCGCATCTCGTAAACGAAGTACTGCTTTTCGGGCCTTATGGTTCCCAGCTTGACGACTCCCAGCAGGAAATCACCGCCGGCGGTTTGTACGCCCCCGGTCAGCCCGGCCCGGCCGCCTTCCAGCAGGTCGAGGCGCAGTACTTCCCGCAGTTGGCCGTCCAGGCCCATGATGGTAATCCAGGGATTGCCCTGGAAACCCTCGGTCCATACCAGGCTTTGCCCGTCCCGGGTGAAAAAGAAGCGGGCACTGCCCCGGCGCCTGACTTCGCCCGGACCCTGGCCGGGGCCGCCGAAGCGGCGCAGGTAGGTGCCGTCCGGGCGGTAAACCCTGAAGTAGTCATCGCCGCGGTCGTAAGCGTAGACGTTGCCGTCGGGCCCCAGCGCGGCCTGCCCCGGCCTGGCCAGCAGGCCCGGGCCGCTCTGCTGGCCGTATTGAATTTCCCGGTCCCCGGCGGCCAGTGGTGCGGAGATCAACAGTATCAACAAGATGCAGTTTTTCACCATGGTTCTCCTTGCTTCAAATCAAACATACGGGATCAAGCCTGCTTTGGTTCCGGGGTTGATGAGATGGCCCGGGCTTCCAGCTCCAGTTCGATGACCTGCCGGCCGGCCTGGATTGAAAGCCGGGCTTCGCTGATGAGCACGGGCCGGCCCCGGCCCTCGATCAGCACCAGTTCGCCCGGCCTGCTGCCCGGCGGCCCCTTGAGCGCGTTGACCACGCTGATCAGCATCAGGATTTCCTGGAAGAAACGTACGAACTCTTCATTCTGCAGGAGTGAAGCCAGGGCGTCTTCATCCAGCAGGACTTTGATGTCGGTTTTTTCATCGGCCCGGAAAACGCGGCGCAGGACGCCGACCAGATCCTGGAGGATCTCTTCCGGCGGCCTGAGCGGGCGGTGCCGGCTGGTTTTACGGTTGAAATCGATTTGCAGATTGCTCAGTTCAATGCGGACCCGCAGGCCCGGACCGGTCCCGGTCTGTTCTTCATTGCCGGCGCCGTTCAGGGCCAGTTTGAGGTTGATTCCGCTGAAGTCGTATGAAGCCCGCAGTTCCAGACTGCGGTCGGTCGATGATACCGAGAACTGCAGTCGCTCCCGGGTGCAGGACAAAGTGCTGAAGCCCAGTTTGCCGGCCAGATCGGCCAGCCCGGAAAACCGGGACTGGTCTGTGCAGGTCTGGTTTTTTGCAGTTGTTGTTGCCGGGCTGTTGAACCGGTCGGCCGGGGGGGCGCTATTTGCCTTAGCGGCCGGGCTTGAGCTGATTGTGTTCATCTTGAAATCTATAACTGTTGTATCGGCCGGAAATCGCCAATCTTTAGCAGGGGCGCTCCCCTGGGGCGCCCAATTTTTTCTGGTTGATCGTCGCGATAAAACCGGGCCGGGCAACCCGGCCCCTACATTGGAATTTAGTTTGAACCCTTTTCGCTTATCTGCTAAAATCGACAGGTGGAAAAAAAAGCGGAGCTCATTGAATACTGGCTGAAAATCTCCGACCTGGATTACGAAGCCGCCCAAGTTCTCTTTCAGGGTGCTAAATTTCCGCATGCCCTTTTTTACCTGCACCTGAGCGTGGAAAAGATGCTGAAAGCTTTTTACATAAAGGCCAGGGGCGATCATCCTCCGAAAACCCACAACCTCGTTCTCATTGTCAGGGAAGCCGGCTTGGAGTTTTCTGAAGAAAAGCTTGAAATCGTGCTGGAAATCAACAGTTTCAACCAGGAAGCCAGGTATCCTGATGAAAAAATGGCATTTTACAAGAAATGTACTCGTGAATTCGCCGCTGTTTACCTGGAAAAGGGCCGGGAGATAAGATCGTGGTTGCGCCTGAAATTCTGAACATTGCCAGGGAATTCCGCCGGGCATTGCTGGAAAACGGAATTGCGGTTGAACGAATCTTCGTTTTCGGTTCTCATGCTACGGACAGTGCCGCTGAATGGAGCGATATCGACATTGCCGTCATTGCTCCGGGGTTCGGGCGGGATCGCTTTCGAGAACGGGTATTGCTGATGAAAATCGCCTGCCGGGTCGATCCCAGGATAGAGCCCTTTCCTCTCGGTTGCCGTGAATTTGAACAAGAAGGCTGGCGCATGATGATTCACGAAATAAAAACCAGGGGCATAGAGATCGCGGCTTAGAGAAACCGGGGCCGGGCAACCCGGCCCCTACATTGCATAACGGACCTGGTGACACGGTGTGATTGATCCGGGCCGGGCAACCCGGCCCCTACATTGGGTTACACCCTTGATTTCTTGACTTGGGGGCGGGCGCTTAATAGAATCAGGAAATGAAATCAACAAGTACGCCAGGAGAATAACATGAAGCGAAACGTATTGTGCCTGAACACAGCAGCGGTCGTATTGCTGCTGGTCTGCCGGGTCGGCACGGCCGCCGGGCCGGCCCCGGCTCCGGGTCATTTACCCCTGGTCCTGGTGCACGGCTTCCTGGCCTCCGGGGACAGTTTTGAAAGCCAGGCCATGCGCTTCAGGCGGAAGGCTTTCAAAGCCGAACGCATCCACCTGTTTGACTGGAACAGCCTGAGCCGCGCCGGGAGCCTGGAAGCCCTGGCCGCCTTCATCGATGCCGTGCTGGAGAAAAACGGGGCGGAAAAGATCCTGCTGGCCGGGCATTCAGCCGGGGCCGGGCTCTGTTACGAATACCTGAAAAAACCTGAAAACGCAGCTAAAGTGAGTCGGTATGCCCACCTGGCCGGTCGGCCGGCGGCCGGACCGGCCGGGCCGGAAGGCCGGGTCCCGACCCTGAATGTCTATTCCAGGGCTGATTTCATCGTTCGCGGGGCCGATATACCCGGAGCCCGCAATGTAAGTTTCGATGAGTTGGATCACTACCAGGTGGCTACTTCGACGGAGAGCTTCGCCGCCCTGGTCGATTTTTTCGGGCAGAGCCCGCCGCACGGCACAGTTTACCCCGAGCCGTCGGAAATGGTCAAAATCAGCGGCAAGGCCTTGACCCTGGGTGAAAACAGGCCCTGCCCCGGCGCCCTGGTTGAGCTTTACCAGCTCGACCCGGCCAGCGGTTTCCGGCTGAGCGACCAGGCTGACGCCATTTTCACGGTCGATGAACGGGGTACCTGGGGGCCTTTACCGACAGTGCGCGCCCAACCGGTGGAACTGGTCCTGACCGTCCCCGGTCAGCGGCCGGTGCACTACTATCGCCGCGGTTTTGCCACCGACAGTCACTGGGTTTACCTGCGGGCCATGCCTCCGGCTTCATCAATGGCCGGCATGTTGCTGGCCGCATTGCCGGCCGACGACCGCCAGACCGTGGTCGGCATTTTTTCCGCCTCCCGGGCGGTGATCCACGGCCGCGACCGGCTTGAATTCAACGGTGTCGAACTGAGCAGTGCCGAACTGGCCCCGGCTTCCGCTGCCAATATCGCCTGGTTCCTCTACGATGCCGACGGGAACGGACACGGTGACGGTCGGGCCATCCCAGTATTTTCCATGGCGCCTTTTCTGACCGGGGTGGACATGTACATCGAAGCCGGGGAAAGGAAAAGCCTATCGGTCTCACTTAACGGAGAAACCATCCGCTTTCAAAACTGGAAATCAGCCTCCGAGGGACTGGTCATGCTGGTTTTTGACTGACCTTATCCGGATGACGCCTCTGAGGAAAAGGTCCAGCGGGCTTGAGCCTTCCTTTTCATTCGAGTTGTTTGACATAGTGCCCCTTCTTTTTTACAATCAGCCGCAGGCGTGGAATTATTTCGGCGCCGGGAGCGGAAAAAATGACTGAAAATGAAAAAAAACGCCGTCTGATCTTTTTGTCGCTTGTATTTTTACTGCTGGTTCCGGCCCTTGTTTTCTACTTGGTGCTGAAAAAAACCGAAGCTCCGGATGAAATGCCGCTTGCAGAAATTGAAGGAAAACTGCACCATGGCTGGTCGCTTTTTTATCATGCTCAGGACGGAGAGTGGCGCATGCTCGATGAGGCCTGCTATGTTCTGAACGAGCGCAAGTACGTCAGCAGTGAAAACGAGCGCGAACGGTACCTGGTCCATCGGGTGGTATCAGGCGGAGTATTACGCATCATCTCTTCGCAGGGCCGCTGGAAGGAAGTAGAAGTCCTCGATGAAGATGGTTCGGCTCAGGCCAGGGGCTGGATCGACGCCGATCCCATCCGCAAAGTGGAAAGGCTGGACCCGGGAATAAACGAACAGCACTGATTTTTCCCGGTCCGCGGAGCTTGGCTGAGGAGTTCTGGAAACACTTTTCGCAGCGTGCTAAAATGCCGGTATGGCAAAAAAACTGGCATTTTCCCGTTACATCTGGTTCATAGATCAGGCTCGCCGGGATCGTTTTCCCAATGCCCGCAGTTTATCTGAAGAATTTGAGATAAGCCGGGTCCAGGCCCAGCGGGACGTGGAATTCATGCGTGATCTTCTCAGGGTTCCCATGGAGTACGACTACGGTGAAAAGGGCTACAAGCTGGCTGAAAAGAAATTTTGCCTGCCCTCGGTCTGGATTGAGGAGAACGAGCTGCTGCTGCTGGCCGTGGCCAAGGAACTGCTCCGCGACCGGGACGCCAAGGCGATGCTTGACGAGTTTTTTGACAAGATACTGCTGCTGAGTACTCCGGAAAGCTTGGAAGCCCTGGCCGGCCTGGTTTCCTACAAGGGCTCCTGCTACTACCGCCAGCCCCGGGGCGTGCTCAAGGACCTGATTCCCATCCTGCTGGCCGGCCGCCAGGCCCTGGTGGAGTACCAGCCGGTTTTTTCAACTGATCATAAAAAAGGAGAACTGACCATCTCGCCGCGCCACCTGGTCTTTTACCGCAGTAACTGGTACCTGCTGGCCCATTACAAGGAGAATCTCCGCACCTTCTCCCTGTCGCGCCTTTTGCGGGTGAAGATGCTGGAAGAACCGGCCCCGGATTTCGCTGAAGCGGAAATCCGCCAGTGCATTGAGCAGGCCTTCGGTATCTTCATCACCGACCAGCATCGTCCCCTGCGCGAGGTCAGGCTGAGGTTTTCCGCCCGGCTGGCCCAGTTCATCGAAACCCTGGTCTTTCACCGCGAACAGAAATTGCGGAAACTCGATGACGGCGGCCTGGAAATCAGTTTCAATTCAACCATCAACCGTGAACTGGTCGGCGAGATCCTGCGCTACATCGACGAGGTTGACATACTGGAACCGGAAGAACTGCGCCTGGAAGTCAGGCAGGTGATGGAGCGCGGCCTGCGGCGTTTGACCTGATCGCCCGGCCCGGCAGGCCTGCTGATGGTTTTTCGGTTTTTCACTTTTTTTTTACCCTATCATCAAATGACATGGTGAGCCCTTTAGAATTGATTTCTGAACAAGAGATCAGCCCAAGGGTCGGGGGGAGAGAAGGAAAGCTGAAAGAGGCCGGATTTCTCAGATCTGCAGGATCGGAGGCGGCTGCCGGCCGGCGGCCTCGGCGCCCAGCACTTCGCGCAGCATGCGGCGCAGAGGCTCGGTGTCCCGGCCTGTTTTTTCAGCCAGGATCAGTTTCAGCCACAGCAGGGGCGGGTAACGCGAATTGAACAGCCCGGCTGCTTCGATTTCTTTCTGGGCCTGTTCGTACTGTTGCCGCCTGATCAGTTCGCGGATCAGTTCACAGTGAAAAAATGACTGGTTGAAATAGGTTGTCCAGTAGTTCAGCCGAGGGCCGTACTCCATGATCTTCCTGAGTTCTTCCAGCGCCTGTTGACTCCGGCCCGAATCGCCGGCCAGCAATGCCCGCAGGTGGTGGTAATACTTGAGCAGAACCGAGAATCGCTCTCCGCCCAGGCGGTGCTCGGCCACCAGTCCAGCCAGCCAGTCCAGTTCGGCCTGCGCTTCCCGGGCACGGCCGAGACGCTCCAGGACCCAGCCGCGCAGCCAGTGAATTTCCCGGCTGTGTTCGTGCAGTTCGCGGCTTTCGTACAGGGACAGCGCCAGGTCAAGCTTTTCCAGGGCTTCCTCCCAGGATCCCTGCACCATCAGAACCCAGGCTTTCTTGCCCAGGGCCTCACTCAAAACCTGGGGATCGCCTTCTCCCGAGGCTGCGTAACGTTCAGCCGCTTCCAGGGCGGCCGGGTAATCTGTTTTCAGCACCTGGATGTCGGCCAGGGTCAACAGGGCCCAGTTGAATTCGCCTGGTGCCAGCCGCAGGGTGGATTCCTTGAATTCAGCCGCGGTATCCAGATTGCCGGAGTAAAAATAGCCGTCGCCGAAGGAATCGAACGAATTGGCCGAGCGGTCCAGCTGGTGGTATTTCTCGAAGTAATTGAAAGCCTGGTCATGCCGGCCCAGGTAGGCGTAACAGTAGGCCAGGTGATTCAGGGCGGGCTGAAACGAAGGGTCGATTTCCAGGGCGGCCAGGTAGGAAGGAATGGCTCCCTGGGCGTCACCGGCGTGAAAATGGGCTTCTCCCAGGCGGTAGAGGTAATACTTGTCATAGGGATTGGCCCTGACCAGTTCGCCGAGCAGGGCCGCCTCGAGATCCGGCTGGGTGCGCAGGCGGTGGTCGATGGAACGGAAGAGCAGTGCCAGGTGGGCTGGATAAGCCGACAGGTTGTCTTTTTCCCGGTCAATCCAGGCCCGGGCCTGGGCGTAATTACCGTTGAAAAAGGCGATTTCAGCCAGCAGGTAGCGGGCCGGGGGCATGAAATCCACTTCAAGCAGCATTTTTTCCGCGGCCGGGTAATTGAGATTGCGATAAGCTTCCTGCGCCTGGAAAAAAAGAAGGCACCGGTTCCAGTCCAGGCCGAAAAGATCTTCCAGGAGCAGGTTGGTGTTGATCAGTTCCGGGGAATCGCCCAGAATCCGGCGGGTCACCCGTTCGCATAGAGTCTTGACCTGGTGACTCAGCAGGGATTCCAGGCCTGAACCCTGCAGTGTGATTTCCATGCTTTCCCCGGCCCGGCCTTCTTCCAGCAGTCGGGCCTTGAGCAGTACCTGGCCGCCGCTGATGGTCATTTTTCCGGCCAGGGTGTAAACCGGGTGAACCCTGGCTTGCTGATCCCCGCCCGGAACGGCGGAAGAGTCCGCGAACCAATGCGGCATGACCGCGGCCAATCCCTGGTACTGGTTGAGGGAAAAACTCAGCAGTTCGGCCAGTTGCCGGCCTTGTTCAGCGGCCCGGCCCTCGACCTGGAAAGGCTGCACCAGGACCAGTGCCAGCTGGTCGGGCGGCTGTTCCGGCACGGGCTTTTCCGGGAGTCGCTTCAGGAAAAACAGGAAAAGCAGGGCCGCGCCCAGGACCAGGGCCGTCCAGCTTTTCCAGCGGCCCGGCTTGAGCGTGGATACCGGGCTGGTGGAGGCCTGCAGGCGCTTGACCAGGTATACCATGCCGCCAAGCCCACGACTGCCCGAACCCTGGTTTTGTTCCAGCCTCAATCCGGCCATGTCGGAATGCTTGATGTTTTCCGTCGGGGCCGCCCGGTCTTCCGGAGCCGGCTCCTCCAGGCAGTCGTTCAAGCGCTCGGCCAGTTCGGCAAAGGAAGGGATTCTCTTTTCTTTTTCCTTTGCCAGGCAGTCGACCAGCAGTTGTTTCAGTTTTTGCGGCAGCAGGACGCTGTATTCCGGCTCCCGGCATACTATGTTCTGCAGGGTGCCGACCAGGTTGGCCCCCCGGAAGGGGTTACGCCCCTCCAGCATTTCATAGAGCACCACGCCGAAGGAAAACAGGTCGCTGCGTTCGTCGAGTTGTTCGCCCCGCGCCTGTTCCGGGGACATGTGGGTCACCGTGCCCAGTACTATGCCCTTCTCGGTCAGGGGCATGGTTTCACCGGCGCATTCGAACAAGTGTCCTTGGCTCATCTTGGCCATGCCGAAATCGAGGATTTTGACCGTGCCCCGGCGATCGATCATGATGTTGCCCGGCTTCAGATCCCGGTGGATGATGCCGCTTTCGTGGGCCGCGCTCATGCCCCGGCAGACCTGCAGAGCAATGTCGATTATCTGGCGGTGATTCAGCTGCTGAAGACGTTGCAGGGCTTCCAGGCTGACTCCGTCGACGTACTGCATGACGATGTACTGACGGTCGCTTTCTTCGTATATTTCGTAAACCGAACAGATGTTTAGGTGTTCGAGCCGCGAAGCCAACCGCGCTTCCTGCAGGAAACGAGCCCGGGCGTCGCTGTCATCACGGGAGGCATAAATGCATTTCAGGGCGACCTGGCGGCCAAGGCGCTGGTCGGAACAGAGATAGACTTCACCCATGCCGCCGTGGCCCAGTCTCTTGATCACTTCGAAACGCCCCCCGATCAGGCGGGTGCCGGAAGGCAATCCGGAGTCCTTTTTTTCTCCTTCTGAACAATGAGGACAAACCTGGACATCGGGCTTGTTTTCCGCACCGCAGGCCGGGCAGACCAGCATGAAATCGTTCGCCTTATCGCTCAAAACGGACTAGTCCCAGTCAACGAAACAGGATCTGGCGGGCCCGGCGGAAAGGCCGGTGATCGGGCTTTCAATTATAAAAAACATGATTAAGATGGTATGTTCTGCCGCCTGAAAAGTCAAGCCGAACTAATGCTGGTTCAGTTGCAGATAGCGGTTTCCGTCTTTGCTGGGAGCCGTCCAGAGCCGATGATCATCCCCGGGGAGGGGGAGCAGGTCGGGATCAAGGTACCTGCCGGGATCAAGGCGGTAACGTTCGTAAAAACCGTTTTCAAACTCCAGGACCAAACCGCTGCGGGGATTGTAAAGCCGCTCCCGGCCGAGAATGGCATCACTGCGTTTAGCCGCGATGATGTCGTCACTCCGGTTGCGACGATGCCAGCTTTCCATTATCAGGTCGCTGGTTTCACTCAGTACGCGGCCGGCCCTGGTGATGGCCGCCCATTGATCCTGCTGGCTTTGCCGGCAGGCGGCTGTGTATTCGGGGTTGAGGTCGAAGGAAGACAGAATTCCGGCCAGGCTGCGTTCCAGGGTGGTGAATTCAGCCAGGGGCGCAGTGATTCCGCTGAACAGCAAGGCCATGCCGGTATTGCCTCCAGGACCGCCGGTTGGACCGCTCAAGGGTGCCGTGGTCACCTGGAAGAGGCCCTGGCCGCCGCTGTTCTTCTCCCGGAAAACGGCACGCAGCAGTGCTGTCCGGGCTCCCGCCGAGTTGATTGCTGCAGGCAGTTCTTCTGATGAAACAACGGTCAGTCCGGTTAATATGGGCCTTTGCGGCATGAATTGCCGGGCGGCCTGCATCAGCGCCAGCTCCGGAAAACTCTGCAAAAAGCTTGCCGGGTTAAGCGGCCTGACCACCGGAGCATCGATATAAGGCACAGGGTAACCGCCCATGTCCATGTAGCGGCGATCAATCCTTTTTTGGGCTGCGTCCAGGTAAAAAGGGCCGACCTGACCGAAGAAAAACACCTGGCGCATGGGGTGGGCAGGATCGCGGACCACAAAAGCCAGCATTGAACACTGCCCGCCAACGAATACCTGCCACCCGGCCGGTACTTGCAGTTTAAAAACACCGTTGTCAAAGGGAAGCATGACCAGGTCGATATGCTCGTGATCCGGCTTGTCAGCGGCCCGGCCGCAGCCTGGAAAGCCGAAGCTCGAAACTAAAATTACAAGTAAGCAGAGTGTTTTTAATCCAGGTTTAATCATTCAGTCCTCCTTTTGAGCAATGGAGTTTTTTTTCAGCACCCGGTTGATTTCGTATTCCAGCCAATCCGGTCGCCCTCTCCATGAAAAAAGCATTGATTTTTCCGGTTCGGAAGAAAAGGCCAGGGCGCGGTGTTCCCCGGCTGAATCGCTGTAAAAGAGCAACTGGAATTCTCCGGACTGGTCGCGGCGGATCGGGGAAAAACCTTTTCTCAGAAGTAGTTCATGAATCCGTTGAGTTGGATGCCAAAGCGGGTTGAAGAGTTCCAGGCTCAGCATGGGCAGCCCTGAGCGCAGCCGGGCCAGAGTTATAGTGGCTTCTCCATTCGGCAGCTGCCGGTACGCCCTTGGCAGGCGGTAGTTGATACCCTGATAATCCTGGTCGCAGAACAGTTCCGGGGCCAGGCGGAAAACAATCACCGGGATTGACAGGATCATGATGCCTGCGGCCAACAGGGAAGCCGTTTTCCGCCCCGCCCTGCGGGTCAGCGGCCAGCCTGCAGCAGCCAGGCAGCATGCCAGCAGGGGCCATTCAGCCCCGGAAACAGCAAGCAAGGGCCGGCTGTTTTCCAGAAAATAAGCGGTGCCAGGCAGGACCAGGCCGTAAGTCAGGAGCGCAGCCGGCCAGAAAAAGCCCCGGTGTTTCTTTGCTCCGGCCAACAGGCAGAGAGGCAAGGCCGCCGGCATGAAGACCAGGTAGCCGAGAAAGTAATGCCCGGAAAAAAAGAGAAATGGCCGCGAAGGGAAAATCAGGTATTGTAAGCCTGGGTGTATCCAGTCCAGCAGGTCGAATTTCTGAAAATAAAAGGCGGCCGAAGCTGTTCCCGAAACCAGGAAAAAAATGAACAACAATGCGTTTTCCCTGTTCCGGCTTCGGATGGACAGAAATACGACAACTATCTGAAGCATGCCGCTGATCGCGAAAAAAATCAGCAGACTGGAAAAATCGGCATAGTCCAACCGGGACTCGAGGATTTCATGAGCGGCGCCGGCCGTATCCCGGCACCACTGCAGAGCCTGGTCCATCCCGCCGAACCAGATTATTTTCCGGGCCGACTCGGCGACCAGGGTGAAACTGAAGCCCATCATGAAATACAGGAAGTACTGCCGGCCGTTTTCTCCGCATTCACGGGCGTAGAAAACGTAAAAGGCATAGGGTATGCCGAAGTAGACCAGGCCCAGCCAGAGGTGGTGGAAAAAGAGATTGAACATTTCCTGAGCACCTGCGGCGAAGTAGAAGTGAAAGGCGAGGGCGAATAAAAAAATGGCCGCCAGCAACAATCGAAAATAGTGCTTGACTGGTTCCGCCAGGCGTTTCTGCAGAGAAAAAACGCCGATTTTAAGAAACAGGAACATGAAGGCCGTCAGCAGCATGCTGTAAAGCAGGGGGTTCCTGAGCCGCTCTATACCGGTGCCGGCGGCGGTCATTTGGAAAAAGTACTCGTACACCAGGAAAAATGCCAGCAGGAAAACGAACAGCAGATTGAACTCCAGCCCCGAACGGTACTCTTTGAAAAGACGGCTGAAAACCGGGTAGAGTAGCAGCAGTACTGCGATCCATCCCAGCAGGGGCAGGGCCAGCCAGAGTGCTGAGCCCGGCTGCAGGGGAATTGTTTCCGGAGCCAGTACCGACAATTGTCCAGCGGCGGCCATGGATGACAGGCAGAAGTAAAAAAGGAATTTCAGGAAACGATCGGAAAACATCAAGTGAAAGGATTGGGTTATGGCCTTGACGTTTTTCAATATCTTGAAGAAAATGCCGTTGCCGATAAAAAACCAGAGCGGGGCCAGCAGGTGGAAAAGGTTGTCGAAAAACAATCGCTGGGCCGGAACCGCCTGCGGGTCAACCAGGCCGGGGCTGAAAAAAACCAGGAAGAAGAGCAGGGAAAACCAGGGCAGGGCCGGAATGCCCCGGGTTGCCAGGTGTTGCAGGCCCAGGTGGATGACAGCCAGGCCGGCGATCAACAGTAAATGAAGCCACGACTGGTATTCGTTGAAAAAGAACCTGTAAAGGGGCCGGCTAAGGAATACGGCAAACAGCAGGAAACCAGGGAAATCGGGGCCCAGGACGGTCCGGCCCGGGCGCCGGGACTGGTGATCAGAACTCTTACAGCTCAGTATTATGAAGAGAAACAGGATCAGCAGGTCGATATTGGCCAGCGAGGCAAACAGGGGCTGGAAGAAGGCAATCAGCAGCAGCGGCAGCAGGGTGTAAACCGGGCCCGCCAGCAGGTTGGAAACGTGGTTCAGCGCGGAAACTGCCAGCCCCAGTCCCAGGGCCAGGCCGACCGGCAGGAGCAGGGAGGAAATGAAATTCAGGGCGGGAGTTTCCGAGCCGGATACAGCCGGGGGAAAAAGGTGCAGGAATGGAATCAGCCAGACCAGGGCCAGGCCGGCGAAGAACAACAAGTGATTCAACAGCTGTTCCCGGGGATTGAACAGGCGTAACACCTGGTCGTCGTTCAGGTATTTGCGGTGATAGAATCTTTCCAGTAACAGGTATAGTCCCCCGGTCAGGCGGTTTTTCCCGGCCTGATCCCTGATCCGGGCGAAAAACCTGTCCCAGGAATCCTTTTTTTCCGGGGAAAAGTTGAGCAGAATGGTGATGTACCGCCAGATCAGCTTGAACAATCCGCCGAAGGAAATCATTTTTTATCTGTACAGGGATTCGGATGCGCCGCCTGCTGCGAACACCAGGCGATTGTAGGCGGCGGCCCGGCTCTTGTCAAGCTCGGCGAATTCGGTTTTCCCGGCGAAGTACGCTTTCCATGCTATAATGGCCGATGAAACTGACTAAAAGCGATTTACACCTGCATACCAAGGTTTCCGACGGAGCAAACACACTCCGGGAAATGCTCGAAGCCGCCCGGGAAGTCGGGCTGGAAACGGTTTCCATCACCGATCACGATGCAGTTGGGGCCTATTTCAATTTCTGCGGGGATGCCTTCAGCCTGGCCCGGAGCCTGGGCCTGGAACTGATCAGCGGCATCGAGCTTGACACCTTTTACCTGGATAAAAACAACCGGGAGACGGACACGCACCTGCTCGGCTACTGTTTTGACCCTGCAGATAAAAAACTCGGGCAATACCTGAAAGAAGTTCAGAAATGCCGCAGGCAGAAGGTTAAAGAACAGATTGAAGCCATCAACCGGCATTTCGGCATGGAAGCAATCAGTCCGGCTGAAGTTTTCCATGCTGAGCGCGACACCCTGATGACTCCGCACCTGGTCAGCGAACTGCTCGGCAAGGGGCTGGTCTCCGGGGAGTACCCGGAAGTGCAGGCCTGGCTGAAAAGAAATGCCCCGGCGCTTACCAAAGTGCCTTCACTGCCCATTGAAAAGGGCATCGAAATGATCCGGAACGCCGGCGGCCGGGCCGTGCTGGCCCATCCCGGGTTCCTGGAAAGGGAAAAAGGCATCGACCTGGAGGAGATGTTGACCGAGCTGAAAGCCCGGGGGCTTGACGGCCTGGAAGTTGAATATCCATACCTGATTGCCGAGAATACTCCTTTCAAAACAGTGCAGGAAGCAGAAGGAATTATCGACAGGTTGAGGCGACTGGCTCAGCGATTCGATCTCTGGCCGACCCCCGGCTCGGACGCGCACAATACGGTCCGGATCAGGGAATTCGCTGAACTGAGAAAACCGGCTGATCAATCCCGGTCCTTCCCGGCCGGGAAAGAGCAGTAGAACTCCACTGATTCATTGCTTTTAAGCTCAGCCAGCAGGCTGGATATACTCTTTTGCAGCAGCGGGTGGTTCAGCCCCGGAGCGATGTCGGCCAGTGGTTTCAGTACGAAGAGCCTGCCATGCAGCCTGGGGTGTGGGATTTGCAGTCCCGGCAGATCAACGGTCAGTCCCGGGGCGGCCAAGATGTCGATGTCGATCAGCCTGGAACGGTTATGTCCCTGTTCCTGGTCGCGGCCGGCTTTTTTTTCATAAGACTTGATTTCCCGCAGCAGGTCGGCCGGCTCCAGCTGGGAGGCCAGGTGCAGGACGGCGTTGAGAAAGAAGGGAGCCTGGTCCAGGCCGACCGGTGAAGTCTGGTAAACCGGTGATAACTGCTCGATCCTTCCGAGTCCGGCCAGGAATTCGCGGGCCGAGGACAGTGACTTCATGCGGTCGCCGAGATTGGCGCCCAGGGAGAGGTAGTAATGAAACAGGGGTTTATTCGATTTCAAAGAGCAGGTGATTGGCCAGGACCGTATCGCCTTCCTTGACACCCAGTTTTTTTATGACTCCATCCCGCGGCGCCACGATTTCGTTTTCCATTTTCATGGCTTCGTGGATCAGGATGATCTCGTTGGCTTTGACCCGGTCGCCTTCACTGAAAAAGACTTTCTTGATGTAACCGGGGATCAGGGTGCGCACCGTGCCTTGCTTGATCCTTTCCTTTTCCTTTTCCTGGTAGTAGAAGAGATTGTCGATCTTCAGCAGGCTGGCCGAAAAGTATTCGCCGTTGATGTAAATGCCCTCCGGGTAGCCGTCGCGGCCCTTGAGGTATTCAACCTGGTAGAGCCGGTTGCCGACGAAAACCGACCTGATGTCGTTTTCATCGTATTCACCCAGGGTTACTTCAAAACGGCTGCGGCCGACCCGGATTTCACTGGCTGAATGAAGAGTCGCCGAACTGGCTATTTCCACGTCAAAAGGTTTTTTTTCGATCATAAACTTGTATTTCATGGCGCACCTAAAAATTGCTCAGCAGTCTTTTGAAAAAACCGGGCTGTTTCATGTTGGCCAGCTTGGCCTTGTAGTTCAGGCGGCGGTTGTCGAGATGAAAACCCCCGGCCACCAGGGCCGCGGCCAGGGCCAGTTCTTCCTCGCTTTTACGTCTTTTGGAGAATTCGCACTTGAGATTGATGAAATCTATCATAGTGTCGCCGGATCTCAGGCTGGGATTCTGCAGCAGGTGCTTGAGAAAGACCAGGTTAGTGTGCAGGCCGCGGATCAGGATGTTTTCCAGGAAGTTGCCCATGTCGTTCAGGGCGTTTTCACGCTTGACCGAGAAAGTCAGGATTTTCCCGATGAAGGGATCGTAAACCGGGGAAATCCTGGCCCCGGTATAGAGGACGGTTTTAAAGATATTCCGGATGGTTGAATAGTGGAACAGTTCGCTTACCGTGCCGCTGGCCGGCTGGAAGTTGTTGAAGGGGTTTTCGGCCATCAGGGAAACCATCAGAATGTGATAGGACGGCTTGTGAATGTGGATGCCGCTGACGTTGTGCAGGGATTCACCGCGGCAGATGGCGAATTGTTTCTTGATGAAGTTGGAAATGACGTGTACTTCGGCGATCAGGGTGTTGATCTGCAGGGTGGGATTTATTTCCAGGAACAGCAGTTCTTTTTCGTGCAGGATGAACTCGACGTACCCGAAGCCGATGTAGTCGATTTTTTCCAGCAGGCGGCGGGAATGATCGTACAGCTTCTCCCTGGCCTGCTGATTGATGTTGGGGGAGGGCGATTCCTGGAACAGCTTCTGGAAGCGGCGTTGTACTGATGATTCTATCTCCGGCAGGAAGAGGATGTTCTTTTTGCGGTCCCGGAAAAAGGGCACTTCGATGTGCCGGGCATAAGGCAGGAATTCCTCGGCGATCAGGCCGTCCTTCTGGTATTCTTCCCTTTTCAGAAGATGGTCGATTTTATCCGCGGCATCGCGCGGAAAATCGGCCACGGTCAGGCCGCGGCCACCGAAGCCCTTGACCGGTTTGAAGATCAGCGGGTATTTGAAATCCGTTTTTTCATCGTTGAAATCCATGACACTGCGGATCGGCCTGGTGCCGGGCATGACCGGGATGCCTGCCGCGGCCGCCAGTTGCCTGGTCTGCAGTTTATCCTCGACCAGGGCCAGCACCTCGGTCTGCGGCCCGATGAAATCAATGCCGTTGGCCCGGCAGAGCCCGGCGAAAGAAGCGTTTTCAGCCAGAAAACCGTAGCCCGGATGCACGTGGGTGGCCTTTATCTCCAGGGCTTTCTCCACGATGGCTTCCATGTCCAGGTAACTGTCCTGCAGCCGGGATGAATAGAACTTGCAGGAAGCGTCGGCCAGCTTGACCGGCAGGCTGAAGCTGTCTTCCGGGGAATGCATGATGAAGGTTTCCAGGTTGATGCTCTTAAGCGAATCTATGATGTCCAGGGCGATAACGCCGCGGTTCGGGATCAATACCCTATCTTTCATGATTACTCCTACAGCGGGATGTTGCCGTGTTTCTTGGCCGGGTTCCGGGCCGCCTTGTTTTCCAGGGCTTCGAGACTGCGGATTATGGCCGGCCTGGTTTCCACCGGCATGATGATGTCGTCCACGTAGCCCAGGGCCGCCGGCATTTTCGGATTGGCGAACTTCTCGCGGTATTCGCTGATCAGGCGTTCACGGATGGTTTCAGGCTCCACCGCCTCGGAGATGTCTTTTTTGAAGATGATGTTGATTGCGCCCTGGGGGCCCATGACCGCGATTTCAGCGGTCGGCCAGGCAAAGACCATGTCCGCGCCCAGGTGTTTTGAGCTCATCACTATGTAAGCTCCGCCGTAGGCTTTGCGGGTGATCACCGTGATCTTGGGCACGGTGGCTTCCGAATAGGCGTAGAGCAGCTTGGCTCCGTGCTTGATGATTCCGAGTTGTTCCTGGTCGCGCCCGGGCAGGAAGCCGGGTACGTCGACGAAACTCACCAGGGGGATGTTGAAGGCATCACAGAATCGGATGAAACGGGCTCCCTTGAGCGAAGCCTGGACATCCAGGGTGCCGGCCAGCACAGCCGGGTTATTGGCGATAATGCCGACACTGCGGCCGCCCAGGCGGGCGAAACCGACCACCAGGTTCTGGGCGTAACCCTTGTGGGTTTCCAGGAACTGCTGGTGATCGACCACCGAAAGGATCAGGTCTCTTACTTCGTAAGGTTTGTTGGGATTGACCGGGACTATTTCGTTCAGTCGCTCGTCCATGCGGTCGAAGGGATCGTCGCCCGCTTCGGGGTGGCCCAGGGGCGGCGCTTCGAGGTTGGAAGAGGGCAGGTAGCTCAGCAGCAGTTTGACCTTGTCCAGGGTGTCCCGCTCGTCATTACCCACGAAATGGGCCACTCCGGAAAGGGAAGCGTGCATTTCCGCTCCACCCAGTTCCTCGAAGGTCACTTCTTCCTTGTTGACCGCCTTGATGACTTCCGGTCCGGTGACGAACATGTGGGAAGTCTTGTCGACCATGAAGATAAAATCGGTTATGCCCGGGGAATAAACCGCACCGCCCGCGCAGGGGCCCATGATGATCGATATCTGGGGGATGACTCCTGAGCAGATGGTGTTCTTGTAGAAAATGTCGCCATAACCGGCCAGGCTGTTGATGCCCTCCTGAATGCGCGCTCCCCCGGAATCGTTGATGCCGACAATGGGGGCGCCGGAGCGCAGGGCCAGGTCCATGACGTTGACGATTTTCTTGGCGTGCATTTCGCCCAGTGAACCGCCCAGAACGGTGAAATCCTGGGAAAAAATGTAAACCAGGCGGTCGTTCACCTTGCCGAAACCGGTTATAACGCCGTCACCCAGGAATTTTTTCTTGTCCATGCCGAAGTTGCTCGAACGGTGCTGGATGTACCCCTGCAATTCGACGAAGGTGTCCGGATCGAAAAAGTATTCTATCCGGTCACGGGCGGTCATCTTGCCGGTCGAACGGCGTTTTTCCAGTTTGTCCTGGCCGCCGGCGGCGTTGCGATCATCACGAAGTTTTGTCAGTTCTTTCAGTAAATGTTTCATGAATTCACCTGGCCGAATTGTACCTGCATCGGCGTAAAAATGCAAATTGCCCGGCCGGGCGGCCATGCTGCAAAAAGAAAGTCGGCTTGATAAAAAGAAAAAACAATGACAAATTTTTAAAAAAAATAAAAAAACTCGCTTGACACTTGACTTTCCAAGTTTTGTTTCTTAAAATCCCCTTCATTGGAGGTACTTATGAACAAAAGCGAATTGATCAAGTCCATCTCAGACCGGGCCACCCTGAAGGTTTCAGACACCGAGAAGCTCGTCAACGCCTTTATTGACACGGTTTCCGGCGAATTGAAGAAAAAAGGCAAAGTCACCCTGGTCGGCTTCGGCACTTTCGCGGTAGCCAAGAGAAAAGAAAAAATGGGTATCAATCCCAAGACCGGCAGCAAGATAAAGATCCCGGCCAAGAGTGTACCCGTTTTCAGAGCCGGCAAAGCTCTCAAGGAAAGAGTTAACAAGTAAGAACACCTGATCCGCCGAGCGGATCATCGGGGCTGGAGCCGGGAAAACCGGACTGAATCTTTTATTGCATATCTGAAAATCAGTATATTTCGATATGCGATGAAGCGGGACGGAGGTTGATGGGCTGGCGGTTCGGACCGTATGCCGCCACCCGTTCAAGTGAGAAAACCGCTTTTCCCGCATTTGAGAAGCGGGCTTTAACCTGGACCAGGGGGGCCTGGTTGAATTTTCGCGGACTGGGAAAGGAAAAACCTATATCAAAAGAATCGCCGGAGATGTTTTTCAGCATTGAGGATTCATCGGCATTGCTGAAATCCGTGCGCAGTTCCAGTATTTCCACCTCAATTCCCCTGATGGAACCGCTCAGGGACAGGGAAGAAATCTCGGTATCGCAGTTCAGCATGACCATCAGGTGCGACTCGCTGTTGACCGGGAAGCGGCCCACGGCCGGAGAGATGGTCAGAACGTTTTCCCGGTTGTCGAGGGCGACGGCTTCTGATATGCGCCGGCGCAGATCCAGCGGGTCCGACTGTCCGATTTCCATGGCCGGGGCGGACTGGACGATGCCCGACCAGATGGTTTCCCGCTTGAATTGACCCGGGGAGCCCTTGCGGATGATCCTGGGGGTGACTGAAAAGATCAGGTCGGTTTGCCTGATGTTGTTTTCCGAGGCTCCGAAAAGCTTTCCCAACAGGGGTATTCTGGCCAGCAGG
Organism: uncultured Clostridia bacterium; assembly: GCA_964457225.1. Classification (GTDB taxonomy): domain Bacteria; phylum Acidobacteriota; class Aminicenantia; order UBA2199; family UBA2199; genus CAYWEM01. Next base: position 54,231 of record CAYWEM010000005.1, read on the forward strand.
GGGAATCCTGAAAGCGAACCGCGCACGTCATCGCGGATCAGGCCGCCGATGATGTTGGTTTCGCCTTCTTTCAGCCGGATGGTGTTCTTGATTTCCCGCTTGCCCAGGATCGGAAAGGCCCCGACATACGATGCTATGAACTGGATGTTCAGCTCTATCTGCAGGGTGACCTCGTTGTTGTCGTGAATGAACGGGATCATCTTGATTTCCACGCCGATGTTCTTGTAACGGTAGGAAGTGGTGGGCACGGTGTTCAGGCCGCCGGCGGCGAATGAGCCGAACTGGGTTTCCGGAATCGGCACCTCGTCGCCGACCATGAAGCTGATTTCCTCGCCTTCGACTCCGCGCATATTGGGCTTGGCGATGATCTTGTTGTCGTCACTGCTGGCCAGCAGGTGCAGGGCGGCCGAGGGAACGGTCAGGAAAAAATTGGTGCTGGTGATGTCCTTCAGGTTGATGGTCTGGTTGATCTTGCCGTCGCCTTCCACCTGGCCGGCGGCCAGCCCGTAGGCATTGGCGCCGAAATCCGCTCCGATCTTGTTGATCAGGCTGCGGTTGATCTCCAGGATTTCCACGTCGATCTCAACTTCGTTTCTTTCCATGTCAATGGTGTAAAGGAAGCGCTCGATTTCCTGCAGGGTGCTGATGTCGGCCCTGACGATCAGGGCGTTAAGGTTGATTTCCTCCTGCACCAGCGGTTGTTGGTCGCGAAAAACCGCGGTGATGGTCTTCTTGGCTTCCTCGGCCCGGATGTTGCTCAGGAAAAAGGTCTTGATGCCGCGCAGTTCGAATTCCCTCTTCTTGTTGAGTACATTGGGATAGACCAGGATCGAGGCGGCGTCCAGCACCCGGTACTGGGTGCTGCTGATCAGGCAGAGCTGGTTGATTATGTCGTAAAAGCCGAGATTCTCCACTTCCAGGGTGTAGGAAAAATCGCGGAAATCCTTGTCGAACAGGATGTTCACCTGGAAGGAACGGCCGACGCTCTTGAATATGGTGCTGACCGGAGTATTGCGCAGGCGGATGGAGACTTTTTCCTGGGCGTCCACGGCCAGGGCGACCGGGGCCGCGATTTCAGAAACGAATTCCCTTTCAGGTTTTGCCGGAGCGGATCCGGTATAGGAGTCGATTTCCTGCTGGAGTTTTTGATTGCCGGGAAAGATTTCAAGGGCGCGGTTGTATGAGGCCAGGGCCGCTTCCATGTCGCCGGCGGCTCGTTTTTCCCGGGCTTTCTGCAGGTGCTGGTAATAAGAGTTCAGCCGGGCCTGGAACAGCATGGTGCGGACTTCGGATTTTTGCGGGTACTCGGCCAGGGCCGTTTCAAAGTACTCTATTGAACGGTCGAATTGTCCGCTTTTCATGGCCTCCCGGCCCAGGCGGTAGTTACGCGAAGTGCTGATGCAGGCCGAAGCCAGCAGGGTCAGTATGACCAGGGCGGTCAGGCTGGTGATGCTGTTTTTTTTCATTTTTTCAGTCCTCGCGGATGGGAATTTCATGCCGGCTGCCGTCGGCCGTGATTTCTACGGTCAGGCTGGTACGGCTGATGGCCAGCACGCGCAGTCCGCCGGGGATTTCCTGGCCTTCCTCCGCCGCCAGGTGTTCACCGGCGACCAGCAGCAGGGCTGTTTTCCGCTCCCGCCGCAGTAAAAAACCGCTGTATTGCAGGTTCATCAACTGCCAGGGTTTATCGCTGATTTCGATTTCCGCGGCCGATTGTGCGGGAGGTTCGAAGCGGGACGGCGGCATGCTTTTCTCCTGGAAGGGGTCGCGCTGAACCCGAACCTGGGCCGGGCGGTTTTCCAGCAGGGAAAAACGGATCAGCTCCTCGGCCAGGGCCGCCGGGCCCGGCAGGAGCAGGAGCAGCAGGGAGGCGGTTTTAACGGGCAAAGTGCACCTCCAACTGGCATTGAGTCGTCAGCCTGCCGCTGTCGGCGTTGAAGACCAGCTTGCTGAAAAACACGATTTTGTCCAGGGATTCTATTTCCTGGATGAAATTCTTGGTGGCCTGGTAAGTACCGCTGATGGTGAAGTTGAAACTGATACGCTCGATGCCGCGGTCCAGGCGCCGGCTGTTATAGGTCATTTTGTGCACCGCCAGGGAATTGCCCTGCAGTATGCCGATCAGCCTGCGCCTGAAATCAGTGTAATCGTCTTCCTGCAAGAGCAGTTCCCGGCTGAAGCGTTCGTATTCTTCCCCGGCCCGGCTCCAGCGGCGGGCTGTTTCCTCTTCCTGTTGCAGGGTTTCAGCCCGTTCCAGCCAACGTTTGTTTTGGAGCTGCTGCTTTTCCGCTATAGCTGAGAAAAACGGAGTCGCGGCCAGGGAAAGCAAAAAAAGCAGGAGTCCAACGGCCGGGAAAAGACCCAGCAGCAGGGGAAGCTTGTGCAGTTTTTCGCTTTTAATCATTTTCCGGGCTGAGTTGCAAGTCAGCCTGCAGCAGGCCGCTTCTTTCGCTTTCGTTGCGGATGACCAGTGCATGAGGGATGAATTTCTCGTACTGGCGCATCAGGGCTTCGAAGGAGGAGCTCATGACCTGGAGATCCAGCGGCGCCTTGCTGTCATTGTTGATTGTCAGGCGCTGGATCCAGGCTTCGTCGATCATCAGTTTTTCGATGAAATCGAGCTTCCCGATAAAGGAAAAGGTTTTCTGGCGCAGCAGGTTGTTGGCCGTCTGGACCGATTTCTGCCACTTGCGGCGTTCAGCGCCGAGTGTCCGCCTGAGTGGAGCGGCCTGTTCTTCCAGCTGTTGCACCCGTTCGCGGCTGAGCTTTTCCAGGTTATTAGCCTGCCTGTATTGCCGCCAGCCGCCCTGAAAGCTCTGCAGGGCCGGCCGGACCAGCAGCGCGGTCAGTCCGATAACCAGCAGGCCGGCGATCATCAGCCTCAGTGGCCGGAAACGAGGCCTGGAAGCCATGTTCAGCTGTATTCTTCTCATGACGATGTTTTCCCGGTCGGCAGGCAGGCCGGTGCTTCCAGTTTCAGGTTCAGCGGGATCAGGCCAGCTTCGGCCAGTTCACCGGCCTGGGATTCGGGATCAGCCCCGTCGTTGCGGAGCAGCAGGAATTTTTCTATTCTGCAGTCCAGGCTCTTGGCTGCGTAAGAAACGGTGCGCAGGACTTCGCGGCTCCATTCACCGGCCGAGCTGACACTGAATTTACGCAGGTAAAGAGGAATGCCGGCCGCACTGACCCAGGCCAGGTTGAGTTCTCCGTCGATTTCCAGCACCAGGGTCGGCTCACGGTCCGGAAAAACCAGGCGGTTCATTGTTTCCACCGTGGAATTGCCGATAAAAACCGGATCCAGGCCCGCTTCCCGCAGGTCGCGTTCCAGTCCGGCCAGGTAATCCCGGTTGACCAGCAGCGATAGTACGGTATTCCGGCCGATGACCAGGAAATGATGGTTATATGCGGCGAGAGAATCGGGAAAAACCTTCTGCAGTCTCCATTCGACCAGTTCCTTCCTTTCCCGGCGCCGCCGCGGCAGTCTTTCAAAGCTGAACAGGTTGTAAACAATAGGGCCTGGATTGAGAATCAGGCCGCAGGCCGCCCCCCGGGGAAAAGGCCGGTTTTCCAGGCTGGAAGCCCGGGCATGCAAGCGCCAGCTGCCTTTTTCGGCCAGGTAAAAATCCCAGCCCCGACTGCCGGCATAGATCATACGGGCCGGGATATAGTCTGGAAAAAGGAAGTCCGTTAAAGCCATTCTTTCGCCGTCATGCGGTTCAGCTCGGCCAGAGAGGTCAACCCGGATCTGACCAGGTTCAGACCGTTCAGCCTCATGGGAATCATGCCCTGGCTGACCGCTGTTTTTTTCACTTCTGAAGTGGGTTTCTTTTCCAGGATCATCTCCCTGACTTCATCGCTCAATTCAAGCACTTCTCCGATGGCCGTGCGGCCGGTATAGCCGAGCCCGGAGCAATCCTGGCAGCCCTTGGCCTGCCAGACCATTTCGAGCTGGAAACTCTCTGGAATGCGGTTGTAGAGACGTTCTTCCGGAGACAGTTCCACTTTTTCACGGCACTGCCGGCAGAGCACCCGGACCAGTCTCTGGGCCACGATGCAGTTCAGGGCGGAGATGAAGGAATAAGGATCCACCCCCATGTGAATGAAGCGTCCCAGTACGTCGAACACGTTGTTGGCGTGCACGGTGGTGAACACCAGGTGGCCGGTGAGCGCCGACTGGATGGCTATCTGGGCGGTTTCCGGGTCGCGGATTTCGCCGACCATGATCTTGTCCGGATCGTGGCGCAGAATCGAACGCAGGCCCCTGGCAAAGGTCAGGCCTTTTTTTTCATTGACCGGGATCTGGGTTACGCCGTCGACCTGGTATTCGACCGGGTCCTCGATGGTGATTATCTTGTCTTCGGGGCTCTTTATCTCGTTGAGGGCCGCGTAAAGAGTGGTGGTCTTGCCGCTGCCGGTGGGGCCGGTGACCAGGAACATGCCGTAGGGCTGGCGGATGAAGTAATCGATCTTTTCCAGCAGATCGCCGGAAAATCCCAGCTGGCCAAGGCGCAGTTCACCCACCACCTCGGTGATCATCTCGCGGTCGAGAATCCTGATGACTCCGTTTTCCCCGTAAATGCCCGGCATGATCGAAACCCGGAAGTCAATGGTCTTGTGGCTGAACTTCATGCGGAAGCGGCCGTCCTGGGGAATGCGCCGTTCGGCGATGTCCAGTTCGGAAATGACCTTCAGCCGGGTGATCAGGGGCAGGTGAAAGGCCCGGTCCAGCGGCTCCATGATCGGGGTCAGGATGCCGTCGATCCTGAACTTGACCAGCACGGCCTGGTTCTGTATTTCAAGGTGAATGTCCGAGGCCCGCTTGTTGACCGCGGTGAAGATGATGTTGTTGAGCAGTTTTACCACGGAGTCGTCTTCACCGCTGATGCTTTCGATGGAAAGGGCTTCCTCGCCGTTGTCCTCGGTCGGGGTGCGGAAAACGAAAGTCTCGGTGCGATGCTTGAGCACCTTGCCGAAAGTGTCGCTTTTTTTCAGGATTCGTTCTATTTCAGCCGGCTCGGCCTGCAGGGCTATGACCTGCTTGTGACTGAAGTTCTCTATACTGCCGATGCGCTCCAGGTCGTCCGGATCGGAAATGACTATGGTCAGGGTTTTTTCCGCCTCGGCCAGGGGGAAAAAGAGGTTCTTGATCATGAAATCGGCCGGAAACTTGTGCAGCAGATCGTAATCGATCTTGATGTCGCGGATGGAAAATGATTCCCTGCTCATTGGATGACCCTGATAATGCTGAAGATCGGCAGGTAGACTGAAAGCAGCATGAAAGCGATCACCAGGCCCATGAAGATGATGATGACCGGTTCGATCAGTGAGATCAGGGTGCTGATCCGGCTGTCGATGGTGCTTTCGTAGTACTCGGCGCTTTCGTCGAGGGAACGCACCAGGTTGCCGGATGTTTCGCCCACCTTGATCATTTCGATCAGTATGCCCGGAACCAGTGGCATGCCCTGCATGGCCTGCGAGAGTTGCATGCCGGAGCGGATTTTATCCGGCAGTCCCCGAAAAGCGGCCCGGAGATGCCGGTTGTCGAAAGTTTCCACAGCCACGGCCGCTGCTTCGGGCACGGGGATGCCGCCGCGCAGCAGGATGGTCAGGGTGCGGATAAAAACCACCAGGGCGTTTTCCAGCATGAGCATTCCGGTAAATGGCAAACGCAGTTTCAAAGCCGATGTCCAGGTGAAATCCCGGTTTTTCCGGGCGATGAATGTAAGCAACAGCCAAACCCCCGCCAGCAGGCCGACTATCAGCGGCAGCTGTTTCTGCAGGAATTGCCCGACCGAGGTGAACAGGGTGGTTATCAGGGGCAATTGGGCGTCCATGTCGGTGTAAAAACCCGAGAACCTGGGAATGACGTACAGCATTACCACCAGGATCATGGCGGTCATGAAGATCAGCAGCACCACCGGGTAGGCCAGGCTGCTGAATACCTTGCGCCGCAGTCCGCTCACCTTGCCCAGGTAGTGGTTGAATCTCTCCAGAACCGCTTCCAGCTGGCCGCTGTTTTCCCCGGCCAGCAGGGAAGCCCGGTAGATATCGGCGAAGGGGATGGAACTGCCGCTGAAAGCCCGGGAGACAGGTTCACCGCTGCGGATCCGTTCAGCCGCCTCGGCCAGGATTTCCCTGACCTGGGGCTTGGGCGTGTTTTCGATTATGGTTTCCAGACTGCGCAGGAAGGACAGCCCGGATTTCAACAGGGCGATAAGTTGCTGGTTGAACAGCAGGAAATCACTGCCGGAGAACCTGCCGCTCCGCCGGATCCAGGGCAGCAGAGCGGCCGGATTGCGCCGCCGCCTGACCCTGATCAGTTTGTGCTCTCCCTGGCTGCCGCTGCGGAGCAATTGTTCGCGGGAATCGGCGATGAGCACCCGGCGGCTGAGCCGGCCGCGTTCGTCGATGAAGGTGCAGTTGAAATGAGGCATCAGAAGTATTCCTGGCCAGGGAACCAGCTGCTCAGGGCTTCGGGAATCCTGACCCGGCCGTCGGCGCATTGGTAGTTTTCCAGGATGGCGGCCACGGTTCGGCCCACGGCCAGCCCGGAACCGTTGAGCGTGTGCAGGAAATCCTTTTTGCCATGCTGGTCGCGGTACTTGATCCTACTGCGCCGGGCCTGGAAAGCACCGGTATTGGAACAGGAGGATATCTCCAGGTAGGAATCGCGGCCGGGCATCCAGACCTCGATGTCGTAGGTCCTGGCCGAGGCGAAGGACATGTCCCCGCTGCAGAGCAGGACCGTGCGGAAAGGAAGTTTCAGCCGGCGCAGGATCGTCTCGGCGTCGGCGGTCATTTTCTCCAGTTCTGCGGCCGATTCATCGGGCCGGGCGAAGATCATCATTTCCACCTTGTTGAACTGGTGCTGGCGTACCAGGCCGCGTACGTCACGGCCATGGGAACCGGCTTCGGAGCGAAAGCAGGGGGTATAGGCCACGTAGCGCCGGGGCAATTCGGAGCAGTCCAGAACTTCGTCCCGGTGAATGTTGGTCAGTGGCACTTCGGCGGTTGGAACCAGGTAAAGATCGTAGTTTTCAATCTTGAACAGGTCTTCCTTGAACTTCGGCAGGTTGCCGGTGCCGACCAGGCTCTCGCTGTTGACCAGGAAGGGCGGCCAGACCTCGGTGTAACCGTTTTCGCGGCTGTGGATGTCTACCATGAAGGAAATCAGCGCTCTCTCCAGGCGGGCCATGGAGCCGAAACTGAGCGCAAACCTGGCCCCGGCCAGCTTGCCGGCCCGGGGAAAATCAAGACTGCCCTGCCGGGGCTGCAGTTCCCAGTGCGGCCGGGGCGTAAAGGGAAAAACGGGTTTTTCGCCCCAGCTGCGCATTTCCTGGTTGTCAGCGGCATCCCGTCCGTCGGGAACGGAATCCTCGGGCGGGTTGGGCAGGTTCAGCAGGAAATCCTGGAAGCACTGCTCGACCTCCTTGAGCTCGTTCTTGAGCCCTTCCAGCTCGAGCGCCATTTGAGACGATTCCCTTTCCGGCCCGGTGCTGTCCAGCCCGTCCTTTTTCAGGCGGCCGATTTCCTTGGCCAGCCTGTTCCTGCCGCTCTGCAGTGTTTCACTGGCGACTATCAGTTCCCGGCGACGTGAATCCAGGGCAAGGAATGCTTCAGTATCCAGGACTACGCCCTTGCGGGCGATGCCTGCGGCGGTTTCAGCCAGTTTTTCCCGTAACAGAGCCAAGTCGACCATGATGAAGATTATATCACAGGCCCGGCACTTCTCCCAAGTCCGGGCCGAGATGAACGCTTTGTTGTCGGCCGGAATTCCTGTGCTATAATTTACTTTTAGTCGAAAGCATATTTTGCCGGCGGCCTCCCGGGGGGGAGGCAAATCCTGGTCCGGCAACCGCAGGAGGAGGTCCGGCGTGAGCGAAAAACCGGTTTCAAACGGAGAAGAGAACTGCAACCTCTTGCAGGTGCTGGCCAAGCTGCACCGGGTCCGGGATATGGACGCCCTGCTCGAGACTATTCTCATCGAGGCCAAGCGCTTTGCCGGGGCCGAATCGGCTTCTCTTTACCTGCTCCAGGAAGGCAGACTGCGCATGGAGTACGTGCTGAACGACCGCTGGCTGAAACAGGAAGAGACCAGGAACCGGTTTAATTACCTTGGACACGAAGTGGCCCTGGATCACAGCTCAATGGCCGGATTCGCCGCCTGCAGCCGCAGGCCGCTGAACGTCGCGGATGCCTATGCCATTTCGTCTGACCAGCCCTTCGGTTTCAACACGTCTTTTGATCGGCTTTCCTCCTATCGCACGGTCTCAGTGCTTTCCGTGCCCATGCTTTCGGCCCGGGACGAACTGGTCGGAGTGATGCAGGTGATAAATGCCCGCGACCGGAATGGTGACATGTGCGTGTTTGATGAAGAACACATTGACATAGTTTCCTGTTTTGCCGGCCAGGCCGCGGTGGCCATTGAAAAAGCGCGCATGACCAGGGAAATGATCCTGCGCCTGATCCGGGTGGTCGAATTGCGTGATCCCCGGGAAACCGCCCACCACGTCACCCGGGTCGGCAGTTACGCGGTTGAAATATACGGCCATTGGGCCTCTTCCAGGGCCGGCAGTGATTCAGGCATCCGTCATTACAAGGACATGCTGCGCATGGCGGCCATGCTGCACGACATAGGCAAGGTGGCTATCCCGGATGCCCTGTTGCGTAAAAAAGGTCCCCTGGAACCGGATGAATATGCCCTGGTGAAAAAGCACACCGTGCTGGGCGCCGGGATGTTTCAGCAGGGCAGCTCGGAATGGGATGACATGGCCCGGGACGTGGTGCTGCATCACCATGAGCATTGGGACGGCAACGGCTACCCGGGAGAACTGCTGGACCCGGACGGCTTAGAGGAACTGACCGCCCCCGGCATCATGGGGGAAGAAATTCCGCTTGCCGCACGGATCGTGGCGGTGGCCGATGTTTACGATGCCCTGACCTGCAGGCGTGACTACAAGGAAGCCTGGCCGGAAAACGAGGTTCTCGATTACATCCGCAAGGAAAGGGGACGCCAGTTCGACCCCGAAGTGGTCGATTCTTTTCTGGCGGTATGCGAAGTCTTTCCGGCGATCAGGAAAAAACTGGAACGGGGTTGATTATTCCAGGTACTGGTGCATGAAGGCCGCTCTTTCAGCCAGCACGTACTCGTTGCCGTTGTCGTCCCTTACCGACACCACGGCCCGGATGGTGTCCGGAACGGTTTCAGCGAAAATGTCTTCCAGGAAGTAGGTGAAGTCGTAGGTCTGGGCCTGCCAGTGTTCAAAGGCGTATATCCTTGAACCCGAGGCCATGACCAGGTAATCGAAGGCATTTTCCGGGTTGACCGTGAAGAGGACCTCTTCTCCTTTCTGAACCGAGATTTCCCAGCCGGTGACGCTGGCATCGACCCGGTTGTAGCTCTGGACCACCACCCGCAGGTAAACGTCACTGTGGCCCTCGCTGTAGGAATTGCCGTAACCCAGCAGCTGGATCATGCGGATATCGCTTTTGCCGCCCTTGAAAAGGTCGCATTGCATCAGGGAGAACGAGCAGATCAGCAACAGGGCAATTAAAAATGTTTTTTTCATAATCATGAACCGCCTCGATTCGCAGATAAAGCGAAAATAGCACAGCCCGGTGTTTGTGTCAAACCCGACCGGTCTGAAGTCAGCGGGCGGCCAGGGACATGATTCTCTGCATGCGGCTGATGGTTTCTTCCAGGTCTTCGATCAGGCCCTCGCGCAGCAGCAGGTTGTCGAGCAACTGCCGGCCGATTTCAGCCAGGTCTTCATTTTCCGGCGATTCCCGCAGCCTGGCGGCCAGTTTGATTATCAGCCCGTGATCCGGGTTGATCTCCAGGATGCGCTTACTGAACTGGTAATCCCGGTCGACCATCTTGATCATCTTTTCCATCTGCCTGGAAGGCGCCTGCTGGTCGTGGACCAGGATGGCCGGGCTTTCATGCAGTCTTTTGGAAATCCTGACCCCGGCCACCCGGGGGCCGTAAAGTTTTTCCAGGTAGGCGACCAAGTCCTTTATTTCAGGGTTTTCAGCCTTTTCCGGCGCCTGGTCGAGCTGAACCGAGGAACTTTCGGCCAGTTTGAATTCCCGGTTCTGGTATGAGCGCAGGTGGGAAAGACTGAATTCATCCAGCGGGTCAAGCAGGAAAAGGACTTCAAGGTCCTTTTTCCTGAAAGCTTCCAGGGCCGGGTTGCGCAACAGGGACTGGTAATCCGAACCGCTCAGGTAATAAATCTCCTTTTCCCCGTCCGGCAGTCCGTCGGCCAGGGTTTTCAGGTCGGTGAACGAATCGGGGCCGGTCTTGCTGGAATGAAAAAGCAGCAGTTCAGCCAGGCGGTCGCGGTTGTCGTAATCCGAGATCACCCCTTCTTTCAGCAGGCGGCCCCAGTTGCGCCAGATGGCCGTGTAGGCAGGCAGATCCCGGTCTTTTATCTGCTTCAGATGATCGATGAGTTTCCTGACCAGGTGCCGGCGTATCTTGTCTATCCTGAGGTTGTCCTGGATTGATTCCCGGGAGATGTTCAGCGGAATTTCCTCGGAATCGACCAAACCGCGCACGAAGCGGAGGTATTCGGGCATCATTTCCTTGCTGCCCTTGTGAATCAGCACTCTCCTGGAATATATGTCCACCTGGGGGTCGCCCTGGAGGAAGACTCCTTCTCCGGCCTGTCCGCCGGGGATGTACAGCAGGGCCTGGAACTGCACCGGGGCATCCGAGGTCAGGTGCAGGTAGGAGGCCGCGTCTTCGGCCGCGCCGCTGAAAAAACGGTAGAAATCCTGGTAATCGCTGTCCTTCAGGCTGGAGCGCGGCTGGGTCCAGATGGCGGCCGCGGTTTCGATTTTTTCGCCGTTCAGCAGGATGGGGAAGGGCGCGAACTTGGCGTGCTTCCTGATAATGGCCTTGAGCCTGGAGCTTTCCAGGAACTCCTTGTCGTCCTTTTTCAGTACCAGCTCGATGCGGGTGCCGCGCGGCCGGGGCTCGGCCGTCTCGATGGTATAGGTTTCCCCGCCGCTGGAACGCCACAGGCAGGGCAGGGCTTCCGGGTCCAGGGAGCGGGTGTGCAGGCGGATTTCCTTGCTGACCATGAAACTGGCGTAAAAACCGACCCCGAATCGTCCGATGAGTTCGGGCAGGTCTCCCTGCTCCCGGCTTTCACTGATACGCCGCAGGTACTCCATGGTGCCGGAACGGGCTATGGTGCCGATGTTTTCGATCAATTCATCCCTGCTCATGCCTATGCCGCTGTCTTCCACGATCAGCAGACCCCGGTCGGAGTCGGTGCTGATGCTGATCTGCAGTTCGGCCTCCGGATCGGCCACCGGGCGGCCGGCCAGGATCTCGAAGCGAACCTTGTTCAACGCGTCCACGGCGTTGGAGATCAGCTCGCGCAAAAAGACCTCCTTGTTCTTGTACAGGGAGTAAACCAGGATGTGCAGCAATTGCTGCACTTCGGACTGGAAGTTGAAAGTTTCACCTTTTTTCTTGCTCATCTGCTTACCTCCCGTTGATTATACCATCACTGTCAATTCAGCTTCGGACCGGCCGGCCGGTTTTTGCCTGGCCGCTGGCGTTTTGCTAAAATATCGAAGTGAACAAAAAAGAACTGCTTTATTTCTGCGGGGTCGGCCTGCTGGTGCTGCTGGCTTACCTGCCCACCCTGCAGCATGAACTGATCTGGGATGCCAAACCGCTGATCCTGGAAAACGATCTGCTGGTGAAACCTTACCGCCCCCTGGCCCCCTTCGGCAGCGGCTACTGGGCCAGCACTTCACAGAGCATCGGCGCCGGCGATTACTACCGTCCCCTGACCGTACTTTCCCTCATGACGGACCGGGTACTGCTGGGACTCGGCCCGACCGCCATGCGCCTGGAAAACCTGCTGATTTTCCTGGCCGGCCTGCTGGTCGTTTTTCTCCTGCTGAGGCGACTCTCCCCGGACGATACTTTTCGCCCTCGGACCACCCTGATCTTGTTCGCTCTTTTTCCCCTGCACCTGGACAACGTCACCTGGGTGGCGGCCCGGGGCGACTTGTTGATGTTTTTTTTCGGTTTCCTGGCCCTGCTGCTGGCTGATCGGCACGCGGAAAACTCCAGGCCGGTCACCGGCTTGCTGGTGGTCCCGCTTTTCGCCCTGGCTTTGCTGGCCAAGGAAGCGGCGGTCTTTTTCCTGCCGCTGTTTTTCCTCCTGCCGCGTCCCTGGAACCGCCGCCGTGTAATCCTGACGGCCGCGCTGGCCGCCACCGCCATACTGCATGTACTGCTCAAGGCCGCGGTCACCGGCTCAAGCGGAGGATCCTTCGCTTTGTTCCCGGGCCTGGGCGAAAACCTGCTCAAGCCGCTCGGGGCACTGGGCTATTACCTGCGTTCCCTGGTTTATCCATTCTCTTACGACATGTTCCTGGCCGTCGACGATCTGCTGGCCTGGTATTACCCGGCGGCCGGCCTGCTGTTCGCGCTGTTCCTGCTCAGCCTGCCCATTTTCCTGCGGCGTTCCCCGGTTCATCTGTTTTTCTGGGCCCTGCCGGCGGTTTTCATCGGCGCCCACCTGACGATGATCTTCACGCCGATCTATCCATATGCCGTTTCCACCCGTTACCTGCTGGTTCCGGCCCTGGGCTGGTGCTGGCTGCTGGCCCTGGCCGCCGCCAGGCTGCCCGGCCTGCTGCGCCGGGTGCTGCCTGCGGCCCTGGTTCTACTCTTCCTGACCTCGATCCCGGCCAACGGCCGCAGGTACGACAGCGAGGCCCGATTCTGGCGGGAGAGCCTGGCCGGCGCTCCCCATGACCCCTTCTTCATGAGCCGCTATGCCGACCAACTGCGCCTGGCCGGAGATGCCGACGGGGCCCGGGACCTGCTGCACCGGGCGCTTGAAAGGCCCATGCGGCGCAACACCGCGCTTTCCATAGCCCTGCAGCTGGCCGAAATTTCGTTTCAGCAGTCGCGTTTCCAGGAAAGCTTGGCCTGGCTGTCCAGGCTGGACGGACTTCAGCCCGGCCCGGCGCATCGCGCCTGGCGCGATCAACTTCGGCAACGTCTTGAGATTCTCGGTTTCAAGGCGAACGACCCGGACTCGACCGTGGAGGAAAAGCCCTGAGCCCGGAAAGTGTAAACAGCCCCGAACAGCGGCCGTTCGGCCCCGACGAGGGAGAAATACTCCGCCTGGAAGCAGGTGAATTGCTTGAAGACGCTCGTTACCGGCTTTCATTTCCGACCCGGCCGGAAAAGTACCCTGACCTGGAACTGCGCTTTCCCGGCTGGCCCCAGCTGGTCTGCGACCGCTCCGGCCATATAGTCTGCGGTCTCGATGCCTGGCTTGGACTGGAAAAGAGGGAAAAAATACAGGTACTGGCGCTGGAAATCCACGATGTCCCGGGATTGATACTCAATTACAATTACAAGTCCATGCACCAGGATCTGAATTTGTACGAAAAACTGTACTTTATGCGCCGTATGCGTGACCTGGGGGGACTGGATACCGCGCGCCGCCTCTGCCGACTGGATCTGCCCCTGGACCGGGAATTGCTGGATCGTCTTGACCGGCTGTTGAGCCCGGAATACGCCATCCTGCTGCAGCAGGAAAAACTGGGTTGGAAAAGCCTGTCATTACTGCTTGATCTCGATGAAACCGACCGCCGGCTCCTGCTCGGGGTTTTCGCCGTCCTGAATTTTTCCGAAAACCACCGCTTGCGGGTGATGGAACTGGCCAGGGAAATAGCGTTCCGCGAAAAGAAAAGCCTGGGAAGCATCTGGAATGAAACCGGGCTGGCGGAAATCCCCGGAGACTGCCTGAACCGGGAAGAACTGGTGAAAATGCTGTATCGCCGGCGTTACCCTGCCTGCCATGATTTCGAGGAAAAAATGAAAAAACTTCTGCCGGACCGACCGGGCCTGCGGGAAGCGGCGGTCCGTTATTTTCCTTTTTTTGAAAAACGGCGATTTGAATTGCGCCTGCTTTTCGAAGATCCGGAAAGCCTGCGTGAATTCTGCGTGGATCCCGATGAAAAAACCCAGGTTGGCAAAGATTCCTTTTTAATATATAATGGGAAAAGGAAAGAAAAATGAATCCAACCCTGACTGCAATCGTGTTTATCGTCGGCCTGGTTTTCAGCGCCGGGTTCCTGGCCCTGGTGTTCACCCTGCTGCCGGCCATCCAGCAGTTACGCCGGGTGCTGATCGAGCTGGAGAGCACCACCGTTGAAATCAGGGCCCTGAGCGCCGAGTTCAGGCAACTGGCCGAAAAGGCTGATGCCAAAGTAACGGAAATAGATGAAATACTCGCGGTCACCAAGCGGACCGTGGCCGGTGCCGGCCAGGCCCTTTCCTTTGTCAACCACAACGTTTTAAAACGCTCGGCCGGGTTGCTGGCCTTTTTGCCGGCCTTGCGCCTGGGCTGGAAAATGGTTAAAAAAATGCAAAAATAGAGGAGGACGATATGTCGGAACAAAGACATGGTTTTTTCGGTGACCTGATCATTTTCGTTTCCGGAGCGGCCATCGGCGCCGGACTGGCGCTGCTGTTCGCACCCCGCTCGGGCAAGGAAACCCGGGCCCAGATCAAGGAACTGGCCAACAATCTTGGAGAAGACCTGAAGGAAAACTACGAAAACATCGGCCATGAAGCCCAGCGGGTCATCGACCAGGTGCGGGGCAAGGCTGAAAAGACCATCGAATCGATGAAACAGATGGTTGAAAACTGTAAAGAAGACGCTGAAGCGGCCAAGGTAAAAATCAAGCCCAAAGCCGCCAAGTAAGCCCCGGACAAAACCGGGGCCGACACTTTCCATTCTCGCTTTAAATCAAACAGTAACAGGATTTTTTCATGAAAAAAGAAGATTGGCAAAACCAAGTTGTAAACAAGGCCCTGGCAAAAAACCCGGAGCGCCGCGAAAAGTTCAAAACTTCATCCCTGCCGGTGGAGAGGCTTTACGATCCGGCTGACCTGGCCGGGTTCGATTACGAAAGGGATCTCGGTTATCCGGGCGCTTACCCTTACACCCGAGGTGTACAGCCGACCATGTACCGGGGCCGTTTCTGGACCATGCGCCAGTACGCCGGTTTCGGTTCGGCCGAGGAATCCAACCGGCGCTACCGCTACCTGCTGGAGCAGGGGCAGACAGGTCTGAGCGTGGCTTTCGACCTGCCCACCCAGATCGGCCTTGATTCGGACAACCCGCTGTGCGAGGGTGAAGTGGGCAAGGTGGGAGTGGCCATAGACACCCTGGCCGACATGGAAACACTTTTCGCGGAAATCCCCCTGGACAAGGTCTCGGTTTCCATGACCATCAACGCCAGCGCGGCGGTCATCCTGGCCATGTACATCGCGGTGGCCGAAAAACGCGGCATCTCCCCCGACCGGCTGGCCGGCACCATTCAGAACGACCTGCTCAAGGAGTACATCGCCCGCGGTACTTACATATTTCCGCCGCGTCCTTCCCTGCGCCTTATTTCGGACATCTTCGCCTATTGCGGCCGCGAACTGCCCAAGTGGAACACCATTTCCATCAGCGGCTACCATATCAGGGAGGCCGGGGCCACCGCGGTGCAGGAGCTGGCCTTCACCTTCGCCGATGCTATTGAATACGTGCGTTCGGCCCGGCAGGCCGGCCTGGCCGTGGACGATTTCGCGCCCAGGCTGTCTTTTTTCTTCGCCGCCCATAACAATTTGTTCGAGGAAGTGGCCAAGTTCCGGGCCGCCCGGCGTATCTGGGCCAGGATCATGAAAGAAAAATTCCAGGCCGGAGAGAAATCCCAGCTGATGCGTTTTCACACCCAGACCGGCGGAGTGACCCTGACCGCCCAGCAGCCCCAGAACAACGTGGTCCGGGTGACCATCCAGGCCCTGGCCGCGGTACTCGGCGGCACCCAGAGCCTGCACACCAATTCCATGGACGAGGCCCTGGCCCTGCCCACCGAGGATTCGGTACGCCTGGCCCTGCGCACCCAGCAGATCATCGCCCACGAGAGCGGGGTGGCCGACACGGTCGATCCCCTGGCCGGCTCCTACTATATTGAGTCCCTGACCAATGCCGTGGAAAGGGAAGTCTGGCGTTACCTGGACAAGATCGAGGAAATGGGCGGTATGCTGGCCGCCATTGAACAGGGCTACGTACAGCGTGAAATCCAGGAGAGTTCCTACTCCTACCAGCGCGAGATCGAAAGCGGCGAACAGATCATAGTCGGGGTCAACCGCTTCCAGAGCACTTCGCAGTCCGGCCCCCTGCAGACGCTCAAGGTTTCGCCGGAAGGCGAGGAAAAACAGAAGGAAAACCTGGCCTCGGTAAGGAACGGCCGTGATGAAGCCGAAGTGCGGGCCGCCCTGGATGCGGTCAGCGCCGCGGCCGCCGGCTCGGAAAACCTGATGCCGGCGATCCTGGGCGCGGTGCGGGTCTACGCCTCCCTGCAGGAGATATGCGACCGGCTGCGCGCGGTTTTCGGTGAATACGACGAGAAGGTGACCGTTTGACCTGGAAGCAGGGCGGTGACAAATTTCGGCGAAGCCGGTGACCAAAATTGTCACTTGAGTTTCTTGCCTGGCTTCGAAAAAGGTTGATGATAAAGGAAACAGCAGCTTGGAATGCATATTGCTTCCAAATTGCTGTAAAAATTATTTCTGGAGGAAAAAATGAACAAAAAAGGTTTTACTCTGGTTGAATTGCTGATCGTGGTGGCCATCATCGGCATCGTGGCCGCCATCGCCATCCCCAACCTGCTGACCGCCCTGCAGAAAGGCAAGCAGAAGTCGACCATGGGCGACATGAAGACCGTGGGCAACTCGATCGATTCCTACATCACCGACTGGTCCATGGCCCCGGTTGATGCCGGCAATGTCCAGGCTTCGCTCGATCACGACTGGTTCCGGCCCTTCTACATCAAGGTAGTGCCGAACACCGATGCCTGGGGTACCTTGTTTGATTATGAATCCCAGGGCGGAGAACTGGATGATTACTCGATCATTTCCTGGGGCCGCAACAAGACCGACGGCGGTATTCCCAACCCGGCTCTCTACGATGTAACCTCGATGTCCGACTTCAACAACAGCATCTACTTCTCCAACGGCATGTTCACCGCCGGTCCGCGCACCAAGAAGTAAGCTCAAGTTTCCAAGTTGAACAGCAGGGGCGGCTGGATTCTTTTTCCAGCCGCCCTTTTGCTTGGGGCCAATTTCCGGGCCGCCCTGTCGGGCGGCTTTTTTTTTCAGCAGGCCGTTTATTTCCTTTTCTTTGCCTGCCTGTTCCTGTTCCTGCGCCGCCGGCCGCCCCTGACTCTGTTGCCCCTGCTGACCGCCCTGCTGGCGGCCCTGCTCTTCGGCTACGGTCTGCTCCAGAAATTCCTGCTCTTTCCCCTGTACCTGGCCGACCTGCCGCCGGCAGGTAATTTCTATGCCGATGCCCTCCGCATCCGCCTGCAGACCGGTCGGATCTTTTCCATTTTCGCCCTGCCCACCCTGTTCGGCGCGGTCTGCGCCTTCCTGCTGCTGTTTATCGTCCATTACGCCCTCAATTCGCGCGGCCGGCGCCTGGCCGGCTGGTTGGTCCTGGCCCTGGCCGGCCTGCTCTGCCTGCTCTTCAGCCAGTCTTTCGGAGCGATCCTTTACCTGGCCGCCGGCCTGCTCGCTTACTTCCTGTTGACCGGCAGGCTGCAGCCGCGCCGCCTGGCGCCCCTGCTGGCCCTGCTGGCCCTAATCTTGTTCCTGGTGACGGCCCTGCGCTACAAGGAAGCCAGCCGTCTGGAACCCCTGAACCTGCGCCTGGCCAACTGGCGGCAGGCCGTGCGCCTGGCGGCCGACCGGCCCCTGGCCGGCTGGGGCCTGGGCAATTACCAGGCGGCTGTGCCTCCGGTGGTGGCCAAAAATGAGCCGGCTTCCATTTACGCTCACAACCTGCCCCTGCAACTGCTGGCCGAAACCGGGGCGCCGCTCTTCCTGCTGATCCTGCTGGGCGCCTGGGCCGGCCTGCGCGCCCGGGCCCCTGATTTGCGCAGACCGGAAAACGCTCTCTGGACTTCCGGACTGGTCGTGGTCGGCGCCTATTCACTGCTGGACATCGGGCTGTACTTTTTTCCGGCCGCCCTGGCCGCGGTTTTCTGCCTGGCGGCCCTGGGCAGGCGCCCCCCGGCTGAATCCAGGGAGTGGCCGGTGATCACGGCGTTTCTGCTGAGCGGGCTGTTACTGCTTGTCTTTTTCATTTCAGCCAACCTGCGGCGAGAAGCCGACCTGGCCCTGAGCCTGAACCAGGCTGATATCGCCGCGGCCCGCTTCCGGCTGGCCCTGCGGCTTGATCCCCTGCAGTACCGGGCCCTGGCCGGCTGGGCGGCCATTGCTGAAAAAGAAGCTGATTACGCCGGGCAACGCGAATTACTGCAGCGTTTGCTGAGAATTCATCCCAATTACGCTTACGCCCATTTTTCCCTGTCCAGGCTGGAAGAACGGGCCGGCCGTCCGGCGGCCGCCCTGTACCACGCCGCCGCGGCCGCAAGCAACAACAAGAAAAACAAGTTATACCGGGAGTGGCATGAACGCATCCAGACTATTTTCCTGGATCAGGAACAGCCGGCGCGAGATTGAGCTGGCCCTGCTTTTGACCTGGCTGATCTTCCAGCCGGCCAAGCAGACTCATCTCTATTACCTGGTCTGCGCTTTCATGGTGACCGTCTTTGCCCGGCACAGCCTGGTCAGGAACCGCAACTTCGCTTTTTCATCCTTCCATGCCGGCCTGCTGGCGCTCAACCTGGTTTTCCTGCTCAGCGCCCTGGCCGCGCCTGCCGGACGGATCGCCCTTTCCTTCTGCGCCGACCTGCTGGTTCTGAGCGCTTACTTCCTGTTCTTCGATTTCAGCTCGGGACGGGAAAACAAGCCCTGGACCCTGATCATGATTGCGGCCGGAGCCTCGTCCCTGTTGAATTTGCTTTTCTGGCCCCTAAACCGGGACGGCCAGCTTTCCCTGCTGTTCGCCAACCCGATACTGCAGGGGATTGTGTCCGGCCTGGGCCTGTTGCTCTGCCTGCAATTCCTGTTGACCAGGACCGGTCCCCGGATCTGGCTTTTATGCGGCCTGGCGGTCAACGGACTGGCCCTGGCGGCCAGCGGATCCAAGGCGGCCGCCCTGGGCGTACTGCTGGCTGCGGCCTGGCTGATCGCCCGGGCCAAACCCCGGCTTTTAGCGCTATTGCCTCTGCCCATACTGCTGCTGGCCCTGCTGCCCAATCCCCTGCGCACCATGACCGGCCGCTTTATCAGCGGCAGTGATCCCTTTGCCCTGGACCGGGTTCCCATCTGGTTGATGAGCGGCCGCATGGCGCTCAGCCGGCCCTGGCTCGGCCTCGGGCCGGATCACTTCGCCCTCAGGGCGCCGGCCTTCAACTTCGCCCAGCAGGAAAGACCTCTGCGTTACGGCAAACTGCCCGAATCCCCGCACGGGGATTTCCTGAAAGTGGCGGTTGAAACCGGCCTGCCCGGCCTGGTCCTGGTGCTGTTGTTTTTTGTTGCCCTGGGCCGGCGCCTGGCCCGGTCCGATCCGGGGCCGGCCGGCCTGGTCCTGGCTTTCCTCGTTTTCCAGGGCCTGTTATTCAACTTCATTTTTGCTCCGCCCTTTCTGTTGATCTTCCTGCTGGCGGCCGGCTTCCTCTTCCAGGATAAAACCATTTTCTCTTCCCCGGCGCCGCCGGTCAGGAAAGCCGCTTCCTGGTCCCTGATCTCCATACTGCTGGTGTTTTTCCTGGCTCCGACCCTGGCCGCCTGGCTGGCCGACCGGTCCGGCCGCGGTGAAACCCCCATCCAGGCCTATAATCCACTGGCCAGGGCTTTAATGCTTGATCCTTTTAATGACGATCTTTTGTTGAGGCAAGCCGGGATCCTGGCTGCTTTCAGCCGGGCGGAATTCAACCTGGAAGCCTGGACCGAAGCCCGCGGCAAGGTGGAAACCGCCCTGCGGCTGAATCCGCTCAACCGGGCGGCATTGCGCCTGCGCTATGAGCTGTTGCGCGATCTCGAGCGGGCCGGTTTTCTTTTCCCCGGTCTGCAAAGAGAAATGCTGGCCGCCCTGGAACAGGCCGCCGGGATTGATCCTTTCAATCCTTTCCTGGAACTGGAGCGGGCCGGGGTTTACCTGCGGCAGGGATCAGAGTCTCAGGCCGAAAAAGCACTGCGGCGTGCCCTGGAGCTGGAACCGAATTTCCTGGCCGCGCTCTGCCTGAAAACGCGCTTCGCGGCACCGGAAGATGAGCCGGAGCTTTCAGCCAGGATCAGGGAAGTGCGGGAACTGGGCCGAAAACTGAACTACCCGGCCGGTTCCTATGGTCATGAAATCTTCAAACTGCCGCCCGGCTGGGCCGATTGATCCGGACCGGCCGCCCTCAGTCTGAAATCCTGGCTTCGATCCTGATCAGCATCTGCGGCCGCCTCTGGTCATTGGTGCGGATGCGCATGATGTTGCTGATCGATCCCGGCGCCAGGCCGGTGAACACCACTTCCAGCTCGGCGGCCCGGCCCGGGGCGATGAATTTTTCCTTGAACCTGACCTGCAGTTCGGGTATATGGGTTACTTCGTAGATGATCAGGTCCAGGTTGCCGCTGTTGGTTATGGTTATGACCCGGCTCCGGCTTTCCCCGACCCGCACCTGGTCAAAGGAGAGCGTATCCGGATTGACCTGGGCCGTTGCGAAATCCTTGAGCAGTATTTCAGCCCTCATGGTCAGACGCTGGCTGGGATTCTGGGGGTCATTGCTGGCGACCACGGTGTTTTTCAGGACCCGGCCGCTGTAACCCCGGGTGTTGAAATCGATCCGGATACTGCCTTTCTCTCCGGGCTGGAACTCCCGCTTGTTCAGCCGGGCCGCTGTACAGCCGCAATCGGTCTTTATTTCGCCGATGACCAGTTTTTCACTGCCCTGGTTGCTGAAGTTGAAGGTGGCCGAGGTCATTTCCCCGCTTTCCACCGAACCTATATCGATCAGCGCCTTTTCAAAGACTATTCTCGGCTGGGCCATGACCAGGGCCGCCGTTGCGGCCAGCAGGACGACGAATAACAATGCTCTTTTCATTTTTCCGACTCCTTGAGCTTTTCTTCAAGCCTGCGCACTCGCTCTCTCAGCCCCTCCAGGTTGCGCAGCATCACCTGGGAACGGCGCCAGCCGGCCAGGTCCTGGTGGGGTGAACCGGCGATCACGGCTCCCTCGGTTTTCACCGAGCCGGTGACCCCGCACTGGGCGGCGATCATGACCCGGTCGGCGATGCTGAGATGATCGGCGATGCCCACCTGGCCGCCCATGATGACCTGGGAACCGATGCGGCTCGATCCGGCAATGCCGGTCTGGGCGGAAATTGCGGTGCCGGGGCCGATGATTACATTATGACCTACCTGGACCAGGTTGTCCAGCTTGACTCCGTCGGCCAGCACGGTTTCTTCCAGGGTGGAGCGGTCGATGCAGGTGCCGGCGCCGATTTCACAGTCATTGCCTATGATCACCCGGCCGACCTGGGGTATCTTGATCGGCCGGCCCTGCCCGTCCCGGGTGAAGCCGAAACCGTCGGCGCCGATGACCGCGCCGGGCTGGATGATCACCCGGTCACCGATGACCACTTTTTCCCGAATCACAACTCCCGAATGGATCAGGCAGTCGCGACCGATGACCACGTCGTGGTAAACGGTGACATTGGCGTGAATTTCAGTACCCGGGCCGATGACCGTGTCCGGCCCGATGTAGGAGAAAGGCCCGACCGAACTGCCCCGGCCCAGGCTCACTCCCTCGGCCAGGCGGGCATCGGGATGAAGTCCGTCGTAGAATGGCCGGCGCGGGAAAAAGAATTCCAGCAGGCGGGCGAAGGCGGTCATCGGATCCCGGACCAGGATCAGGTTGGCGTACTGGAAACTGCAGGAAACAGGCACTACCAGGGCCGCGGCCCCGGTCTGGGGCGCCTGGGCCCCCGGCTTGGCCAGCAGGGCGATTTCCGTTGCTCCGGCCTTGTGCGGCGCGTTGATTCCGGATACTCTAAATCCGGGATCACCGCGCAGTTCACCGGTGACTAATTCAGTAATTTCTTTTAAGGTAACCATGTTCAGCTCCATCGAAAATATAGGTCAGTTTTGCTCCGAAGAGCAGGATGCTCATGGAAAATTCCATCCAGAAACCGAACAGGATGATGGCGATAACGGGTCCCTTGAACTGGGCGAACAGGGAAACATTTATGATGTAATAAGCGTAGAGCCTTTTCACCACTTCCCAGAGCAGGGCGGTCAACAGCGCCGAGTAGAGTGCGGCCCGCAGGCTGACTCTCCTTTCCGGAATCCACTTGAACAGAATGTAAAAAAGCAGGAAAGTAACCAGGAAGGGCACCAGGTGTTTTATCAGGAATGTGTTCACGGTTTCGATCAGCAGGGGATTTATTTTCAGGGGCAGGATATGCTGTCTTTGTCCCAGTACCGAGATGGTGTTGATAAAGGCGGTCATCAGGACCGAGGTGACCAGAAGCAGCCCCACCACGGCCAGCAGGGCGAATTCCTGGAATCGCTTCAGGATGAAGGTTTTCTGAATCCGGATCTGGAACATGGCGTTGACGAACTGGATGATTTTCTTGAAAATGAGCACGGCCAGGGCCAGGAACACGCTGATGCCCAGGTAACCAAGTTCCTGGAGCTTGTCCGAGAGCAGGGCGGCCCGTTCGAAAAAATCCGGTGAAACCTGGTCGAAAAACTCCGGGGAGAAGGGGAATATGCTGTCCAGGTTGATTTTCGTTCCGCCCAGGTGGCGGGCCGAGAAATAAATGAAAAACATTAGCAGGAAAAAAGTGGAAAAAATCGAGTAGAAAGCCAGCACCGAAGCCTTGTCAATGCCTTCGGCGGCCAGGAATTCGCGCAGGGCCAGCCAGATCTTGGCGCCCGGAGAAAGGTTCTGCAGGCGCACGATGTTTTTCTTTTTCTTCATTGGCGGCCTGGATGTTCAAAAAGAAGGTTTCCGGCCGGGAAAACAGCTTTCCTGAACTCAGAACCCCCGGTTCGGACAGGCATAAACTCGGGGAGGACGGGCATCAAAACTCATCTTCGTCATCTTCGTCCTTGAAGTCGAATTCGTCCATTTCCTCGTCACCGGCATCATCGTTGCCGACGTCTTCATCCTCGTAATAACTGAGACTGTCGAATTCGTCCTCTCCGAATTCCTTTTTCCTGGTTTCCATGGCCTTGAAAAACTCTTCCTCGTCATCGTAGCGGCGCAGGTAATTGCTGTCTAATTCCGAGTAGAAAAGCTCCAGATAGTCGTCTTCTATCGAGCAGAAAACCGACATGTGTTCATCGGCCTCGAGATTGCCGATAACCTGGTAGGTCTTGCTGGCCGCCGCCTTGACTGCGTCGAGGGTCTGCCAAGAAATAACTTCGATCTGTTCCATGATATTTCACCTCTTCGACTGGTCTCTGTTTAGAAAAAAGGTATAAAGATATCGAACTCATTTGTCAAGTGTTTTCAAAAAAAAACCGAATTAATCGAGCCTGGCTTCGATCCTGGTGATCACTCCCGGCCGGTCCAGGGCATTGACCGGGGCGGCCATGATTTCCATTTTGCGGCCTGGAACCAGTTCGGTTTGAAATTGGCCGGGGTTTTTCCGCCAGCTTGCGCCCCGGTCGGTGGAAACGATGAAATGGCTGAAATTGGCCATCGAGCCGTCAGTGAAGAATTCCAGCACCAGGAGTTTTTCTTTGCGCTTCAGAGTGTATTCCACCCTGATCCGGTTGCAGTCGAAATAAAGATCGGCGTATCTCGAACTGCGGTTGCGATAAGGTATCCGGCCTCCGAATTGCCGGAAGGATTCGGGCGAGGTCCGCTCATCATGCCAGAAAAGAAAGGAGGCCAGGCGATCCCCCACGGTCGGCGGCCTGAGGCTGCGCAGCAGATCAGATCTCAGGCTGACCGCGAAATCGGCATAGACTTTTCGTGAAACTCTCTTCTGGATTGGAGTATCCGGACTGACCGCCTTTTCGGTCACGCGAAAATCCGGGTCGAACAGCGAGGTTCTCACTTCCAGGGCATTGGCCGGCAGGCCGCTTGATTCTATTTCATAATAAAGAGCCTGGTCGGGATCCAGTACCACCCATTTTTCAAACTGGTCGCTCCAGGCTTCGATGCAGAAATGGCTCTGGCCCTCTTTGCTCCAGAGTTCCAGGTAGCGTACTGAAAAGTAGCCCAGCGATTTCAGTACATCGGCCAGCACGTAAGCGTACTGGCCGCAAAAGCCGCCGGTGTTGCCGGCCCTGATTTCGGCCAGTATGTCCAGGGCATTGGCAGGTGGGTAGGGGTCGGGCCGGGACCAGTCCCATTGACGATGGGTCCACTCGGTCAGTTTGCGGAAATAAGAGAACTGGTCTTCAGCCAGGATCTCCGTGAAGTTTTCCTGTCCGCGCAGCAGAGCCAGTTTTTCTTCCTGCCAGTGTTCGTGGTGGAAATCGAAATTGCTCTTGACGATCGCCCCGGGCCGGACATAGACCTGGATTTCCGGCTCGGCCCGGCAGGCGGATCCGAACAAGGCGGCGGCCAGGAGGACCGCGGCCGCCAGGCGGAAATGGGTTGAACTGGTTTTCATCTGTTTCTCCTTCCAGGAAAATTCAATTCTTCACCGGAGCAGATCCTGGTCCAGAAAAACTGTCCCAGGTCCGGCCAGGCCGGATGATCGTCTCCGCAGACCAGGGTGTGGCCCTGGTCCGCCCTCAGCCCGAGCAACTCGGCCAGGGAATTTATCTCAGCGAGGTCCAGGCAGGCCGCCGGACTGTCAAGCAGGTACAATGCCGGAGCTTCCAGGGGGGCCAGAGCATTCAACAGCTTTATTTTCTGCACTTCACCCAGGGAAAGCCGGTCCGCCGTGCGCCCCAGCGGCAGATGAAGCAGGCCGAGCAAATCCAGTTCACTTCGGTCATACGGCTGGAGAGCCTGGTCCAGGACGGCTCCAGGCAGTTGATCCATTGGCTGGGCCAAAAGCTCGGCGAAACTCAGTCCCTGCCACCTGACCTGCAGTATTTCCGGGTTAAGACCGCTGCCCCTGCATTCTTCGCAAGGAGAGACCGGGCCGGGCAGTCCTTTCAGGGGTGATTCCAGCCGGCCCCGGCCGCTGCAGGCCGGACAGCGTCCCCGGGCGGAGGAACTTGAAAAATGACCGGGCAGCAGGCCGAGCAGTCTGGCCTGCCTGCATGAGGCGAAAAGCCGGCGCAGATTCGGCAGGAGTCCCAGCCGGCCGGCCAGGTTTTCCCTTTTTGCCGCGGTCTTCGGAGGCCTGGAAGGGTGACTGGAAATACGCCGGAAGTTTTTCTGACCTGCCGGGCTTGAGGCGGCGAATCGACTCAGGTTGTTCTTGCCGAGGCCGCAGTACGGCACCAGGATCAGTTCGCCGCCGGAGTTCCGGGGCCGGATTCGTTCGGGCCGACCTGATTCGACCTGGTCTGGTGAAAGCCCGGTGATAAAACCGCCCCCGGCTCCACCGCTTGGTCCCAGGCGGATCAGTCGGTCTGCCGCCGCCAGCAGCAGGGGATGGTTTTCGATCATCACCAGGGTGTTGCCGGCTTGCAGAAGCAGTCTTAGCTTGCCCAACAGGCTTTCCAGTTCCACCCGGGGCAGGCCGGCCGAGGGATGCTCCAGCACCAGCAGCAGGTCATGCGGCGGCCGGGCCAGGAAGGGGCAGAGCAGGATGCGGTTCTGCTCCGGCCTGGACAACCCGGCCAGCGGTTCGGCCAGAGAGAGGCCGGCCAACCCTTCTGCTTTCAGCAATTGCAGTTGCGCTGACAGGTCCCGCTGGACTTCAGCCAGCATCGGCTGTTCCCCGGAAAAATCGCATTCTGCTTCCAGGAAATCGGCCAGTTCCGCGATTTCGGCGGCCAGCAGACCGGCGAAGCTGTACTCTCCCCAGCGGAAAAGCAGGGCCCGGGGTTTCAGCAAGGCTTCGATCCGGCTGATGCTCCAGCGGCCTGAATTGCGGCCGGTGCTTGTTATTCGGGCCGGCGCGGCGGCCAGGGAAAAGGTTTTTTCCCGGGCCGGGAAAGAAGGCAGTTGACAGGACGGGCAAATTGAAGCCAGGGCCAGCAGGATTCTCTGCCGGCCGGAATCCAGGCGCACCGCGTTGCCTCCGATCGCCAGGATGCTTTCCAGGGCTTCATGCAGGCGTCCGGCTGCCGCCTGGTCCAGGGGCAGGCGGTCCACGAAAACTTCCCGCAGTTCACCAGGTCCGGCCCGGCCCGGCGGCCCTGCCCGTTTGCCTTCCTCAGCCGGGAGGGAGAAACCCGCGGCCCGCAGTATCTCCGGGGCCTGGCGGCTGGGGAAGGATACCAGCAGGCTGTCTCCGGGCAGGGCCAGGCCCCTGGCGATCACCTGGGAGAGGTTGAGAGGTCGGAAGCGAAAAGAACAGCCCGGACAGCAGAAATCCGCCCGGGCGCTGAAAAGCAGGCGCAGGTTCAGGTCCAGCCCGATGACCTGGCTCCAGAAACGCCTTTCACCCTGTTCGGGACGGAGTTGCAGGCCGACGGACGCCGGCAGGCCGCTTATTTCCGAATAAACGGCGCTGTATTCCAGGTTTGACAGGATCTGTCTTTCACTGGAAACGGAGTCAAGGTAACGGCTGCGACCGGTGGCCAGCAGGGTGCGCAGAACCAGGGCGCTTTTCCCGGCTCCGGCCGGGCCGCTGACCGCGGTCAACCTGCCGACCGGGATTTCCAGGTCCAGGTTTTTCAGGTTGTCGGTGGCCAGGCCTTTGAGGATGATTGACTTCATTTACGGCAATGCGCCCGGAGGGATTCGAACCCCCAACGCGCAGATTCGAAGTCTACCGCTCTATCCTTTGAGCTACGGGCGCCAGCCGCGATTATACAGGACTTTCCCACGGCCGGCAAGAATGTGATAAAATAAGCGGGCATGAAAAACAAAATCCCCTTTTCCGGAGCATCGCTCGACCTGGTCAGACAGCGTTATTCCTGCCGCAGTTACTCCGCCGAGCCCTTGACCGGGCTGGAAATGGATGAACTGAGGCGATTTTCCGCAACCCTGGTTCCCCCGTACCCGGCGCCGCTGCGCCTGGAACTGGTCGACCGCCGGCATGAAGACCGGCAAAAAATGTTCGGTGCCGGCACCTATGGCATGATCAAGGGAGCTCGTTTCTTTGCCGTCGGGATTTTACGGCCTGATGGCGGAACCTGCTGGCTGAACCTGGGCTATGCCATGGAAGCTTTGATTCTCAGGGCCACGGCCCTGGGCCTGCAGAGCTGCTGGATCGGCGGAGTGTTCGACCGCAAGGCTTTCGCCCGGCTGAGCGGCGATTTGCAGGCTGAAGAAATAGTGCCGGCGGTGGCCGCCCTGGGCCGGGCCGCCGAGCGTCGCACCCTCAGAGACCGGCTGGTCAGGGGAGCGGCCCGCGGCGACAGCCGCAAACCGGCCGCTGAATTGTTTTTTCAGGAACAACCCGGCCGGGCCCTGAGCCCGGAGTTAGAACAGCGTTTCGGAGGCCTGCTGGAACAGGTACGCCTGGCTCCCTCGGCTTCCAACAAGCAGCCCTGGCGCTTGCTGGTCGAGGAAGATCGCCTGCACCTCTTCCTGGTCCGCGACCGCGGCTACGCCCGGCTGCTGCCCAAGGTGGACCTGCAGAAAATTGACCTGGGCATCGCCATGTTTCACCTGGAACTGGCCGCGGCCGACGCCGGCCTGGCCGGGGAGTGGCGCAGCCTTGATCGCGGCCTGCCGCAATTCCCCGGAGATTCCGAATACATCACCAGCTTCTGCCTTAACGCCTGACTTGAAACCATGTCCGCCTCCGCTCCGCTCCAAGCTCTGAAAATCGGCGCCCTTGTTTTACCTTATCCTCAGCTGCTGGCACCCATGGCCTCTCTGACCGACCGGGCCCTGCGCACGGCCATGGCTCCGTTGGGAGGTCTGGGCGCCCTGGTGACCGAGATGATTTCGGTTGAAGCTTTCCGGAAAGGCAATACCCGCACCAGGGAAATGACCGATTGCGACGACCTGGGCCTGCCCCAGTTCATCCAGCTTTTCGGTCACGATCCGCAGGCCTTCGCCGCGGCCGCGGCCAGGGTCGAGGCCGAGGGATTCTACAGCGGCATTGACATCAACTTCGGTTGCCCGGCCCGCAAGGTGCTGCGCCGGGGAGCGGGTGCGGCAATGCTCGATGATCCCCTGAAAATGGCCGCTTTGATCCGGGCCGTGCGCCGGGCCAGCAGCAGGCCGCTGACCGTGAAAACCAGATTGGGCTACAGGCGGGAAAACTTCGCTGAATGGCTGCCGGTCATCGACTCTGAAGGTGTCGATGCCTTGATCGTCCATTTCCGCCTGGGCATTGAGAATTACTCCATGGAAGCCCGCTGGGAAAGGGCGGCCGCTATTCGCGCCCGCCTGAAGATACCGCTGATCGGCAACGGTGATTTACGAAACCCGGAAATGATTCACAACTGCCTGGAATCGGTTGATGGAGTCATGGTCGGCCGGGGCGGGCTGGCCGACCCCTGGCTGTTCGCCAGGAGCGCCGGTCTGAAACCGGGGCCGAATGCCTACCTGTCTTTCGCCCGGAATTACTGCCGTCTGCTGGAGGAATTCCATCAGCCCCGCCTGCGCCTGAACAAGCTGAAGAATTTCAGCAGGTTCCTGCTGCCCGGACTGGCGGCGGGACGGAGCAGGAAAAAGGCGGTTTTCCTGGCCCAGTCCTGGGACGAAGCACGTGATTTGTTCCTGGATTTCCTGGCCGCGGCCGACGGGCAATTGACAACTCAATCAGCCTTTTGATAATATGAATCGGCCGGAGATCCCGGCCCAGGCCTGAACCGGCTGGACCGCGAAGCAGGCCGCAGGAGGAAGTCATGGCCGATCTCACTACATCCTACATGGGGCTTCAGCTGAAAAACCCGCTCATCGTAGCCAGTTCCAAATTGGCCAAAAACCTGGAAGGGGTCCAACGCTGTGCCGAGGCCGGAGCCGCCGCCGTGGTGCTGAAATCACTCTTTGAAGAACAACTGCTGGCCGATACCGGCAAACTGGCGGAAGAAAGCCTGCTTCACGACCATCCCGAAGCACTGGAATACGTGAACGCCATGGGGCGGGAACTGGGTGTTTCGGCTTACCTGCAACTCATAGAGGCGGCCCGGGCCCGGGTTGACATTCCGGTGATCGCCAGCCTGAACTGCGTTTCCGGCAAGGCCTGGAAAGACTTCGCCCCCCGCCTGGAAAACGCCGGGGCCAGCGCCCTGGAATTGAACGTGGCCTTGATTTCCGCTGATCCGGCCCGCAGCAGCGAGGAAATTGAAAACGAATACCTGGAAATACTGAAAGAGGTCAAGAGCCGGGTGAAAATCCCGGTGGCCATGAAAATCGGCAGTTACTTCACTTCCCTGGCCCGAACCGCCGAGCGTTTTTCCTGGGCCGGTGCCTCGGCCCTGGTCCTGTTCAATCGCTTTTACCAGATCGACATAGATACCGAAACCAGGCGGCTGGTTTCCGGGCCGGCCATGAGCCTGCCCCAGGAAAACCTGCTCCCCCTGCGCTGGATATCCCTGCTCCAGGGCCGGGTCAGGCTTGACCTGGCCGCTTCCACCGGGGTTCACGACGGGGATGACCTGATCAAGATGATCCTGGCCGGCGCCGATGCCGTACAGGTATGTTCAACTCTCTACCTGCACGGACTGGAAAGGATCGGCCGGATGCTTGACCGCTTGAGTCAATGGATGGCCGGCAATGGTTTTCAGAAAATCGGGCAGTTCAAGGGCAGCTTGAGCCGGGAAATGAGCGACGACCCGGCCGCTTTCACCAGGTTGCAGTACATCAAGGCCCTGGTGGGCCATGAATAAGTCCCGGACCGCGGCGGAGCGCTGCCGATGAACCTGAAACAAATCAACCAGGCCGACAGGTCCAGGCTGGTTCTTTCCGGCCAGATCGACGTCAGCGCGGCCGAGGAAATGGCCGCGGACCTGGCCGACGTGCTGGACGCCGGAGTCAGGGAACTGGAGCTTGATTTCAGCGAAGTTTCCTTTATCGGCAGTTCGGGGATAGGGAAACTGTTGCATTTTTACAAGGACTTTTCCGCCCGCGGCGGCAGTGTTCTGGTCAGCAACCTCAACCCGGACTTGCGGGCTCTTTTCAAGGCCATCAAGCTGGACACTTTTTTCAAACTGGATTGAAAGAAAAACAGACAGCGCCGCCTTCATTCGTTCTCTGGGAAAAAAGCCGCCTGCGCCTGGACAACGACATCGACCTGATCCCGGAACTGGTCGACTACGTTTTTGCCGCCGGTCGTTTTCCCGACCAGCTTGAATCGATGCTGAGGGCCGGTCTGCATGAAATACTGCTGAATGCAGTTGAGCACGGCAACCTGGCCGTTTCCTACCGGGAAAAGGCCGAATTGCTGGCCCGGGGAAGGTACGCCGATTTCCTGCGCCGCCGGGCCGCCGAAGTTCCTTTCGCCGCCACCCGGGTGGATATTACGGTCACCTGGACTGCCCGGCACCTGCGCATCGTGGTCCAGGACATGGGGCGGGGTTTCGACTACGATGACATTCCCGATCCCACCAGTCCGGAAAACCTGCTCAAGGAATACGGCCGGGGCGTGATGCTGGCCAGGAGCGCTTACGACCGGGTGATCTTCACGCCACCGGGCAACCGTGTGGCGCTGGTGAAATACCGGTCCCCGGCCGCCGAACATGAAGCTGAACTCTGAGTCGAACCTGGATGCCGGCATCCTGGTGGTCGACGATCATCCCCTGAACCTGATGCTGATGCGGGAAATACTGCACGCGGCGGGGTATTCCAGGATCAGGAACGCCCAGAGCGGTGAACAGGCCCTGGAAGAGGTCGAGAGGGAAAAACCGGACCTGGTATTGCTTGATGTCATGCTGCCCGGAATCGACGGCTTCACGGTGTGCCGGCGGCTCAAGTCGGATCCGGATACGGCCCACCTGCCGATAATATTCATTACTTCCCTGGAAGACAGGCCGGCGCGTTTGCAGGGCATTGAAGCCGGGGGCGATGATTTCATCAGCAAGCCGGTTGACGGCCACGAACTGCTGGCCCGCATCAGGTCCCTGCTTCGCTTGAAACGACAGCACGACCAGTTGCTGGCGGCCCGGGAAAAAATCATGGCCGATCTGCGCATGGCTCAGGTCATCCAGAGAAACCTGCTACCCGGCGATTCATCCCCGCTGCCCGGATTGGAATTCGAGCATCTCTGCCTGCCGAGTGAGCAGCTGGCCGGGGATTTTTACGACATCATCCGGCTTGACCAGGACAACCTGGGCTTTTACCTGCTCGATGTGTCCAGCCACGGAGTGGCCGCGGCCATGATCACCATATTTGTCAAACAGGCCATGGAAACCCTGGTCGGAAAAAGCGGTTCAAACCGGTCGTATTTTCCCGGCCCACGGGAAGTACTGCACGGTCTTAACCGCAGGTTGCTGGCCGAGGACCTGGCCGGTTTTCACATTACCATCTTCTACGCCCTGCTGCACCTGCCTGAAATGAAACTGCGCTACTCGGCCGGCGGTTTTCACGCTTTCCCGCTCTATAACGACGGCCGAAAAACGCTTTCATTGAAAGCTTCCGGTCATCCCCTGGGTATCGTGGCCGATGTTTTCCTTGAAGAAAGTGAATTGTACCTGGCCAGGCCCTCGACCCTGCTCCTGTTCAGTGACGGCCTGGTGGAAGGACATGATAAAAAGGGTCACCTGGCCGGCCAGGAAAAGCTCTATCGCTGGTTCAACGCCAGGGCCGCGGAAAATCCGCCGCTGCTTGAATTGGTCAGGGGTGTAAATCCCGCCGCCGCAGCCGGCAGTCCCCGCGATGACGTGGCCCTGCTGCGGCTGAGGGTCCTGGAAAACGCCTGATCCGGGCCGGATTCACTGCTTCGGCCTGAGCTTTAGTTCAGCTTTCAGGAAAGGGCCCGGTTGCGCCGGGCCGGCCTTGAAATCATCGGCCGGGGGACAGCCGTAAGCCCATACGATGCGGTCGTCGCTGTTGACCAGCAGGGGATAAAGCCCGCGCAAGCGGGATGGTGCTCCGGCCGAGCGGATCATTTCAAAAACACTCTGGCGGTGCGGGGCGTTCAGCTTGCGGTAACGGTCGGACCGGCCTGCATTGCGGACCGTCAGCGGAAAGTGCAGTCCGGCGACCGGCAGGCAGATGCTGAAGTGATTTGCCGGCCTGATAAAGGCATTGCTGATACTCAGTTCCAGGTCGGCCTCGATTTCCGGGATGAACCAGGATCCCGGGCCCGGCAGCTGGTGCCGGTAAACCGGATCCCGGAACCGGGCCGGGAAAAGCAGGCCCTTTTCGATGCGCAGGTCGATGCCGGGCAGGGACAGGGTGGTGGCGGAAGCCAGGGAACCCAGGATTTCGGCCACGTGTGTCCAGGAAATGCCGGCCAGGTCTCCCTTCAGCAGGCGCAGGTATTCACGCGCCAGGTGCCTGTTCTCAGCCGGATGCCGTCCGGAAAAAACCGCGGCCGGCAGGATCGCTCCCAGGCGCAGGCTCTGCTCCAGGATACGGCGGCTGCGGCTCTGGAAGAAATCGAATTCGTCCTGCATCAGGCTGACCGTGGTAAAGACCTTTTCCTCCAGATCCGGGGCGGCCTGCCGGAGCAGGGGAAGCATTTCATGCCGGATGCGGTTGCGCAAAAAAAGCCCGGAAAAATTACTGCTGTCCTGGTAAAATTCCCGGCCGTTCCTGGCCAGGAAAGCCAGGATTTCTTCCTGGCTGAAGATGATCAACGGCCTGATGATCAGTGCTGTTTTTTCCTCGGTCGGCTTACCGGGAAAAGAGGGGGCTTTGCGTTGGTACAGGGCGGACAGGCCCTGCAGGCCGCTGCCGCGCAGCAGTTTGATGAAAAAGGTTTCCAGTAGGTCGGAACGGCTGTGCCCGGTGGCGATTTTCGCCGCTGAACAACGCCGGGCCAGGGCCTGGAAAAAATCGTAGCGGGAAACGGAAGCCGCGTGTTCCAGGTTGAGTCCTTCGCGCTCGGCCCGGCCGCGCACATCGGCTTCGGAGCTCTGCAGTTCAATGCCCAGGCCGGCGCAGAAAACGCGCACCCAATCTTCCTCCCGGGCGGCGTCAGGCCTGAGCCGGTGGTTGAAATAAGCGGCGCTGAAGCTGAATTCGATTTCCTGCTGAAGTTGTTTCAGCAGCAGGGCCAGGCTGACCGAGTCCTTGCCCCCGGAAAGGGCCAGGATGACGTGCTCGCCGGGCAGAATCAGCCGGTGTTCTTTCAGGTTGGCCAGGAAAGGCGGAAAGATCTTGTCCATGAGGGGATGAAATGAAAATAGCGGCGGAGGGACTTGAACCCCCGACATAACGGATATGAGCCGTCTGCTCTGCCGACTGAGCTACGCCGCCATACGGCACTATTATACTTCATAAAATCCTTCAAAGCAAGGTGCTTGGCCCGGTCGGCGGGGTTTCCCGGCACAGGGCCAGCACCGAGGCGAAGGGGGGGATGTCATCCTGGTAGAGCTTTTCCAGGATGCGGGCGGCCCGTTCGAAATCGGCCGGCGTGTCCACGGTCAGGGACAGTCCGGGAAAACAGAGCTCGGCCGGCGCTGCCGGGAAAGCGCGCCGGAAAGCGGGAGATCTTTTCATGTAAAGGGTTACGTGTTCGCGGTCCTCCGGCAGTACCGCTTCCAGCTCGGTCCTCTGCAGGGCCCCGGCCGTGAAAGCCTCCACTATGGTCCCGACCGGCAGACCTTTTTCGGCGCAGTAATCGAGCCCTGCATCGGCCAGGAAAGCCAGGGTCCTTTGCGGATTGCCGGAGTCGATGATCGGGTTGTCGCCGGTGGCGCGCAGGTAATAGGCCGCCGGAAAACGCCTGGCCGCGGCGGCCAGGCGGGCCAGAACATCCTGCTCGGGGCCCCGGAACGAATCTATGCCCCAGGAGGCAGCCGCCGCGACCAGGGCGTCGTCGCCGGGCAGTTCGGTGGTGGCCAGCACTATTCGTTCCACGGCCGGACTTCGTAACAGGGTCTGTACCGTGTACCAGAGCAGCGGCCGCCCGGCCGCCGGCTTGAGGACCTTGCCCGGCAGGCGGCTGGAACCGGTACGGGCCTGCAGCAGGACTGTGGCCCGGATTTCTTTTTTCACCTGTTACTCGCGGCCGGGGCGTTCATGGCCGGGAAGTCACCGTTGCCCAGGCAATGGTAATAATTGACCCCGGCCACGGCCAGGCAGGCATGCACCGGGATCACGGCCAGGGCTTCCCCGTAGTCCGGGATGGCGCCGAAATCCGGGTCAAGAGAGGCCACGGCGTGTTCCTGGCTCAGGCTGTGAATCGAGGCCGCACTGCTCAGTGGGCCCCAGCCGACTGCGCTCAGCCTGGCGGCCAGGCCGAAGCAGGGCCGCTCTTGCCGGCCCTTGATGAATTCCCTGGACAGGTGGACGGCCCCGCCGTGCATTACTATTTCAGCCCGCTGCGGGTACCTGCCGATCAGCGGGCAGGCCACGGCCAGGGCCAGGTCGGATTCGTCGCAGGAGCCGTTGGCCAGTTGCATCAGGTCGTTGAAAATGAAATTGCCCGGCCTGATTTCATCAGCCGGAGCGAAATCCGTCAGGATGTTGCAGCTCGGGGTGTCGCCCACCGACAGCAGCAGTTTGCACTGCAGGATGTCTTCCAGCAGCCGGCGGACCCGGTCCAGCCGGGCCGTGTTTTCCCGGTACAGTTCGAGAATCGCGGCGCGGTCGGCACAGCGGTAGGCTTGGCCGCAGTGGTTCAGAACACCGGCTGCTTCCAGGTTCGGCCAGGCTTTCAGGGTTGCGGCCGCCAGTTTCAGTTCATTGCGGTCCTCGGCGTCCAGGCCGGTGCGCCGGTAACCCGTGTCCAGCTTTAACCAGACCCGAAGGGGATTTTCCTGTTCACGGCCCAGCCGGTCCAGCATTTCCATGGAATCGGCCAGCACGCCGAGTTTCACCAGGCCGGCCAGCCGGTTGAGCTCCGGAATCAGGACCGGGTTGAGCACCATGGCCAGGGTGATGTCCCTCCAGCCCTGTTCCTGGAAATACCAGGCCATGTCCAGCGAGGAAACCGTGATGGCTTCAACTCCATGAGCACGGAACCAGGAGCCTATTTCGGCCGACTGGTGGGTCTTGAAATGGGGCCGGAACAGCACTCCCGCAGCCCGGGCCTTGGCGGCCATGCGGGCCAGGTTGCGCTCGGCCCGGCCGCGGTCAACGACCAGGATGGGCCTGGCTGGATGCAAGTTGTCCTCCGTTTTGATGCTGCCGGTCCCATTTTACGACGCTCCGGACACGGCTGTCAAACCGGTGTTGAGCAGGTTGCCGGAGGCGGCCGGCTGTGGTAGAATTTTTTCATGAACAAATCAAAAATCTCCCTGCTGATAATCCTCCTTTTTATCGCGGCCCCGCTTTTTGTCAATGCTCATTTCACCTGGATCCTTCCGGCTGAAAAGGAAAGATCCGTGCTGATCGGGCACGGCCACAGTTTTCCGCATTCCGAGCAGGCCGTGGCCCTGGAGGGTCTGCAAGTCGTTCTTCAGGGTTCCGGGGCAAAAACAATTCCTGTTCAGGCTGAAAGGCGTGAGAAAGATGTTGCGGCCCATATTCCCGCAGAAATCAAGGAACTGGCCGCGGCCGGTTTCCAAATGGCGGCGGATATCATCACCCGCACCACCACCGGAGTAAAAAGGGGGCCGATGAATGCCTTCACCGGAGTGACCGACTCCTTCCGCCGCCTGCGCAGCGGTTACTTCCAATCCGCTCCGGGCGTTGAACTGCCGGTTGTCGCCGACCGGCTGTTGCTGCAGGCTGAAAACCGGGACGGGCGCATGCAGTTTCTCCTGCGCCTGGGAGCCGAGCCCCTGGCGGGAGTTGCGGTAAGAATGGTTGCTTCCGGACAGGAAGAAGGCACGGAAATAGGCGTCACCGATGCCGCCGGCCGGCTCTTCTTCAAACCGGAAAAGACCGGTTTGCACCTTTTCAGTGTCGATTATTCGCGTCAAGTCAAGCACGATGAATACCTGCGCGAGCAGTTCGCGGCCACCCTGGCCCTGCAGTTGAAATAATGCACCTGTCCGACGGCATCCTGCCGGCCGGGGTCGCACTGGCCGGGCAAGTGGCCGCCCTGGGCGCGGTCAGCGCCGCCGGCCGCCGGCTGGAATCCAGGGAAATACCGGCCATGGGCATCTTCGCCGCCACCCTCTTCGCCGTCTCCCTGCTGCACCTGCCCATCGGCGGCACTACTCTGCATCCCGGTTTATACGGCCTGGCCGGCATGATCCTGGGGCGACGGGTCCTGCCGGTGATTTACGTCACCTTGCTTTTCCAGAGCCTGATCTTTCAACACGGAGGCCTGTTGGCCCTGGGAGTTAATTCCCTGGTAATCGGCTGCGGGGGCCTGCTGGGCTGGCTGCTCTGGGATTATCTCAACCTGCCGGACAAAACCAGGGCCTTCCTGTGCGGCTTCAGCGCCGTGGTTGTCCCGGCCTTCCTGGTTTCCTGGATTTTCCTGATGCTCGATTACGGCAAGGGCATGCTCTTTTTAATGACCCTGTACCTGCCGGCGGCCATGGTCGAGGGTCTGCTGACCGTGCTGATCAGCTCGTATTTTTACCGGGTTCAGCCCGGACTGCTGAAAAAAAGATGAAAAAGACTTTTCTCATGATGATGGTGTTGCTTGGCGCGGGCCTCGGCCTGTCCGGGCACGGACTTGACCTGCAGGTTGAAATCCGGCCGCCCCTGGTTGTCACCCGGGCTTTTTACGAAGGCGGCATTCCCCTGGCCTTCGGCCTGGTGACGGTCAACAATCCGCGGGGTGAAGAGTTCCAGAACGGTCGCACCGACCGCCTGGGCAGGTTTGTTTTTTACCCCGATCAGCAGGGAACCTGGACGGTGATCGTCGACGATGAAATGGGTCACCTGCGTCGGACGCAGGTGGATCTGTCCGAATTGTCCGGGCAGTCCGCCGCGGCGGTCCCGGTAGAGAAAAAAGAATACTCTTTCTGGTTGAAACTGCTGTTCGGGCTGGGCCTGATCCTGCTGTTGAGCGCCGGCCTGTACTTCTGGAAAAGACATCTTGAAGCACGCCTTCATTGACCGCTACAGTGACCGGGATTCAATCCTGCACCGGCTTGATCCACGGGCTAAACTGCTGATCTGCTTCATGCTCCTGGTTTACCTTTCGGCGATCCGGGGTTTTGCCCCCCTGTTGCCGGTGCTGGTTTTTTTTGCTTTCTGTGCCGCACTTTCCCGGGTGCCGGCCTGGTTCCTGCTGCAGCGCATCATCCTGGTCCTGCCCCTGCTGACCGTGCTCGGCCTGTTGATTTTCTTTTCCTTTGCCTGGGAAAATCCTGGCGGCGGTTTTTTCCAGCAAACCCAGGGCCGGCGCCTGCTGCTGATGGCCGGCAAGACCATCCTGGCCGTCCTGCTGCTCAGCCTGCTGACTTCGGTCACCCCCTTCCGC
The DNA here is from genome assembly GCA_964457225.1 of uncultured Clostridia bacterium. GTDB lineage: Bacteria > Acidobacteriota > Aminicenantia > UBA2199 > UBA2199 > CAYWEM01. Next base: position 91,645 of record CAYWEM010000005.1, read on the forward strand.
AGACTGCTCTGGGCCATGCGCCGCCTGGGCCTGCCGCGCATCGTAACCACCCTGTCCACGCTGTTGTACACTTACCTGTTCATCCTGGTGGACGAAATCCATCGCTGCCTGCGGGCCCGCCGCAGCCGCGAAGGCCGGAAACTGAGAAACCCCCTGCAGAGCCTGGGCTATGTCGCGGGAACCATTTTTCTGCGCGGTCTTAATCGTGCCGATACCGTTTACAAGGCCATGACGGCCAGGGGGTTCCGGGGCGAATTCCCGGACAGCGTCGGCTCTTCCCTGCGGCCGGCCGACGGACTGGCGCTTTTACTGGCCCTGATCGTGGCGGTTTTGCCCGGAGTAATATGGAACCGGTTATCAGCCTGAAGGACGTCAGTTTCACCTATCCCTGCGGCAAGAGGGTGCTGGACGGCATTGATCTCGAGGTCCGGCCCGGGGAGATACTGGGCATAATAGGGCCGGCCGGAGCCGGCAAATCAACCCTGATGCACCATTTGAACGGTCTGATCCGGGATCGCGGTCAAATCAGGGTCTGCGGCCTTGACCTGGACAAAAAAACCGAGTCGGAGGTCCGTTCCAGGGTGGGCATCGTCTTTCAGAATCCCGATGACCAGCTTTTCTGCCCCACGGTATACGAGGACATCGCCTTCGGGCCCCTGAACCAGGGGTATTCCCGGGCCGAAGTTGAACAAAAGGTGAACGCGGTCATGCGGGCCATGAACCTGGAAGCTTACCGCGATCTCTCTTCCCAACACCTGTCGTTCGGAGAAAAGAAGAAAGTGGCCCTGGCCACCATAATGGTCATGGAGCCGCAGGTGATCGGGCTCGACGAGCCTTTCGCCAACCTCGATTACGGCACCATATTTCACCTGGTGGAACTGATTGAGGCCATGCCCATCACCAGGATCATCATCTCGCAGGAAATCCTGCTGGCTTTCGCCGTCTGCCGGCGCATCGCGGTCATGGACCGGGGGCGCATCCTGCGCCTGGGTCCGGCCGCGGAAATCGCCGCCGATCATGAACTGCTGGCTTCTGTCGGACTTGATTACCGGCCCTTCCTGGCCGCAGTGGAAACGTTTTACCCGTCCCGGTCCGGCCTTGATCCGGCCGGCCGGCATAATGAAAGATAGGAGGTTGACATGGAATTTCCCGACATTCTCGATCGTTTTTTAGCCTATGTGGCCCTGGATACCCAGTCGTCAGAGACCAGCACCAGCTTTCCCTCGACCGAAAAACAGCTCGTCCTGGCGGAAAAACTGCGACTGGAACTGCTGGAGCTCGGCCTGGAAGACGCCCTGGTCAACCGGCACGGCTACGTGCTGGCCTCCCTGCCGGGTAACAGCGGGCCGGATGCTCCGACCATCGCCCTGATCGCCCACCTGGACACTTCGCCGGATGTCGCCGGCGGTCCGGTCAGGCCCCGTCTGCACCGCGACTACGACGGCGCCGACCTGGTACTGGGCGAGGGCGTGGTCATCAGTCCCGCGGAAAACCCCGACCTCGCTGAAAAGAAAGGCAAGACCATCATCACCGCGGACGGCACCACCCTGCTCGGGGCCGACAACAAGGCCGGTATAGCTGAAATCATGGCCGCCCTGAAATACCTGGTCGAGCATCCGGAAGCTCCGCGGCCCCGTGTCCGGGTGCTCTTCACTCCGGACGAAGAAGTGGGCCGGGGAACTGAAAAGATAAGCGTCGCGGAGATAGACGCCGATTACGGCTATACCGTTGACGGTGAAAAAGCGGGTGACATCGAGGACGAAACCTTTTGCGCCGACAGCGCCGAAGTGCTGATCAGGGGAGTCAACGTGCATCCCGGGTTCGCCAAGGGCAAAATGGTCAACGCCGTCCGGGTGGCCGCGGCCCTGGTGGCCTCCCTGCCGGTTGACCGGCTGTCGCCGGAAAGCACCAGCGGCAAGCAGGGTTACATCCATCCGCATCAGCTCAGCGGCGGAGTGGAGGAATGCGTCCTGAAGATCCTGATCCGGGATTTCAGCGTCGCCGGCCTGCGGCAGCACGCCGATACCATTAGAACCGCGGCCGCTGCGGCTCGTAATGCTTTCCCGGGATCGGAAGTCGAAGTCAAGATAATCGAATCATACCGCAACATGAAGGAAGTGCTTGACCGGCATCCCAGGGTGCTGGAACTGGCCCTGCGGGCGGTGGCCGAGAGCGGCCTGACCCCGCGCCGCCAGAGCATCAGGGGCGGGACGGACGGAGCCAGGTTGTCTTTCATGGGCCTGCCGACGCCTAACATCTTTACCGGCGGCAGTAATTTCCACTCGCGCCGGGAATGGGTGGCCCTGGAGGACATGGTCAAGGCTGCGGAAGTTGTAGTCCGGCTGTTGGGCCTCTGGGCCCGGGAGAAAAAAGAAGCCTAAGCCGGCAGTTCAACCACGAAACGGGCTCCTTTCGGGTGGTTGTCCAGCACTGAAATCAGGCCGTTGTGTTCTTCGATGATGTTGTGGGCGATGGCCAGTCCCAGGCCGGTCCCGGTGGTTTTCTTTGAGAAGTAGGGGATGAAGAGCTTCTGCTTGTCTTCGTCGCTCAGCCCTGGGCCGTTGTCGGCTATTTCGACCCTGATGAACTTGCTTTCCGGGTTGTATCCGGTGCTGATTTCCACTTCGCCCTTCTGCTCGACCGCTTCAACGGCGTTGTCCAGCAGGTTGACGAAGACCCGCCTTATCTGCTCCGTGTCCAGCTTGATCATCGGCGGCAGGTTGACGTCGAACTGGACCTTGAAACTGGCTTCCTGGTAAACAGAGGAATAGACATCCACCAGGCTTTCCAGTATCTGGTGCAGGTCGCCCTGGGTGAACTTGATCTCGGGCAGGCGGGCGAAATTGGCGAATTCATCGGCGATTTTCTTGATCGATTCCAGTTCCTGCTGGATGATCGGCAGGCTGTCCTCGACTATGCGGCGCAGAGTGGCGTCGTTCTGGTCAAAGGACCGCAGGATCCGCTGGGAAGATATCTGGATGGGAGTCAGCGGATTCTTGATCTCGTGAGCGATGCGCTTGGCCACTTCGCGCCAGACCAGGGTGCGCTGGGCCTTGATGGTTTCCGTCAAATCGGTGACCACCACCAGCAGGCCGGAAAAGCGGTTGTTGATGGGATTGCGGATCTGGGTGATCTTGACCGCCAGGTTGATGATGCGCCGCTTGATCTTGATTTCCACTTCCTTTTCCAGCAGTTTGATCTTGCTGGAAAAGGCCCGCTCGATCTGCATCCGGATCTCGCTGTAGAGGTTTTCGCTGAAAACCAGTGAGTAGTGGGCTTTTATTATTTCCCGGTTTTCCAGGGAGAGCATCTTGATCGCTTCCGGGTTGATTTCCACGATTTCACCCTTGGTGTTCAGGGCGATGACCCCTGAGGTGATGTTCTTGAGAATGTTTTCGATGATGCGCCGCCGGTGTTTCAGCTCGATGGTGCGCCTTTCCAGCTTTTCCTGCTTTTCGCGCAGTTCGGAAGCCATGCGGTTGAAGGCGGCGATCAGGGTGTTGAATTCGTCCTTGGCCTCGTAGTCTATGACCACGTTGAGATTGCCGGAGGCGATTTCACTGGTGGCTGAAACCAGTTTCTCAATCGGCACGGTGATGCCCTTGGCCAGGAAAAACCCCAGCCAGGATGCCGAAAAGATGATCAGGATGGTGATGAAGATCAGCAGCAGGGCGTAGGTGTTCTTGATCGGGTCCTTGATCACTTTCAGCTGGGCGTATTTCCCGGCCAGGCCGGAGAGATTGTGCAGGTTGTGGATCATTTCCTCGGGGGCGTAGCGCCCGATGATGACCAGGATTTTTTCATTGCCCCCGATTTCGAAAGAAAAGCCGTTGCGTACCAGTTCGCCCTGCCTGAACTTGTCGATTTTCAGGAAACTCTCGCCGCTCAGGCCCTTGTAAATGATTTCCATGGGCAGGTCCTTGTATTCCTGCATGGGTATATGGGGCATGAAGATGGCGAAAATCTCCTTCTGGTTGCGGTACAGGTTGATCACGTCGAGCTTCAGCTCGGTCATGCGGCGCCTGAGGGTGTTGTTCAGGAAAAAGACGTTGTCCTCGGTGTACATGCGTTTTTCCCTGATCTGGCTGGCAATCAGCCTGGCGTAGTGCTCCAGTTCCTTTCCCAGGGAGTCGTAATGGGCTTCCTTGACTCCTTCGACCTCCTGCATCAGCTGGTCGATGTCGGTGCGGAACCACTGCTCGACCGAGCGCGAGATGAATTCAGTGGCGAAAAAGAACAACAGCAGGGTGGGAATTATGGAAAAGGCGATGAAAAAGAAGATCAGCCGGTTCTTGAAGCGGGAGCCGCTGCGGTTCTTGTGCTTGTCGTAGTAGAGTTTGATGATGTTGCGGGTCAGGATGAACAGGAAGGTCAGGCTGAACAGGATGATGATGATCCAGATGCTGAAGATGAAGGTCGGGCCGGTTGAAAACAGGGGCGGAAAGCGGGTCACTTCTTCCTGGACTATACGGATGATGACGAACAGGATGAACAGCAGAACCATTCCGACCAGGGCGAAGCGGGCGCCGCGGTTGCTTTCTTTTTCTTTCATTTCAGGCCTATTGACGGAAGATAAAGCGGGTCTCACGCCAGGGGGTTTTCAGGGGCAGCGGGATCAGGCCCAGGAAATAACGACTGCCGGTCAGGGCGCGCACGGCGAAAACGTATTCTTCCTGCTGAACCAGTTTGCCTTCGCCGGAGATGGTCAGTCCGGGCGGAACGGTCATTTTCAGTTGAACCCGGTCCAGGCTGAGCCCGTGCTGGACCTCGAGAATCCGGCGATCATCCATGAGCACGAAGGAATAATCGTTTTCCTGCGGCCGCCGCCGGGCATTGAGCGAATAATTGCGCTCGATGAGCACCCGGTCGGGCAGGAGTTTGCGGGGCCGGCGTATTTCGACCTGCAGGTTGTAAATCACTTCCAGGCCTGATTTGAGCTGTTCCAGGCGCTCATCCTGGAATGGAGCGCTGATTTCCAGCGAGAAAAACAGCTGGCCTTTTTCAGAGCTGAGTTCCAGTTTGCTGATCTCCGGGTCGGCGCCGGACAGGGGCAGCAGCAGGAACAGGATCGGCAGGCAGAAAAACAGCCGTTTCATGGCTTAAATTTAGCATCAAGCCCGGGCAAAGTCAATCTTGCTTATCCGGGCCGCGATTGACTTGGAGGGCCGGTCTGTGGTATAGAATTGACTTGTCTGCGCCTGTAGCTCAAAGGATAGAGCATGGGATTCCTAATCCCAGGGTTGGATGTTCGAATCATCTCAGGCGCAGTTTTTTTCAACTGCTCCCCGGGATCAACTCCAGGCCGCCAGGTTCATTTCATAGGGATTTATCAGCAAAGGATGGTTCGGGGTCACCCTGATCCTGAAACCCAGGTTGCCGGTCTGCTGGCAGTTTATCGCCCCGCTGAACAGCCAGTTCTGCTTGCCGTCCGGTTCGGCTTTTTCCAGCCTGGTCAGAGCCGAGGAGCTCAGTTCCTCTTCCCCGGCGATACTGCCGTGGTAAACGTCCACCTGCACGTCATCGGGCTCCAGTCCGGCCAGGAAGATCTTGGCCGAGATCTCCAGCCGGTCGTTGACCCGGTAAACCTGGCGGTTGTTGAAGCTGATGTCGCGGATCTTCAGCGCCGGGAATTCCCGCCTGATTTCCTCCTGCCAGCGGATGAAGTCCTTGAGCGGACTGAAGGAGTCGGCCTGCATGCTCAGGAAACGCTGGTGCGCCTTTTCGTAGAAGTTGTAGAAATAGTCCTTGACCATGCGGTGGGTGTTGAAACAGCCGGCTATGGAAATTATGGAGCTCTTCATCAGCTGGATCCATTCCCGGGGCAGGCCGTCGGCGCCGCGGGCGTAGAAAAGGGGGACGATGTCGTTTTCCAGCAGGGCGTAGATGGCCCGGCTCTCGACCTCGTCCTGGTATTCCCGATCGTCGTAAACCTCGCCGCTGCCGATGGCCCAGCCGTTGTGGTGGTTGTAGGCCTCGGCCCACCAGCCGTCCAGCACCGAGAAGTTGAGCACGCCGTTGCAGGCCGCTTTCATGCCCGATGTGCCGCAGGCCTCCTTGGGCCGCAGGGGATTGTTCAGCCAGACGTCGACTCCCTGGACCAGGTAGCGGGCCACGTTGATGTCGTAGTCTTCGATAAAGGCGATCTGGCGCCGCAGGCCGTACTTCTTCATGGTGTGAATGATCTTCTGGATCAGTTCCTTGCCGCCCTGGTCCTGGGGATGGGCCTTGCCGGCGAAGATGATCTGCACCGGCCGGGACTGGTTGGTCAGGATGGCCAGCAGGCGCTCCATGTCCTTGAAGATCAGGTTGCCGCGCTTGTAGGAAGCAAAGCGACGGGCGAAACCTATGGTCAGGGCTTCCGGGTTGAGTGCTTCCTGGGATTCGCTGATCAGCAGTTTGGAAGCGCCCTTGGCTTCGAGCTGGGTTTTCAGCCTCTGCCGGGTGAAGGAGATCAGCCGGCGGCGCCTGATTTCGTGCACGTTCCAGAGCTCGGGGTCGGGAATGGTCTGCACTTTTTCCCAGATGTCGGGGTAATCCTGCTTTTCCCGCCAGTTGCCGCCCAGGTAGCGGCTAAGAAGGTCGTTCATTTCAAAGCTGATCCAGGAAGGGGCGTGAATGCCGTTGGTCAGGGCGTTGATCGGCACGTGTTCCAGCGGGGCCTGGGGCCAGAGAAAACGCCACATGCGGCGTGATTCGGAAGCGTGAAGCTCGGAGACCCCGTTGATGTGGCCGGCGTTTTTCATGGCGGCCACGGTCATGGAGAAATTCCCGCCGTTATCGGCGCCGCCCAGGGCCAGGAATTCGTTCATGGGCAGGCCCAGTTCGCCCAGGTAGTCGCTGAAATAGCGGCCCACCAGGTCCGGGGAAAATTCGTCGTGCCCGGCCTTGACCGGGGTGTGGGTGGTGAAGACGCTGGTCTTGCGAACTATTTCCAGGGCTTCACCCACCTGCAGGCCGTGTTCCTGCCTGAGCAGGCGGGCCCGCTCGAAGGGGGCGAAGGCTGAATGGCCCTCGTTCATGTGCAGGACGTTGACCGGGATGCCCAGCCGGTGCAGAAGGCGCATGCCGCCGATGCCCAGGATGATTTCCTGCTGGAGGCGGGTCTCATTGTCGCCGCCGTAAAGCTGGGCCGTCAGCCGGCGGTCCTGGGGGCTGTTGCGCGGGCTGTCGGTGTCCAGCATGTAGAGGGTCACCCGGCCGACATCTATCCGCCAGGCTTTCAGGAAAAGCGGACGGCCGGGGAAGGACAGTTCGATTTCAAGTTCAGTGCCGTCCGGGTCGCGTATCTCCCTGACCGGCATGTTGTGGAAGTCATTGGCCTGGTAGAAATCCTGCTGCCAGCCGTCCTGGTTGAGGTACTGCTGGAAATAGCCGTTCTGGTAGAGCAGGCCGACGCCGCGGAAATTGAGGTTGAGGTCGCTGGCCGACTTGACGTGATCCCCGGAAAGCACGCCCAGGCCGCCGGAGTAGATGGGAATGGTATCGGTCAGGCCGAACTCGGCCGAAAAATAGGCGATACTGCAGGGACATTCCTTGTGACCGTTCAGGCTCTTGGCTGTCTTCAGGTATTTCAGCAGCTGTTCCTGGACGCGCAGTAACTCCATGATGAAGCTTTCATCCCGGGACAGTTCTTCCAGCCTCTGCTGGGAGATTTCGCCCAGCATGCGCACCGGGTTGTGGTGACTGCGTTCCCAGAGATTCGAATCCATGCGGATGAAGAGTTTGACGGCATCGGGGTTCCAGGTGATCCACAGGTTGTAGGCCACCTGCAGCAGCGGCTCCAGGTTTTCAGGCAGGTTTGGAATTACTTTGAATCTGTGCATAGGGCTCATGTGCCACCTCGATAGACAAGAGTACCATTAAAAGGCGGCGATTTCAACGGGGAGAGAGAGGTAAGGGGTAAGAGGTGAGGGGTAAGGGGTGAGGGGTGAGAGGTGAGGGGTAAGGGGTTAGAATTCTACTCCCAGGCCCAGTCCCAGCCTGAATCCGCCCAGGTCGGCCTTGACTCCGACCGGTTCGACCCGGCAGATGGGGTGTTTTTTTGAAGGATTATTGCTTTTGCCCGGGTTGCCGAGCAAAACATCAGCCCCCGAGCATGGCGGCCAGTCGGGGGGCGTTTATCTGCATGTAGAAACGGGTCTTGCCCGGCAGGGCCGGGGCCCCGGTCAGCACCAGCAGGAAGAAGGACTGGTTCAGGGGCAGGGCCGAAATGGTGTTGTCCTGCCAGCGGGCTTCGATCACCCCGGGCACGCGGCCCTCGGACAGGCCGGCCAGGCGGCTGACCATGTCGGCGCATTCGGCGCCCAGCAGTTCGGTGTTCAACTGCTGGCGGCCGTAAAGGATGCGTTCCACTTCCAGGCCGTCCCGGTCCCAGATGCCGATGTAGCTGATTTCAGGTACGCGGTTCTTTATGAGTTGAAATATGTCACTGAACAAGCTGTTTTCCCCTTTTTTGAAAGGCCTCGAGCAGTTTTTCCAGGGCGGCCACCCGGCGCCGGGCCTGGTCTTGGTCAACCGGGCCGGCCAGTAACTGGCGGTGCAGTTGCAGGAAACGTTCCTGGCCGGTCCTGGCGTGCAGGCGCAGGTAGATGTAGGCCGCTTCACGCACCAGGCCCTGGGACAGGAACAGCTCGGCCTGGCTTTCGGTTTCAAAGGCCGCGTCTTCAGTTTCCTGGAATTCTTCCGCCGCGCTAGGCTGGAGATTGATTTCATGACCCGGTTCCGGGGCCGGGCCGTCCTCCGGCTCGAAAGCCGCTGATTCCGGCGACTCGGCCGGGCTGAGCGCTTCGTCGGCGCTGTCTTCCGGGCTTTGCGGCTCAGCCGTTGTTGCAACGATTTCCGGGAACAGCTCGGCGAAGCCGGCCGGTTCGGCTTCAGGCTCCGCCCCGGTTGCGGCCGGTTCCGCCCCGGGATCGGCGATGACCACGCTCAGTTCTTCCTTTGGCGGGCTTTTTTCGACCCGCTCAAACAGGTCGGCCTCCAGGGGCAGGCCGAATTCCCGCGGCTTGGGCTCAGCCTGTTCCGGCTCGTGCTCCACGGCTTCTTTCCGGGCGGCCAGGGCCGCGGCCAGGCCTTCGTCCATGATTATTTCCGGGGCGGTGGCGGCCAGGCGCTCGTCTTCCTGCTCGACCCGGCCGAGCTTGATCTCCACCGAGGTGTCCTCAAAGCGGTCCGGTTCCTGGGCGGCTTCCTGCCCGCTTTTTTCCAGTTTGTCGGCCAGGTCGCGGGCGTGGCGGTTGAAGGGTTCCAGGAAGGCGATCCGGCTGTACTGCTCGGCGGCCAGGCGGTAGCGGCCCTGCTTGAGGTAGAGATCGGCCATTTCCTGCAGGACCAGGGTGTTTTCCGGGTAGCGGCCGTGCATTTCGCCCAGAATTTTTTCCAGTTCCTCCTGGCGGTTAAGGGCCTTGAGCGTGCGGGCGTAGAGCAGGCGGCCGTTGAAGGAAGCGGGAAAAACGGCCAGCAGGGTTTCGGCCAGGACCAGGGCCCGGGCGAAATCCTTGTCAGCGTAACTGGCCTCGATGGCCCTGAGCTGCTCCCTCTCTTCCTGCGGATCGGCCATGGTCTGCGCGGATCAATAGGTGTGGTGGATCAGCTGGATGGGGATCCAGTCCTGGATGGAGTCCAGGTAGCCTTCATCGCGGCGGTATTCGTTGCGGCCCTCGCCCAGTATAGCCCGGATGTACATGGTGGTGTTGGACGAAACCTGGTCGGCCGAGGGACCGTGAAACAAGATTTCAGCTTCCCCGTTGGAATTGGTGTAGCGGGTGCCGACGTTCTGCATGGGATTGTCGAAGTAGCCCAGCACCATCTTGTCGATCTTGCCCGAGCTCCACTGTTCAAAATAGACCGGCCGGCCGACCAGCGGTGAGCCGTCCCAGTTGGTCACCTTGACCCGCAGGGTGGTCTTGGGCCGCCAGTTGGGGCTGTTTTCCAGGTAGAGCACCGAGGGCGAGGCCGTGCCTCTGAGCACGATGTAAAAACCGGCCGGCCCGAAGAGATTCGGGTCATCGACCAGGTCGCGCTTGCAGGCTCCGCCGGCCAGCACCAGCAGGGTTACGCAAAGGATTATCATTTTCTTGTTCATGGTTCAGCTCCTCATCCCTGGGAATCGGCGAAATTGGCGCACCAGACTGTAACGATGCCGGTGACCGGCTCGACCCGGTTGCCGGCCAGATCCGAGCCGTTTATGGTCACGTGGGCGTATAACTGCAGGACTTTATCTTGGCTGAGTGATCTCAGCTGGATCAAAGGCGGTTCCAGCTTGGCATTGTGGCGCATGATGGTAAAGGGGACTTCGATGGTCTCGCCTATATTTATGACCACGCTGACGTTTTGCGTGAAAGCATAGGGCACGTCAACGCCCTGGACGTTGTTCGAATTGGTCTTGGTGTACCTGATTGCGATCGTGTCAACCATGATGGACTGGTAGTAGGTGGAGTTTTCGGCCAGCGGGTTGAGCAGGACCGCCGACAGCGAGGCGACCGCCACGTCGTTGAAGACATCGCCGTTGGTCTCGACATCGGAGTAAAGAATGGTGGAACCGTCATTTCCCTCGAGGTCCTTGCCGGTCAGGGACATCAGCAAAAGCTTCGAACCCGACTGGGTCAGGTTCTCCAACTGGTTGCAGCCGGCCAGGGCCATGACCAGGAAAGCGATTATAAGTAATTTTTTTCCCATTGATGGCCTCCTACTTGACGATTCTGGGAGTTATGAATATCAGCAACTCTTTCTGGTTGCTTCTTTTCAAGGTACTCTGAAAGAGCTTGCCGAGCAGGGGAATCTTGCTCAGTAACGGCACTCCGTCCCTGATGTCCTCATCCTCGACCCGGAACATGCCGCCGATGACTATGGTGCCGCCGTCATCCACGCCCACCGAGGTCTTAGACGACTGGGTGGTGATGGTCGGAATGCCCTGCACCTGGTTGGTGAAGTCGGCGGCGTTGTTGGCCAGCTCGATGCCCATGATGATGGTGCCCCGGGCGGTGATCTGCGGGGTTACCTTGAGCTCCAGGGCGGCCGGCACGTAACGCGTGGTCACCGTGTTGTTCTGGATGGTCTGGATGGGTATCTGGCGGCCCTGCATGATGTCGGCTTCCATGTTGTTCTGGGTTGTGATCCTGGGCGAGGAGATGATCCTGACTTTGCCTTCTTTCTGGCCGGCGGTGATGGCCGCGTCTATGGCGAAGGTGTTGGCTATGTTGGCCATGCGGAAGAAGGGGTTGGTGTTGAATTCCGGAACCGGCAGGTTGATGGCGTAACCGAAGGGATTGTTCTGGGAGGGGATGCCCCCGCTCTGGATAGAATTGGGGAAGCGCAGGGTGGTCTGGTTGCCGTACATGGAGTCGGCCGCGATCTGGTAGCCCCACTGGATGCCGAAGGCCTGCTGGAACGAGGTGTTCGACTCAACGATCCGGGCCTCGATGGCCACCTGCGGGTTGGCCGTGTCCAGGGTGTCGATCAGCTGGCTGATCAGGGCCAGCTTCTCGGGCACGTCGGAAATGATCAGGGTGTTGGTGCGGGCATCGGTGATCACTTCACCGCGCTGGCTGAGCTGTTTCTTGATGATGTTGGTGATATCCTCGTTGACCTTGGCGAAGCTGAGGGTGTGAGTCATGATTTCCAGCTTGCCTTCCTGTTCGCGCTGTTCGCGCAGTTGGCGCCTTTTCTCGGCTTCCTTGGTCAGGGATTCGACCTTGCCGATGCGCAGGATGTTGCCTTCCAGGATCATGTCCAGGCCGTTGATCTTCAAAAACAGCTCCAGGGCCTGGTCCCAGGGTACCTGGTACAGGTCGCAGGTGATGCGGCCGGTCACCCCGGGCTCGACCACGATGTTCAGGCCCGAAATCTGGGCGATGAACTTGAGCACGTCGTTCAGGTCGGCGTTCTTGAAGGCGAAGTCCACCGGCTCGCCGCTGTACTGCTGGCCGCTGTCACCGATGGTACGGCGCAGGTAGGCGGCCTGTTCCAGGTCTTCCTGGGTCACGGCCTTGGCCGAGGGGCCGGCATCCGGCCTGACCTCGGCCCGGACTTTACCGAAGGTTTCCTTCCGGGGCTCGGCCTGGACCGTTTCCGGCCGGGCCTGGACCGGCGGGGTTTCCCTGATCTCGGTTATTTCAATTTCTTTTTCTTCCTTGAGAGCGGCCGTTTTCAGCGTGTTTTCCTCAACCGGCGGCGGGCTGAGCACTTCAGGCTGAACCACGGTGACCGGCTCGGCTTTGACCGGCTCCGGTTCAACCGGTTCGGCCTTGACCGGCTCAGGCTTGGTTCGTTCCTGGGCCGCGGCAAGGGGCCGGTCGCTGAAGGTCACCAGCAGGGTGTTGCCTTCCCGGCTGACCCGGTAATGATCCAGGGCTTCCAGGTCGAAGACCAGGCGGTAAACTTCATCGTTGTTCTGGGCTCCGCGCAGGTTGCGCACCCGGCCGACCCCGATCGGATCGTTGAAGCGGCGGCCGCTGGTGCGGTTGAGGTCGATGGCCAGGCGGACCGGCTGATCGCGCAGGGCGATGACCTTGTAGTCGGCTTCGCGGTTCAGTTCCAGGGCGAAGCTGACCTCACCGTCTTTTTCCCCCAGCAGGCGGTATTCGTTGAGCACGGTGCGCCGGCTGTTGTTGCCGGCCGGGGCTGTCTGCCGCCTGATTTCCGGGGCGGCCGGTCCGGCCTGGGCCGATTTCTGCACGGCCCTGACTTCACGCACCTCGGGAAATTCCAGGAAAAGCCCGGCTTCGTTGGTGTAAACCCGGTAGTTTACCTGTTCGCGCAGGTGGATGGCGATGTCGGTGTAGGCCTCGCTGCGGTTGACCTGCAGGGAAGCCACCACGGAATCAAGGTCGCCCAGGTCGGTCTCGCCGATGTTCACCTCGGCGTCCCGGATGCGCATCACCAGCAGGCGCGGGTTGTCCTGGTCCGGGTAGAACAGGTCGGGAATGGCCGGCATGCCGTCGGCTTTGAAGTGGAAGCGGATGAAATCTTCGCCCCGGCTGTGATCGAGCTGGCCGATCACCATCCTGGAGGCGCACAGGGAAGCGCCGGCCAGAATCAGCAGGGCGGCAAAAACTGCTATCTTTCTTTTCATGCTTCATTCCTCCTGGGGATTAAGTCTCTTTATTATGGTTCTTTCCCGTTGCCCCCCCAGGGCGACGGTCAGTATTTTTCGGAAGGTGACCGATCCATGGTCTATGTGCGTGATTTCCCCGTCGTACAGCTTGGTGCCCAGGCCGACCTTGTAGGGGCGGCCGTCCGGGCCGGTCAGCAGTACGTGAAAACGGCCGTTGGCAAAGGCGATGCCGCTCAAATCGACCTCGTCTATCATCAGGCCGGCCAGGCCGTGCAGGGTTTCCCGCTTGGCCCGCACGTTGCGCGAGCGCAAAAGGCTGACGAAGGGATCACGCCGGCCCTCGGGCCGGTAGACGAATTCCCCGGGCGGCAGTTCCAGCTCGGAGCTTTCCTCCTGCAGGACCGCGACCCCGCTTTCCTCTTCCGCTTCCTGGGCGTTCAGCAGGGGCAGAAAGAGGAATATAAGGAATACAATAAGCAGGCTTTTCATCAGAAGTCCTCCTCGTCTCTCACCGGTTGAGCCCGGCGCGCCGGCTGACGGGCCGGAGCTTTCTTGGGCGGGGCTTCACGGTAGATGTAGGTGGTGGCGTTGAAATCGGCCTTGATGGTGAAGCCTTCCCGGGTGGAACTGAGCGGGGTGATATTGAGATTGTACACGTTGAAAATCTTCTTCAGCCGGGAAAGCTGGTCGAAGAAAATGCCCAGGTTGTGGTAACTGCCTTCAACGCTGACTACTATCGGCCATTCGATGTAGATGTCCCGGGCGACTTCCTTGCCCGGAGTGAAACGCATGATGCGGAGCCTGGCATTGGTGACGATGTTCTGGATGCGGGACAGGATGTCGGCTATTTCACGGCGCTCGGGCAGGATGCCCTTCAAATCTTCCAGTATTTTCTGGTTGGCGGCCAGCTGTTCCTCGATTTTCTGCCGGTCGGCCCGGGCCTTTTCCGCTTTCCTGATTTCCAGCACGATCTTTTCCCGGTCTTCAACCACGCGTTCGATGTTGTCGTTGGTCGGGGAATAGTGCAGGTAATAGAAAAGCCCGAAACAGATCGCGCCGATCAGCAGGAAAACTCCGAGTTGTCCGTACCAGGGTAAGTTTTGCAGTTCCATGTCAAACCGCCTTCTGGGGCTCGGAAGCCCTTTTGAAAGTGCACCTGATCTTGAAGTCGAAGATGTCCATTCCGGCTTCCTGCTTGCGGACCGAGGTCTCAAGCTGGACGTTTTCGAAGTAACCGGAATTACTCAGGTTGTTGATCAGGTCGACGATCAGGTTGTTGGAGATGGCCTTGCCTTCGATGTTAAGGGTGAACTGGTGAAAAACGGTCTTGGTCAGCCAGACCCAGTCGGGCAGGGACACGGAAAGCTTGTCCATCATCAGCATGGCGTTTTGCTGCTGGGCCTTGAGGTCGTTGATGATCTTGATCTTTCTTTCCACCTCGGCGGCCGTTTTCTGGGCGTCGGCCAGCAGTTTGAGCTCCTTCTCAAGCTCGGCCAGCCGGGCCCGGCTGTCTTCGAGCAGCTGTGTTTCCCTTTTCAGGCGGCCGTCCTGGAGAAAGTAGGCTCCGCCTATGGTGCCCAGGGTCAGTACCAGGGCGCCAACGGCAACGTAGATGTTGAGCTTGCCCGGGCCCTTTTCCTCGGCGAAATAGGCGGTTTCGTCCCGGCGCGGGGCCTCTTTCTTTTCGGGTTTCAACAAATTGATGCGAATCATTTTTTGTCTCCCACTGCTCTCAGGGCCAGGCCTACGGCCACGTTGAATGCCGGGGCCACCTCCCTGATAAAGACTTCATCAAATTTCTTGAAATTGATCTCGATGTTGTTGAAAGGATTGATGATTTCGACCGGCATGTCAAAGGACTGGGAGAAGAGGTCGGATATGGCTTCGAGGTTGGCGCTGCCGCCGCTCAGCAGAACGTTGTCGATGCGGCTGTCGGTGGCGTTGGAGCGGTAAAACTCGAAGGTTTTCCTGATTTCGTTCTTGAGATCGCCGAAGACCATGTTGATGATCGGCTTGAGGGCGCCCGAGGAAACACCGTCCACGGAACGGCCCTTTTTCAGCGATTCGGCCTTTTCATAGGGCAGGTTGAGTTCCTTCTGCAGCATGTCGGTGAAGTGATTGCCGCCGAATGCCAGGTCGCGCACGAAGACCAGCTGGCCGAAACGGGATATGGTGATGTTGGTGATCGAGGCGCCGATGTTGATGATGGCCACCGAGCGGTCCTGGAAGACCTCGTAGTTGTACAGCACGCTGTTCAGGGCGGCGAAGGAATCGAGATCGACTATCTGGGCGCTTTTACCGGCACTGCTGATGACGCTCAGGTAATCGTTCAGTTTTTCCTTGCGCACCGCGGCCAGGATGACGCTGACCCGGTCGGGGGGGATGTCCGGTGATTCCACGATCTCGTAGTCGATGCTGACTTCCTCCGGGGTGAAGGGGATGTGGGGCCGCGATTCCCAGAGAATGTGTTCGTGCATCTCATCGGCGGCCAGCTTCTGGACTTCGATGCGCTTGACGATCACCGAGCCCCCTGATACGCCGAAGGACAGGTTGTTGCTGCGGGCCTTTGACTCGTAAAAAACTCTCTGGATGGCGTCGACCACCGCGGTCGAATCCATGATGCTGCCCTCCACGATGGATTGGTAGGGCAGTGGTTCGTAGCCCAGGGCCATCAGCTCGAAGCGGGTTTCCCCTCCCTTCTTGACGGGTTTCAGTTCCACCAGTTTGAGGGCGAACGAGCCGATATCCAGGCCGACTGTCTTGGTTTTTTTCAGGTTTATCAAAGCCATTTTACTCTCCAGCGCCTGATAGTTTTCATCTTGTCAAATCAATTAACACAGGAAAAATGAATTGTCAAGTTTTTTTTCTTATTTTTTGTTGAATTATCGGCTGTATAGAAAAAAATCATTTATTATAGGCGCTTTTGCAAAACGGGCTTTTGAGTAAAAAATGCCCGGAAAGCCCATTTTTACAGCCTATTCAGGCTGTCGGGACTGGTTTTTTTCAGCCCGGCCGCCGGGGCCGGAAAATGCCTTTTTTCCCCCGGAGAAGGCGGCTCTGTCTGGCCGCCGGGAAATCCGGCCCGAATCAGGAATAATTATTCGCAAACCGGGTTGCCGAAATGAAGATTTGTTCTTTCTCCGCTTCGCTCAGGCCCGGTTTTTTTTACGCCTGTTTCAGCCTCTGCAGGTCGGCCGCCGAGGAGAGTGACTCGATTTCCGCTTCAACGCCCAGTTCGCGGGCCGTTTTCTTGAGCAGGCCGGCCAGCACGTTGCCCGGCCCGATTTCCACGAACCTGGTCACCCCGTCCTGTTGCAGCATCCTTTCCATGGTGCTGTGCCAGAGCACCGGTCGGGAGACCTGCAGTTTCAGTCCTTCCCGGGCCGCTTCTCCGTCGGCGGTCAGTTCGGCGCCGACGTTGCCGCGGATCGGGAATTTCAGATCCTGGAATTTCACTGCGGCCAGGTCCAGGGCCAGCTTTTCCTCGGCCGGCAGCATCAGCCTGCTGTGAAACGGGGCGGAAACCGGCAGGAAAACCGTCTTGGCCGCGTTGATTTGTCGGGCCGCCTCTTCCACAGCCGTCTTTTCACCGGAAATTACCAGCTGGGCGGCGCTGTTCCAGTTGGCCAGGTCGACCACGCCGTCGACTGCCGCGGCGACCGACCTGACTTTTTCTATGTCCGCGCCGATCAGGGCGGCCATGGCTCCTTGTCCGACCGGCACCGCTTCCTGCATGTAAAGGCCGCGCTGGTGAACCAGTTTCACCGCATCCTCGAAATCGAGGGCTCCGGCGCAGACCAGGGCCGAGTATTCTCCCAGGCTGTGCCCGGCGGCCAGGTCGGGTTGCCGCCCGAGCAGGCTGAACAGTATATAGGAAACGGTCAGCAGGGCCGGCTGGGTGTACTGGGTCAGCTTGAGTTGATCTTCCGGACCCTCGAAGCAGAGCCGCGACAGGGGGAAAGACAGGGCCCGGTCGGCCCGGTCGAAGGTTTCCCCGGCGAATTCCGAGATTTCGCAGAGATCCAGTCCCATGCCTACTTTCTGGGAACCCTGGCCGGGAAAGAGAAAAGCTGTTTTTTTCATTTCGATCCTCCTTGGTTTTCATTTTCAATCCGCCGGTCCAGGCGGCGCAGGCTGACCCGGCCCCGGCCGGTGATGCCTTTCTGATTGGCCATTTCCAGTTCGATCAGGTCTTCCAGCAATCGACCGTCTTTACTTTCCAGGGTCACTTGGCGGATCATGCTCTTAATGGCGAATTCCTTCCAGATTCTGACCTGCGGGGCGGCTTCCCCCAGGTAGGTGACGGAGCCGTCGGCGTTGTTCTTGAGCCGGTATTTCAGGCGGAAAGGCTTTTCCTGCTCTACCTGCACCAGGCGGGCCACGATCCTGGCGGTCTGCGAGGCAAGTTCGCCCAGGGCTGAGCTCAGGTCGATGTCTTCGCTGTGCCAGCCGGTGCCGGGGTCGGCGTTTTCCGGGGGCAGGCAGGAATGGCCGTAAAAACTGAGCGCGGCCAGCAGCATGGGGTAGAAATTGCTTTCAACCTGGTCGTCCTGGCCGGTTTTCAGGGGCCGCAATCTGACCGAGCCGCCGACCTCCAGGTGCCGGCCTTCGCGGCCGCGCCTGAAAGCGGGTGGAAAATCCGGGTCTGTTTCCGGGAAAAAGAACAGGAAGAAAGGGTTTTTTACGTAGCGGGCGAAATCAGGCTGAGTTTGCTGCCAGTGGGCCAGTTCTCTTTCGGCAGTTTCCCGGTGACCGCCCTGTCGGCTGACCAGCACGGCCAGGTGGCGGCCCTTGAAGCCCAGGGTGCGGATCAGCAGGGCCGGCCCGGGGGTGCCCGATGCGCTGAACCTGGTCAGGCCGTCTTCTTCAGGTCCGGTACTGAAGACCAGGTCGGCCGAGGCCTGGAAATAAACCCGGTAGGGAATGACCAGCAGTATTTTGCCCTGGGCCTGGCCGGAAAAAGAATAACCGGCCAGGTAATCCTGGCCGGCGGGCAGGAGCGCGGCCGCCAGCAGTACCAGGACCGGGAGCGCGCTTTTCACCGGGCCGCCTCGACCATGCGGGTGATGCCCTGCAGGTCTTTGCTGAATGAAACATCGTTGAAGCCCTGGTCGGCCAGCAATGAGGCCACGGCCGCCTGCTGACCGCTGCCGAATTCCAGCAGCAGCCTGCCCCCGGCGGCCAGGAAAGCACCGGCCCGGCTGATGATCGCGGCGATGATTTCCAGGCCGCCCGGCCCGGCCACCAGTGCCTGGCGGGGTTCGAAGTCCCTGACTCCGGGTTCGCAGGCCGCCCATTCCTTCTCGGAGAGATAGGGCGGGTTGGCCAGGATCAGGTTGAAAGCGGTCCGGCGCCGGGGAAACAGGTCACCGGCCACGGTACTGACGCGTTTCTCCAGGCCAAGGGACCTGATGTTGTGTTTCAGCACTTCCCGGGCCCGGGGGTCTTTTTCCAGGGCCAGCACCCTGACCGGGGCATTGGCCGCCAGGGCCAGGGCCAGGCAGCCGCTGCCCGAACCTATGTCCAGCACCAGGTCTCCCGGCCGGCAGGCGGCCAGGGCTTTTTCCACCAGCAGTTCACTTTCCGGCCGGGGGATGAGCACCCGGCGGTCGACCGTGAAAGGCAGGGAAAAGAATTCCCTGGTACCGGTCAGGTAGGCCAGGGGTTCGCCCCGGGCCAGTCTTTCCAGCAGGTTTTGCCAACGAAGGAGACTGGCCGGATCCGGCGGGCAATCGTTTTTCCCGGCCCAGAAACTCTCCTGGCTGATCCCGAAGACCGTGCAGATCAACAGCAGTATTTCCCGGGCCCGGCCGGGCAGTTTTCGGCAGGATTCACGGTAGATTTCGTCCAGCAGCACTAGTGGAGGGGGGCGGCCAGCTTGGCCTGCAGGAGGGTCTCGGCCTGTTGTTCCCTTAATTCTCCCAGCAGTTCGTCGAGTTCCCCGGACAGAATTATTTCGGCGCTGAAATTCCGGCCTGAAAGACGATGATCGGTGACCCGGTTCTGGGGGATGTTGTAGGTGCGGATTTTTTCACTGCGCAGGCCTGCTCCGATCTGTGATTTACGGTTCTCGGCGATTTCCGATTCCCGGCGTTCCCTTTCCAGTTCGTACAACCTGGCCTTGAGCACTTTCATGGCCCGGTCCCGGTTCTTGTGCTGGGATTTTTCATCCTGGCAGCTGACCACCAGGCCGGTCGGCAGGTGGGTGATGCGGATGGCCGATTCGGTGCGGTTGACGTGCTGGCCCCCCGGGGCCGAGGAAGCGAAAGTGTCGATGCGCAGGTCGCGGGGCTGGATGTTCACTTCGACATCACTGACTTCCGGGAGCACGGCCACGGTCACGGTCGAGGTGTGAATGCGGCCGCCGGCCTCGGTTATCGGCACCCGCTGGACCCGGTGCACGCCGCTTTCGCGCCCCAGCAGGCGATGCGCGTCTTCGCCCTTCAGGTGGACTATAATTTCCTTGTTGCCGCCGATGGCGGAAATGGCTGAAGAGATGATTTCACTTTTCCAGCCTTTTTTCTCGGCGAAATGCAGGTACATGCGCAACAGCTCCGAAGCGAACAAGGAAGCTTCGTCGCCCCCGGTGCCGGCCCGGATTTCCAGGAAAACGTTGCGGCGATCGCTTTCTTCATCATCGCTGAGCAGGTTTTTGGCTTCCCTGACCAGTGCTTCGCTCTCCGACTCCAGCTGTTCCAGTTCTTCATGGGCCAGCTGGGCCAATTCACGGTCCGGGTTTTCCCCGAGCATTTTTTCCGTTTCCAGGCGGTCCGCCTGCACCCGGCTCAGGCGGCGCTCAATTTCGGCCATCGGCGCCAGCCGGGCGATTTCTATGCTTATTTCGCGAAGTTTCTTTGGATTGGCGGCCGTTTCAGTATCGGCTGCCAGGCGGTTCAGTTCCTGGTATCTGGTCCGGATTCCTTCGAGGTACTTGAACAGGACGTCACTGTTCCTTGTATCCATATTTTTTCTTGAACTTGTCTATGCGTCCTTCGGTATCGATGTACTTTTGCTTGCCGGTGAAAAACGGGTGGCAAGAGGAGCAGATTTCAACTTCGATCTTGGGGGTGGTGGCCCTGGTATCGAACGAAACGCCGCAGGCGCAGGTCACCTTGCAGTCGGTATATTTAGGATGAATGCCTTTTTTCATCGAGCCTCCTGATGATGTTGAATTTTAGCATTTCCGGCCTTTGAAGTCAATGCCGCCCCCGAGTTTCCAATTTTCGGATTGATGTGGTACAATACCAAAATCATGGCTAAAGAAAACCAAAGTCATAACACCAGGCTTTTTTTCAGCCTGGAAGTGTTGACAGCACCTAAAGCGGAGGAAAAAAAATGAAAAGAAGCTTTCTGTTGTTTTTACTGGTCTGCCTGCTGCTGCCTGCGGCCTGGGCCCAGAACCTGGAAAACGCGGGTATGGACTATACCAAGGCTCTGGAAAAAAGCCCCGGCGCTGAACGGGCCAAGGCTTTTGAAGCTTATATAAAAACCTATCCGGATGCCGCGGCCAATGTCTTCACCAAACTGGCCTACCAGTGGCTGGCGGTTGATTACTACATCCTCAAGAACTACGACAAGGCCATCCAGCACGGAGAAAAAGCCCTGCAGCTCGGCGGCCTGGAAAAGCGCCTGGAAGCAAGGGTCAACCTGATCCTGGCCGATTCCTACGGCAGCAAGGATTCCCCCAAGTACAACAAGGACAAGGCCCTGCGCTTCGCCGACAAGGCCATCGCACTGGCCCGGGAAGGCAAATTCCAGGACGTTCTGCAGAACGCCGAGAACGTGAAAAAAAGCCTGACCGCCCCGCCGCCGCCGACGGTTACACCCGAAGCCCGCATGGCCGTGCTTTACCGCGAACGCAAGTTCAAGGAAGCCATCAGCCATTATCGTTCCCTGGCCGACAAGGACAAGCAGAACCCGGTGATCGGCGAGCTCTACGCCAATTCACTGTTGCAGGACAACCAGGTGGATGCCGCTCTTGAAGCTTTCAACGCCCTGTACGCCAAGGAGCGCAAGGGCCAGACCGCGGTCAGCCTGGCCGAGGTTTACCTCAAGAAGGGAGCCCGGGACAAGCAGTTCCTGGACAAGGCCATCGAGTACTTCATCGAGGCTTCCTTCCTCTATCGCCAGGAAAAAAACCAGGCCAACGCCGACACCGCCCTCAATACGGGCAAGTACCGCCTGTTCGAGAAGTACGACTTCAACCGCCGCCAGAAACTGTACGAGGACAAGCTGAAACGCAACCAGTCCCAGCAGCCGTCCAACGAGCAGGAAGTGATCAGGCTGGAGCGTGAACTGCTGACCCTGCAGCGCCGGCTGAACCGGGAATACTACGACATGGACATGGAACCGCCCGCCTTTGAACTGGACAAGGTCGAGAATCTCAAGAAAAGAATAAACCAGGCCAAGAGCGGCGCCAAGGCCCCGGAAGAGGACAAGGAAGGAGCTGCCCTGGCCGCTGAAAGAGACAAAATAGAAAAGGAATTCAGAGATCTGGTCGAGGCGGTCCGCAAGAGAATGAGCTCCTGACGGTCTGCACCGATTTTTTTGCCTGAATGATACAGTTGACAAGAACGAGTTAAAAGAGGAGGAACCATGGCCTTGCTTATCAATGAAACCTGCATCAGTTGCGGAGCCTGTGAAGCGGTTTGCCCGGTGAACGCCATTTCCCAGGGCGAAGACCGCTACGTGATCGATGCCAGCCTTTGCGTGGAATGTGTCGGCCATTTCGACACTCCGCAATGCGCGGATGTCTGCCCGACCGATTCCTGCGTCAAGTAAAGGTCTGAACCTCGAAACGCCGTGCGGTTCAAGGCCGCACGGCGTTTTCACTTTTCCCGACTTCCACGGCCCTTTTCCGGGCTTTTTCTTGACCCAACCAGATCTGCAGCGATGAGATTACGCCTGCCTTCAGCAAACCTGCGCGCAGTACTGCTTTTTCTGCTGACCCTGCTCTTCACCCTGCTGATCGGCATCCAGTACCACCTGGCCTTTCGTGACCTGTCCCTGCCCGAGGGTACCGGCTTCTTCGCTTTTATCCTGAGCAGGCCCGAGCTGGTTTTAGGCGGCCTGGCCTATTCACTGTCCCTGCTGGGCATCCTGCTGGTCCACGAAATGGGCCATTTCCTGGCCTGCCGCCGGCACGGAATCAACGCTTCTCTGCCGTATTTCATTCCCGCACCGACCCTGATCGGCACTTTCGGCGCTTTCATAAGAATCAGGTCGCCTTTTCGTTCTCCGGCCGCGCTGTTCGACGTCGGCCTGGCCGGCCCGCTGGCCGGTTTCATAACCGCCCTGCCCCTGATCTTCCTGGGCCTGGGCTGGTCACGCAGTATGCCGGCTGAATCCCTGGGCGCCACCATCAAGCTGGGTGAACCTCTGATCTTCAGCCTGCTGGCCCAACCCTTTTTCTCCGACCTGCCGGCGGACAGCGTGGTACTGCTTCATCCGGTGGCTTTTGCCGGCTGGTTCGGCATCCTGGCCACGGCTTTCAACCTTTTTCCCATCGGCCAGCTCGACGGCGGGCACATCGTTTACGCCCTGTTCGGGCCCAAGTCATTTTACCTCGGCCTGGCGGCGGTGGTTCTGCTCATGCTGATGGGCATCCTGTTCTGGCCGGGCTGGCTGTTCTGGGCCCTGGTCATAACCCTCTTCGGCCTGCGCCATCCGCCGCTGCCGGCTTCCCCGCCCCTGGACCGTGGGCGGAAAGGACTGGCCCTGCTGGCCCTGCTGGTGTTCCTGCTCAGCTTCACCCCGGCGCCGGTCAGCTGGTGAGGATTACATGCCGGACAAGATGCCGGGCGTCGGCGTGGTCATTCCCACCAGTAACCGTCCCGAACTGCTGATTCGGGCCGTGAAATCAATCTTGGACCAGGCTTATACCGGACCGCTGTCCCTGGTGGTGGTTTTTGACGGCCCTGAGCCGCCGGCCGTGCAACGGACCGCCCTGGAATCCCTGGGCGTGCGGATCATGACCAACCGGCGTCGGCCCGGGGTGGCCGGGGCGCGCAATACCGGCATCCTGGACCTGCAGACCGAATTGATTGCTTTCTGCGATGACGACGACACCTGGCTGCCGGGCAAGCTGGCCCGCCAGGCGGCGGCCCTGGCCGGCCGGCCTGACGCCGGATGCTGTACTACGGCCATGCGGGTGCGATTCGGTTCACGGACCGTGGTGCGCCGGGCCGGTTTGAACCTGGTGGAACATCGGCACCTGGCGGCTTCGCGCCTGGCCATGCTGCATACCTCGTCTTTTGTCTTCAGGCGGACCTTCATACTGGAAATCGGCCTGCTTGACGAAAGGATCCCCGAAGGCCATGGAGAAGACTGGGATCTCCTGCTGCGGACCACCTGCGACGGACGACCGATTGTTCACCTGGATGAACCCCTGGTCGAAATTCTCTGGCAAGAAAATTCCGGTTTTAAATACCGCTACGAGAGCAAGATAGCCGGCTTGAACTGGCTGCTTGACCGGCATCCCCAATTGACACACCGGGCTCGCTCCCATGCCCGCATCCTGGCCCAGATCGCTTTCTGGCAGGCCTGCCTGGGGGATCCGGCCGCCCGGGCTTCGGCCCGCCGGGCCCGGGCGCTTGACTGGCGGCAGATCAGGTCGTACCTGGCGTTAATGGTGTCCCGGGGCTGGGTCAGCGGAGAAAGGCTGTTGCACCTGGCTCACATGTTAGGCCGGGGCATCTGATTTTTTCGGTCATGATCAGAAAACCAGGCTGAGCAGGATGATGAATATAAACAGTGGGCAGATGTACTTGATGGCCGGCACCCAGAAGCGGGACATCCTGAAAGCTTTGCCGCAGGCTTCGATTTCCTGCAGGGCGGCCCCGGTTTTCCAGACGTAGGCCACGTAGATCGCGGTCAGCAGGGCCCCGATACTCAGGCCCAGGTTACCCCAGATCTTGTCCCAGAGCGAAAGAAAGTCCATGCCGATCAGCGGCAGGCGGGAAAAAAGATCGACACCGCCGCCTGACAGGGCCGAGGGAATCCCGAACAAAGTGGTCAGCGCCCCGATGGTCAGGGTGGCCCGGCGGCGTGACCAGTTCTTTTCATCGATCAGGAAGGCCACCGGGACCTCCAGCAGGGAAATGGTCGAGGTCAGGGCGGCGATGGCCAGCAGGCCGAAGAAAAGTGGACCGAAAACCGCCCCCCCGGGCATCTGGGCGAAGATCACCGGCAGGATGTTGAAAACCAGGCCGGGACCACCGTCGGGCTGCATGCCCTGGGAAAAAACCGCCGGAAAGATGATGAAACCGGCCAGCAGGGCGATCATGACGTCACAGGCCACGATCCATCCGGCCGCGCCGGGCAGGTTTTCTTTCTTGCCGATGTAGGAACCGTAGGTGATCATGGTGCCCATGCCCAGGCTGAGGCTGAAAAAGGCCTGGCCGGTGGCGGCCAGGAAAACCGCTGGGCTGAGCTTGGAAAAATCTGGTTTCAGGTAAAAACGCAAACCTTCGCCCACCCCGGGCAGAGTCAGAGAGCGGGCCAACAGCAGGGCCAGGATGATCAGCAGCATGGGCATCAGTATCTTGGCGTATTTTTCGATCCCCCCGGAAACTCCCCGGGAGATGATGTACATGGTCAGCACCATGAATATCAGCAGGAAGAGTATCTGCTGCCAGGGGGAGGCGCTGAAGGCGGTGAAAACTTCAGCAGCGCTCTCGACCGTGGCCTGGTTCAGGCGGCCGGTCAGGGATTTGAACAGGTAACCCAGGGTCCAGCCGGCGATGACCGCGTAAAATGAAAGAATCATGACCCCGCTGGTCACCCCCAGGTAGCCGACGTACTTCCAGGAAGATCCTTTCCTGACTATCTGGAAAGCGCCCACCGGGTTGCGCCTGCTGGCCCGGCCCAGTGAAATTTCGGCCAGCATGACGGGCATGGCGATGACCAGTACGGCGATGATGTAGATCAGGACGAAGAGGGCGCCGCCGTTCTGCCCGGTGGCGTAGGGGAAACGCCAGATATTGCCCAGGCCCACGGCCGAGCCGGCCGCTGCCAGGATGAAACCGACCCGTGAATTCCAGTTGCCGCGGTTGATGTCATTCATGATTGCTCCCGGCTTCTCTTATCACAGGGGGCCGGTCATTGTCAATCGCCGGGGCGGCTGGAACGGGCGGACCTGCTTTATTCGATTATTATGAACAGCACCCCGGCCGCGGCCAGCAGTACTGCCAGCAGGCGGCGCTTGCTCAGCGGCTCCTTGAGAAATATGCGGGCCAACAGGATTATGTAGATCATCGAGGTCTGGTTGAGGATGGCCGCGGTGCCGGCCAGGGTGTATTTCATGCCGGCGATCCAGCACATCAGGGAAAAGTAACTGCCCATGAAAGTGCCCGGCAGGGCGAAGCGCAGGGCGTTCCGGTTGCGGAACAGGGCCAGGCTTTCGGCCCGTCTGGGGCTGGAGAACAGGATCAGCGGGGTCAGCACGGCCAGGGCGACGAACTGGCGCATGGCCGTCACCCAGATGACCGGCTGGCTGGCCAGTACCGGCTTGACCAGCACTATGCCCAGGCTCAGCGAAGCCATGCCGGCGGCCCCGAGCAGTAGTCCGAAAAGAAGTTGGGGCCGGGTTATGCCGGGCGGCGGAGTGGCCCGGGTGGTCAGCAGAACCGCCGAAATGACCAGCACCATGCCGGCCAGGTCGCTGGGCCCCAGCCTCTCGCCCAGCAGGAAGAAGGCGAAAACCGTGGTCAGCGGCGGGTAGAGGCAGTCAACCACCGCGGTAATACCGGCGCCGACCCGGTTCAGGCTGGCGTGAAAGAGAGTGTCGGCCACGGCGATGGCGATGACCCCGCTGGCCGCGATCAGCAGGAGTTCGTTGCCGGTCGCCGCCCGCCAGGGAGGCTGGCCCATGATCAGCATGGTCAGCAGGAGCAGGACCGAGGAAACGACCACCCGGAAAAAATTGAGCGCCAGGGGCGGTATTGATTCACCCGAGCGCTTGAACAGGATGACCGCTCCGCCCCAGAAAACCGCGGTCAGCAGGGCAAAGAATTCACCCATATTCCCGCCCCGGTGTCAGCACCGGCCGGCCGGGGCCGGAGCGGCGTCCAGGACCGGCCTGGAGCCGGATACAGTGATCTCGTTTGTTGTATTCATTTTGGTTGTTCGGACTCCCGGATTATATGACCGGAGGCCCGTTTTGTCAAACCGCCGGCCGGACGATTTTTGTTGTAATAAATTTGTAATTATTTATATTTATATATATAAACAGGCATAAAAATGAAACGTACACTTTTAATTATCATTGTAATATTGCTCTCCTTCTGGCATATGTCCGCCTGGGAAGCGCCGGTAAATCTCTCCAACAGCAACCGGGCTTCCCTGTATCCGCGGATGGCCGTGGATGGCCAGGGCGTGATTCACGTCGTCTGGACCGAGTTTGAAAGCAGTACGGTGGCCAATATCTATTACCGCCGCCACGACCGCAACGGCTGGAGTGAGCGGGAGAACCTGAGCAACAGCAACTGCCCCTCGCGGGAAGCTTCGATCGCGGTTGACCGGGCCGGCAACGTCTACGTGGTCTGGGTCAACAACATGGGCTGTCCGGCGGGTTTGCGCGGCCTGTCCCTGCTGACCATTCACGCCGACGGCGGCCGGAGCCTGGATCAACTGCCCTTTACCATGAACAGCAGTGTTGACGAGCTGAAAGTGCCCTACATCGCCAGTGACGATGACGGCAATCTTTCCGTGGTTTCCTACACCGGCCATCGCCGGGTCTGGGGCCGCAACCGCGATCACGGCAACTGGACGGACTGGAGGGTCATCAACACCCCGGGCGTGTTTTCAGCCTCGGAATCGTCTTACGTGACCTACGGCCGGGACGGCAAATTCTACGCGGTCTGGCCCGAGTACATGCCCGGCCGGGACCTGCATTACTCGATATACTGGACCAGCCGGGAGGTCGGCCGGGACTGGGAACTGCCCAGGACCACCCGGCATGACGGCATTCCCCTGGACAACGCCCAGGCTCATCCCAAGATTGAGGTTGATGAAAAGGGTGACATGCACCTGGTCTGGATGGACCATCCGGATAATATCCTGGATATCTTTTACCAGCGCTGGGACAACAGGACCCGGGCCTGGGTGGACCGTTCCTATGCTTCCCGCCGGGGCGGTTACAGTACTTTGCCGACCATCGCCCTGACCCGGAGCGGCGTGCGTTACGTCGCCTATTCCCTGGGGCCTTACGGCAACCTGTTCAACGCCCAGTACAATTACGCTCCTCCGGGCGGAACTTTTCTGTCCCAGCCGCTGAATTTTTTCCCGCAGCCCATAGTCAACCCCTATTTCACCCAGATCGCCGCCGGTGGACCGGATGACAAAATCTTTTTCATCTACGAACAGGGGCCGCAGCATGCCAAGGACATCTTCTTCACCTCTCTTTTCCCTCTCAACGGCGAGCCCGGGCCTGACCCCGACCTGGTCCAGGTGGAACCGCCGGTCGGGGTGCGCAGCCTGTATCATACCGTTAATTACACCACCCGGAACCTCCGGGTGGAAAAGATCGTCGACCGCAATCTTTTCACTGTAAAACACCTCAACCGGGTCAGCTGGGAAAGGAATCCCGAGCTGGACCGGCTGAACGCCGACATATTCAAGTACCGCATCTATCGGCGCCGTCACGGAGTCCAGGACTTTGTTCCGATCAAAGAGGTCAATGCCGGTGTGTTCTCTTACCTGGACGAGAACCAGGTCGGCCCGGAACACGACCTGGAATACCGGGTCAGGGGGGTTGACAATCTTGGGAACGAATCCTACAAGTTCAACGATATTTCCTGGCTGGCGAACCCGGCCAATGACGCCAACAAGCTGGTGATTACCAATTACCGGGTTTATCGCCGCATCCGCGGAAGCGGGGATGCGGATTTCCAGTTATGCCATCAGGCTGGGGCTGATGTTTTTTCCTGGATCGATCTGGACGTGGAGATCCGCCGGGGCAGGATTTACGATTACGCAGTCGCGGCCCTGGCCGAGGACGGCCGGGAAAGTGAAAAAACACCTGCCGCCGTCGAGGAAATAGTCGCCGGCCCTGGTACCGTCCCGACCGCCGAAAAAAAATAATCGCTTTTCAGGTTTGCCAGGCGGCCTCGTTTCGGATATCATGAGGCAAATCAACGGCGGAGCTGCCCATGATCATGGCCTGGTTCGACTGGTTGTCGGTTATCCTGTTCTTCCTCATCTCCCTCTTCATCGGGATCCTGGCCGCCCGGCGCTCGGGCCGCAGTGCCGGTGAATTCTTCGCTACCGGCCGCAGTATGCCCTGGTGGCTCCTGGGTATCTCGATGGTGGCCACCACCTTTTCTTCCGATACTCCCAACCTGGTCAGCAACATGGTGCGCCAGTACGGTGTGTCCGGCAACTGGCTCTGGTGGGCATTCCTGCTGACCGGCATGGTCACAGTGTTCGTTTACGCCAGGCTGTGGCGGCGTTCCGGGGTGCTGACCGACATCGAGTTCTACGAACTGCGCTACAGCGGCCGGTCCGCGGCTTTCCTGCGCGGATTCCGGGCCGTTTACCTTGGCGTTTTCTTCAACGTCATGATCATGGCCGCGGTAACCCTGGCGGCCATCAAGATCGGCGGCGTCATATTGAATCTTTCGCCGCCGGCCGTGGTGCTGAGCGCCGGCACGGTGGCCGTGATCTATTCGGTTCTGGGCGGTTTGCGCGGTGTTCTGCTGACCGACCTGCTGCAGTTTTTCGTGGCCATGGGCGGGTCGGTGGCTGCCGCCGTGGTGGCCCTGGGCCATCCCAGGGTCGGCTCGATAAAAAACCTCTTTGCCTCCCTGCCGGAAAAAACCTCGTTACTGCCTGATTTTTCCGACCCGGCGCTGTTGGCCGGCCTGTTCATCGTGCCCCTGGCCGTGCAGTGGTGGAGCGTCTGGTATCCCGGGGCTGAGCCCGGCGGGGGCGGCTACATAGCCCAGCGCATGCTGGCGGCCAGGAACGAGGAACACGCGGTCGGGGCCACCCTGCTTTTCAACATCGCCCATTACGCCCTGCGGCCCTGGCCCTGGATCCTGGTGGCCCTGGCTTCCCTGCTGGTATTTCCCGAACTGAGCGATCTGCAGGCCGCCTTTCCCGGGGTTGATCCCCGGATTATCAGCCATGACCTGGCTTACCCGGCCATGCTGACCTTCCTGCCGGCCGGCTTGCTGGGCCTGGTGGTGGCTTCACTGGCCGCCGCCTACATGTCGACCATTTCCACCCACCTTAACTGGGGTGCTTCCTACGTGGTCAACGATTTTTACCGCCGCTTCATCAACCCGGAGGCCCCGGAAAAAAAACTCGTACTGATAGGCCGGCTGACCAGCCTGGGCCTGATGCTGCTGGCCGGCACCCTGGCCCTGGCACTGGAAAACGCCCTGCAGGCTTTCCAGATTTTGTTGCAGGTGGGCGCCGGCACCGGCCTTATCTTCCTGCTGCGCTGGTTCTGGTGGCGCATCAGCGCGACCTCGGAAATCGCGGCCATGCTGATCAGTTTCATGGTAGCTGTCTACTTTCGCTTTGCCCACGTGCGCCTGCTGAACTTGCCCCGGCTGGCTGACTGGCAGGAACTGGTCATCGGCGTGTCCCTGACTACGGCCGGCTGGCTGGCTGTAACTTTCCTGACCCGGCCCACTGAACGCTCCGTGCTTGAAGAATTCGCAGAAAAGCTTGAAGTCGGCGGGCCGGGCTGGCGGGCGGTCCTGGGAGAGCGGGCTGACCGGCCCGGTCGCTGGCAGGTTCCCAACCAGCTGTTGATGGCTTCGCTCGGCGTGGCCATGGTTTACGGAGTCCTGCTGGGGGCCGGCCTGCTTTTCCAGGGGCATACGGTACGCTCCGGGCTGGCCGGGCTGGTCAGCCTGGCTGCGGCCGTCGGCCTGCTGTTGCTTTACCGCCGGGGTCGAACCGCTGTCGCGCAAAAGAAAAATGGGAGTATAAAACCATGAAAGTTCTGGGCACCATGCGCATCCCTTTCCTGGTTCTGACCCCGGCCTGTCTGACGGCTGGTCTTGGCAGTGCCCTTTACCACGGCGCCCCCTGGTCGGCCGGGCTTTTCGGCCTGATCCTGTTCGGGGCTGTCTGCGCCCACGTGGCGGTTAACACCCTGAACGAGCTGGGAGATTTTCATTCCGGACTCGATTTCCTGACCAGAAAAACTCCATTCAGCGGAGGCAGCGGCACCCTGCCGGAGAATCCGCAGCTCGCTCCCGCGGCGGCCGCCATCGCCTGGACGGCATTCGGCCTGACCGCCCTGAGCGGCCTGGTACTGCTGCTGCTGACCGGTCCCGCTCTGTTTCCGATCGGTCTGGCCGGCCTGCTGGTCATTCTGACTTACACCCCGCTCTGTACCAGGATTCCCTGGGCCGGCCTGGTAGCTCCCGGTATTGGTTTCGGCCTGCTGATGGTGCCGGGCTGCCAGGTAGTGCTGGCCGGAGAATACTCCTGGACGGCATTCTGGGCCTCACTGGTGCCGTTTTTCCTGGTCAACAACCTGCTGTTTCTTAACCAGTTCCCCGATACCGAGGCCGACCGCCGGGTGGGCCGCCGGAATTTCCCCCTGCTTTACGGGGTCCGGGCCGCGGCGTATCTTTTCACGTTCCAGTTGGCGGCCGCCTACCTGGTGATCGTGCTGGCGGTGATTCTGAATGTATTCCCGGGAACGGCGCTGTTGGCCCTGCTGAGTCTGCCTCCGGCATTGGTGCTGGCGGCAGGGGTACTCGCTTACCGCGACTTTGCCCAGATCAGAACGGCTCACCTGGCCCTGAACACCATCATCACCCTGCTGACCCCGGTTTTACTGGGAATAGGCCTGATGATCGCCTGAAAGTCCGGTCGCCCGTTTCAATTCCAGTCGCCTGACCAGGCAGCGCAACCGGACTACTTTTTCCCTTAGATCACTTTTTTGCGGCCCGTAACGCAGTTCGTTGTAGAGCCGGCCGATTTCGATTATCTCTTCTGCTTGCGGGGCAAAGCGGCCGGCCGCGAAGCGGCAGAAATCCTGCATACCCTGGCCGCGGCGCCGGCCCAGGCCCTGGCGGGACATTTTTTTCAGGAAAAGCGCCAGGGCTTTCTGCACGGGGTCAGGACGTTCAAGGGGCCGCCTGCGGCGGGACAGCAGCCAGGCCGGGGCCATTGCCGCCGACAGCAGAAATAATGCGAGCAGGAAGGGATTGATGTCCGGAAAGCCCAGGGAATACCAGAGCCGGCGCTGTTCCAGGCGGTCAAAGGATACTATCCACAGGTTCCACTTGTTGTTGACCACGTCGAAGTAGTATTCGATCTCCCGCAGCAGGCGGAGCCAGAAGTTTTTCTGCCGGGCCCGTCTCATGGCCGCGGAGTAATCATCTTCCGACTCGAATCCCGACTCAAGGTATTCGAGAATGTCACTACCCAGGGAAAGTCTTTCGGGAATTACCCGGGCGGTCGGGTCGATTCTCTGCCAGCCCCTTTCCGGCAGCCAGACCTCGCTCCAGGCGTGGGCGTCGGCCTGGCGCACCACCAGGTAATTCCCGACCGGGTTCCAGGTGCCGCCCTGGTAGCCGTTGACCAC
Organism: uncultured Clostridia bacterium; assembly: GCA_964457225.1. Lineage (GTDB taxonomy): Bacteria > Acidobacteriota > Aminicenantia > UBA2199 > UBA2199 > CAYWEM01. The sequence goes on from CAYWEM010000005.1 coordinate 123,252, forward strand.
CCTGGCCGGCACCCCGGCCAGGCGCATCAGCAGGGTGAAGGCCGCGGCATAGTGTTCACAGAAACCTTTTTTTTCAACCAGGAGAAACTCCGGCAGGAAGTCTTCCCGGGTGTACAGCCCGGGATTGGTGGAATACCTGAAACCCCGGCTGGAAAAAAACCCCAGGCCGGCGGCCACGACCTCCATGTCCGTACCGGCCTGCCTGCGCCAGGACCGGGCCAGTTCCACGACCCGGGGATCGATTTTTTCCGGCAACTGCAAGGCCGACTCACGATCTTCAGTATTGAGCTCCTCCGGCCAGGAATCGGCAAGAATCGATACGACCCGGTAAGCGGGCAGTGTGAATCCGGCCCTTACGCCCTGCAGCACCTGTCCCTTGATGATCCTGAGCAGGCGCCCGGTCTGCACCGGAAAATCCAGGGCGAACAGCTGGGATCCCGAGTTCTGGTTCGGAGTGATCAGCTGTTCGCTGAGACGGCCGGAGGCCTCGCTCAGCGAAACTCCCAGGGTCGGCCGCCGGCCCCTGGTCCAGAGATGGCCGTCGGTCTGCCAGAGTACCGCCCCGCGGAAGTAGCGTTCTTCAGGTTGGGGTGGATCACCCTCGGGAAAGGAAACCCGGAAGGCTATTTCCCGGGACTGGGCCAGGGAGGCCACCTGGCCGGGACGCAGAAAATCGCGGAACCCGGTAGTGTATTGAGTTCGGGTCTCCTGGGGCAGCAGGAAAAGCGGCCCTCGACTGCGGGGAAACAGGAAGAAGAAAACCAGGGCGCAAGGCAGGGCGAATGCGCCGAAAAGCAGGCCCCGGCGCAGTAGATCCTTAGTTTTTTCCGCGGCCGGGGCCTCGGGGGCCAGCAGGGCCGCGGTCAGCATGAGCATGACCAACAGGGCGTAGAACAGTGCCGGAATGGTCTGATCGTTCAACAGCGCGGCCAGGACCAACAGGAAAGAGAGCAGGATGACCAGCCTGAAATCACGCCTGCTGTTCATTTCCAGGATTTTCAGGGAGCTGAGCAGCAGCAGGGCCGTGCTGCCGGGCAGCAGGCCGAAAAAGGTGTGAAAGGAAAGCAGTATCAGCCCGCTGACCCCGACGGCCAGGATCAGCAGGTAGCTGCGCCGGGGCCGTGGTCGGCCCCGGAGTTCCAGCAGGAAACGCCAGCCGGCTATGCCCAGGCCGGTAAGCAGGGCCCAGATCGGAACCCGGCCGAAATGACCCGGCAGGGTCAGCAGGAAAGACACGAAGAAGAGATTGCGGGCCGCTTTGTTCAGCGGTGGCCAGGGGAGAGCGGCTTCCTTCAGGACCATTTTTCCGTATCGGCAACGGCCAGCTGGGCCAGGCAGAGATGGGTATGGGTGGCGCCGGCCGCCGGGGCCATGTCCAGGTTGGGCAGTTTCATGCCGAATCCGGTTTCCTGGCGATCGGCTTCCACCACCCAGCGGCACAACTGGCTGAGCCGATCTTCCGGATTGCTTTGCCTGGTCGCCCGCCAATCGAACCACAGTTCCTGGTCTCCGCCTCCGGAAAACACCTTGACCAGCGGCGGCCTGCCCCGGGCCACTCCTTTCCAGTCTATATGCTGCTGTGCTTCTCCCGGCCGGTAATTCCTGAAACCGGTGAAATCGTCACCGCCCAGGCTTTCCGATCCATGTTCCCTGAAACCTCCCTTTCTCGGCGGCCAGGCCTGGGTGCCGGCCGGGGCCGGGTAAACGAAGAATTCCCCGGCTCGGGGCAAAAAGAGAACCGAGCGGAAAAAACCGAGCGGAGAAAAGCGCAGCAGGTGCAGGCCGGAAAAGGAATACCTGCCCCTGGCCAGGCCCTGTTTCCGGCATTCCAGGCTGGTCCGTCCCGAAGCCTGGATTTCCAGGGGGCCGCAGAAAGAAGGTTCTCCCGGGCCGACGGCCAGGAACACCGAGGTTCTCGGCCGACCGAGGCTTTCGTTCAGCACCAGGTCGAAAGTCACGGCTTCCGGGGCGAAAGCCGGCTGGGTTCTAAGTTCAAGCAACTGCAATCCGACCAGGGCGCGGCGGGCCTGGTAGAAATCGGCCACACCAAGGCTGAACAGCAGGAATACCAGCAGGTAGGCCATGTTGTTGCCGTAATTCATGGCTCCAACCAGGCCGGCGCTCAGAACCAGGAACAGCAGGATGCCTGAATCACTCGGCCGGGTGCGGCCGTTTTTGCTCATGGCACCTTGATGTCGGCCAGGAAGTAATCGGTCAAAGGATGAGCGGGTCCCTTTATCCGGCCGCCCTCGGGGTCCAGACGGTGCTCCAGTACCGCACCGGCCACGGCCTGAACGTCTTCGGGGATGACCATTTCCCGGCCGCTGCTGAAAGCCCAGGCCTGGGCCGACCTGAGCAGGGCCATGCCGGCCCGGGGGGAAAGCCCCAGGCAGCGCTGGGGCTGGCTGCGGCTGGCGGCCAGCAGGGCCTGCAGGTAGTCGAGAATCGGCGCTGAAACGTGAACCCGGCGCGATTCCTGCTGCAGTTCGAGCAACCGGGCCGGAGATATGGCCGGAACGATCGCCGCCAGCAGGTGCTGGCGCTGACCGGAAAGCAACAGTATTCTTTCCGCTTCCGGGTCCGGGTAGCCCAGTTGGATGCGCATCAGGAAACGATCGAGCTGAGATTCAGGCAGGGGGAAGGTGCCGATGTGGTATCTCTGGTTTTGGGTGGCGATGACGAAAAAGGGCAGGGGCAGGGGGTAGGTGCCGCCGTCGGCCGAGACCTGCCGTTCTTCCATGGCCTCCAGCAGGGCGCTCTGGGTGCGCGGCGTGGTGCGGTTCAATTCGTCGGCCAGCAGCATGTTGCTGAAAACCGGGCCGGGATGAAAATGGAAGCGGCCCTCCTCCTGGTTGAAGATCGATACTCCGATCACGTCGGCCGGCAGCAGGTCGCTGGTAAACTGAATGCGCCTGAAACTGAGTCCGACGCTGCGGGCCAGGGCCTGGGCCAGGGTGGTCTTGCCCACTCCGGGGATGTCTTCAATCAGCAGGTGACCTTCGGCCAGCAGGCAGGTGAATACCAGGCGGATTTCCCTTTCCTTGCCGAGGATGACCCCGGAAATGGTTTCGATGACCTTCTTTATTTCTGTATGCATCGGCAATGGCTGGTGCGGATTCTTTTCAGAAACTGTAACTCAGACCGATATCGGCTCCGAAGTAGGCGATGGACTGGTCACTGAAAAACGACTTGTAAAAAAAATCGCAGAAAAAACCTATTTTACTGGCCTGCTTGAACTTGAAGCCCAGGCCGGCTTTCCAGCCCAGGTAGGAATCCTTGGCCAGGCCGATTTGTTCGTCACTGTCCACCAGATTGTAGTTGAGGCCGCCCAGCAGGTTGGCCGACCAGCCGTTTTGCATGATCAGTAAATCATAGACCAGGTTGAGACCCAGGCTGTGATTGCGGAAGTAATAGTTGCGACGCTCTGCGTCCACTGTTTTCTGCCCGGGGAAGAGCTCGTATTTCTGGTGCCCGTATTCCAGGTTCCAGGACGGCTGAAGGTGAAAACCGCCGGCCAGCGGCAGCCTCAGAGAGGCTCCGAAACCCAGGCCCATGCGGTTGCGGAATTTCACTCCATCGACTTCGCCGTTGTTCAGCTTGGTCGTTTCATTGATTTCGAAAAAGGATGAAATCCCGTGTGCGTAGTTAAGGTTGACCTGAAGCACAGGGGAAAAGGCTGCCAGTGCCGTGGTCAGGACCAGGGCCAGCAGAACGAACAGGAAACTTTTTTTCATGTTGTCACCTCGCAGTTATTATACTACGAAAATATGCCCGAAGGGTTTTCCCGGAATCGGCGGCGGTTTGGCGGTCAAGCGTGGATTGTGATAATATGCAGTCAGCATGGACCGTATCGAAATCAGGGCAGCTTCCCGTCATAATCTCAAAAACCTGGATTTTCAACTGCCCAAGGAATGCCTGCTTGTACTGACCGGGGTTTCCGGATCCGGAAAAAGCTCACTGGCTTTCGACACTCTTTTCCGGGCCGGGCAATACCGCTACCTCTCCCTGCTGTCTCCGGGTCTCAGGCGAAGGCTGCTGAGCCGTGGGGATGACGCCGGAACCCGGATCAGCCGGCTGCCGCCGACCATGGCCGTGGGCCAGGATGACCCCGGTTATTCAGGAAGGACCAGGGTGGCTTCCGCATCCGGCGTGGCGGTTTTCCTGCATTCACTTTTCGCATTGCTGGCCGTACCGTTTTGCCCTGGATGCCGCCGGGAGATGATCCGGCTGGGACGCGATGAAATCCGGCGGGCCGCCTCGGAGCGGGCTGTTTCCGACCTGCTGGAAATACACTTTCCCCTGAAACGGCCCGGGACGGAAACAGGTTCCTCGTTCGCCGACAAGCTGCTGCGCCGGGGTTTTCTCAAAGCCAGGGCGGCCGAGCGTAGTTTTTACCTTGAAAACCCCCCGCCTGAAGCCGATTCCGAAGATTCATGGCTGGTCCAGGTCGATGTGCTTGCCGCCGGCCCGGAAAACGAGCCTCGCTGGCTGGAAAGCCTGAGTATAGCACTGAACGAGGCTGACGGCAGCCTGATCATCCTGGACCGGGATCTGGAGCTCTTTTTTTCCCTGCACTGGCATTGCCCGGACTGCCGCACCCTGATCAAGGCGCCGGTCGGGGCGGATTTCAGACCCGGCCTGCGTTCCAATTCCTGCGCCCATTGCCGGGGGCTGGGCCGGAACGATACGGGCGACGCCTGTCTTTCCTGCCAGGGTTCGGGGTTGAACGAAAACAGCCTGGCTTTCCGCTGGCTCGGCTTTTCCATCCAGGAACTCCAGCAACTGCCGGTCAGCCGCCTGCTGGCCCTTTTGTCGGCCGTCGACCGGCCGGCCGCCAGGGAAAGGGAGTTTGAAAGGCTTTTGTCGCCGGTTCTGTTCAGCCTGCAAACCATGGAAAAACTGCATCTCGGGTATATTGAACTCAATCGTTTCATGAACACCCTGTCTCCGGGCGAAAGCCGACGGGTGCGCCTGGCCGGTCAACTCGGCCGGCGTCTGCGGGGCATATTGTTCATTCTCGACGAACCGACCATCGGGCTTCATGCCGTGGAACGTTCGGCCCTGCTGGAAGTCGTCCGGGGGCTGGTCCGGGCCGGAAACACGGTACTGGTGGTGGAGCACGATCCGGCGGTGATCAGGGCCGCTGATCACGTTTTGGAGCTCGGACCGGGTGCCGGCGGTCAAGGCGGAAGAATAGTTTACAACGGTTCAGCAGGGTTCTTTCCCTATTCAGGCACCAGGACCGCGGAATACCTGATCCCCGGGAAAGCGGCCGTCGAGCCGCTCAGCGGACAGCGCCGCCCGCCTGCCTGGTTCAGTTTCAGCGGCCTGAACTGCCGGAATATCCGGGGGCTTGAGCTCAGCCTGCCTGCCGGCCTGTTGACAGTCATCTGCGGTCCCTCGGGTTCGGGAAAAAGCACTTTGCTTTTTGCCGGCTTGCTGCCGGAATTCCGACTGATCAGGGAACGATCGCGAAGCATGATCAACAACCGGGAGACGGATCCCTTGAACGAGGAGCATTACTGCCGATCATTGCAGGTTCTGGAGAATTCCCGCGCCTGTTTTGCTGAAAGCAGTATACCGATAACCTTCCTGGGCCTGGCCGTGCATTTCCGGAAGCTTTTCGCCTCGGTGCCGGCAGCCAGGGCGCGGGGTTTGCCGGCCTGGTGGTTTGACCATCGGCGCAGCGGCGGGCGCTGCCGGGTTTGCCGGGGCCGCGGTTTCCAGCGCCTGGATCTCGGCCTGGGACCTGCGATGGAAAGTGCCTGCCCGATTTGCCGCGGCCTGCGATTCAGCGGAGAAGCGCTGAGTTTCAAGTACCGCGGGCTGAATTTCGCCGACCTGCTGGCCCTGACCGTGAGTGAAGCCCTGGAAATCTTTTCGGCCTTTCCGGAAATAGAGAATCCTTTGCAGACCCTGGTTAGGGTTGAACTGGATTACCTGACCCTGGGCCAGCGCCTGGACACCCTGTCCGGAGGAGAAAAACAGCGGATCAGGCTGGCCCGGAGGATACTCAGGCCGGCCCCTGGACCGACCGTTCACCTGGTTGACGAACCCACGGTCGGGTTGCACCGTAGTGAAGTACAGGTTTTGCTGAACATTTTTGCCGAACTGTTGGCCAAAGGAGACACCGTGGTGGTTTGCGAGCATGATCCTGAATTCATCCGCCGGGCCGATTACCTGGTGGAAATGGGGCCGGGCGCGGGTGAACAAGGCGGCCGCATTGTCTACCAGGGTGATGTGCCCGGCTTGCTTGCACTGGGCTCCACCCTGACCGGCCGGGCCATGTTGCAGGAGATTGAACCATGTCATTGAAATCCGTCCCCGGGAATGAAAAAGTGAAGGCTGTCCTGGCCAATTACCTGGCCCTTGACCGCCTGCCCCAGGCCCTGGTCCTGGCCGGTCCGGCCGGCGCCGGCAAGCTTGAATTGGCTCTGAACCTGGCCAAGGCCGAAGCCTGCGGAGAAGACGGCCCGGATGCCTGTGACGCCTGCAGGAGTTGCCGGGCTATAGACGGCGGCTTTTACCCGGACGTCATGTTGTTTGCCCCGGAAGGGCAGGTTTTTCGAAAAATCCAGGTCGATGCCCTGATAGAAGAAGCAAGGCTGAAACCATTGACCGGAAAACGCAGGTTTTTCATCCTGGATGGAGCCGACCTGATGAATGACAGCGCGGCCAACGCTTTCCTGAAAACACTTGAAGAACCCGGCCCGGCAAATGTTTTCCTGTTGCTGGCTGAAAATCCGCGCCTCCTGCTGCCTACCGTGCGTTCCCGCTGCCAGATACTGACTTTACTGCCCCTGCCCAGGCAGATGATAGAGCAATCATTGCGGGAACAGGGTTTCACCGCGGACAAGGCCGCCCTGGTATCGCGGATTGTGCAGGAGACCCATGGCGGGGTGGAAAAACTCAACTGGCCTGAACTCGATGAAAAAAGGCGTGAAGCCATGCATACCCTGAATGCCCTGGTCAGGCAGAAAGGAGTGGAAGACATCCTGCTCGATCTGCATGACCGATCGCGCAGCCGGGATTCATTCCAGCAGTTTTTTCGAGAAACCCTGGGTTTGCTTTCCTCGTTCATGCGGGATATAATGATACTTTTAATCGACCCCACGGGGGATGCGGTCATCAATCTCGACTACAAGGATGAATTGATGGAATTGAGTAAACATACAACGATTTCCCGGATCTTCGAATTACTGGCCGGCCTGGAAGAACTCCGCTCCGACGTCGATCGCTACCTTAATGCCAGGCTGTTGTCCATTTCCCTGATCAGCGGTTTCGCCCGCCGGGAGAACGGCTGATGGAACAGGTAGTCCTGGTCAAGATAGCCAGCAGGAGGGATCTTTTTCATTTCAAGACCAGCGAGCCGGAGATCAAACCCAGGGACAAGATCATCGTCCGCACCATGACCGGGGAAGAGCTGGGCACGGTGGTGAGGCAGTTCGGGGCTGATTTCCAGGCCAAGATCTGCTGTATTCCGCCCATCATCAGGAAGGCCAGCGTCGAGGACGAGGAAAACTTCGCCAAAAAGGAAGAAGAGGAAAAGAGAGCTTTCCGTTTTTGCCTGGAAAGAATCAAAGAAAGGGAATTTCCGATCAAGCTGATCAGGGTTGTTTTTTTCAACAGTGAACGCAAGGCAGTCTTTTATTTTACTTCCGAAGGTCGGATCGATTTCCGTGAACTGGTCAAGGACCTGGCCAAAAAGATCAAGATGCGCATTGAAATGCGCCAGATAGGGGTTCGCGATGAAGCCAAAATGATCGGGGGCCTGGGAATCTGCGGCCGTCAGCTCTGCTGTAAGATATTCCTGGCCAACCTGGAACCGATAACCCTGCAGATGGCCAAAAAACAGAACCTGAACATGAACCCCCTGAAGATATCCGGCCAGTGCGGCCGCCTGATGTGCTGCCTTTCCTACGAGGAAACGGGCGGCGGCCGGGTGTTCATCGAGGACGGCGATGAGCGCATCGGGTACAACGAAGAAGAAGAACTGACGGCCGAAGGCGAAAACAGCAAGGCATGAAGTTTTTACTGGTCCTGCTGCTCGCGCTCAATTCGTTTTCTTTCCTGCAGGCCCGTTTCAAACCATGGTATTCCTACTATCACCCGGTGATGGGTGCCCGCAGCCTGGCCCTGGGGGGAGTTTCGGCGACCCTGGAAAACGACGGCGCTTCTTTTTACAACAACCCGGCCGCATTGAGCCGGATTCCCGGATTGCGCCTGAGCGGCGAGTTCCTCTCGGACAGGCAGACTCTTGAAAACGGTCTCAAGAAAGACCTGACGCCCTGCGCCCCGGACAGCGTTCTCTTTGCCTTTGAATCAAACCTCAACAGCCCGGGTTACTTTTCCCTGGCCGCCCCACTCCAGTTGGCCGGCCTGCCGGCCGGATTTTCGGTGTCTCTTTACAATCTTCTGCCCCGAGGCTTTTCCGGCAGCAACTACGCCTGGAGCGCTGATGACGAGGAGCAGGAAGAATCCATGGTCAGCACCCTGTTTGCCGGCAGCGGCGGTTTTTACGCCCTCAACCTGGCCGGGGCGGTAGCCGTTGATGAAACCCTGTCTTTGGGCCTGGCCTGGGAAAGGACTTTTATGGCCGGAGAGCAGGAATTCTCCATTTCGGGATTTGAAACGCTTGAGAACGAGGTATTGCGGGAAAACCTGCGCGCCGGGAGAATCCTGGCCGGACTGCTTTTTCGCCCACTGCCCAGGATTTCCCTGGGACTGGTCTGGCATTCGCCCCTCAAAGGCACGCTGGAAAGGCGTATTCGTTCAAGTAATAACGGGGATCAATCCGAGTCGGAATGGGATGAGTACCGGAGCATGAGAATAGTGATCCCGGCCCGCCTGGCCCTGGCTGTTTCAATGGACAGCGGTTTTCTCGGCACCATCACCCTGGAGTACGCCCGCCATTACTGGAGCCGGGGCCGTACCACCGGCTGGGATCCGGAAGAGGAAGGAGAACCCTTTCCCTTCGGAGCCGGGGCCTCTGAAAACCAGCAGGACACGGTCAACCTGGCCCTGGGCTGGGAATACCTGCTCAGGTCTTCGCCCCTGCCGCTGTTCCTGAGAGCCGGTTTGTTCAGCAAAAGACAGCTTTTTCAGGACGGCGACAACCAGGCGGTGACGGATCGTGGCTTCAGCCTGGGACTGGGCCTGACCCTGGGTTCGGCCCTGACGGCTGAACTGGCTTTCAGGCATGGCCGTGCTTCCTGGCACGACGTTTTCCCTCATGAATGCCAGGTTGGTGAATGGGGCAATGTCCAGCTTTTCCGGCAAATCCGTTTTTCTCTTACTTATGTTTTTCGGCCTTGAGACAAGATGAAAACCAAAACATGATTTCATTCGTATCTGTTCTCCGGATAGCCAGAGAATGGTTTTTCTGTATTGTCAAAAACAGGAGGTTTACATGATCAGACGCCTTTGCCCGCTGCTGGCGATTCTGCTGCTGCTCGGCACTGCCGGCGCAGCCTATGACTTTTCCAGCATCGAAAACCGGGTAAGTGAGTTTACCCTGCCGAACGGCTTGAAGTTTATACTGCTTCATGACGATTCAGTCCCGGTGGCCAGTTTCGTAACCTATGTCAACGCCGGTTCCAGTGATGAACGAATCGGTATCTGGGGGATTTCCCACATCCTGGAGCACCTGGCTTTCAAGGGTACCAGCGAGGTGGGAACCAGGGACCTGGCAGCGGAACGTCGGCTTTTCGCCCAAATGGACGAACTTTTCGCCGCCATCTGCCGTGAGGAACTGCAGCCTGAGCCTGACCAGGAAAAGATCAGGGTCAAGAGGGCTGAACTGGAAAAACTGGTCGAGCAGGCCGGCGAACTGGTGGTTTCAAACGAATTCGACACCATCCTGAAAAGGCACGGCGGGGTTGGGCTAAATGCCTTCACCAGCACCGACCAGACCGTTTACTTTTTCAGCCTGCCCTCGAACAAGGTTGAATTGTGGGCCTACCTGGAATCCTCCCGCTATGTCGACCCGGTATTTCGTGAATTCTACAAGGAAAAGGAAGTGATCAAGGAAGAGCGCCGGGTGAGAACGGAAAACACTCCGATCGGAAAGCTGATCGAGGAACTGCAGGCCCTGGCTTTCAAGGACCATTCCTACGGAGTCAGCGTGATCGGACCGATGAGCAATATCCATCATATTACCCGTTCAGACGTCCAGGAATACTTCCGGCGCAATTACCATGCCGGAAACATGGTCATCGGCGTGGTCGGAGATGTAAGTGAGAAACAGCTGAAGGCCCTGGCCGAAAAGTACTTTTCCCGCATTCCCCGGGGAGTGCGCAATCCCAGGATTTCAACGGTGGAGCCGCCCCAGCTGGGGGAAAAGCAGATGACCATTTACGAGAATTCACAGCCCTGGCTGGTGCTCGGTTACCGCTGCCCGGATGTCCGCCACGTCGATTTTCTGAAGTTCAGCGTACTGGACAACCTGTTTACAGCCGGCCGCACTTCCAGCCTGCAGAAAAGGCTGGTTGTAGATGAGAAGAAAGCCCTGGCCGTAGGCTCGATGGCCGGTTTCCCCGGCAACAAGTATCCCGGGCTTTACCTGGTTTTCGCCCTGCCCAACAGCGGAGTCGGCACCGATGAACTCCTGCTGGCCGTGGAGGAGGAAATCGCCGCATTCAGGGACAACCCGGTCGGGGAGGAAGAACTGGAATCGGCCAAGAAAAGGGTCAAGGCATCCCTGATGCGCCAGATGGCCAATGACCAGGGCTTGCTGATCGGGCTTTTGACCGCGGAAGTGATTGAGGGTTCCTGGCGCAAGGTCTTTTCGACCTACCAGGAGGTCGACGCGATCACCGCGGCCGACATTCAGCAACTGGTCAGCGATTACCTGCGGCCTGAAACGCGCACGGTGACCCGCATTGAAAGAAAAGGAGAGGGTAAATGAGACGGATCACAGTACTGCTGTTGGCTTTAATGCTGATGCATCTCGGACTGGCGGCCCAGGGCCGGACCAAGCGGGGCATTGACCGGCTCAGGTTTCCCGAGACCAGGTCCTTCAGCCTGCCGCAAATCATTCCGGCTGAAATGGAGAACGGCATCAGGATACGCCTGATTCACAATGACAAGCTACCCTTGTTCAGAGTTTCGATCATGTTCAAGGGGGGTACCGCCTACCAGCCCAAGGAAAAAATCGGCATGACCGATATCCTGGCCGAGGTCCTGCGGGTCGGCGGCACCGCTGACAAGAACCCAGCAGAGGTGGACCGGCTCCTGGAGTCAAGGGCGCTCAACCTGAGCATCTCTTCGACGGCCGATTATTTCCGGGTTGACCTGAGCGGCCTTATTGAAGATTTTGATTTCGCCCTGGGCCTGCTGGCTGAATTGCTGCAGAGCCCGGCTTATGACCAGGAAAAACTGGACGAGATCAAGACCCGGATGGGCAGCGCCATATCCAGGCGCAACGATGAACCGATGCCCATCGCCCAGCGGGAATTCCAGCGCCTGCTCTACGGCGGCGACTTTCCGCTGACCGCGGTCATGGAGTACGCCCACCTTGACCTGATCAGCCGCCAGGATCTCAGGCAGGCCCATGAACTGTTCTTTCAGCCGGACAACATGCTGGCCGGAGTCAGCGGTCCTTTCAAGCCTGAGCAGGTAAGCGCGGCCTTTGAGAGGCATTTCGCCACCTGGCAGGGTAAGGCCAAGCTGCCGGCTTACCCGGTGCTGGAAAAGAAAGAACAGGATTTCAGGTTGGCTTTTGCCGAAAAAGCCGATTTGAACCAGAGTTATATTCTGTTGGGGCACCTGGACCAGGCCTGGAACGAAGAAGAGAACGCTAAAATTGCGGTTTTCAACACCATTTTTTCCCAGGGCATGGATTCCCGCCTCTTTAACCGGGTGCGCACCAAGGAGGGTTTGACTTACGGGGTGGGGGGCGGCATTGACCGCAAGTACCTCTATCCCGGTGCCGTCGGCTTTTTCACTTTCACCAAGAACGAATCCGCTTTCCGGGCCGTCAGGGCCATGTTCGAGGAAATGGAGGAAATCAGGGCCAGGCCGGTCAGCAGCCAGGAACTGCAGGACGCCAAGGAGTTTCTGCTGAACTCCCACGTGTTCAAGTTCGCAACTCCGGACAGAGTACTGGAAAGAGCACTGCAGCAGGAATTTTACCAACTGCCCGCCGGTCTCGACGAAAGAACGGTGGAAATGGTCAAGGCCGTTACCCTGGCCGACATCCAGGACGTAGCCCGCAAGTACCTGCACCCCGACAAAATGCTGATCTTTATCCTGGGCCGTGAAGCCGATCTTGACGGCAAACTCGAAGAATGGGGCCGGGTAAAAAAAATAGACATAGCCATTCCGCCTCCACCGCTGAAAGAGAGTTTTCCCGAGCCGACCGAGGCGACCCTGCAACAAGGAGAAAAACTGCTGACCCGCCTGGCGGCCGGTCCTTACCGGAGAATGCTTGACCTCAAAGCCCTGCGCCTGGTCATGGAGATGAAGATCACCACCCCCCAGGGTGAACTGACCATGAACATGGTTGACAGCTCGCGTTATCCCCATGACCGCCACCAGACCATGGAAATAATGGGCATGAAAATGGAACGGGTCACCACCGAACAAGGCGGATACATCAGTCAGATGGGCCAGAAACGAGCTGTTTCAGCTGAGGAGATCAGGCAGGAATCCTTCGGCGGGCTGCGCGGATTGCTGAAAGAGCCCGGGAAATACCAGGTGCAGTACCTTGACCAGGCCGAGATAGAAGGCGAACAGGTTGATATACTGTTGATCCGGGAAAAGGAAGGATCACGCTGGAAAAAAATGGCCTTTGCCCGAAAAAGCGGTTTCCTGCTCATGGAAGAGAGTATGCAGGAAGTGATGGGTGCCGGTCAGAAGCCGGCCCGTACCTATCACCGTGACATCCGGATCGTTTCCGGAATGCCCCAGGCTCACCTGATCCTGGTGCAGGTCGACGGTAAAACCATGATGGAATCGAAAATCAGCCGGGTTGAGGTCAACCCGCAACTGCCCGACGATCTGTTCAAAATAGATTGAACTCAGGTGGATTCAGACCGGGACGGCCTGCGGGTCGTCCCGGTTTTTTTTTGAGGAGAAAACATGATCAAGAAAAGACACGGTCTCTTCCCAAGCAGTGCCGAGGATGCACGCCTGGCCAGGCTGCAGAAACTGGAAAGCCCGGCTTCAAAATCTGCTTCCTATCGACTGGCCTATACTGACGAGGATTTCCTGCTGCGTCCCGAACTGCGGCCGGTCCGGCTGCAGTTGGAACTGCTGAAACCTGAATTAATCCAGCAGGAGCAGGGCATAGAAGAAACCATCGCCATCTTCGGCAGCGCCAGGCTGAATGACCGGGAAGCCGCCGAAAGAGAACTGGACGCAGCCCGCCGTGCCGTGGCCGAAAAACCGCAGGACCAGGAACGACAGGTGCGTTTGCGCCGGGCCGAAACCGGGCTGAGGAATTCGCATTACTACGAGGAAGCCCGCCGCCTGACTTACCTGATCACCAGCCGTTGTCAGCGGGGAGATCAATGTCGCCTGGTGGTTGTGACCGGAGGCGGACCCGGCATCATGGAAGCGGCCAACCGGGGAGCTCACGAAGCCGGCGGCAAAAGCATCGGTCTCAACATCGTACTGCCTTTTGAACAGAACGCCAATCCCTACATCACCCCCGATCTTTCTTTCCAGTTTCACTACTTCGCCATCCGCAAGATGCATTTCCTGATCCGCACCCGGGCCATGGTTTGTTTCCCGGGCGGATTCGGCACTTTCGACGAGTTGTTTGAAACCCTGACCCTGATCCAGACCAGGAAGATCCTCGCCTTTCCAATCATCCTGGTCGGGCGCGAGTTCTGGCAGAAGGTGGTCAATTTTTCCGCCCTGGTGGAAGAAGGAGTGATTTCCCTGGCCGATCTCGACCTGCTCACCCTGGTTGACAACGGCGATGAAGCCTGGACTGAATTGCAGAAAAAACTCGGCCTCTGAAACAGCTCGCCGCGGGGCTTGTTTGTCGGCGGCTGCTTGTGTGCTAAAGTAAAAGCCCTCCAGATAATGCGGAAAGTAAAAGAAAACATCAAGTGTCCGCCGGCACCGGCCCGAAACTGGGCCATGCCGGTTTTACTTTTTCTGACTGCTCTCATTTTGCCGGCCCGGCAACCGGCACTTAGAGTGTATGGATTGGCCGATGGCCTGAAGTTCCCCCAGGTTTTCTCGGTTTTCCAGGATACCCGTGGATTCATCTGGGCCGGGACCTCTTACGGTTTGAGCCGTTATGACGGCCGGGCCTTCATCAATCTGACCACCCTGGACGGTCTGCCCCACAATTCGGTCAGAGGTTTTGCCGAAGATGAACTCGGACTGCTCTGGGTTTGGACCCAGGAAGGCCTGGCCGGTTTGCAGCCCAGTGCAGGTGTTGACGGAAATCCCAGGCTGGTCGCCTTGCCGGATCAGGCCTCAGTGCTGGCTTCTGAAAGACTGCGCGATATGGCCGGAACCGCCGGCACAATCTGGTTCGCCGCCGGGGACGGAAGCCTGTGGCGCTGGCGTGGGAAAGAACTGCGCCGGGTGGACTTTTTTCCTGAAGCGGAAAGTATGAGATTGTTTCCGCAGGGCTCCGGGGATATTGATTTGTTGGTCGACGGAAAGCTTTTTTCCTTTAAAGAAGACAGGAGGTCAGAGCTTTTTCCCCCGGCGGACCAGGCCGTTTTGCAGGCTGTTTTCATGCACCTGGGCTGTAAGACTGCCGTCAGTGACACCGCGGTTTACGTCGAAAAGAACGGCTTGTTCTACAGGGATGAAAGCTGGCTGTTTCCGCCTGGATTCAGCGTGAGTGGAGCAGTTTCCCATGGTGAAAACATCGTCCTCTTTTCCGTGGAAAAAGGACTGGCTCTGCTGAAAAGAGACCAGCCGGCCCTGGTGGTGGACAGCCGCTGCGGTCTGCCGGCTGACGCTGTTCAGCAGGTGATTGTCGATCGTCATGGACTGGTCTGGGCGGCCGGGGACAACGGCCTGGTCAAAGTGATTGATTTCCGCCCCGGATTCTGGCCCAGTCGGATTGGAGTCCTCGGAGGCATGGTTTTTTGTTTTTCCCGGGATCGCCGGGGGCGACTCTGGATCGGCCATAACGAGGGCCTGTCCAGGCTTGAAAACAACGAAGATTTATTATTCCTGCCCGGGAGTGAAAAGAGCGGCGGAGTCTGGAGTTTACTGGAACTGGATAATGGAGCCATGCTGGCGGCGACCCACAAAGGCCTGGCTGTGGTCGGGAATGATCGGCTGAGAATGCTGACCGGCTTTTCCGGCCTCGGTGGGAGGCGTGTTTTCGATCTGAAGCAGGACGGTTCTTCCTGGATCTGGGCCTCGACCATAGACGGCGTTTTCCGTTTTTACTGGGACCGGGACCAGGAACAGCCTGCTGAACTCGAGGAGATCTTTTCCGGACAGGCCCCGGACGGAGGCAGGCCCGAGGCCAGGGAGATCAGCATCGATGAGCGGGGCCGGGTGTGGATTGGAAGCGACGGCCAGGGGGTCATTTCCTGGCGTGACGGCAGAACTGATTTCCTGGGAGCCGGGCAGGGCCTGCCCAGCCTGGTCTGTCGCGCGGTGCTGGCCAGGCCTGAAGGGGTCATGATAGGTACTGAAAAAGGTCTTTGGCTCTGGAATGACGGCAGGATAACCGAAATAACTGAAGTCAACCGCCGGCTGAGGGATCCCTACATCGTCGCCCTGGCTGAACAGGGAGAAAGGGTCTGGGTTGCCGGAACCGAGCAACTCCTGCTGCTTGAAGCCGGGAAAGTGCTGGAAGTACGCCTGGATTACCAGCTTGGCCGGGGAGCCGTGTTCACCACCGCGGAAAACTGCCTCTGGGCTGAGCCGGGTGGAGTCTGGCTGGGTGCGGTGGGTGGCTTCATACTGGTTCCGGACAGCCTGGATGATCTGCCCGGATTTGCGCCGGATGCCGGCATGATAGCAGTTGAAAAGCGGCCAGGAGATCAACTCGAGCCGGACGCCAAAACGAGTTTTCCGGTTCGCGGCCTTACTTTTTCTTTCTTTTCTCCCAGTTATTTAGCCGAGGAAAAAACCTATTTTTCTCACCGCCTGCTGGGACATGACCGGGAATGGTCCCAGCCTCAAAGGGACTGGAATACAACCTATACCAACCTGCTTCCCGGATCATACCGATTTGAAGTCAGGGCCCTGACTCTGGACGGGCTCAGCGGGGGTGGGACTGCCTCATTCTCCTTCCAGGTAGGCATGCCCTGGGCCGGATTGTTGCTGGTCTTGTCAGTTATGGCCGCCCTGGTAGCCGGAGTCGCCTGGACGGTTTCCGGAATCAGGACCAGGGTGTTGCGCAGGCGAAATCAGCTTCTGGAGGAGCAGGTGGCGCAAAGGACGGCTGAACTGGCCGCAGCGAATGTTTTCCTGGAAAAACTGGCGGTCATGGACGGCTTGACCGGCCTGGCCAATCGCCGTTGTTTCGAGGAACAGCTGCGCCTGGAATGGGTGCGCTCCCAGCGTGAGCGGACTTCGCTGGCCCTGCTGATGATCGACGTGGATTATTTCAAGGCCTATAACGATGCCCTGGGCCACCAGGACGGCGATGAATGCCTGCGACGGGTGGCTGGAGTAATAGCCGGGCAGGTGACCCGTCCGGGTGACCTGGCCGCCCGTTACGGCGGGGAGGAATTCGCGGTCATTCTGCCGGCAACGGAGCTTGCCGGGGCCGAAGTGGTGGCCGGGCAGATTCGTTCGGAAGTTCTGGCTATGGCCCTGCCTCATCCCGATTCTCCGGTATCTTCAGTGGTCACCCTGAGTATCGGCTGTGCTTCGCAAACGGCCTGTCCCGGGTGCCGGGCTGAATCCCTGGTCAGGGCCGCCGACCAGGCCCTGTACCAGGCCAAGCACCTGGGACGCGACCGGGTGGTGTCAGCCGGGGCGATGGAGGAATAGTTCTTATAGCCGCCCGGGATAAAATGCCCTTGGATTATCGGTTTTCGCCCAGGATCGGAATCACCCCGATCAGGATATCGCTGATCGGGGCATCCAGGGGAAAACGTCGGGCAGCGAAATCGACCCGGTCGGACTGAAAATAAAGGCGGGCATTCAGCTCGGGAACCAAGGCGAAAACGTCTTTGCGGGCATCCCGGGCAAAGCTTGCCCGGCCGTAGGAGGCCAGCAGGCGGCCCAGGGTGCTGTTCAGACCTATATCCCGGTCGGTCCGGTAGCGTTCGCTCAGGGGCCTGAGCCCGGCGATCAGACCGTCTTTTTCATAAGCGAACAGGAATTCATGCTGGGAACGGTCGTAAACCTTGTAGATTATCTGGAACCGGCTGCCGTCCCGAAAACGGTTCATGGCCACCAGTGCTCCCGGCGGAGCAGAGACCTCGATCCGGTCAACCCGGGTTCCCAGTTCGATACGACCCAGGGCGTCTGATTTGATCAGGAAATCCTCACTGACATTAGGGAAAGCGGTTTTTTGCAGGCGAACCGAAACCCGGTCCCGGGGGTTTTCCTCCGGGTCGAATTCAACCAGGTATCCGGCGGTACGCAGAAGCGATTCCAGTTGCTCGAGATCCAGGTTTTTCAGGGCGGTCAACCTGCGGTTGAAACTCCTGGCACTTCCCCTGGCCGGAGTGGTCAGGCTGACGTCCAGGTCGGTTTTACCTGAGGCATCGGTTGTCTCCACGATGACCAGGTTACAGCCGGCCAGGCTGCCGCTGGTGTTCCTGATGCTTTCTTCTCCCTTTTTTACGATCCTGGAACTGAGAAACAGGTCGGCCTGGTTTTTCAGGGCCTGCATGAGTGCGGCCAGGCGGGCGTCATCGGCTGCGGAAGTGAAAATTTCGCTTTCTCCCTGGTTCAACTGGGCCCAACCCCAGAGCTGCCGGTCGTCAAGCTCATGGTAAACCATGACCGGGGCTGCTTTTTCACGGGGTTGTCCGCTTTCTGCCGCGGGTTCTTCCTGGTGCATTACCGTCGTCCCGTTTGCCGCCGGGGGGGCTTCTACTCCCGGTTTCCTGGTCAATATCAGGACGACGATCAAGACGAACAGGATTGCCAGTCCCAAAATGGCCAGCCCCTGTTTACTCTTTTTTTTCTCCGGATGAGACCTGGTTCCCGGGGGATTGTCGTCCGGGGGCGGGGAAGCGGGGCGGGTCTGTTCCGAGACTGCCCCTGCCTGGGATGCCTGGTTCA
Source organism: uncultured Clostridia bacterium (assembly GCA_964457225.1). Taxonomy (GTDB): domain Bacteria; phylum Acidobacteriota; class Aminicenantia; order UBA2199; family UBA2199; genus CAYWEM01. Next base: position 141,426 of record CAYWEM010000005.1, read on the forward strand.
GGCGCATATCACTTGCAGCTTTTTGCTGGAGCGGAGCTGTTTCCTGATACTGAGCTTCCTCCCGAGGGGCCTGCCCGGCTGTCGGTGGACTGGATGCCTCCCGGCCGGATAACTGGTTTTCCTCGCCGGCCGGAATTGCTTCAGCAATCTGCGGAGCATCCTTCGGTTTATAACTCTTCAAGATCTCTTCGCGGCTGAATTCCCGTGTTTTTGACAGGTCGATTTCCTTTCCTTCGGAGTTCTCGTCCAGATTCATGCAGGCCTCCTGGAGAATTCAACTTTATGACAGCAGGGTTGCTTTTGTCAAGAGTCCGGCAGGCCTGCCTGAAGATATGCCTGCCGCTCAGTGGAGCAGGTGTTCCGGCTGTTCCTGGAAAAGCCTCAGGTAATCGGCTTCAGCTGCGATCACGGCGAAGCTGGCCCAGTTGGCCTTTTCGATCAGTCCAAGCCAGCGGGCGGCTGCTTCCTGGTGCCGGCCTTCAAGGTAAAACCAGGCGCCCAGCCCGTAGTCATAGGCCTCATCGGGGAATGCCGATTCCCTGCCTGGAGGTTGTAAATCCTCGAGATCCAGGTCTCCCCTGAAGAAGAGGCAGAGACGAAAGTAGGCCGTGTTCTCGATTATTTCCAGGTCAGGACTCAGAACTTCGAGCACGGCCGGGGCCTCTTCGGTGCGACCCAGGCGGCGCAGGATCAGGTAAAGCCAGTATCGGCAAGCCACGTCCATGTCCGGATTGCCCGCCTCTTTCAAGCTTAACCAATAAGCGTGCAGGGCTTCACCCAGTTCGTTGCGCAGGTAATGAGCCAGGCCCAGGTGGTACCAGACGTTGCCTTTCAGCGTGCTGAGCGGAATGTTTTTGGCGTTGGGCAGGCCGTCCGGCTCGATTTGATCGGGAATTTCCGCCATCAGTTCCGCGGCCCGGCGCAGATCGGCCAGGGCCGAATCAAATTGCCGCAAGGTTATGTGACGGTGGCCGCGGTGCCGGTAAAGCCTGGGGTCCCGGGGAAACTTTTCCAGGGCTTCGCTGAATATTTCAACGGCCCGGCGGTAATCCCCGGTATAAGCTTTGCGCCGACCGTACCAGATCCAGTTTTCAACGTTTTCCGGGTCTTTTTTCCAGGCGTCCCGGGCCGCTTCCAGGTTGTCCAGGTGCAGGGCCGCGATCATGGCCGGGGGGAAAAGCTCTTGACCCAGCAGTGAAACGGCCTGGGGTTCCTTGCCCGGCTCGGTGATTTCGACCAGCTGTTCTCTGTTGCCCCGGTCACAGCCGGAAACCAGCAGTATTGCCGGCAGAAGCAGTTTTAAAAGTGCTTTTTTCATTTTTCACCTTCAATGCTTGATGGGCCGCAGTTTTTCCTTGAGCAGGTCCAGGCCTTCGGCCGCGCCTGACCGGATGTGTTCCGGTTTGTTCCGGGAGCCGGGCCGGACTTCATGGGGATCTATCAGGAAAATCGGGATCCCCGGCCGCACCATGTCCAGCAGGCCGGCGGCCGGGTAGACGTTGAGCGAAGTTCCGATCACCACGAAAATATCCGCCTGTTCGGTGATTTCCGCGGCCTGGTGAATGGCCGGCACCGCTTCGCCGAACCAGACGATGTGCGGACGCAGTTGGGAGCCTTTTTCACACAGGTCTCCCTCGTTTATGTCACGGTAGCCTATGTCGTAAACAAGGTTGGGGTCGGCCGTGCTTCTGGCCTGGGTGAGCAGGCCGTGCAGGTGCAGAATGTTTCCGCTTCCCGCTCTTTCATGCAGATTGTCAACGTTCTGGGTGATGATCTGAACTTCGAAGTCCGTTTCAAGGTCCACCAGACCCAGGTGGCCGCGGTTCGGCTGTACATCCGCCAACTGCCGCCGGCGTTCATTGTAAAACCTCAGCACCAGGGAGCGGTCGCGTTCCCAGCCCGCCGGGCTGGCCACTTCCATCACATCGAATTCCTCCCACAATCCGCCCATGTCGCGAAAAGTGCGGATGCCGCTCTCGGCGCTCATACCCGCCCCGCTGAGAACCACCAGTTTCTTCATGTTGACTCCAATTTCATTTCGGATTCTGGATAATACTTTATTTGATAAGATAAAGCCTGAAATAAGTCAAGTCCGGGCTATTGACAGTTGAATAGTTGTATAATACAATTATTGCAAATGCCAACAAGAAGTAAAAAGACATGGAAAAAGATGAACTAGTGAAGTTCAGAAGCTATTTGAGAAAACTGGAAAGGCAGGTGGTCCGATCCCTGAAGGAGCAGACCAGTTGTTGCGGGGTGACCATGGCTCAATGCCATGTGCTTCTGGAGATAGGCGGGCAGGAATCAATCGGCAATTCGGAATTGTCGGGCCGGCTCGGACTTGATCCTTCAACTCTGAGCCGCACGGTGGACGGCCTGGTTCAGGCCGGTTTGCTGGAACGAAGGCAAGACCCCGGTGACAGGCGGGCCTGCCTGCTGCTGCCGACTGCAAGAGGAGTAGAGACAATCAGGGAAATCGACAGCCATTGCAACCGCTTTTATGCGGAAATCCTGAAGGAAGTTCCCCGGGAAAAGCAGGATTTGTTAATGCAGGCCCTGGCTTACCTGGTGGATGTACTCGGAGCACATAAAAAAGAATGCCGCCTCTTGGAAACCAATACTGAATTCAATGTCGAGGTGGAAAAATGAAAACTGAAAAATGCTGTCCGTCTTCCGGTTCGGAATGCTGTACCCCGGCTGTGGACCCGGCAGGCGGCTCTTTCCAGGATGTGCCCCGGGTCGCCGCCAGGCTGACCTTGCGGGAAAAGCTTGCTGACTGGGGAGTCCGCCTGGGATTCGGCCGATTCAATTACCGGGTGCAACCCGGGTTGTACGCGCTGGGAAATCCGGGTCCTCTTTCCGAGGTCCTGGTCAGCTCCAATTACAAGCTCAGTTTTAACCATCTGAGAAGAAGCATGGCTGGACACGACGCCTGGATAATGGTTATCGACACCCGGGGGATCAACGTCTGGTGCGCGGCCGGGAAGGGAAGTTTTTCCGACGGGGAGATTTCCAGGGTTATTGAACTCATTGGACTCAAGGAAGTGGTAAATCACCGGAGGCTGATTCTGCCCCAGCTGGCCGCACCGGGGGTGGCTGCCCACCGACTGAAAGCGGAATCAGGTTTCTCTGTTCACTATGGTCCGGTGAGGGCCGAAGACCTGCCTTGTTTTCTGGCCGCCGGTCTTCAGGCTGATCCGGGCATGCGCCGGGTCAATTTCAACTTGAAAGATCGCCTGGCCGTGGCAGCAATGGAGTTGATCAGGGTTTTGAAGTACTTTTTCTATTTCCTGCTGTCAAGTGTGATTCTGATGCTGGTTTTAGGAAAACTTGACGGTTACGGCGTTTTGCGTGTTGCCTTGCCTGTACTTGGAGCATTACTGGCCGGTTCGGTTTTATTCCCTGCTTTGTTGCCGGTTTTGCCTTTCCGGGCCTTCACCTTGAAAGGCTGGCTGCTTGGTTTGCCCTGGGCATTGGTCATGGTGATCTGGATTCAGCCCGGAATCTGGGGCTGGATTGCCGCTTTGGCCGTTCTGCCGGTTCTGACGGCCCTGGTGGCTTTGAACTATACCGGATCAACGACTTTTACCAGCCAGAGCGGGGTAAACCGTGAAATCAGGCTTTTCATCCGGCCGCTTGGGTACGTGTTTATACTGGGAATACTGGCTTATTTCCTGGAACTGCTGGTTTGAAAATTCAGGAGGGGGGGATGGCTTTGAAATACTTGCCGGGTGTCGCGAACATTGAAGTAGATGACAGCAAGTGCAATGGTTGCGCCAGGTGCCTTGAAGTATGTCCGCATGAAGTACTGCGGATGAAAGCCGGGAAAATAACGATTACTGACCGTGATGCCTGCATGGAATGCGGAGCCTGCGCCAGGAATTGCCCCAGGTCAGCACTTTCAGTGACTCCCGGAGTTGGATGCGCCTATGCCATTTTCCAGGGATTCCTGCGGGGCACCGCGCCTGATTGCGCCTGTGGATTCGAGCCCGGCAACAAGGATTGCGGATGCTGAAAAGCCCCTGGGACTTGTATTTCAGATTGCTTTTCTTTTGTTGCTGAAACTGTGCTATACTTTTTAAAGTCATTCTAAACTCAAAGAGGTTATTCATGAAAAAAACTCTATTTTTCGTCTGCCTGTTCATGCTCTTTTTCTTCACCGCAAACTGCCTGCAGGCCGCTCCCCCGGTGCCTCCCGAGGTGAAAAGCTTCATGCTGAAGTTCATGAAGGAAATGGTCGCCAACAACAGAGCGTTCAGCAGTGCTGTTGAAAAGGTCAATGATCCCGGTCAAATGGCCCGGGCCATAGACGCTTACCGGCAGTCGATAACTCCCTTGATTGAAGGCATGGTCGCCCTGGAAGAGAAGTACCGGGATTTTTTCCAGGCCATGGATGATCAGGATGAGGATGCCAAAACCGGTGACCCGGAAATCGATGCCGCCCAGGATGTTTTTGAAAAAAACGCCCGCGAATTCGGTGCGACCATGATGAAAGTGATGGGCATGATGGACAAGCCTGAAGTCCAGGCCGCCATGGAGCGCCTGGAACAGTTGATGAGCCGGCTGGACCGGGAAGACGAAGATTCTGATTGATCCGCTTGCCGCGGACTTTTTTCAGCGCCGGGACTGTATGAAACCGACCAGGTCCTGCCTGGCTTTAGCCAGGTCGGCCCGGCGCAGGTACATCATGTGCCCGCATTCATAAAAGGCAAACTCTACCCGCTCCTTGAAGGCTCCGCCGGGATCGAGATGATTCATGGCGTACTGGATGGTGAAATGGTCGGTGGCCCCGTCGTAATAGCCGGCCATGACCAGTACCCGCAGGAATGGATTCTGCACCATGGCCTGGTGCAGCATTTCGCCGACCCGGGCTTCGGCCATGCCCCGCCAGGGCCTGACTTCTCCGAATATGGCGTACCTGCGTTCAGTCACGAAACCCAGTTCCCGGTTCAGGTAGTGATTCAAGGCCGCGGTGAAAGGTCCGTTCCAGGCGTTCATGGCCGGGTCGGTGTCGAATTGGCTGAGCGTGGTGCGGTCGTTTTTCAGCGAGGTATAGCGGCTGTCAAGGCGGCCGGCGATCAGGCCCTGCTCGGCCAGCAGTTCGCGGCGGAACTGCAGCCGGTCGAGCCTCAAGTGATGGCGCAGATGTATTTCCGCGGCTACACCGCTGTAATACTCGAGTTTTTCGGCCATTCGCCTTTTTTCTTCGGAACCGAGGGTGTTCCCCCTGATCAGGGCGGCGGCGTATTCAGTCAGGCTGAACGGCTCGACCCGGTCCAGCAGTTGCCGCAGGGAAAGGGCTTGCAGTTCCGGGGCCAGTCTTCGGTGGTACCAGGCGCTGGCTGAATAATGAGGCAGCATCAGGGCCTGGCCCAGGTCGTCTCCGGGGTTCACGCCCAGGTTCATGGCCGAAAGCAGAATGGTGCCGTTGATGTACATTCTTTCACTGTTTTGCAGGTAGGCGGTCAAACCGGCGGCCCTGGTGGTGCCGTAGCTTTCCCCGATGATGAACTTGGGTGAATCCCAGCGCCGGTTGAGACTGCAGTAAAGTCGGATAAACTCGGCGATGGACTGGATGTCTTCCTGGACTCCGTGGAACAGGTGGGGATCCTTGCCCGGCAGCATGTGACTGTAGCCGGTGCCGATGGGATCGATGAATACAAGGTCTGCTTCATCGAGAATCGAATACTGGTTGTCCGCCATGCTGAACGGCGGGCTGAGCATGAAGCCCTCATCATCGTAAAGAACACGGCGCGGCCCCAGGAAACCGAGGTGCAGCCAGACAGAACTGGACCCCGGGCCTCCGTTGAAGGAAAAGAGCAGCGGCCTTTGCGCGCTGTCACTGATTCCTTCCCTGGTGTAGGAGATGTAAAACATGCGGGCCTGAACTTCCCCGCTTCGGTCACGAATGGGCAAAAAAGCGGCCCGCGATCTGTACTTGACGGTTTTACCGGCGATGATCACGCTGTGTTGCCTTTCGGGTGACTGCAGGTGATCCTGAAATGAATCCGCTTTTTCCTGCGGGGTTACGGCCGGCAGGGAAAAAAGGCCGACCAGCAGAAGCACTGTCGCCAGGTAGGTGAATTTACTTGCCTTTAAAATCATTTGAACTCCTGGCCTTAATTCTAATTTATCGGTTTTTTCTTTGCAAATCAGCTTCCTTCGGGGCCTGAGCTGGATGGAGGATTGTGCTATAATGAAAAACATGACCTGGCGCAAGTTGCTGTTGGTTTTGTTTGCCCTGGAGATTTTTCTGGCGGCCTTGGTGATTCTGATTGTTTTTCGCCCCCTGCCGACCGAATCGAGGGAATTCCTGGGCCTGCGTTCCACTTTTCCAGCGGGACCTTACCAAAGAAGCCGCGATGGAGTCTGGATCGGTTATTCCTTCCGGGGCGAATTGCGGCTTCTCTCCATGGAATTCGCTGAACCGCGGGCGGCCCTGGAATCGCTGGCCGCCCGGGTGTTCTCGGATGAACACTGGATCCAGGAAATCGACCTGGCCGACGGCGGCCTGGCCGCGGTCCAGCGCCGAGGTCGTTCATACGTTCTATACGCCCTATTCCGCTCGGGAAACGAGATCTTCTGGCTGACCTTGCCGTCCGCCAACAGTTTGACCCCGGCCAGGAACCTGTTTGAGAAAATCCTGCTGAAAATGGAGATATCCGGTCCGGCCGCCGGTCCGGCCCTGCCCGGGCAATTGGAAGCACTGTGGCGGCAAACGCCGCCGGTGCTGATGGTGGATGCCCCTTTGGCTTTGGCTTTTCTGTTACTTTTACTTTTGCTCGGTTTTCTGCCTGTTTATTACTGGATGTACCGGGGGGGGCGTTGTCCGTCAATTGCCGGCTTTGATTTCTGCTGGCCGGGATTGACCCTGATCGCCCGGAAAAAAGGCGGCCGACTCATGGTTTCCTGTTGCCTGGTCAAGGAAAACCGCACTCTGATCGTTTTTCGCTCGGGACGGGAAATTCTGCGTATCGACCTGGATGGGGAGAGGAATGAACTGGAGTTGCGGGAGCGTTCCCTGGTACGGGGAGGTGTAAGCCTGCTGCTTTCCCGGGAGCAGGCGGCACGAGTGGCATCTTTTTTGTGGTAAACAGACTTGCCTTGAACGGTCGATGGGTGTATAATCAAGCTTGCAGGTAATCATTGCCAAGAAAAAATCACAAGAACAAAAAACGCGATTTGCTTAATTAAGGAGTTTACCATGATAAAAAAAACCATCATTCTGCTGGTCGTTTTTTCACTGATCGGCCTGGTCCCGGTCATGCTGGATGCGGCCAAGGAAAAGCCGGTTTCCAAGGAAGCCCAGAAGAAGATCAAGGAAGCCGACAAGGCCATGAAGGCCAACGATTTTGACAAGGCCGAGGCTCTCTGGCAGGAAATCATCGAGATCGAGCCCGAAGTCGCCGCCGCCTATTTCGGATTGGCTTTCATCCAGAGAAGCCGCAACCAGATCGACGATGCGGTCGAGAACTTCGCCAAGGTACTCAGCCTGAAGCCCGATTACCAGAATGCCCTGGAAAACTTCAACGACACTCTTTTCCGTGAAGCGGGCAAATTGATGCAGACCGGGAAAGCGGCCAAGTCAAATGAATTCCTGCTGCAACTGCTGAATCACCCCTTGAACACCGACCTGCCCGCCGACCTGCTGATCGATGTCAACTACAAGGTCGGAGCCAATTACTTCAGCCTGCGCAAGTACGCGGAATCGCTGGAATACATGAAAAAAGTAGAGGCCGCCGGTGCGGATAATCCCAATTACCGGGAATACTACGTCAATGCCATTTACATCAACGGGCTGAACCACGGCGCCCTGAAAAACGTGGCCGAAGCCAATGAATACCTCAAGAAATTCATCGACCTGCATGCCGGCCAGACCGAGAATCCTTTTCTCCCCCTGGCCAATTACATCCTGGCCTCGGTCAATTTCGAAGCTCTCAAGGAAGAAACCGACAAGTTCGACAAGAAACTGGAAGACGTCAACACTGAAATCGACAAGCTCAACCAGGACACCAGGATCAGGCCCCGGGACCGGGAAAACAAGGCCAATGAACTGAAGGACAAGATCAGCACCATCAAAAAGGAAAAGATCTCCGTGGCCAAGGCCGGGGAAGCGGGAATCATGCCTTACGCCAAGCGGGCCGTTGAGTTGAAGGACGACCTGGTTGACGCCTGGGTCATCATCGGCAACTTCCAGTATCTCTGCCATGACCTGGATGCCGCCCTGGAAACTTACAAAAACCTGATCGCCAAGTTCCCCAATGCTGATGACATCAACGCTTACAAGGCCTTCCTCAAGGATATCGAGAAAGAAAAGGCCGCTGAAGCCAAGTAAAATCAACAAACTGAATTAAATTGAGGCCGGGCCGGAGAACTTTTCTCCGGCCCGGCCTTTTTTCTTGTCTCGAACCCGCCTTTCATATAGAATAATAAACAACATCATATCCGGAGGAATAACTACGATGATCAAGCGCGGTTTTCTTTTTTTGACCGTAAATCTGCTCATCCTGGCCACCATTTCCATAGTCATCAATCTGCTGGGCATCAGGCCCTATCTCCACCAGCAGGGGATAGATTACGTGCCCCTGCTGATCTTCTGCCTGATCTGGGGGTTCGCCGGTTCCTTCATTTCCCTGGCCTTGTCCAGAGTCCTGGCCAAGAAGATGATGCGGGTGCAGTTGATTTCACCGGATACCCGTGAACCGGAACTGCGCTTCGTCCTGGAAAGCACCCACGAGGCCTGTCGCCGGGCCGGACTGCAGGTGATGCCCGAGGTGGGGGTTTACCAGAGTCCGGACCTGAACGCCTTCGCCACCGGCCCGACCAGGAACAGATCGCTGGTGGCGGTCTCCAGCGGCCTGCTGCAGCGGCTCAGCCGTGAAGAATTGCGGGGCGTGCTGGCCCACGAGGTTTCACACATCGCCAATGGCGACATGGTGACCATGACCCTGATCCAGGGCATCGTGAATTCCTTTGTCCTCTTCCTGTCAAGGATCATCGCCTTCGTCCTGTCACAGTTCGTCAACGAAAGAATGCGGCCCCTGGTGCATATCGTAACCATAATCGCACTGGACATCCTGCTCTCGATTCTCGGTTCGATCGTGGTTTTCTACTTCTCCCGGCAGAGGGAATACCGGGCTGATGCCGGCGCCGCCAGGCTGAGCGGGCGGGAATCCATGATCGCCGCCCTGAAGAAACTGCAGAGTACTTACCAGCTGGCTGCGGCCGGCCGGCAGCCCTCACTGGCCACCATGAAGATTTCCGGCAAAAGTACCGGTCTGGGCGCCCTGCTGGCTTCGCATCCGCCCCTGGCCGAGCGCATCGCCCGCCTGCAGCAGTCCTGATTGATCAGGAATAAAATTGCTGTTCAGCAGGCATTGTTCCTTGTTGAATTTTGTTTCTTGTTATACAATCACTTGGAAATAAACCACAACGAGGTGCAGCATGGGTTTTTTAATCTTCCTTGGACTGATAGTATTCCTGGTCTTCATACTGGTTTCCATCTACAACGGGCTGGTTGTTTTGCGCAATCGTTTCAAGAACGCTTTCGCTCAGATCGACGTCCAGTTGAAGAGGCGTTACGACCTGATTCCCAACCTGGTTGAAACGGCCAAGGGTTACCTGAAGCATGAACGCGAGACCCTGGAAGCGGTGGTGGCCGCCCGCGGTCAGGCGGTGGCCGCCAGTACGGCCGCGGCCGCTGATCCCTCCTCGGCTTCGGCCATGAAACAGCTCGGCGGAGCCGAGGGCGCACTGGGCGGAGCCCTGGGCCGCCTGCTGGCCGTGGTGGAAAGCTACCCGGACCTGAAAGCCAACCAGACCATGAGCCAGTTGATGGAGGAGCTGACTTCAACGGAAAACAAGGTTTCCTTCGCCCGTCAGGCCTTCAACGACGCGGTCATGGCCTACAACAACCGGCGTGAAACCTTTCCGGCGGTAGTTTTTGCCGGTTTGTTCGGTTTTCTGCCGGCTGAGCTCTTCGAGATCACCGTGCCCCAGGAGCGCGAGGCTGTCAAGGTTTCCTTCTCCTGAGAATCACGGTATAGAAGGTTTTTCGCGTGGATTTCTTCCGCTACCAGCAGGATGCCCGGCGCCGGGTCGGCCTGCTGCTTTTCTATTTCATGCTGGCTGTCGGCGGCATCATTTTGGCCGTGTACCTGGCCGTACTCATGTTGCTTGGGGGGGAGTCGTTTGCCGGATTCTGGCAGGTTGATCTCTTCATCCCGGTTGCCTTGTCGGTACTGCTGATCATCGGCCTGGGCACGCTCTGGAAAACTTCGCGCATGGCCAGCGGCGGCTCGGCGGTGGCTGAAATGCTCGGCGGCCGGCGCATCTTTCCGGAGGGAGCCGGCCTGGCTGAAAAACGCCTGTTGAACGTAGTCGAGGAAATGGCCATTGCCTCAGGAACTCCCCTGCCGGCCGTGTACCTGCTCGACAATGAAAGCGGCATCAACGCCTTCGCCGCCGGGTTTCAGCCTGCCGACGCCGCGGTGGCCGTTTCAGCCGGCGCCCTGCAGCACCTGAGCCGGGAGGAACTCCAGGCCGTGGTGGCCCACGAGTTCAGTCACATCTTCAACGGTGATATGCGCCTGAATATCAGGCTGATCGGGGTGTTGTACGGCATCCTGGTCATTTCGACCATCGGCCGGATCATGTTGCGTTCCATCAGTTTTTCCGGCGGCCGGCGCAGTTCCCGCAGCGGAAAAAAAGACGGGGGGGGAGGACTGGTACTCTTCGCCCTGGCCCTGATGCTCATCGGCGCTATCGGGGTTTTCTTCGGCCGCCTGATCAAGAGCGCGGTGTCCAGGCAGCGGGAATTCCTGGCCGATGCCTCGGCCGTGCAGTTCACCCGCAACCCGGCTGGACTGGCCGGAGTCCTGAAAAAAATCGGCGGTCTCAGGGCCGGTTCGATCATAAAAAATCCCCATGCCGAGGAGGCCAGCCACCTGTTTTTCGCCAACGGGCTGGGCGGGGTGTTTTCCGGACTGCTGTCCAGCCATCCCCCCCTGGTCGACCGGGTCAAGCGATTGGAACCGAATTTTGACGGCCGTTTCAAGCCGCTTGATTCCGCACAGGCGACTGCGCCTGACAGCGGCCCGGAAGCAGTCCGACCAGGTTTCAGCCGCATATTCAAAATGGATCCCTTGGCCGTGCTGGCCACCATAGGCACCATCAGTGCCGGGCACCTGGATTACGCCCGCGGCCTGCTGCAATCGATCCCCGAGGAGCTGAGAACCAGGGCCGGGGAGGCCCATGCGGCCCAGGCCGTGGTCTACGGCCTGCTGCTGGACCGGGAACAGGGTGTGCGCGAGCGCCAGTTAAACGAGCTGGGTCGCCGCCTTGAACCTGAGCTCTGGAGTGAACTGGGCCGGGTGCAGAAGCTGCTGGCCGATCATCCGCCGCAATGGCGCCTGCCCCTGGTCGACCTGGCCCGGACCGCTCTGCAGCAGCTTTCACCGCCGCAGAAGAAGATCCTGCTGGAAAACTGCGAAATGCTGGCTGCAAGTGATCAAAAACTGTCCCTGCCTGAATTCGTGGTGTTGACCCTGCTGCAACGCGGTTTGCTCGGGACTCAGCCTCCGGCTGCGGAAAGCAGGTTGTCAGATGAGGATTTCAGGCGTGATGCGCTGCTCTTGCTGGGTGCCCTGGCCGGCCAGGAAGAAGACCCCGAAAAAACCGCGGCTGCTTTCAGGGCCGGCTGGAAAGAATTGGCCGGCCGCCGTGAAGAAGCACCAGCGTGGTCGATCTGTTCCATGGAGGAACTGGGCCGGGCCCTGGCCAGGCTGGCCGCCTCTGTGCCCGCCCAGAAGATGATCTTGATCAAGGCCTGCCTGGCCTGTGTTTTTAGCGACCGCCGGGTCAGCGTGGCTGAAAGCGAACTGCTGCGCGCGGTCGGTGAAATCCTGCAGGTACCCCTGCCGCCGATTCTGCCCGGCATGGAGAGTGAAAACTGAGCCTGCCCGTCCGAATTCATCCTTTTGTTCAATCCATTGAAAAGAAGTGCATATAACCCGGATTAACCAACTGCTCGAGGCCCTGGCCGAGGGCCGTGAACTGGGCCGGGTTCTGATCAGCGACCGTCGGCGCGGGCCGGAAATTGAAAGGCTCAAGGAATTGTGCCGCGAACGCGGCATTCCCTTTCAGTTCGTCCCCCAGCGCAGCCTGGATCGCCGGGCCGGAACGCAACACCAGGGCGTTTTCGCCGAAACCATGCCCGTGCCCTGCCGGGATCTTGACTGGCTTTTGGCCAATATCAAATCCGGCCTGGTGCTGGTGCTGGACTCAATTGAAGACGCCGGCAACCTGGGGGCCCTGGCGCGCAGTGCCGCCGCCGCTGGTGTTGACGGACTGATTTTCGCCGACCGCGGCAGTGCCCCGGTGAACGACACCACCATGGCCGCTTCGGCCGGGGCCCTGGCCCGGGTCAACCTGGTGCGCTCCCTGGGACTGGCCCGGGATCTGGAGCAACTCAAGAAAAACGACTTCTGGATAGCCGCCGCCGTGGCCGGAGACGGGCTGGCTCCCTGGGATTGCGACCTGCGCGGCCGCCTGGCCCTGGTACTGGGGAACGAATCGCGGGGAGTCTCCCCCCTGTTGCGCAAGCGGGCTGATTTTCTTTTGACCATTCCCCTGGCCGGCGGGGTGGAGTCACTCAACGTCGCGGCCGCGGCCGCGGTACTGCTCTTTGAAGCCCGCCGCCAGCGCCGTCCTGTTGATGTTAACTGAAACAGAAACTTGATTTTGCCCGGGCTTGACTTTTTTTACTCCGACGGCAAAAATACGACCAATGAAAACCAAAGGAGAACAGCATGATGAAGAAACTCTTCACAGTACTGATCTGCACCGTCTTTTTGTTTTTTGCCGCCTGCGGGGGCGGGGGAGAACAGGCTGAATCAAAATCACCCGGAAAAAGCGCCAGTCCCGAGGAACTGGGCCAGAAAACAGCTTCATCCTACCTGGAAACCCTGAAGCAGGTAGTGGCCATGCTCAATGACCGCCTGCCGGCCGAAGAGCTGCGGGCCATGCTGACTGACCTCAAGAACTGGACCATCGAACTGATGGTCGGCCTGGGACGCGAGCGCGAAGCACTTTCGCCAGAGGCCAGGGCCGAAGTCGATCGGGTGATCAGGATAGGCATCAGCCGGGTGCCGCCTGACCTCTTCAGCCAGTACCAGGAGGGCCAGGCCCATTACCGAGGGGACAGCGAGCTTTTCAGACTGATAGCCGATTTCAACATCATCACCCAGTACGCCAATTTCGACCTGCTCAAAAAACAGGCTCCGGCCGAGGCCGCCCGCCTTGGGATCGAGTAATCTTCGATAGTTGTATTGCCGAGCTTGAGTTGATCGGATTGGCGAAGCTGTCATGAAAGCCTTGATCGCTGGAATAACTGTTTTACTGCTGGCCGGTTTCACTGTGTTTTTCATCAAGAGCCGGGGCGGCGAGATGGTCATGAACACGGAGCTCGATGAAAAGCTGGTTCAGCCTTACGTCTCCCTGAGCGCTGCCGGGGAGTACCAGCAGGCCTACAAGCTGTTGAGCAAAGATTACCGCAAGGAAGTTTCCCTGGAAGAATTCAGCCGCGGCCACCTGAAGCGCAAGCAGGAAAAAGGAGTAATCACTTCGATAAGGATGATCAGGGACGAGGTGCTCTACAATCTCTTTTCCAGCCGCCGTAACGTTCGGCTTTACTACGAGATATACTATGGGGAAAAGCGCGAAACCGGCTGGATTCAGTTGACCGAGGATGAAAAGGATTTTTTTACCATAGACGGCACTTACCGGGAAACGGCTTCCGGTTCGCTGGAATTCGTACTTTGGTGAACAGGGCTTGCCGGGCTGAGTCCGGGCCTCTGGTATTCTCGGCAGGTACTTTTCTTCAGCCCGGGGAGGTGTCATGAATTCAAGGAGTCTGATATGAAAACCATCGTACTGATTTTGCTGGTTTGCCTTTTCAGCCCGCTCCAGGCGGAACGCGAAGCAGTAGATCCGCAGGGAGAATTCTGGGAAAACCTTTTAAAACAATGTGGACTGGCCTTCCAGGGCCGCCTGACTGAAAGAATACCTGAACAGGCGATTTTGCAGGGGCCTGAAGTACTGGTCGCGCATTTTCGCCGATGTGAAGCCCTGACTATAAGAATTCCCTTTCACATTGAAACTGAAGCCGGGGCTGAGTGGGACAGGTCCCGGACCTGGGTTTTGATCCGCCATCAGGATCGGCTGGAACTGCGCCATGATCACCGCCGGCCGGATGGAGTTGAAGACGAGGTCACCTGGTATGGAGGCTTTACCGAAACTCCCGGCTCGGCGAACATCCAGGAATTCGTCTATTACGGCCGCCAGGATCCCGCCGGTCGGAAGCTGGGCTGGAGAATCGAGATACATCCCGGGAAGTGCTTTGTTTACGGCACTTTTCGCAGCGAAGACTGGACCTGGAGGCTGGAATTTGATTTACAGCGGCAGGTAGTTCCACCCCCGCCGCCCTGGGGACACGAATAGGCGAAATCCAGTTATCTTGTTGATGATCATGTTAAACCAAGACTTGCCAGGGGCGAGTCGATTTAATAGTGATCGATTTATGGACTTTCCTTTATTAATCCGGGCTGGAATGATTGGTCAAGATCAAAACCGAAAGCCCGGCTCTGCATTGCGGAGAACCAGTCTTCTGATCAAGGAGAATAACATGAAACAATGCTTAAGATCCCCGGCTGTATTCGTTCTGGCTGTCCTTTTTGCTTTGCCGGCTTTCGGAGTTCCCGCCCCGGAAGCCGATCCCGCCGGGCGTCAAACCATTTCCCAGGTACTGGCTTCGGCCCGGGACAGCGACTGGCGAGCCCTCAATCCGGAAAACACACTGTACCTGGATCTTGACAGCGGCAGGGTCATCATCGAGCTCTGTCCGTTCATGGCGCCTGGGCATACCGCCAATGTCAAGGCCCTGGTGCGGGAACGCTTCTTTGACGGCCTGGCCGTCATGCGTGTCCAGGAAAACTACGTCACCCAGTGGGGTGACCCTGCCGGTGACGACCCCCAACTCAGTCGCCGGGCCATAACCGGCAAAAAGGCCCTGCCGCCTGAATTTGACCGGCCGATCGATCCCGGGCTAAATTTCACTCTCCTGCCGGACGGAGACGTTTACGCCCCGGAGGTCGGTTTCATCGACGGTTTTCCGGTCGCCCGGGACACCGAGACCGACCGCATGTGGCTCGTGCACAGTTACGGCATGATAGGGGCCGGGCGCGGCAATACCGCCGACAGCGGCTCAGGCGCTGAAATGTACGTTGTCATCGGCCAGGCCCCGCGTCACCTCGACCGCAACATCACTCTTTTCGCCCGGGTTATTCAAGGTATGGAACTGCTGACCTCACTGCCGCGCGGCAGCGGTTCTATGGGATTCTATGAAAAAAAAGAACAGCTTGTCCCCATCCGCTCAATTCGCCTGGCGGCAGAACTCCCGGAGGCCGAACGGATCAGGCTTGAAATCCTGCGTACCGACACGCCCCTGTTCAAGCGCTACATTGAAGCCAGGCGTAACCGGGTTGAAGAATGGTTCCTGTACCCGGTGGGCCGCATTGAACTGGCCAATATTCCCATCCCGGTGCGCCGAATGCCTCTACAAGGAGAGGCGGATTGATGAACGCGGTTAAATGTTTCAGTTTTTTATTGCTGGCCGGAGCTTTGCTTGCAGTTGAAACCAGGGAAAATCCCGGGAAACCGGCCGGACCGGATGCCGGAAGAGTGCTTGAACTCGAAGTTGTGCAAGTGATTGAAGGTGAAGGCGAGAGTTACTTTTTAGCCATGCCCTGGGATTTGCAACTGGATGACCATGGAAATATCTTTGTCAAGGATCTTCGCCGTAACCAGCAGGTGGTCCTGCTCAAATTCAGTCCCGAAGGCCGGTTCCTCGACAGCCTGGTCAGGCAGGGGGAAGGGCCGGGAGAAATCTATTCTTTTTTTTATTACACCTTGGTCGGCCGGGAGATTTTCCTTTTCGACCCGGTGAAACGCAAATACGTGTTTCTTGACAAGAACGGCGGTTATCTGCGGGAATTCCAATTGAATGATCAAAACTTTTTCTCCTTCCTGGGAGTCCATGAAAACCGCTTGATTTACATGCGCCGGATTTATCCTTATGAACGACCCAGCTCGAAACTCTACGATGTGGAAGGAAAAATCATCGGCCTGGAGCAGGATAAAAAAAGCCGGCAGGAATTGTATTCTTTTTCCAGTAAAGATTTTCTCATTTCCATGGCTCAGGGTGGAGGATCCAGGAAGTGGGATCCGGTCAATGTTGTCATGGCCCGGGACGGGCGTATGTTTCTTAACCGCACCCAGGAATACCTGCTGGAAGCACTGGATCTGAACGGCGGCGGGCTTTTGTTCCGCTTCCGGCGCAGTTACCAGCGGGTGCCCTACGAGGAAAAACAGGCTGATGCTGAGTTTTCCAGAAAGTACAATGCTCCTGTTCGAAAGTATCAGGACGATATCCGCACTGTCATGATAAACCGTGATCGTCTCTGGGTCTGGACTTCAACGGCAGCTGAAGATCAGGGGGATTTAATTGACCTGTTTGATTTTAACGGACAATACCTTGATTGTTTCTATATCAACCTGCCCGGCAGGTTGATCGGCCTGGATGGAGAATACCTCTATGCCGCTGTTACCGATGAGAATGATCACGATAAAATTGTGAAATACAGGATGCTGAACCTGTAAGGGAAATCCGCCGCAAAAAGTCAAGAAGTCAAGAACCGTCCCCAAGCGATGCGCGCTGGAACAGCCGGGCCGAGGTGATGAACAGAGCCGCAAAGAAGGAATTTAAAGCTATTGCAGTCAGGATTTCAGTTGAATCCAAATCAGTTTTCGAGACAAGCAGGGTGATAATGCAGGTCAGAGCCTGGACCAGGGCTGTTGCCCACAGGGCCCGGGCCATGCCCTTGGGACGCAGGCGCCCGTGTAAGGCGGCGCCGATCATTACGACAGGCACGGCGAAATAAATCAGGTTTATCGGGTTATCCTCATCGCCGACCAGGCCTACGGCAAGATTCAGCCAAACGAGGATGAGCGCCGCCGCCAGCGCGATTGCCAGGGCCAGCCGGAACAAAAACTTCCTGTTCCGCCTGCCAGTCAATTCATAAGCAAGACCAAATCCGAACAGCAGCAGTCCGGCGACGACGAAATCTGAAAGATTCCAGTTTACCTCTTTGCTGAACTGCATGGCCACCCAGGGCAGAAGAAGCATCAAGGCCGTTACCAAGGCGATAAAGGCTATGTTTTTGTTTTTTTTCATAATGGCTTCAGTAAGATAATGAGGTATTATAACTCTTTTATCGGATTAGTCCAGTTGGTCTCTGTATCAGGGCTGACTCCCGTCTCAGGTCTCCAGCCCGCCCGGATTAAACCAGGGGGGGAGGGGACACAGTCCTGATGATTTGCCTGGAATCTCGGCTTGGCTTATAATTGGAGCATGAAACGCGGCTTCACCCTGATTGAAATACTGCTGGTCGTCACCCTGATCGGCATCCTGCTCTCGATAGTCATTCCCCAGTACCGCGTTTCCGTGATCCGGGCCCGCGAAGCGGTGCTCAAGGAAAACCTTTTTCAGATGCGGGACGCCATTCAGAAATACCATCTGGACAAGAAGAAACACCCGACCTCTTTTGAAGACCTGGTCAGCGGCCGCTACCTGCGCGCCGTGCCCCTGAACCCCTTCAGCGGCCGGGCCGACTGGGAACCGGTTTACTACGAGACGGCCGCGGACGATGATTACGATCCCGAGTTGTCCGAGGCCATAGTGGACCTGCGCAGCGGTCACCGGGGGCGGGCCCTGGACGGCAGTCTTTACGAGGAATGGTAAAGCCGCAGCCGGTCCGCAGTAATCAGCGCGGTTTCATGATGGCCGCCCTGATGGTGGCCGTGGTCATCCTGGGCATCTTCCTGCTGGCCGCCCGACCGCTTTGGCAGACGGTACTTCAGCGTGAACTGGAAGAAGAAATGCTCTTTCGGGCCCGTTCCATAGCCGCCGGCATTGAGCGTTATGTTCGGGAAAAGAACAATCTGTTTCCCCAGAACCTGCAGGTACTGGCCGAGGAAAAGATGATCCGTAAACTGTACCAGGATCCCCTGACCGGTCACGGCCGCTGGTACCTGGTGCTGGAACAGCGCGGCGCCGGCGGAAAAACCTACCTGGTGGTCGACCAGGATTCGGCTCCGCGCCACCTGGCCAATGCCGTGCTGGTCGGAGTCTGTTCCACTTCTCCGGAAAGCTCTTTCCGAAGCTACCGCGGCCGTACTGTTTACCGGGAATGGGCGGTGGTGGCCGGGGCGGACGAGAACGAGCCGCTGCCCGAACTGCGTTACCTGGTCAGGGAATGAGCGTGAAAAACCAGGTCCTGTTGGTGGCCGCTGAAAACTCGGCTGAAAACTACGCGGCCCAGGTGTTGAAAGCATTTCAGCAGGAAAACGTTCAGGATTTCCACTTTTTCGGCCTGGGCGGCTCCGGCCTGGCCGCAGCCGGCCTGGAAGTACTGGTCGACAATTCCGAACTGGCCGTGGTTGGAATTTTCGAAGTGTTGGGTCATGTTCTTAAACTGCGGCGGATCAGGGAAAAACTGCTGGCCGAGGCCGTGAAAAGAGGCGCCCGGGCCGCCCTGCTGATCGATTACCCCGATTTCAACTTCTCCCTGGCAGCCGGGCTGAAAGCCGCCGGTATCAGGGTTTACCACTACATCAGCCCCACGGTCTGGGCCTGGCGCTATCGCCGAATAGAGCGCATCCGCCGCCTGGTCGATCACCTGTTCATCATTTTTCCCTTTGAAAAAAGGATTTTTGAGCGCGAAGGCATAGCCCACACCTATACCGGTCACCCCTTGCTGCAAATGGTTGCCTCCGGTCCGGGCCGCGACGAGGCCCGGCGGAATTACGGCCTGCATGAGAACCAAGACTGCCTGGTATTGCTGCCTGGTTCCAGGCCTTCCGAAATAAAGGCCCTGCTGCCGGTGATGCTCAGTTCACTGGAGCAACTGCGCCGGCACAGGACCATTAAGGTTTTTCTGCTCAGGGCCCGCGGAGTAAGCCGGGACCTGCTGGGTCGCGGCGGCCTGCCGGAAGATATTGAAATCGTCGAACAGGAGCAGGGGGCGGGCCTGCTGGCCGCGGCGGACCTGGTGATCACCACCTGCGGCACTTCAACCCTCAAGACGGCCCTGCTTGGCGTACCAATGATCGCGTTGTACCGGGTCAACCCGCTGTCCTATTTCTTCGGCCGGCGTTTCGTCAAGATTGACTTGTACTCGATAGTCAACATCCTGGCCGGCCGCTGGCTGGTACCCGAACTGATTCAGGCCGACTGCAGCGCCGAAAATCTCAGCCGCGAAGCATTCAGGATGCTCGAAGACCCCGGCCTGGCCGCTGAGACGGCCGCCGCTTTCACCGAGATTCGTGACGGCCTGGACCTGGATCTGCAGCCGGCCTTGATCATCCGCGACAGGCTCAGGACCGACCTGGCCTGAATCCGGCTTCGCGTTTTTCAGGAAAAACTCACCCCGGCGATCAGTTCCTTGCACCGGTCCAGGTGGGCGCTTATTATCGCGGGGAGCGGGTTTTCCAGATCAAGCAATGCCGAGGCGTCCGCGGCTGCGGCCTGAAAAAGCTCGAAATCGGTTTCCGGGTCAGCGCCGGCGGAAGAGAAGCGGCCGCTCTGGCGCCGGCCGAGCGGCGTGCCGCCTCCGCGCAGGCGCAGGTCGGCCTCGGCGATCTTCAGGCCGTCTTTGTTGTCCCTGATGGCCTGCAGGCGCAGTTTCCCGTTTTCACCGAGCTGGGCCGAGGGCAGCAGGAAGCATTCGGCCTCCTCACTGCCCCGGCCGATCCGGCCGCGCAACTGGTGCAATTGTGAAAGCCCGAAGCGTTCGGCGTTTTCTATGACCATGAAACCGGCTTCGGGGACATCCAGTCCGACTTCGATCAGCGAAGTGCTGACCAGCAGACGGATTTCTCCGCTGCGAAAGCGATTTATGATGCGGTCCTTTTCGCGGGCCGTGGTTTCGCCGCTGAGAACGGCGGACGGGGCGGCGGAAGCGAAATAGGCACAGATGGCGGCTCCGTCTTCGTTTACGGCCAGCAGGTGAGGGTTGTGCAGTGATTTTTCGATCAACGGCAAAACGATGAAGCCGCGGCCGCCGCCGCTGATTTTTTGCCGCAGTTCCCGGTAAAATGAAGCGCGCTCCTTCCTGGGCACGATCCGGGTGTCGACCTCCCGGCGGCCCGGGGGCGGACGCAGGGAGGAAGTCAGGTCCAGATCCTGGTAGAGGGTCAAGGCCAGGGTGCGCGGAATGGGCGTGGCGCTCATGACCAGCAGGTCGACGGCCTGCTGCTTGCAGTGCAGGGCGGCTCGCTGGGCTACTCCGAAGCGATGCTGTTCGTCGATGATCACCAGACCCAATCGATTAAAACTCACCCGGTCAGCGAGCAGGGCATGGGTGCCGAAGATCAGGTCGATTTCGCCGGCGGCCAGTTTCCGCAGGATTTCCTTCTTTTCCCGGGCCGGGGTGGCCCCGGTCAGCAGGCCCAGCCTGCTGTTTTCAAAATAACCTCCGGCATTCCGGAAATGCTGGGCGGCCAGGATGGCGGTCGGGGCCAGGAAGGCCGCCTGGCAGGAAGCGGCCAGCACCAGGCGCAGAACCAGGAAGGCCACGGCTGTTTTGCCGCTGCCCACTTCCCCCTGCAGCAGGCGGGCCATGGGCTGATTCCGGGCCAGGTCGGCTGCTATCTCGGAGAAAGCTCTCCGCTGGTCTGCGGTGGCCTTGAAAGGCAGTTTGTCAAGGGCCTGCCGGCAGGCTTCCGGGTCCAGGTCGTAGAAATTACGACGCTGCTGCCGGCGCAGTCGGAGGCGCGCGCTTTTCAACTCCAGGTGGAAAAGCAGGAATTCAAGGTAGACAAAAGGCTTCCTCATCTTTTCGATTTGCCCGTCAGTAGCCGCTTTCAGCCCATGCAGGGTTTTCAGGCTTTCTTCAAGTCCGGGAAAGCCGTGACGAGCCGACAATTCCGCCGGAATCACTTCAGTTTCCCAGTCAAGCTCGTCCAGGGCCCGGCGCAGGATGCGCTGGAGCACCCCGCCCCTGATCGGCCCAATTGGCCGGTATACCGGGATCACCGGATCCCTTGTTTCGGCCGGCAGCAACCGCGGATTCACCATCTGCAATTTACCCTGGTGATCTTCCAGGCGTCCGAAAACTATGAAATGGTCGTGGCGGCGCAAGCTGTCCTGCAGATATGGACGGTTGAAGAAGACTATCTCAGTTTCGCTCCCGGCGACCAGGGCTTTGATCCGCAGGATGCTCCTGCCCCGGCCCAGGAAGCGTCTCCTGGGAGAGGTTTTCAGTTCCATCCGGTAGGGGAGAAACGCACCGGGACGCGGCTTTTCGCTGATGCGGCTGAGGTCCAGGTAGTCTTCCGGAAAGAAAAGCAACAGGTCGAAGACGGTTTGAATGCCTCGCTCTCTGAGGTGTTGCTCATAAGCCGGGCCGATTCCCTTGAGGTCTTGGCAGGGGGAGTCAAGCCTGAGAGTCAAGTCAATAAAACAGGGTTACGCTGGCCTGGCCGGTTTTGACCTGTTTCAGGCCCGGCAGCAGAGGGTACCAGTCGAAGAGCGATTTTTTTTTCGTTTTGCCTGACTGGACAAGCTGGATGAGCTCGTCCAACAGATTGGGCGAAAAAGCGGCTCCATTCACCTTCAGTTCATCCAGGATGAAGCGTCCCTGGTAGGCCTGGCATTCGAAAAGCCCGGAAAACTCGACCCTGGCATTGCGCAGTCCCGAGGGCAGCAGGCGGTAGGAATCAGCCTGCAGTTCGACTTGCAGTCGCCCGGAAATGCGGTTGCCAGGACTGAAACTCATTTCCAGGTATCGCAATTCCGGCAGTTGGAGCGGAATGTGAATCAGGTTGAAATAACTGTTGAATTCTATTTCACTGAAAGTGGCCTGCCTGAGGAAGGGCGATTCACTGCGCGGACCGGAAATCCGTTCAAAGAATGCAGCCACTCTCTCGGCCCCGGCCCGGTCGTAATTCCCTTCGGCCTGAAACAGGACGGGCGACATGGCCAGCAATAAAAAAAAGACTTTCAGCATTTTTTTTCGATCAGAACCCGCCTGTTTTCCAGGCGCAGGCGGCCGCTGAAAAACAGCTGGACCGCTCGCGGATAAAGGCGGTGTTCCCGGCGCAGGATCCGGGCCGCCAGGCTTGCTTCGTCGTCTTCATCCCGCACGGCAACTGCGCTCTGCAGGATGATCGGTCCGCTGTCGACCCCGGCATCGACGAAATGAACCGTGCAGCCGCTGAACTTGACTCCATGGTTCAGGGCCTGGGCCTGGGCGTTGAGTCCGGGAAAGGCCGGCAACAGTGAAGGGTGGATGTTGATGATACGGCCGCTGAAAGCTTCCAGCAGGGTCGGCCCCAGCAGGCGCATGTAACCGGCCAGGCAGATCAGCTCAACACCCCGGGCCGTCAGTTCTTCGAGTACGGCCTTTTCAAAAGGTCCGCGCCCGGAAAAATCAGCTCGTTGCAAAGAAAGGCAGGCTAAACCGGCCCGCCTGGCCTTTTGCAGTCCGGGTGCTTCCGGGGTGTCGCTGAATACCAGGGCTATGCTGAAGTTGGCTTGCGGATTGCGTGTTGCTCGAATCAGGGCGGCCAGGTTGGAACCCCGGCCGGATATGAAGACGGCTGTTTTTCCCTTTTCAGACATCAACAAATGCTGTTATTAAAAAGAAACAAAATGCCGAAGGGGGGACTCGAACCCCCACAAGCGTAAAGCTCACCAGTACCTGAAACTGGCGTGTCTGCCAATTCCACCACTTCGGCACCAGAGCCTTTATAAGCGATTCCCGCGGTTTTGTCAAGAGATTTTTCCAGTCAGCGCTCAAAACCCGCTTCCCGGAATGCTCCTGGAAAGATCAGCCCTCGATGCCCAGCAGGATCCTGATTTTTTCCCAGGCTTCCTTTCTCTTGCTGGAAAAAACCTGCAGGTGCGCCTGGTTGCGTGAAGTGATGTAATTGCGGTAAGCTCCGGCCTGGGCCGCAAGCAGGTGCATGGTTTGGATCAGGTCATTGACATAGACGATGTCTTCACCGCCCAGGGCGCCGGAAGCCATCAGTTTGTCCAGTTGCTGGGGTGTCTGCTGTGCCAGGATCACTATTTTGGACAGCAGTTCGATGGCGGTGTCATTATCGTAAATCTGCTTGGCGTGTCCGTCGGCGATGGTGCCGGTGGCCAGGTAGCTGAGGTAAACCGCCTGGGCCGACAGCTGGCCGATGGTTTCCAGCATGATCTGCTGGTTTTGCCCTTTTCCCTGCCCTCCGCTGGTGAAGGCCGGTATGAGAAGCAAGCATAAAAGACAGGAGAGGATTCTTTTCATTTTCGTTCTCCTTTGGGGAAATTCTCAGGTCATTATAGCACAATTCCAAACAGTCCCGTTTGCCCGGCCCCGGGAAAAATGCTATAATGAACTTGATTGCAAGACCTTGCAAAAACCAGAATCCGGATAAAATTTGGAGAAGTGCAGGAATATGTCTAAATCCATCCGAAATATCGCCATAATCGCTCATGTTGACCACGGCAAGACCACGCTGATAGATGCCATCCTCAGGCAGACCGGTGTGTTCCGAAAAAACCAGCAGTTGGTTGAACGGGTTATGGACAGCAATGTCCTCGAAAGGGAAAGAGGTATAACCATTTTTTCCAAGAACGCCGCCTTCGAGTACCGGGGCACCAAGATCAACATCGTCGATACTCCCGGGCATGCTGATTTCGGCGGCGAGGTGCAGCGTGTTCTGAAAATGGTCGATTCCGTCCTGTTGATTGTCGACGCCTTTGAAGGACCCATGCCGCAGACAAAATACGTTCTCCAGAAATCGTTGCAGTTGGATCTGAAACCCCTGGTGGTCATAAACAAGATTGACCGTCCCAATGCGCGCCCCCATGAAGTGCTGACCGCCGTGTTCGACCTGTTTGTTGAATTGAATGCCAGCGATGAGCAACTGGATTTTCCGGTGATTTACACTTCGGCCAAGAACGGGGTGGCGAAAATGCAGATCGATGATCAGAGCGAGGACATGACCCCCCTGCTGGAAGCTGTCATCACCCAGGTCAAGGAGCCTGACGGAGACCCGGCCGGGCCGCTTCAGATGCTGATCAGCGCCATAGACTACGATAATTTCGTCGGCCAGCTGGGCACCGGCAAAATTCACCAGGGTATGATCTGCAATGGAGACACGGTTGCCCTGATCAGATGCGACGGCCGGGTCGAAAGCTTTAAAGTAAGCAGGTTGTACACCTATAACGGTTTGAAAAGACAGGAAGTGGAACGGGCCTTGGCCGGAGATATCGTTACCGTGGCCGGAGCGGACGCGGTTCATGTCGGGGAAACTATCGCTCACCGAGATCATGCCCAGGCCATCCCGATCATGCACATCGATGAACCGACCATGGCCATGACCTTCATGGTCAACGACTCGCCGCTGGCCGGAAATGTAGGAAAATACCTTACTTCCCGCCACCTTGAAAACAGGCTGAGGCGGGAACTGCTGACCAATGTCAACCTGCGCCTGGAAGAAGGTGAATTCAAAGGTTCTTTTGTGATCAAGGGGCGTGGAACCCTGCAATTGTCGATTTTGATTGAAAACATGCGTCGCGAGGGTTATGAGTTTGCCGTTTCTCCGCCCCGGGTGATCGAAAAGACCGTTGACGGCCGACGCCTGGAACCCATCGAACAGGCCGTGGTGGATGTCGCCGACGATTATGCCGGAGTTGTGATTGAGATGTTTGGTTTGCGCAAGGGGGAGCTGAAAAGCATGAACCGGGGAGGCGACGGCTATACCAGGCTGGAATTCCTGATCCCGGCCCGGGGACTGATCGGCTGTAACAGTGAATTCCTGACCGCGACCCGCGGCACGGGAATTCTGAATCACAGTTTCTGGGCTTACGAGGAATATCGAGGTGATACCAGGCGGAAAACCAAGGGCGTGCTGATTTCGCTGGAAACAGGCACCAGTATCACCTATGCCCTTTACAACCTGCAGGAACGAGGCCAGTTGTTCATTCCCCCCGGAGTGGCCGTTTACCCCGGGATGATAGTAGGGGAGCACTGCAAGGAAAACGACCTGGTGGTCAATGCCTGTAAAACCAAGAAACTGACCAATATGAGGGCCGCCGGCTCTGATGAGGCTCTGCGCCTGTCCCCGCCCCGCCAGTTCAGTATCGAACAGGCGCTTGAATACATCAATGAAGATGAGCTCCTGGAAGTCGCCGGCCAGGACCTGCGCATGCGCAAGCAGATACTCGATCACAATTTGCGCAAAAGGTCTGAAAAGCAGAAAGAAAGCGCCTGAAAAGGCAAGCCCCGGACCCTGAAAAAGGGAGGGCTTGGCAGGCAGGAGTCGAGGATGGTTTGGCCGAGCTTGCCAACAGCCCGGTATAAGTGTATAATACCCAATCACGCGCTCGTAGCTCAATGGATAGAGCGTTTGACTACGAATCAAAAGGTTGGGGGTTCGAATCCCTCCGGGCGCATGATTAAATTCCTCATCTTTTAAATCAGGATTAACATCACAAAATAAGGAAATACAATCATGAAAAAAGAAGTTCTCGAAAAAATGAAGACAGCCACCCGTCTGATCCATGCCGGCCTGGGCCACGACCAGTACGGTAGTGCCACCGTGCCCATTTACCAGACCTCGACCTTCATCTTCCCGGAAGCCGCCGAGGGCGCCCGCCGCTTCGCGGCTGAAAGCGACGGCTTCATCTATACCAGGATAGGCAATCCCACCATCCGCGCCCTGGAAGACGCCCTGGCCCTGATCGAAGGCGGCTGCGGGGCAGTTGCCGTTTCATCCGGCATGGCCGCGGTTTCCACCCTCTACATGACGGTTCTCTCCGCCGGCGATCACGTGGTCAGCACCGGGGCCGTTTACGGTCCGGCCCGCAGCCTCCTGGAAAAGCAGTTCATACGCTTCGGCATCAGCGCCAGCTTCGTCAATACCTCGGATATAGAAAAAACGGCCGCGGCCATCAGGCCTGAAACGAAATTGCTCTACATTGAAACTCCGGCCAACCCGACCCTGGAGATCACAGACATCAAAGCCTGCGTTGAACTGGCAAAAAAACACAAGCTGGTACTGGCCGTGGACAACACCTTCTGCACTCCGCTGATGCAGAATCCGCTGGAACTGGGTGCCGACGTGGTCATTCATTCCCTGACCAAGGGGCTCAACGGGCATGCCGATATCGTCGGCGGTTGCCTGGTGGCCGCCGAGCAGGGCATGTACGATCGTTTGCGCCACATGATGGTCAACATGGGCTGTAACATGGATCCGCACCAGGCTTACCTGGTACTGCGCGGCATGCGTACCCTGGAGTTGCGGGTGAACCGGGCCCAGGAGAACGCCCTGGCCGTGGCCCGCTACCTTGAGGGGCACGCCAAGGTTTCCTGGATCAACTTTCCAGGCCTGGCTTCGCATCCCCAGCACAAACTGGTCGGGGGCCAGATGCGCGGACCCGGAGCTGTGATCTGTTTCGGTTTGCAGGGAGGCTACCGGGCGGCCGAGCAACTGATGAACGAAGTCAAGCTGGCCATGCTGGCCGTTTCCCTGGGCGGAGTTGAAACACTGATTCAACATCCGGCCTCCATGACCCATGCCCGCATGGGCCGGGCTGAACGCCTGTCCGCCGGTATCGGAGACGATTTGGTGCGCCTGGCCGTGGGCATCGAGGATGTCTCCGACATCATCGCCGACCTGGAACAGGCCTTGTCCCGTATTTCCTGATCACCGGCCATGACTCGGAACCGGGATCAACTCCGGGTTGATGGTTCTGGTTCCCCGATCACTGAAAAAGCCCTTTTACTGCTGGAACGCATAGAAAAAGAGGTGCAGCGCCTGCGTCCGCCTGTCCTGGATTTACTGCTGGTTCCGGCCGGCCCTTTCCAGGTGCTGATAACGATAATGATGAGTTCCCGGACCAGGGATGAAGTAACCACGGCGGCGGCCGCCCGGCTCTTCGCGGCCGCACCCGGGCCCCGGGAAGTAGTGAACCTTGCCGAAGGGGAAATCGCCGCCCTGATCAAACCGGTGGGCTTCTTCCAGCGTAAAGCCGGGCAGATCAGGGAAATTGCGGCCATCCTGCTCGAAAAACCATTCCCATGCACTCTCGAGGGATTAACAGAATTGCCCGGGGTGGGAGTAAAAACGGCCGGCCTGGTCCTGGTTCACGCTTGTTCAAAGCAGGCTGTAGCCGTGGATGTTCACGTTTTCCGGGTATCCCGGCGCCTGGGCTGGGCCCGGGCTGAACAGGCCGGGGCCCTGGCTGCTGAACTGCGTGCTCTTTTCCCCGAAAAAGACTGGCACCGGGTCAACACCGCCCTGGTCGGCTGGGGCCAGGCCATCTGCCGGCCCCGCAACCCGCTCTGCCCCCGCTGCCCGCTGCGGTTTGACTGTGAACATGGACTTTCGCAGAGCTTTTCCGGGGCGGAACCATCGAAATGAAACAACGACGTTGCGGCAGAAGCGGGGCCGGGGTGGGGGCACTCAGGCTTGACCGGGCCCTGGTCCAGGCCGGCCTGGCCTTTTCGCCGGAAAAAGCCCTGGCCTTGATTATGGCCGCCGAAGTGCTGGTAAACGGATCCATGGTCGATGATCCGGGCTGCCCGGTAAAAAGCTCTGACCTGCTCAGTCTGAAGCAAAAATTCCCTTATGCCTCCCGGGGCGCCCTGAAGATCGCCCGGGCGGTCGAAGTGCTGGGCCTGGAACCGGCCGACAGGCGGGTGCTTGACATCGGTATATCCAGCGGCGGTTTCAGTGATTACCTGCTGCAGCATGGCGCCGCCGCGGTGACCGGGGTCGATGTCAACCTGTCCCTGGTTTCCGAGAAACTGAGAAAAGACCCCCGGGTTACCCTGGTCAGGTGCAACGCCCGCAACCTGAGAGTGAGTGACCTGCCCTGGCCACCGGACCTGGTGGTCATCGACGTTTCCTTTATCTCGGTGCTGAAAATCCTGCAGGCCCTGCAGGCTTTTCCGCCGACCGAGATCCTGGTCCTGGTGAAGCCCCAGTTCGAGGGCCGCCGCTCTGAGATCGGCGCCCGGGGTGTGGTGACCGACTTGGAAACATGCCGCAGAATACTTGACCGGGTACGCGACCGGGTGCAGGATTTGGGTTTTTCATTGCGGGCTGAGGTGGCCGCCGGAATCCGCGGCCGCCAGGGCAACCAGGAATTCTTCCTTTATCTCGGGCATGGCGGAACTCAGGTCAACCGTGATAAAATGGATCCAGAGGTACAGCATGTTTAAGAAGGTCGGCCTGGTGGCCAAGCCGCAACGCCGGGTACTGGGTTATCTGAGACGGGCCAGGGAAGTTCTCGAGGAAATCGGAGTGCAGACTCTGGCCGAGACCCGGACCGCCGGCCTGCTCAAGCTTGAAAAAGGTTTGGATCTGGATGAACTGGTAGCCGAGGTGGATCTGCTGGTGGTGCTGGGAGGAGACGGCACGTTTCTTTCCGTGGCCTCAAGGGCCGTGGCCGCGGGCGTACCGCTGGCCGGCTTCAACCTGGGTACACTTGGTTTTTTAACGGAAATGCAGAAGGAGAAAATCGAGTCCAGCCTGCTGTCCATCTGCCGGGGCGAGGTGAAGTACTCTGAGCGCAAGGCCTTGGAAATAGAAATCGGATCCAGGCGTTTCCTGGCCCTGAACGACGTGGTCGTTTCCATGGCTTCGATCGCCCGCATCATAACCCTTTTGCTGGAAGTAAACGGCAGCCGGGTGGCGGAAATCAGGGCAGACGGCCTGATAGTATCGACTCCGACCGGTTCCACCGCCTATTCACTTTCGGCCGGCGGGCCGATCGTCAGCCCGGAAGTAAACGGCCTGCTGATAACTCCGATATGTCCGCATTCGCTGACTTTCCGCACCCTGATAGTTCCGGACGATTCCCTGATTCAGATCGGCCTGGTATCCAGCAGCAGTGATACCTGTGTGACCATAGACGGGCAAACCGTCATTCCCATGAACACGCAGGAAAACCTGCTGGTGAGAGTTTATCCCGTACCGCTGCGCATGGTTGTTTCTCCGGAGATAGGTTATTACAGCCTGCTTTCCCGGAAACTCAACTGGGGTATCTGATGGGCGCCCTGCTGATCTGGGGGAAGTTCATTGTCATGATGATCCTGATCTGGATCTTCGGCAACCGCACCGCCCGCAGCGCCGATGCAATAGCCGAAAAGAAAGGCTGGGGCCGTGCTTTCATGGGAGTTGTATTCATAGCGGCGATCACTTCGTTTCCGGAAATGGCCACCGGGGTGTCCGCCCTGACCCTGGTTGATTCCCCCAACCTGGCCGTGGGCGAAATCATAGGCAGTTGTCTTTTCAACCTGTTCATCATCGGCTTGCTGCATTTGTGGCTGAGACCGCGTGATTTTTACGGCCGGATCGGCAGTCAGAACGTCATTGCCTTTGGTTTCGGCCTGATAATGATAACGGTAATGGCGCTTTTCCTGGGATTACCACGCCAGCCGGCCTGGGGCAGGTTCGGCCTGGTCACTTTCACAGTGCTGCTGCTTTACCTGGCGGCCATGTATTTTATTTCCCGGGATCGCGGGGAGGGCCGGACTGATCAGTGTGAAAGGGAAATCAACCTGGCCAGGGAAACATTTTCATTCGTGTTCTCCGCCCTGGTTATCATCGTAGTCGGAGTATACCTGCCCGTGGTGGGCAAGGAGTTGGCCGGGCTGATGGGCTGGGGTGAAACCTTCGTCGGAGTTTTCTTCCTGGCCCTGGTCACCTCCTTTCCCGAACTGGTTATTTCCATCTCCACGATCCGTATCGGGGCCATCGACATGTTTTTCGGAAATATCGCCGGCAGCAATATCTTCAACCTGGGCATTCTGTTCATTTTCGACGCAGTTTACCCGAGGCCGCTGCTGGAAACGGTTGACCGGACCACCATGCCGGTGCTGCACGTGGTCCTGCTGATGAAAACCTTGGTACTGGTGGCCATGCTCTGGAAAAGACCCCAGGGTGAATCCGGCCGGTTTTCCTGGTTTTCCCTGGCCCTGCTGATGCTTTTCGGCCTTGGAGTGCTGGTTACCTATTGACCCGAGATGAGTGAGAGAGTTTTTTCTATTTGCCCTGCCGGGGACAATGTAATATAATCCAAAAAACATGCTCAAGCCGAAATCCGGATATTTTAATTACGTCCTGCTTGCCCTCCTGATATTGGCCCTGGTTTCTTTCATGCTCAACGGCAGGCTGCTCAGCGTTTTTTCTTTTCTGTTCATGCTCCTGGCCGGCGGCCGCCTGCTGTTGCTGCTCAAAAGGAAGGCTTTCTGGAAGATAAGGAACAGGCTGATCATTTCCAGCTTGTTTTTTACCGTGACTCCCATAGCCCTGACCGCCCTCTTTTTCATGACCGTGATCAACCTGCTGGTCATTCAGAACAACGCGGTCATCTTTGAAAACATCATGTCCGAGCGGGCCATGGAAATGGAACGCCTGGCCGGACGTTACCAGAATATGCTGGCCAACCCCGAGACCCTGAGGACTTTTTTGATCCGAGGCCCGCGCCAGCGTCCCCAGCTGCTGGCTTACTGGCAGCGGCAAGCTGAAAACTGGCAATCAGCGTTCGTTCATCCGATAGACTTTCCCGTGGACAACCTTGCTTTGCCGCTGCTGCAGAATCAAAGCCAGTCCGGCTATCTCCTGGCCGGCGGCCGGCTTTATTTCGGCATGTTCAAAGAATCCGAAAACGGCCTGATGCTCTTGGCCGATGTCATCGACCAGGAATACTTTGACCGGCTTCCTCGGATCGGCGATTTTTCCGTTATTTTCAGTCCTCCTTCAAAGCAGGGAGCTACCTGGATAAGTCCGGCCCTGGAAATCGGATCTGAAAAAAGTCCCGATTCGAATGTGGCCACTTCCGGGCCCTATCCATTTGAATACTGGGATCTCGACAACCCGGTAAACGGCCGGCCTCAGGTCCGCTATCATTTTTTCACCCTGCAAAGCGATTACGCCAGGATATTTCAGAGAGTGCGAACTTCCAACCGGGAAAAACTGCTCAGGGATGAAATAACAGGCCTGCACAAAGCCCTGGAAGAAGGACGGCTGGATGCCGCTGAAACGAGAATCAGGCTGGCCGAGGCGGAAAGGGAACTGGCCTTTTACAGCAGCGGCAACCGCGGCCTGGATGTTTTCAGCAAGTTTTCTTTCGTACTGTACGTTTTGCTGGGCATATTCGGTTTCTTCATCGTGGTTTCACTGGTGATCGGTTTCGGCATGGTGCGCACGATAACCAAGTCGGTTGACCAGATATCCAAGGGGACTGAAAGAATCCGCCGCGGCGATTTTTCTTTTCGCATCAAGTTGCGCTCCCGTGATCAGATGCAGAGCCTGGCCGATTCTTTCAATGAAATGGCCGCCGGGATCAACCGTTTGCTGATCGAAGAGAAGGAACGCCAGCGCATGGAAGAAGAACTGCGCATCGCCCGCAACATCCAGTTGAAACTTCTGCCCGAAGAAAGCTTTTCCTGCCCGGAGTTTGACATCGCCGCGGCCAACATTCCCGCGGCCGAGATAGCCGGCGATTATTTCGATTATTTCTACCAGCCTGGGAACCAGCTGACGGTTCTGGTGGCCGACGTTTCCGGCAAAGGGGCCTCGGCCGCTTTTTACATGGCTGAACTGAAAGGTTTGATGAACTATTTGCAGAAAAGCTTCGCCGACCCGATCGACCTGGTGGATGAATGTCACCAGGGGCTTTCGGCCTCGCTGGACAAGGTGACTTTCATCACCATGAACATAGCGCGTTTTTCACTTTCTGAAAAGAAAATCTTCTATACCCGTTCCGGGCACACTCCGGCCATTTATTATCAGGCTGAGAAGAGAGAATGCCTGACTCTGACTCCCCGCGGTCCGGCCATCGGCATCACCGGATTCAACCGCGAACAACTGCAGAGAGTCAGCCTGCCGTTCAATTCCGGAGATATACTCTTTTTCTTTTCCGACGGGCTTTCAGAAATCATGAATCCCGACGGGGAACAACTCGGTGTTGAGCGGTTGTCCGTTTTGCTCTGCGACAATCACCAGCTCGACCCGCAGGATATCAGGCAGCTCATTCTGGATTACACGGTCAGTTTTTCCCACCGGGGCAACAATCCGGATGACCTGACCTTTCTGATAGTCAAGGTGAAATGAGCGAAGAACTGGAAAAGAACCTGAACTACCGCTTTCAGAACAGGGATTTACTGCACCAGGCCCTGACCCACAAATCTTACCTGGAAGGAGCCAGGCTGGAAGGCGTAACCCGGCTGGACAATGAACGACTGGAGTTTCTCGGTGATTCGGTCTTCGGTTTGGTTATAACCGAGTACATTTACAAAAAGTTTCGTCACTTGGATGAAGGTGATCTGGCCAAGCTCAAAGCCCACCTGGTTTCCAGTGATTTTCTTTTCAGCCTGGCCCGCAAGGTGGGCCTGGGTGCCTTCATCCTGCTGGGCCGGGGCCAGGAAAAGGACCGGGGCCGTCAGAATAAGCGCATTCTCTCATCAGCTTTTGAAGCCCTGGTCGGAGCCGTCTACCTCGACTCCAACCTGAAAACGGTGGCCGCGGTGCTGACTCCGCTTTTCAAGGAGTACCTGGCCGGCCTGGCCTCACGCCCGGTCAGGATCAACGATTACAAGTCGGCCCTGCAGGAAGTCGTGCAGAAGCATCATCCCGACTTGCCGGTTTACCGGGTGCTTGAGAGTAACGGCCTGCCTCCGGACACGCTGTTCCTGGTTGCCGTCAGTATCGGTGAGCGGGAAATAGGAAGAGGCCGGGGGCGCAGTATCCGCCAGGCCGAACAGGATGCCGCCGGCAATGCCCTGACCAGGATCAGTGACGTGTTGCAAATAGAAAAACTGAGCGAGATATTTTTCATAGAAAGCCGGAATGGACTTGATGAAAACCCGGTTTAACCCTTTTTCACTTGGGATCCAGTGCCAGTCTGAATCCCAGGTCAAGCGGATCCGTTTCAAAAGGCGGCCAGGCAGCCCTGAATGAATTGCGCAGGGTGGTCATGCCCATCGGCCAGGCTCCTCCCCTGAATACTTTGCGGCTTCCCGAGTCCGGTCCTTGTGGGTCTCTTCCAGGGCTGACGCTGTAATAACTTTCACTGTACCAGTCTTGTACCCATTCCCAGACGTTTCCGGCCATGTCGAACAGGCCGTATGGTGAACGGCCGAGGGAGAATGATCCTACTTCGGCGGTTCTTCCCAAGTTGGTGTCGGCGAAATTGGCCAGGCTTGAGCTGGCCGGCTCATTCCCCCAGGGATAACGACGCTGATCCGTCCCCCGGGCCGCTTTTTCCCATTCCGCCTCGGTGGGCAGGCGAAAAACCCGTCCTGTTTTATCGCTCAGCCAGGTGCAGAAGTCCCGGGCATCGTTCCAGCTTACTCCGATAACCGGACGGTCGCCCCGGCCCCAGCCCTGATCGGAAGGAGGAGTACGTCCAGTTTCCAGGCAGAATGCATCGTACCAGGAAAACTTGGTTTCGTAACGACTGATCAGGAATTCACTGAGGTAAACCCTGCCTGCCGGTAACTCATGGGCCATACCCTCGTTGAATAAGTCGCCCCGGGTGAATTCTCCCGCTGGAATAGTGACCATACTGGCGAATATTTCCAATACTTCCTGACTGATGGGGCTTAATTCAACTGATACTGATGATTGTATGCCGGCTTCCACCCGTATTTCGACCTGATGATCCAGATAACCGTCCTTTTTCAGCAGTAATTCGTAATTGCCTGGAATAATGTTTACCAGTACGGTGTTACTTTTTTTTCCGGTGTTTGATCCGTTCAGCCATATTTCAGCCTGGTCGGGGTTTGACTTGATCTCAATACTACCTGGCGGGAGTCCGCTGGCGTCAAGACGTTGGTCCTGATCCATGATAATGCTGCCGGAAGGAGCAACCGGGATGCCGTTCAGGGTGACCGTCAGAACTGCGTAGCCCTGCCTGAGAGTGTATCCGTAGTTCACCACGCTGTTTTTTTTGAACCTGATCGTCTGTGATGCGGGGAATCCTTCGACACCTTCGTCAAGGTTCACCGTCAGGGTGTGTTTTTTTCGGCCGGTCAAAACAATCAGCAGTGCAGTGACGCCGATGACTGCGATTGCAGCGGTCAACCAGGGGAAACGTTTTTTTTTGACCGGATTCTCAATTTCTTCCAGCCCCTGTTCATGGTCTTCAACTCGTTCGGTTTGCCGTACAATCGAATCTTTTTTTGTCTGGTCGTATGAGCCTACACCAATGTCAGCCGGAAGCAGTATTACCAGAATGAGCAGAAAAACCATGCTCCGGAAAGTATTCTTGCCGGTCAGGGGCATATTCATATTATATCTTGAAATTATTCGTTTTCTATAATTTCATTGGCCGATTTCACCCGATTCTGGATTGACTTTAGACAAGCTATACAATATACTATAAAGCCGCCTGTCGATTCCACGTAAAGGAGAAACTGCCATGCCGGCAATTTTTTGGCTGATTCCATTCAGTTCCATTCTGGCACTTGCCTTTGCCTTTTATTTCTTCAAGCAAATGATGGCCCACGATGAGGGCAGCGATGTAATGAAAAAAATCGCCGCCCATGTCAGAGCCGGTGCCGGCGCTTACCTGCGCCAGCAGTACAAGATAGTTATCATCGTTTTTGCCGTGATTTCGGTCATATTCGCCGTCATGGCCTACGGCCTCGGTATCCAGAACAAATGGGTGCCCCTGGCTTTCCTGACCGGAGGCACCTTTTCCGGCCTGGCCGGTTTCTTCGGCATGAAGGCCGCCACCTTTGCCTCGGCCCGGGTGGCCCAGGCCTGTCGGACTTCTCTGAATGCCGGTCTCAGGTTGGCTTTTCGCTCCGGGGCGGTCATGGGGCTGGTCGTGGTCGGCCTGGTTCTGCTCGATATCTCGCTCTGGTTCATCGTGCTGAATATCTTTGTTCCTGAGGCTGAAGCCGGTCTTAAACTCATCACCATCGCGGCCACCATGCTGACCTTCGGCATGGGCGCTTCCACCCAGGCTCTTTTCGCCAGGGTGGGCGGCGGTATTTACACCAAGGCCGCCGACGTGGGCGCCGACCTGGTCGGCAAGGTTGAAGCCGGCATTCCCGAGGACGATCCGCGCAATCCGGCCACCATAGCCGATAACGTCGGTGACAACGTCGGTGACGTAGCCGGCATGGGGGCCGACCTGTTTGAATCCTTCGCCGGATCCATCCTGGCCACCGCCCTGCTGGGAGCGGCAGCTTTCGGCCTGGACATGCAATTCAACGCGGTGATCGCACCGATGCTGATCGCGGCTGTCGGCACCATACTTTCAATCGGCGGCGTCTTCATGGTCAGGACCAGGGAAGGGGCCAGCCAGAAGGAACTGCTTAAATCGCTCGGATTTGGAGTCAACGTCAGTGCGGCCCTTATCGTTGTCTTTTCGCTGGGCATTCTCTATATGCTCGGTTTGCCGAATTACTGGGGCATCTGGGGTTCGATCGTGGTCGGCCTGCTGGCCGGCATCGCCATCGGCCAATCCACCGAGTACTTTACCGCCTCCGCTTATAGGCCTACCCGCAGAATCGCTGAATCATCAGCTACCGGACCGGCCACCGTCATTATCAGCGGTATCGGCACCGGAATGTTTTCCGCGGCGGTGCCCCTGGGTATCATCGCCGTGGCCATCACCCTGGCTTTCGGTTTCGCCAGCGGTTTTGTCTTTGAAGCCGCCAGCCTGAACATGGGACTTTACGGCATAGGCATCGCCGCGGTCGGCATGCTCTCAACCCTGGGCATCACCCTGGCTACCGACGCCTACGGGCCGATCGCCGACAATGCCGGCGGCAACGCGGAAATGTCGCACCTGGGTGCGGAAGTACGCAAACGCACTGATGCACTGGACGCCCTGGGCAATACCACTGCGGCGACCGGCAAAGGTTTTGCCATCGGTAGTGCGGCCCTGACCGCCCTGGCCCTGCTGGCGGCTTATTTTGAAGAGATCAAGATCATGTTCGTCAAGTTTCTTGATCGGCCGGATGAACTGATCAACGGTATTCCGGCCGCCCAGGCACAGTTCATCGATTTCATTCATCACTACGACATTCACCTCATGAACCCGCTGGTTATCGTTGGCATCATGGTCGGCGTTTTGTCGGTTTTCCTGTTCAGCGGCATGACCATGAACGCCGTCGGCCGGGCCGCCCAAAAAATGGTGGACGAGGTGCGGCGCCAATTCAGGGAAATAGCCGGGATCATGGAAGGCAAGGCTGAGCCTGATTATGCCCGCTGCGTGGCCATTTCCACCAAGGGCGCCCAGCAGGAGATGATGTTGCCCTCGATCATCGCCCTTTTCATCCCGGTTGTGGTCGGTTTGGTTTTCGGAGTGGCCGGAGTGACCGGACTGCTGGTCGGAACTATCTCCAGCGGATTCGCCGTGGCCATTTTCATGGCCAATTCCGGCGGAGCCTGGGATAATGCCAAGAAGTACATCGAAGAAGGCAACCTGGGCGGCAAGGGCTCGGACAACCACAAGGCCGCGGTGGTCGGCGATACAGTGGGTGATCCCTTCAAAGACACCTCCGGACCCAGCCTGAACATACTGATCAAACTCATGGTCATGGCCTCGGTGGTAACCGTGGGTGTGGCGGTAAGTTACAGCATTTTTTAACAAGCAACAAACAGTAAAATGGAGTGAAAATGACCGCCAATAAACCAAGCATTCCCTTGCAGCTTTTCAGGAGAGGCAAGGTTAGGGACGTTTACGAATTCGAGGGACAGCTGCTCATTGTTTCCAGCGACCGGATTTCCGCTTTTGATTACGTTCTGCCTTCGACTATTCCCGGCAAGGGAATAGTACTGAACCAGCTCTCCCTGTTCTGGTTCCAAAGGCTGGAAAATGAAATCGCGCATCACCTGGTCGATCCCAGGCCGGAATCAAGACCTGAATTCGAGGCTTTCGCCCCGGCTATCGCCGGCCGCTCCATGCTGGTCAAAAAGGTTAAGGCCTTGCCGGTGGAAGCCATCGTCAGGGGCTACCTGGTTGGTTCAGGCTGGCAATCATACCAGCGGG
Organism: uncultured Clostridia bacterium; assembly: GCA_964457225.1. Classification (GTDB taxonomy): domain Bacteria; phylum Acidobacteriota; class Aminicenantia; order UBA2199; family UBA2199; genus CAYWEM01. The sequence goes on from CAYWEM010000005.1 coordinate 178,552, forward strand.
AAGGCCGGGTCTGCGGTCTGCAATTACCGCCCGGCCTCGATTTCGCCGCCCGTTTTTCCGAGCCGCTTTTCACTCCCACCACCAAGGCCGATCAGGGGCATGACGCCGATATTTCTTTTTCCGAACTGGAGACAGTAATCGGATCTGAAAAAGCAGTTCATGTGCGTGATCTTTCCCTCAAGATCTATCAAAAGGTTGCCGCTTACTCCGCTGAAAAAGGTATCATTCTGGCTGATTCCAAGTTCGAATTCGGATTGGATGAAACAGGACGCATAATTCTGATCGATGAAGTCTGCACTCCGGATTCTTCACGATTCTGGAAAGCCGCTGATTACAGTCCGGGCATTGAACCTCCGTCTTACGACAAGCAATTCGTTCGCAATTACCTGTTGAATTGCGGCTGGGATCGCAATTCTCCGCCGCCGATCCTGCCTGACGAAGTAGTGGAACGAACCGGGGAGCTTTACCGCGAAATCTATCAAATCCTGACCGGCCGTCAGATCTGATGCATCCTTATAACATCCTTGATCTGGCCTTTTTAATTGTCATTCTGGTTTCAGTCCTGCTCGGCTTCATGAAGGGGCTGGTGCGGCAATTGCTGGCGCTTTTTTTCCTGGCCCTGGGGCTGGTACTGGCTTTTATTTTCTATCCTGACCTGGCCGCTGTTTTTTTACGCCGCCTGCGGGACCCGCTGGCCAGTGATTTCGCCGCTTTCCTGTTGATCCTTTTAAGTACTATCCTGGCCGGTACCCTGTTGACCCTGCTGGCCAAAAAGGTGATCGTCATCGGGCCGCTGAAAATCATTGACCGGCTGACCGGGGCCGGCTTCGGCCTGATTCGTGGAATTATCCTTTCCTTCGTGTTGATCGCCATGATGCATTCGTTCCAGATCAAGCTGGAAATCCTGCATCAATCAAGGCTGAAACCGGTTATCAGCGACCTGATGCGGCAGGCGGTTCGATTGCTGCCCGAAGATGTACGCACCAGGGTGGAGCCCTGGATGGAATATGCCGAAGAAAAAGACGGATCCGCTGGTCGCTCAATTTGAGTCCCTGACCATAAAAAAGCAGATGAAAATTCTGGCCGCCAAGGCCTCCTCGTCCAAGCTGTTTTACCGGGAAATAATGGAAGAATTTGAAAAAACATTGCTGGCGGCCTTCCTGGAAAAACACAATCACAATGCTCTGCAGATGTCCCTGCAGGTCAAACTGCATCGCAACACCATCGCCCAGAAAATGAAAAAATTCAAGATAAAAGAGAAAAAGGAGAAGAATTGAAGGCTGCCGGCGGGAGTACATTGCTGAAAAACAGGAAGGATTGCCCCCTGTGCGGCTCTGCTGATCTTTTCCAGTTTCGGGCCGGTAATGTGGATCCAACATCTCTGACTCCGGATGATTTCCGGATAACCGACAGCCGCTATGGACTGCTCTGGCCTTTTCGGCGCTGTCGCGCATGTTCCTTCGTTTTCGCCGATCCGGTGGTGCCGGCGGAAAAACTCAAGCAGTTTTACGCTGATTTGCAGGATAGTGATTACGGCAGGGAGGAGCAGGGGAGGTCAAGGATTTTTAAACGGATACTGCGCCGCCTGAAAAAGATACTCCAGGTGCAGGGAAGTTTGCTCGATATCGGAGCGGCCAACGGCCTGTTCATGCACCTGGCCGCCGGAGCCGGTTTCCAGGTGACCGGCATTGAACCTTCGACGGCGCTGGCGGCTGAAGGACGTGAACGCTACGGGTTGGAAATCCTGCCCCTGGCCCTGCAGGATTTTCAGACTGAAGTTGAGTTCCAGGTCATCACCCTGCTGGACATCCTGGAACACCTTGAAGACCCCGGCCGGGTGGTCGCCCGGGTCAACCGGCTGTTGGCCCCGGGAGGTCTGCTGGTCATAGTTACTCCGGACATAAACAGCCTGGCTGCCAGGATTATGGGCCGCCGCTGGTGGCACAACCGTATAGCTCATGTCAATTTTTTCTGCCTCCGCTCTTTGGAACGCCTGCTGACCGACCGGGGCTTTGAGATTCTGTCCCGGAAGCGCTATGCCTGGCATTTTTCCCCCTTTTATATCTTGACCAGGCTCATGCCCGGGCTGGGCGGCTCCCGGTTATTGCGGCGCCTGCTGGGCTCTTTTACCCTGCCCCTGCAACTGTTCGATTCCTGGGAAGTTTACGCCAGAAAAAAGACTTGATTCTGCTGACGCCGGCTTGAACGGAAAAGGCATTTGTCTTATAATCTCAACATGCAAATCAAGGCCTTCGCAATGCTTTCCGGCGGCGTGATGCTTAAAAAAACCTTTTTAAAATGGGCTGAAAGCTCGATTGAAAAGATATTTCGTTTATGATAAAATTATTTTTATAGGACAGGTATCAAAAAAATCAGGAGGATTACATGGCTGATAAATCTTTCAACGCCTTCAAAATGGCGCAACAGCAGTTCGACGAGATCGCTGACAAACTCGATCTTGACGATGGCACCAAGTCCCTGCTGCGTACCCCGATGCGTGAATACCACTTCACCATTCCGGTACGCATGGACGACAACAGCGTCCAGGTTTTCCAGGGCTTCCGCGTGCAGCACAACGACGCCCGCGGCCCGGCCAAGGGCGGAATCCGTTTCCATCCCCAGGAAACCGCCGACACGGTCAAGGCCCTGGCAACCTGGATGACCTGGAAGTGTGCCGTGGTCAACATTCCCCTGGGCGGCGGCAAAGGCGGGATTGTCTGTGATCCGCACAACCTGTCGCCCCGCGAACAGGAACAGCTCTGCCGCGGCTGGGTACGCCAGGTCTTCAGAAATGTGGGCCCCCTGCAGGATGTTCCGGCTCCGGACGTGATGAGTAATGCCCAGCACATGCTCTGGATGCTCGATGAGTACGAGACCATCATCGGGGAAAAAGCCCCTGGTTTCATCACCGGCAAGCCGATCGGTATGGGCGGCTCGCTCGGCCGTACCGAGGCCACCGGTTTCGGTACGATTTACACCCTGCGCGAAGCCATGAAGAATCTGGGCGTTGACATCAAGCAGACCCAGGCCGCGGTCCAGGGGTTCGGCAACGTCGCCCAGTACGCCATCAAGCTCTACCACCAGTACGGCGGACGTACCATCTGCGTCTCCTGCTGGGACCAGGGTGACCAGACTTCCTATACTTTCCGCAAAAAAGACGGTATCGATCTCGATCAGTTGTTGAGTATCACCAACCGTTACGGCGGGATCGACAAGAAAAAGGCCCAGGAACTCGGCTACGAAGTACTGCCCGGTGAAGCCTGGATTGAACAGGACGTAGACGTTCTTATCCCGGCCGCCCTTGAAAACCAGGTCAACGCCGAAACTGTCAAAAAGATCTCTCCCCGGGTCAAGTTCATCGCTGAAGGCGCCAACGGGCCGACCACGCCCGAAGCGGATGCCGTGCTCAAGGCCAAAAACGTTTTCGTCATTCCCGATTTCCTGGCCAATGCCGGCGGCGTCACCTGCAGTTACTTCGAGCAGGTCCAGTGCAACATGAACTACTTCTGGACCAAGGACGAAGTGCTCAGCAAGCTTGATACCATCATGACCAGTGCTTTTCACAGCGTATACGAACTGGCCAAGAAGAAAAACATCTACATGCGGGATGCAGCTTACCACATAGCCATTTCCCGGGTGGCTGAAGCCTGTAAACTGCGCGGCTGGATTTAAGGCGGTTGAGTTTTTTGGTTCACCGCCGCCGGAGGAGATAAATGGCTGTCCGGAAAAAATCTGCAAAGGCGGCGGTGAACACCGCTTCAAGAGTCTACAAACCCGAGTGGCGGGTCATCGTGGACATGCTGGCCCAGGTGGACGTGGTGCTGCTGCACCGCATCACCAAGCGCATGATCTATTTCCTGTTTCAACAGAACGTCAAGGAAATAGCCGACCTGATGAAGGAGCTGGAAAGCCCGCTTGACGGCAACGATTATTCAAGCAAGCTTTACGACAACGCCCCGAACCCGAAAAAAGCTGTTACTTCAATGAAATCCTTTGTTGAAAAGGTTTTCAAGGTTGCCGGCGACACCATCATCGACGAGGAAATCACCGCCCAGATCCACAAGTGGCTGGCCCGGGAGCGCAGCCAGTTCCTGATCATCGCCGCGGAAAACAGCAATATTTCCCTGGTTGACATCACCGACTCGGTAAATCGTTTCGTCAACATTCCCAAAAGTGAAATATTCATGTCCGAGGACGAACTGATAAACATCAGGGCCAACCTGATCCGGCGATTTCTTTCCAATGACCTGACTTATCTCAAAATCGCCAAGCAGTACATCAGGGTGGTGGATTTTCACCGCTTGCTGCAGAGCATAGTCGGTTGCGCCCAGGGGACCGGCAAGCTGGGCGGCAAGAGTTCGGGAATCATTCTCGGTTACAACGTCATCGAAAAGCTCAGGCAACAGATTCCGGAGCTGGCCAATGTAGTGGTGCCGCGCAGTTGGTACATCACTTCGGACGCCATCATGGACTTCATTCATTACAATGCCCTGGAGGAAGTCACCAGCCTGAAGTACATGCACCCTGAAGAAATCAGGGCGGGGTATCCTTACTTACTGCAGTTGTTCAAGCATTCCTTTTTTACCGCGGAAATCATTTTTCAACTGCGTAGCGTGCTGGATGAAGTCGGTGAGAAACCGATCATAGTCCGTTCTTCGAGCCTGCTTGAAGACAGCTTTGGATCAGCTTTTTCGGGAAAATACAAGAGTCTTTTCCTGGCCAATCGCGGCAGTCGCGAAGAACGCCTGACCGCCCTGCTCGATGCCATAGCCGAAATATACGCCTCGGTTTTCAGCCCCGAGCCGATCGCCTACCGGCGTGAACGCGGCCTGCTGGATTTCAACGAGGAGATGGGCATTCTCATTCAGGAAGTAGTGGGACACCAGGTCGGCAAGTATTTTCTGCCCCTGTTTTCCGGGGTCGCCTTCAGCAACAACGAATTTCGCTGGTCGCCCCGCATTGAAAAAAAGGACGGCGTCATCCGCATGGTCATGGGACTCGGTACCAGGGCGGTGGACCGCGTCGGCGATGATTACCCTTTTCTCTGCTCCCCCGGCAAACCGGGCCTGCGGGTTAACATAAACGAAGAAGACATCATGCGATATTCGCAGAACAAGATCGATGTTCTGAATCTCGAAAGCAATCAGTTTGAAACGATCGAAGCCCGAGAATTTCTCCGCGAGTACGGTAATTCCATCGAAGGACTGGAGAGAATAGTTTCGATCAACAGTGATCATACCCTGAATGTGCCCATGGGCGCCTTCCTGATTGCCGGAGATGCCGATATAGTTATCACTTTCCAGGGCCTGGTGCAGAATACCTCCTTTCTGAAAAAAATGAAAACCCTGTTGAAAGTACTGGAAGAAGCTTTCGCCTCACCGGTGGACGTTGAATTCGCGGTTGACGGCGACAAGCTGTATTTCCTGCAGTGCCGGCCGCAGAGTTCCAGTGATTTGCTGGAAAGAGGCAGTATTCCCGAAAGCGTGCCTGATGACAGGATCGTTTTCACGGCCGACCGCTACGTGACTCCGGGAGTGTTGAAGAACGTTGAATACATAGTTTACGTTGATGCTGAAGCTTACGATCAGCTGGCCCAACTTGAGGATATGAAAAAAGTGGCCCAGGCGGTTTCCCGGCTGAACCAGCTGCTGCCCAGAAAACGCTTCATCCTGGTCGGCCCCGGACGCTGGGGCAGCCGGGGTGATATCAAGCTCGGCGTTCCGATCACCTACATCGACATCAACAATACGGCCATGCTGATCGAAGTAGCCTTGAAAAAAGACGGCTATGTGCCGGAAGTATCGTTCGGAACACATTTCTTCCAGGACCTGGTGGAATCAAGAATCCAGTACCTCCCGCTCTATCCTGATGAAAAAAACAACGTTTTCAACCGCGCCGTTTTCAATGAATCCACTAATCAGCTGGCGGTGCTGGCGCCCGATTTCGCTTCCCTGCAGGAAGTGGTCAAAGTAATCCGGATAGCAGATATTTTTCCCGGTGAAACACTGACCGTAATCATGGATGACGAAGCCGACCAGGCCATGGCTTTCATCGAAAGCTGAAAAACCTTTTTTATTCCTTTTCCGGTTCTTTCCGGCGCTGCATCATGCGCTGCCGGAAATTCCGCTTGCCTTCCTCGATGAGTTCCTTCTGTTCAGCGGTTAACAGAGCGCGCAGGTCAAGCAGGTAGTTGAGGTGGTCTATGTAGAGATCGGTACGCAACCGGTTTATATGCCGGAACAGTTTTTCCATCTCCTTGCGGTTGACCGGATCCTGTCTCAACAGGGCTAACAGTTTCATTTCCTGGGCCTTGATGTCGGCATTCCGGCTGATGGCCTTTTCTTCGTATTTCAGCATCATTTCCCGGATGGATTGTTCTTGTTCCCGGGTCAGGCTGATTTTTTCCTTCATGCGCAGCAGGAAACCGGCTTCGTAGAGGTTTCTTTCAGCCAGGTACAACCCGAAGCGGGCTGCCTGGGAACGCGGAGCCGGTTGGTCGCTGGCTGCGGCCGGGAAACCCAGGACGCCGATTAAAAATAAGCTGATGAGATAGATTATCTTCATTGATTCCTCCCGGGGAGCGGGCCGGACAGGTTGTACCAGTCCATGCTCAAGCGGTAAAGCAGCATCAATCGCTGTTCCGGATCCAGGATTTCTCCGATACTGATTATGGCGTTGACGTAAAGCTCGTTAAGCCTGTTTTCTATTTCGTTCAGTTCGGTGACCAACAGGCGGACCTGGTTGAGATCGTATTCAGGATTGGCGATTTCTTCTATGATTTCTATCCTGGTGTTCAGAACTTCGTCCTTCAGCAGCAGTGCTTCTATCTTGAATTCCTGGATGATGTCCTGCAACTGATTCTGTTGATCGGCCTGCAGTTGCATGACCGTGTTTTCCTTGACCGGCCGGGTGAAGCGCTGCGGTTTGCGCAGCAGGGTGATGAAGAGGGCCAGGTTTACGGCCAGGGAGGCGATCAGCAGGGCGGTCAATGCTCTGTTTTTCATGGTTGATCCGGAATTGAGAAAAGTACGAAAGAATCGTTTTGCACGCTTATCAGTGACATCTGACGGGTACTGGCCAGCACCGTGCTGATTGATTCCACTTCCTCGGAACGGCCGTTACCGGTTTCGTAGAGCAGGAAGGTCAGGAAAAAAAACAGGGCAAATATGAACGAATAAACCAGGGCCGGAACCAGCCGGGGGCGTTCAGGTCCGACTTTTTTCAGGCCGTGCATAATCCTTGTTTCCAGGCCAAGGGGCCAGTCCGGAGCCGGGCTGGACAGCAAAAAATCTTTCAGTTGTGCTTGTGTTCTGGCGGATTCCCGGCAGGAAGGGCAGGACAATAGGTGCTCATTCAGTCTTTCAGCTTTTTCCAGGCCAAGCTCCCCGTCCTGCCAGGGACTAATAGCCCTGATTGCTTGCTTGCATTTCATTTTTTTTCGCTCACTGATGGTAAACATTCTAGGTCCTCGTTTCTTGCAGCATAAGGTCTTTTTTTAAAGCTGACTTGGCCCGGGAAATAAGGGTTTCAATTTTCGGGGTGGACCAGCCGGTAATGGCCGCGATTTCCTTGTAAGAAAGATCCAGGTAAACCTTCAGGACCAGTGCCAGGCGCTGATTCTCCTTGAGCCTTGACAATGCTTCGTTTACCTGGTCCTCCCGCCGCCGCCGCCGGAACAATTCTTCCGGATCGGCTGACTCGGCGCTCAGTTCTCCGGTGTCGAATTTATCACCCTGGTTAAGCATAGATGAAAAGAAAACCAGGCGTTTTTGCCGGTTCAAGTGGTTCAGGGTGGTGTTTTTTGCCGCCCTGAACAGGAACGCCTGGAAATTTCCCTGGCATACGTACCTGGAAAGAGCGGCAAAGACATTGGTAAAGACTTCCTGGCTGATGTTTTTTGCTTCGTCGGGATCCTTGACCATGCGCAGAATGAAATGATGTACCTTCTGACCGTATTTTCCGATCAGCAGGGCAAAATCATCGGTGTTTCCTGAACGTACGGATTCCACTATCTCATCGTCACGGCAGGTGCTGATTTCCGGGATTTCAGGCATCTGCTTCTGCAACAATCAAACTCCGGTTTTCTTGCCGGGCGGCAGTCATCGCCTTGATAAAATCAGCTCAGCAGCCTGCAGCAGGTCGGGGGCCCGCAGAAATCCTTTCTCTCCGGCGGCCTGCAACTCGGCCAGGGTGCGCCGGCCCTTGCCGGTCATTACCAGGATCGGAGTGCAGCCGGCTGCCTTTGCAGCCGACAGGTCGCTGTGCTGGTCACCGATCATGTAGGAAACCGATAGATCTATATCCAGGTTATCAGCGGCCCGATGCAGCATGCCGGGTTCCGGTTTGCGTGATTTGTCCCGGCGGCTGAATTCCGGCACTGTGCCTTCCGGGTGATACGGAGAGTAGTACAGGGCATCCAGATACACCCCCCGGGCCAGGAAAAAGTCCTGCATTTCGCGGTGAAAGTTTTCGACTTGGGTCGGACTGCATATGCCCCGGGCCACTGCGGACTGGTTGCTGGCCAGCACCAGCAGGAATCCGCCCAGGCGGAGCTTTTCCAGTGCTTTGACCGTGAAAGGGAAAACGATCTCTTCCTGAAAGCGACAATTGTAATCAATGTCTTCCAGCAGAGTGCCGTCCCGGTCCAGAAAGACCGCCTTGTTCATCGCAGTAGAATCTCCTGCAGGGCTGACAGGACTTCGGTTGTTGTAACCGAGGTCATGCAGGCATGGTCAAGGGGGCAGGTCCTGTGTCGGCACGGAGCGCAGTCAACCGGGTGCTGCAGAATCACATGACCTTCACCGAGCGGTGCCGTGGCTCCCGGAACGGTCGGTCCGAAAACGGCACAGGCCGTAGTACCCAGGGCGGCCGCCAGGTGCATCAGGCCTGAATCGTTTCCCAGCAGCAGGCGGCTCAGTTTGATCATGATCATGGTTTCGCGCAGGCTCAAGCTTCCGGCCAGGTTGTGAACCCGACTGCCCAGTCCGGAGGAAATCGCCCGGCAAAGCTCCCTCTCCCGTTCCGAACCAAGCAGCAGCACGTGAAGCTCGCTGTTTTCCTTGATCAGGGCCTGGGCGACCTGTTGAAACCTATCGGCGGGCCAGGCCTTGGCCGGGCCGTAGGCTGCAGCCGGTGCAACTGAAACCAGGGTGCTTATTTCCCCGATCGATTCCTGCTTCAGTATGACCCGACCTGTTTCGATTTCAGCCGGGCTCAGGCTCAGTTCATGGGGAAATTCAGTTGTGGCCTTTTTTGTGCAGAAGAATTCCACCAGCCTCAGGTAATAATTGCTGTGGTGGCCAGTATTTCGGGGAGGGATTGTTCTCCTGCTCAGCATTAAAGAACGACCATCCCGGGCGTACCCGGTCAAATTGTTTATGCCGGCCGCCCTGAACAGCAGGGCTGAACTGAATGAATTTGTAAAAAGAAGGCCCTGATCAAAACCGGCTGCCCGCAGTTTTTCCGCTCCCCGCAGGAAGGACTTCAGATTGAATTCGTCCGCAAGGGGAATGATGCTGTTGATTTCCTTCTGCCCCAGAAAGAGATCGGAGAGGAATTTCTTTCCGGTCAAAATGATTTCGCTTTCCGGGCAGAAAGAACGCAGAGCTTTTATGGCAGGTACGGCCATTACTGCGTCCCCGATCCAGTTCGGACAGCGGACGGCGATTTTCATCGAATTTGGAGCGGGCGGATTATTCGGTCAAGGAATCGAGCAGCTCCGTTTCTTCCTGGTTCAGGGGGGTTGATTCATCAGCTTCCTGGTTTCCGTTCTCTTCCGGCTGATCCTTTTCCTGGGGAACCAGTTCTTCCTGTTCGATGACGGCAAAATTGACCTTCCCCTGGCGTAATTCTTCCAGGGCTATGGTCAGATGGTTTTCGGCTTTCAGGTCGATTCTCTTGCGGCTGCCTCTGATCAGCTGCTTGGCCCTCTTGGCGGCAAGCAGAACCAGCCTGAATTTACTGTCTATGCCATTGGTTTCCTGCACTGATTCCTCCGGTTTTTTTTAATTATAGCAGATTGCCCGGATCAGTCAAGGCCGGGAACTGGGATCTGTTTCGGTTTTTTTGAAGCGAAGCACTGTTGCCCGCTCTTTGCCTTTGTTTTATACTTGAGACTGCACGAAAAAGAAATAAATTTTCTGTATGAGGAGGAAAAAGCCTAAAAAAAAGTAACATGCTGCTTCTTTTCAAACTGACTATATTACTGAGCGCCCTGCTCATCTTCTGGGTGCAGCCGATGGTTTCAAAATCAGTTCTGCCTTTTTTCGGCGGGTCGCCGGCGGTCTGGACCACGGCCATGCTTTTTTTTCAATCCTGCCTTTTGCTGGGATATCTTTACAGTCATTACGCGGTCAGGCGTCTGAAAATCCAGTCCCAGGTGATTGTTCACTCTTTGCTGCTTTTTCTGAGCCTGATGCTGTTACCTGTTTTTGTCCGCCTGCCGCTGACGGTTTCAGCCACGGCCAATCCAGCGTTTGAACTGCTCAAAGTTCTTGGAATTGTGATCGCTTATCCTTTTTTGATTGCCTCGGCCAGTTCTCCATTACTGCAGTACTGGTTTTCCCGGGCCGGAGGGGAAGGGGCTGATGATCCTTACTTTCTTTATGCTGCTTCCAATATCGGCAGTTTCCTGGCTCTGCTGTCATTTCCACTCTTGCTTGAACCTCTCTTCAGCAGCGGCCAGCAGAGAATGCTGTGGGCGTTGCTGTACATCGTTTTAATCGTTCTTCTGGTCAGCTGCGGACTGCTGACCTCCAGGAAATCCCCACGGGAAAAAACCGCTTTACCTGGAACCAGGCTTTCTCAAAATGGTTTGCCCGGCTGGCGACGTCGTTTGACCTGGCTTCTACTGGCATTCATTCCCTCAAGCCTGATGCTGGCAGTGACCAATCACCTTTCTTCGGATATTGCGTCCATCCCACTGCTCTGGGTTATTCCGCTTTCATTATACCTGTTGTCTTTCGTTATCGTGTTTGCCCGCCGTCCGCTTATTCCCGATTCGACTGTCGACGGTTTTCTGCCTGGACTGGCCTTGCTGGTCGTTTTTATCATGCTGACCGGCATTGATCAGCCCTTATGGCTCATATTCGGCGCATTCCTGGGATTCTTTTTCTGTTGCGCCCTGGTCTGTCACGGTCGCCTGGCTGCTGATCGTCCTCCGGCTGAAAACCTGACCCTTTTCTATTTTTACCTGGCCCTGGGCGGTATGCTCGGCGGTGTTTTCAACGCCCTGCTGGCGCCGATGCTTTTTTCCGGGATTACCGAATTGCCGGTTACAATAGTTCTGGCGGCCATGGTTTATCGCCGGGCCGGAGAACCAGCAATACCTGAAACCACGACCGGGAAGATTTTTTACTGGTTGCCGGTTCCGGCGCTGGGACTGTTGACTGCCCTTATGGCCGCCTTTATACCGAGGCTGACCCTGGAACCTTACCAGTTGTGGATGCTGATCATATTCGGTTTACCACTGGTGCTGGCCTATCTGATGGTCAGGAGTCCGAAGCGGTACGGACTGGCTGTCGGCAGTATCCTGATCGGCTCTGTTTTTTTTACGGCCATTCACGGCCAGGCACTTTTCCGCTCCAGGAATTTCTTCGGTTACCTCCAGGTGAATCACGATCAGCGAGGTCCCTTCAACAAGCTTTTTCACGGTACTACCATTCACGGCCTGCAATTCACGATTCCGGAAAGGCAATTTGAGCCGCTGGCATATTACCATCAACTCGGTCCTTTTGGGGAAACTTTCGCCGCATTCCGGGAACGTTTCAGCCGGGCCAGGGTTGGAGTGATCGGGCTGGGCATCGGCTCAATGCTTTCCTATGCTGAAGCTGAAGACAGCTGGACTTTTTACGAAATCAACCCGGCGGTTCTCGAACTGGCCGGCAATCCCCGTTTTTTTACATTTCTGAGTGAAACGAAATTGCAGGAACTCGAACTGGTTGCCGGTGACGCCCGCCTGGAACTGGCCAAGGCTCCTCCGGCTCATTACGATTTGCTGGTGGTTGATGCTTTCAGTTCAGATGCCATTCCCACTCACCTGATCACCCTGGAGGCTTTTGAGTTATACTGGAGCAAAATCAGCCGGCAGGGGATATTGGCGGTAAACATTTCCAACCGCTACCTGGATCTGACCAGGGTGATAGCGGACCTGGCCGCAAAGCTCGGGCTGTTCAGCATTCAACAGCTTGATACCGGCTGGGTCCAAGGTGAAACGGACAGCCAAGGTAAATTCGCTTCACAATGGGCGGTTATGGCCCGCCACCCTGCTTTGCTCGAAAAGCTGCTGAAATCAGGAAAGTGGAGTTTTGTTCCCGGAACAGGAAATCGTGTCTGGACCGATGATTACTCGAATATAGTTTCCATTGTCCGCTGGCGCTGAAATGAAATTTTCCACTTTTTTGGCCTGGCCCGGATCGTTCTTCCGTGAAAGGGTTATGATGGAGAGTTTGCAAAAGAACCTTCTTTGTGATAAAAATGGCCGATGAAGGAAGTATCTTTATCGGTTGTCATTCCTGTTTTCAATGAAGCGGGAAACCTGGAACCACTGTACCGTGAGACGGTGGCCGTACTGAGTCCCAGTTTCCCGGCATTTGAACTGATCTTTGTCAATGACGGCAGCAGCGATGGTTCGCTGGCTGAATTGCTGGCCTTGAACAAGGTCGATCCCAGGGTCAAGATTATCAATTTCCGCCGCAATTTCGGCCAGTCGGCGGCCATATCGGCGGGGTTCGATCTGTGTTGCGGGGAAGTTGTCATAACCATGGATGCCGACATGCAGAACGATCCGGCCGACATTCCCGGGATCGTTGAAAAGGTAAATGAAGGTTACGACATAGTCAACGGCTGGCGTAAAAACAGGCGGGACAAGTTTCTTACCCGAAAAATACCTTCTTTTCTGGGTAATTTACTGGTCTCCTTTATCACCAAGGTCAAACTGCACGATTACGGCTGCACTCTGCGCGGTTTTCGCCGGGAAGTAGTCAAGAACCTGAAACTGTACGGCGAGATGCACCGCTACATTCCCGCCATTGCCTCGAGAATAGGCATTCGTTCGATTGAAATCCCGGTTAATCACCGTCCGCGCCGGCATGGAAAATCAAAATACGGCCTGGGGCGAACCTACCGGGTTTTACTGGACCTGATTTCAATCAAATACCTGCTTTCTTATTACCATCGTCCCCTGCAGGTTTTCGGCGGTATCGGCGCGCTGATGATGTTTATCGGTTTTCTGTTCGGATTGAAAATGGTATATGACAAGTTCGTTCTGTTACAGCCCCTGGCCGGCAGGCCCCTGCTCTTTCTGACCTTGTTGATGATTTTCCTGGGTGTGCAGGTGATATCCCTCGGGCTGATAGCTGAAATGCTTTCCAAGATTTATCATGAGGGTTTGAACAAGAACGTATACTCGATAAGGGGATTAATAGGTTTTTCAGATGAAAAAAATCCTGATGATCGCTCCGGAACCATATTTTGAACCACGCGGCACTCCTTTTTCCGAATACTTTCGCATCAAGGCATTGACTGAACTTGGGCACCAGGTTGACCTGGTGACCTATCCAATCGGCCAGGATCGTGGAATGCCGGGATTGCGCATTTACCGATCCTGGCGGGTGCCGGGTATTAAAACCATAAAGACAGGCCCCTCCTGGCAAAAAGTAGTGCTCGATTTTTTTCTCTTTTTTAAGGCCTGGGCCCGCTTGCTGGGCAATCGTTACGACCTGATCCACACTCACGAGGAAGCATGCATCATGGGGGTCTTTTTCAGCAAAATCACCCGGATTCCTCATCTTTACGACATGCATGCTTCGCTGGTACAGCATATGGACAATTTCAAGTTCACCCGTTCAAAGCTGATAACAGGCTTCTTCAGCTGGATTGAACGGACTTCCCTGAAAAACGCCGCTTCGGTAATCGTCATCTGTCCCTCGCTGGCCGATTATGCCGGTAAAATCACCGACCCCGGAAAACTGACCATGATCGAGAACTTCAGTGAAGAGCAGGGGCCGGAACTGGATGCGGAGAAATTGCAGCGACTCCGCCGGGAACTCGCCGATTCCCACAATAAGGTTGTTCTTTATACTGGAACCCTGGAAGCTTACCAGGGTATCCCGCTGTTGCTGGAAGCCCTGAGTCTTTTGCCGCTGGAATACAAGCTGGTTTTGATCGGAGGAACGGCCAGGCAGATTGAACAAGTGCAAGGCGACCTTGATGAACTTGGCTTGAAAGACAGGGTGATTCTTCTGGGGCGGCAGGATCCGGCTGAAATTCCCTATTTTCTTAAAGCCGCCGATGTTCTGGTCAGTCCGCGTACCCTGGGCACCAACATTCCCCTGAAAATATACTCCTACCTGCGCAGCGGGGTTCCGGTCGTGGCTACCGATCTTTACACCCACACCCAGTCAATAACTCCGGAAATCGCTGTTCTTGCCACTCCACGCAAGGAAGAGCTGGCCGGGGCAATCGTCCGGGCCGCCGGGCCCGAGGGCCTTGAAACAGCAGTGCGGGCCGCCAGGTTCTGTGAGAGGCATTACAGTCAGGAACGCTATCAGGAATTGGTCCGCAGGGCTCTGGAAACAGCTTTCTCAAATTGACATTTATTTTTTCTTGTGCTAATTAAGCCGAGAGGTAAGAGCGTGACTGATAAAGCCGCAGAGCAAGTTTGTCCGGGAGAAAAAAGAACTGCGGCCGATCTGGATAAAACGATTTTACTGGAAAGCAAAGTCAGCCCGCTGATTTTCGCCTGGTTTGCCGAAGTCGATGCCGGCCGGGAAAGCGTTGTTCGTATTGCCAAAGAACTTTTTTCAATCGGCTCCGACCGGGAAAACGACCTGGTGCTTCCGGCTTCTGAAGCGAGCCGGATTCATTGCCAGATTTACTTTGCGGCGGGAGCTTTTGAAATAAACGATCACAATACCAGGCAGGGCACCTGGGTGAACGGACAGCCGGTCAGGCGCCAGCGCCTTCATGATGATGACCGGATTCGCATCGGCGGCCGTGATTTTCTCTTCAAATGCTTCCGGGAGTGTGATCATGGATGACCGGACCCGCCTGGAAATAATTGATCACACAGTGCTGGAGGATCTGCGGCCGCTGCGCCGGAACCCGAGGATAAAAGGCTGGCTGACTGTCTGGGCCGGTAAATACAGGGGTTGCGATTTTACCCTGCATGAGGGTAGGAATCTGGTCGGCAGCAGCTCTTTTGCATCTGTTTGCCTGGATAAAGAGATTTTCCCCGACCTGGCTTTCAATATCCGCATCGTTGAAGAAAAATGGTGGCTCATTGACCTGGATTCGGATGCCGGGATCAAACTGAACGATCAGCAGGTCTTTCGAGCCCTGATTGAAGATGAAGACTGGATAACCATGGAAAACCTCCTCTTCAGGATAAAGAAAAGATAAAAAAACAAATGGAAATTCATTTTTTTGCCAAAAGCGACCTGGGCAGAATAAGAACTACCAACGAAGATTTCTATTTAAGTGAGAAAATCGCCAGGGATGAATACGTTTTTATCGTGGCTGACGGCATGGGCGGCCACCAGGCTGGTGACGTGGCTTCACGACTGGCCACGGAATCGTTTTTTGAAACTTACCGGCAAGCCCGCAGGCAGGATAAGGATATCTGCGGCGCCATGCTTGAATCGGTTCAGCGGGCCAATGAAATCGTTTACAGAATAGCCTCGGAGGACCTGTCCAAGCGGGGCATGGGCACGACTTTCAGTGCCCTGGTGGTCAAGCAGGAACGGGCCTGCATCGTGCATATAGGCGACTCCAGGGTTTACCGGGTCCGGCAGGGGCGATTGCAGCAGTTGACCAGGGATCATTCCTTTGTGGAAAAACTGGTCGAAGACGGGGTTATCAGCAGTCAGGAAGCGAAGAATCATCCTCAGAAAAACGTTCTATATCTTTCTCTCGGCTCACGTGACGAAGTAACACCTCAGCTGGTTGAAAACATTGATGTGCAAGCTGGTGATGTGTTCATCATGTGTTCCGATGGTTTAAGCAATCACATATCGGAAGATGAAATGGTGGAAATGGTTCAGGAGGCCTTTCCCGAAGATATCGCTTTGTTGATGGTTGAAACCGCCAATGCCCGCGGCGGAACAGATAACATAACCGTTCAGGTCGTTAAGGTGGGCAATACGCTTTTAAGTGAAGATACCAAGCCTGATCGCATAGTCAGAGGCAGGAGCGGCCTGGTTAAAGCATTCAGCGTGATTGGAGTACTGGTTCTGCTGGCATTCCTGGTCTGGCTTTTTTTCAGCCTGGTTGACCGGGGACCGAAGGCGCCGGGTGGAGGAAGCGAAGCTCTGGAATTATCTCAGTTGAATTCGCCCGGACAGGATTGGCAGGTGCAGGAAATTGAATTTGAAGAAATAGACGCCCTGCCTTTTACTCCTGAAGAACAGGTGTACCTTTCGGCCGGGATTGTTTTCAGGAACAGAGAGGGGCGGCTGGAGATGTTTCAAATCGGTCAACCCTCTGAACTGCGTGATATAGGCAATCTTTCGGGCGACCTGGTGCCGGCGAGCGGAAATCGGTTGTATACCTGGCGGATCGATCCAGGTGCGGGAGGTGGTTCAGGCCTTTTCCGGGAAGGGATTACCGGGCCCATTCTGAACAGGAACAAGCTCAGGGAAAGAGATCGCCAGTTCATGGGAGATCAGCACAAAATCAATCCGCTTTTCGTGCATCAAAACCATTTCTTTTTTCATGACGGCGTCAGTTTCTTTGCTGTTTCCGGTTTACAGTCAGGTGATAAATCACTGAGAATGCTCAACCATGAAATAACCATCGCCGCCGGCAGCAGGTTTTTTTTCAACCGGGATGGTGATGATTACTGGATGACTTTTCTCGATCTTGAAAACAGGACGGTCAAAGCCTTCAACCTGCCCGATTTGCTGCTGCAAGACCGGGAGGAAGTTGATCGAGGCGCTGAAATTCTGGCCATGGAATACTCTTCAGCACTGGGTTTCGTCATCTACTACCCGGATTCCTTTCTGGAAACAAAAAAAACCCCGGGCGGCAAGCAGGCCTATCCCCTGGCGCCTGTCACCCGATTGAGCACGGTTTTGCTGGATCTCTCGGATGGCCGGCGGGTTTTGTTTACCGAAGACCGGCGACTTTTTCTGTTCAAAGGAAAGCAATGATTAAAATAGGACAGGAATTCGGCAATTTTCTGATCAAGGCCGAGATAGGCCGCGGCGGCATGGGCACGATTTACTACGCCATTGATACCATGCTCAACCGGGAAGTAGCCCTCAAACTCATTCATCCGCAATACACCGGGCAGGCGGAGTTGATGGAAAGGTTCAAAATTGAAGCCATGACCCAGGCCCGCATGAACCATCCCAACATCGTCATGATCTTCAGTTTCAGCCGGATTGAAGAGAACTACGTAATCGCCATGGAATACGTTGACGGCCGCAGTTTAAAAGAATTGCTGCTGGAAAGGAAAAAGATCCCCCTGCCTGAATCACTTGATTACCTGGGCCAGATCATTCGGGCCCTGGATTACGCTCATTCCCTGCAGGTGATTCACCGGGACATCAAGCCGGCCAACATCCTGGTATCCCGGGATGGACGCATAAAAATATCAGATTTCGGCATTGCCAAGGTATTCGGCACTCAGGGACTTACCAAGACCGGGATGCTGATCGGCACTCCCTGGTATACTTCGCCGGAACAGATCCTGGGCAAGGATATAGATTACCGGAGCGACCTGTATTCGCTGGGCATTACTTTTTACGAAATGGTCACCGGCCGGGTGCCTTTTCACGATGACACCAATTCTGAGTTCCAGATTCAAAAAGCACACCTGGAGACCCCCCCGCCGCGGCCTTCGGTTTTCAACCCTGAAATAGATCTGCAACTGGAGAAATTCATGTTGCGCGCCCTGGAAAAGAAGGTCGAGAAAAGATTCGCCAGCGCCCGTGACATGGTTGAGGACCTGGAAGAACTCAGAAAAGGAGTTCACGAAGCCACGGCCCTGTCAACCGACCGGGGGATGCTGGAAAAGAAAAAGAGGCTTCCGGTTTTTTCACGGGCCGGCCTGGCCTGGGGAGGTGCGGCCCTGCTGACAGTTTTCGCACTGTTGTGGTTTTTTTTCTTGCGTCCCGCTCCTCCGGAATCTGCTGAATCCAGTCGGGATTCTCTTGTTATTCAGGAGACAACGCCGGTCCAGGTTGGAGAAGTTGCAGGCGGAGAATCCGGGATTGAAGGGCTGAGCGACCCTGGTTTTTCAACCCGGGAGGATGCAACAAAAGAATCAGGATCAGTTTCAGGTGATGCCGACAAGCAGCTCCCGCCCCGGATGGATGATCCTGATCAGGTGCGGCTTGATTCCCGGCCGGGGCAAATGACCGCAGCCCAGATAGATCGACAGATGGTCAGAATAAAAAACATGATCAATCAGCGGGACTGGATAAGCGCCGAAGAACTGGGCCGGGAAATCCTGGGAGTATCAAGGGTTCCGGCCGCGGTCGCGGCCATGGGGGTTATCAGGTTTTACCGCGGAGATTACGTTGAGGCGCAAATGTTGATGCGGGAAGCCCTGGATTTACGGCAAAGCGTGCCTGTTCCGGTCCTTCATGTCCACGAACCCGAACGCGGCACCTGCCGGGGGGTTCTTTTCCTGAAAAAGGGCGTGGTCGTTTTCAGTTCAGCGACTGATCCCGGGCACAGTTTCCTCTGGGAAGCGGTACAACCCGGAGGACTGCAGGTAACTTCGGGAGTTGGACCGGGCCTTTCTTTTGATTTTTTTCTGCAAGGTAAAAACCACAACAGGAAGTTGATTTTCCAGGGCGGCGGAAATGACCGGGAGAAATCTTTATTTCTGGCCGATTTCATAAAAAACAACGTTCTATAGGAGGCAAGAATGAAAAAATTCATCAGCGGCCTGTTTTTGGTCCTGCTTGTTCTGGGCTCTGCTTCTGCGGTCCAGCTGGATGAGTTCCAGCGCATCGCTTACCAGAACAAACCGGCTATAGTCAGGGTTATCGGGGTGGTCATTTCCGAATACGTTTACATCGACAAGGACGGCCAGGCACAGCGGGAGAATCACTATGCCGGCGGTACCGGATCAGGTTTCATAGTCAACCACGAAGGCTACATCGTCACCAATGCTCACGTGGTTGAAACAGTTCAGCAATTTGAAAACAACCGCGGAGAATTCATCTCAAGCATCATGCCGTCAATCGTGCTCAGCCTGATGCAGAAAGAGGGATTCAGCCAGATCGATGAACAGCTTTACCAGAGATGGGTCGAACTGCGTAAATTCCAGATCATCAATTCCCGGGCTTTCAAGAAAATAGTTCTTTCCAATGAGGAGATGTTCGATTATGCCATTCGTTCCTTTTCTCCTTCCATTCTGCGTTCGGGAAAAGACATCGCCATAGTCAAGATTGAAAAGGAAAAACTGCCCGTGGTTTACCTTGGCGATTCCGCCAGGGTGGAATTACAGGATGTAATTCTGGCTCTTGGATACCCGGCGGCCGTGGAAACCCTGATGGGCTATTATCTCAATCCTAAGTCTCAACTCGAAGTGACCATCAATCGCGGCAACGTTTCCGCGAAGAGGACGGATCCTTCGGGCATGCCGATCATTCAGACCGATGCTTCAATAACCCACGGTAATTCCGGAGGCCCGGCGGTCAACCGCAAGGGAGAAGTCATCGGTATTACTACTTTTGGAGCCGGCCAATTCGATTCGATGGGCGTTTTCAGGCCGGTCCAGGGTTTTAATTTCATCATTCCAATCAACACGGTCAAGGAATTCATCAGGGAAGTGGGCATTCCGATCAACCAGGGCAGCATGTTCAACGATCTGTACCACCAACTGCTGGAAAAAGTCTGGAACAGAAAATGGTTCGAGGCTTCACGCCTGGCAGACGACAGCCTGGTTTACCTGCGAAATTCTCCGGATATCCAGAAGCTCAAGGAGATCGCCACCACCGCCATCAACAGCATGTCCGGTCCGGAAAAAATATGGAATCAATACCAGGTTTTCATCATTGCCGGGGGCGGTGGCTTGTTGTTGCTTATCCTGGTACTGATCCTGCTGCTGCGGCCGCGGAAAAAAACCAGGGATACCGTTACCGCACCCAGGCCGGTGGTGAAGCGGGACCTGGAAAACGCCCCGGTTCCCCAGCCGGATAAAATTGCCGCAACCAAGATCGACCAGGTTCCGGACAACACGGTAATTCAGCGCGGGCAAATAGAAGTGTACATCGGTTCTGAAAAGATCGGCAATTACCCGCTCAGTGAAAAACCTTTGAAAATAGGTCGTGATCCTTCCCAGGTGGACGTTGTGGTCAACGAACCGATCGTTTCCAAACTGCACTGTTCAATTTATGAGAAAGATGGTCAGGTCTGGATTGAAGATCATGATTCCACCAACGGTGTGTTCCTGAACGTTGAAAAGGTCAGCCGCCACAATCTGAAGGATGGTGACGTGATCACGCTCGGGAAAAAGGGTGATGTCAGGGTCATCTTCAATTCATAATATCAGATTTCTGACCCTTTCCCGGATCGGGAGAGGTAAAGACCTGAAATCAAGCGGCATATGACGTGAGCCGGGTCGGATCTGGTTTTACAGGTAAGGCTGTAATTCGATGATCCGGGGCGGGTTTTGTTGTTCCCTGAAATACCGCGGCACTTTTAACATGGCCTGTCCGGCTTCTTCCGCGGAAGCGTAATGGCCGTACAGTATGTAGAAGCAATCCTGGTTCTCCCTGGGCCGGGCCAGGAGGAAGAACTTGTCTTTTTCCTGAATTGCGGCGAAAGCTTTGTTTACGGATGTTTTCTGGCAGACAAACTCCAGCAGGATCGAGTGACTCAAACCTGAGGCGGCCAGGTGGTGTTTCCAGATGTCGGCCGCGGCCAGCCAGTTCCCCTTGACGAATTGATCGAGTGCCTGCTGCTTCAGTTGTCCGCGGTTTGTTCCGGGCGGCGCGGCCGGCACAGTTTCGGTTTTTTGTTCAATCCGGGGCTCGGAGATTTCTTCGGTTAGTATCACCGGGGACTCAGGCGCCGCTTTTTTTTCCGGCAGCCTGGGTGTCGGTTCAGCCTGGGTTTCACTTACGATTGTCACCGGCAGTGTTGGCTGGTCGTCACCAGCCCTGAATAACAGGAAGAGGGCGATGGTCAGGGCTGCAATCAGGAACAGCATTATCCAGAGCAAATTAAGCGGTTTGCGGGGTTGCGGGCTGAATGGAGCCTCTTCGAAAGGTTGCGGTTGCGGAGCCTGGATTTCTTCCATGTTTTCCAGCTCAACCTCACCGAGTGAGTAGGAATAATCGGCCGTGCTTTCCTGCTCCGGTTCAAGGGATTCCTCCAGGCTGAAAGGCATTGAATTGAAATCCTCGGGAGCAGCAAGTTCAAACTCTTTTTTCTGCAGGAGTTCGCAGCAGAGCAGGTAGTAAACGGTTTTTACAGTAGAAAACTTGTCCCGGTCCGAGAAATGAAGGACCGATTTTTCCAGCATGGGTTCACGGTCAAAACTGAGCAGAACTTCCCTGATCTCCCGGTTAAAAACAAAGATCCGTTCCAGTGCGGGATCTTCCAGGCGCTGAAACTCACTCTGCAGTGAACCGATGTTTTTCCAGACTTCGCCCATGTCCAGGCCGGACAGGATGTGGTGATAAATGAATTCAGCCACGTTGAGATCAAGGCTTAGCAGTCTTTGCGGCAGCGGTTCACCTGTGAAATGGAAAGTACCGCCGCGCATTTCCAGCGCCGCGCTGATAATGGCCGTTATCTGGACCTTGCTGGCCTGGATCAGTTCCTCCAGGGTGATGATACCTTTCTCGACCATGAACTTGCCCTTCTGGGCATCTTCTTCCAGGTCAAGTGATAATTGTTCCAGTATCTGCCCGTTGATAAAACCGAGCTTGAGCAGCTGCTTTTCCAGGCTGTATTCCGAAGCCGTGGCCAGGGCCCAGGTGAAGGAGCCCCGGTTGAAGTATATGGTGACGGTATTGGATTCGTTTTTCAGTAAAAGCGTTCCGGTCAGGCTTTTGGCACATATCCCGATGAAAAGTTTCAGCGGCCTGGTATCCTGCAGGCTTCCTTTTTCCTGGCTCATTTGTTTCCTGTACAAAACGTCATCAACTCAATTATCCCGAATCAGGCGGAACCTGTCAACACGAAAGCAACACAGGCAGTTTTCCGAAAAAAACAGAATCAGGGGCAATACTGTTTTCCTCAGCCGGGTGGCCCTGATTTTTTCGGCAGAGGACGATTCCCTTTTACTGCGCCCGGGGATTGGTTATAATTGCTGCTGGAGGAAAAATGAAAAGATTGTCCTGCTGCCTGGGTTTATCTGTTCTGCTTGTCATGAGCTTGTTTCCGGCCGATGTTGAACCTTTGACCGTAGTCGAAAAAACCGAATATGCCCGGACTTCGCTTTACAGCGAGGTGATAGAGTTTCTGAACACTTTGCAGGCGCGGTCCGCCAACATTGAAATGACCAGCCTGGGTGATTCACACGAGGGGCGGCAGATTCCGTTGCTCATCGTGTCGGCGGCCGGAATTCAGGATGCATACCAGATGCGGCGCCAGGGATTGCCCGCTGTTTTGATCATGGCCAATATCCATGCCGGAGAAGTCGAAGGCAAGGAGGCTGTGCAGATGCTGCTGCGGGATTTCGCCTTCGGACGTCATCAAGAATGGCTGGAAAACCAGGTCATTCTGTTTTTACCGATTTTCAATCCCGATGGAAACGACCAGCTCGGAAAAAACCGCCGTGACAACGGTCCTGAGCTGGCTGGAGTACGCCATAACGGCCAGCACCTTGATCTGAACCGGGATTACATCAAGCTCGAATCTCCCGAAGTAAATGCCCTGGTCGGCCTTTTCCGCGAATGGGACCCGGTTCTGGTGGTTGATCTGCACACCACCAACGGCTCTTACCACCGTCACCCGGTGACTTATTCCACTCTGGCCAATGCCAATTCTCCTTTGGAATTGCGCGACTACATGTGGCAGGAGTTCTTTCCCCGGGTCGGCCGGGAACTCAGGGAAAAATACGGCTTCACTTCGATTCCCTATGGAAATTTCGTTGACCGGGCTGATCCTCTGAAGGGCTGGGCCAACGATGCTTTTGATGCCCGTTTCGGTTCTAATTACGTCGGCTTGCGCAACCGTTTCACCGTGCTCGACGAGAACTACTCCTATACTGATTTCCGCACCAGGGTGTTGTCCTGCCTGGCCTTTCTCAAATCTATACTGGCCTATACCTGGGAACATATCGATGAAATGAGCGCTCTGGTCAATGAAGCTGACCGGAAAACGACCGAGTTCTTTCACCGCGGGAGTTTCGCGGTCAGTCACCGGGTGGAAAAACTGCTTGAAGTGGAAATAGACAGTTACGAATTCACCAGGGAGCGCATTCCAAAGGCGGAGCGTCACAAGTACCCGGCCTGGTATGGAGATTTCCTGGTGCGCAGAACAGAGCGTGAAACTCAGTATCGTGTTCCATATATGGCCAGGGCGGTTCCCGGAAAAACGGTAAACCTGCCTCATGGTTACCTGCTTGCGGCTCACCAGCCCGAGATCATCGCCAAGCTGCGGGATCACGGTGTAGTGGTGCATGAATTGCTTGAACCCTGCGAAGAGGAGGTCGAAGTGTTTAAACTGGCCTCGGTGGAAATGGCTTCCAGTATTTTCCAGGGCCGGGTCCTGCTGACTGTCAGGGGGGATTATCGCCAGGAAAAACTGGCTTTTCCGGCCGGCGCCTTTTACGTCAGCCTGGCTCAGCCCCTGGCCCGACTGGCGGCGGTGATGCTTGAACCGGAAAACAACGACTCCCTGGCCTCATGGGGCTTTTTCAACCGGGTCCTGGTGCGCCAGTGGTCAGCCCAACCCGGGGTTTACCCGGTGTACCGGGTTTTAAAAAAGCCGCTGGTGCCAATGACCCAGGTTCACTGAGAAATTTCAGCCGGAAAGCAAAACGGGATAATCCCTGAGCATTGAATCCGGCTGCAATGCAATCACAGGAGAATTGATAAATGCTGGAAAACCTTAGCGACCGATTCGGCAAGGTGCTTAAGTACCTCAAGGGAGAAGCCCAGATCAACTCGGCCAACCTGGAAAAAGCCCTGAAGGAAATCCGACTTTCACTGCTGGAAGCTGATGTCAACTACAAGGTGGTCAAGGCCTTCGTTGAAAAAATTCGGGTTAAGGCCCTGGGAAGTGATGTCCAGGAGAGTTTGAATCCATACCAGCAGGTAGTCAAGGTGGTTCGGGACGAGTTGCGCGATCTGCTGGGCCGTGATGGCGGCAAACTGCGGGAAGCTTCCATCAAGCCGACCCTGGTCATGTTAACCGGGCTGCAGGGCTGCGGCAAGACCACCAGCGCCGGTAAACTCGGCCTTCATCTGAGGAAGCAGCAGAAAAGCGTACTGCTGTGTTCCCTTGATTTAAAAAGGCCGGCGGCGCGGGAACAACTGGAAATCCTGTGTCGTGAAGCGCAGTTGGCTTACTTCAAAGGCGCTTCCACTGAGCTGTTGAGCCTGGCCGCTGAATTGAAAAAACATGCCCTGGACTACGGCTATGACTACGTCCTGGTGGATACGGCCGGTCGCCTGCATGCCGCCGAGGATCTCCTGCAGGAACTGGCTGACTTGAAAAAATACCTGAACCCGCTGGAGACCATGTTCGTGGCAGATGCCCTGACCGGGCAGGATGCGGTTAATTCAGCCCGGGCTTTCCTGGAGAAGGTCGGCTTCGACTCTATTATCCTGACCAAGCTTGATGCTGACACCCGCGGCGGAGCGGCCCTTTCCATAGTCAGTGTTCTTGACCGTCCCATCATCTTTGCCGGAACCGGGGAAAAACCAGGCGACCTGGAGCCGTTTCACCCGGAACGAATGGCCTCGCGCATTCTGGGATTGGGGGACGTGCTGACCCTGATTGAAAAAGCTGAACAGAGTTTTGATGAAAAGCAGGCCCGCCGCACAGCTGAAAAACTGAAGAAAAACCAATTTGATCTGGAGGATTTCAGACAACAACTGGAACAGATGAAGAAGATGGGACCGTTGAGTGAAATCATGGGGATGCTTCCCGGAGGAATGGCCAGGGGAATAGACCCGGCCGCTCTCGATGAAAAGCGCCTGGTGCATTTGTCGGCGATTATTCTTTCCATGACCCCTGGAGAGCGACGAAATCCCAAGATCATCGACGGCCGCAGGCGCCAGAGAATCGCCAGGGGATCAGGCCGCAGTGTGCAGGAGATAAATCAACTGCTGAAGAACTTTTTTTCCATGAAGCAGCAGCTTCGCAATCCCTTGCTGCGACGGATGATGAAACGGTTTGACTTTTAATATGAAATGGGGTAAATTGAATGCCTTACAGTACAGTTAGGAGTTGCAAATGGTTTCAATTCGCTTGAGCAGAATGGGTACAAAACACAAACCTTTTTACCGTATTGTCGCCGTGGACCGTGAAAGACCGAGAGAGTCCCGGTACATCGAGTTGATTGGTCACTACGATCCAAAAAAAGATCCGCAGATCATTCAGATCGACATGGAAAAGTACAATGCCTGGATCGCCAGGGGGGGACAGCCGTCCGATACAGTCAAATCTCTCGTCAAGCGCTTCAATACAGAGAAGATAGGAGGGTAAGGTGAAACAACTGGTGGAAAGTGTTTGCAAAGCTCTCGTTGACAATCCGGATCAGGTAAAAGTCACACAGATTGATGGAGAACAGACTACTATTCTCGAGCTGCGGGTTCATCCTTCCGATCTGGGCAAGGTTATCGGAAAGCAGGGCAGGACTGCCCGGGCTATCCGGACCATACTGAATGCCTCGGGAATGAAGCAGAAAAGGCGTTACAACCTGGAAATCATCGAGAATTACGACTGAACACGATAATAACGTTGGTTGATTTATTTAGGCCGAGTTTCTAAGGTTAGAGGAAACAAGGGTGAGCTGGTGCTTCAGCCTGCTCACCCTTTTTCTGAAGAATTGCTTTTGCCGGGTGAAATCCTTACTTTTAAATCCAGGCTGAGAACCAGGCAACTCAAGCTTTCCTCGTATCGTTTGCTGAAAGGTCAGCCGGTGCTTCTTTTTCAATCCGTTGAGAGTATTGCCGCTGCCCAGGAGCTCCTGAACTGCGAACTCTTCGCCCCGGGGCGCGCAGCTGATGATTTTGCGGGTGATGATTACCTGGGTTACCAGGTTCATGACCGCGACGGCAAACTGCTGGGAATGGTCAGCGCCGTCAGCGGCCATTCCGGTCACCCTCTGCTTGAAATATCCGATCAAGACGGGAATGAAATCCTGGTGCCTCTGGTGCCGGAAATAGTAACCGGCGTGGATCACGAACAGCGCCGCCTGCGCCTGGATGCCCCGGAAGGCTTGTTGACCCTGAATCAATGAAATACTCGGTGGTTTCAATTTTTCCGGAAATGATTGACCATTTCACTTCCCTGGCCCTGCTGGGCAAGGCCCGCAGCAACAAGCTCATCGAAATCGCCTTGTGTGATCCCAGGGATTATTCCCTTGACAAGCACCGCAAGGTCGATGACCGGCCGTTCGGAGGCGGGGCGGGCATGGTGTTCACTCCGGCGCCTCTTTATGACGCTGTTTCTGCTATTAAGGCCCAGCATCCCGGCCGGGTGATTTTTTTTTCAGCCTATGGCCGGTCCTTTGATCAGCAAATCGCCAAGGACATGTCCGCCTGCGATCACCTGATCCTGGTCTGCGGCCGTTATGACGGGATAGATCAGCGGGTCATCGATCTGCTGGCCGATGATGAAATATCCATCGGTGATTACGTGTTGATGGGAGGGGAGGCGGCGGCGCTGGTCGTGATCGAAGCGGTAAGCCGCCTGCTTCCGGGGGTGGTCGGGAACCCGGAATCGGTGCTCGGTGATTCGTTCTTCAAGGAGGACCAATTCGCCTGCCCCGTTTACACCAGGCCCAGATCATTCCAGGGACTGGATGTGCCTGAAGTACTGGTCAATGGAAACCATGCCGAGATAGAATCCTGGCGGAAAAACAACCAGAAAAAAAGGAGGAAAGTAAATGAACAGAATAATTGAATGCGTAGCGAACTTTTCGGAAGGCCGGGAAACCGCCGTTATCGATGCCATCTGCGCCGAGATAAAGAAAGTGCCCGGCGTACTGCTGCTTGATGTGGATCCGGGCAAGGATACCAACCGCACGGTCGTGACTTTTGCCGGCAGCCCGGAAGAGGTCGGGGAGGCCGCTTTCCAGGCCATGAAAAAGGCCGCCGAACTCATTGACATGAGCCGGCATCACGGAGCTCACCCCAGGCTGGGAGCCACTGATGTCTGTCCTTTCGTTCCGGTTTCCGGGGTGACCATGGCCGACTGCGTGGAGCTGGCAGGCAAACTGGGACAAAGAGTGGGTGATGAACTGGGTATCCCGGTTTACCTGTACGAAGAAGCGGCGCGCGATGAAAGGCGCAGATCGCTGGCTTACATTCGGGAAGGCGAATACGAAGCACTGCCGAAAAAACTCCAGTCTGATGAGTTCAAGCCGGATTTCGGCCCCCGGACCTTCAATCCGGGCAGTGGGGCCACGGTTATCGGGGCCAGGGAATTCCTGATCGCCTACAACGTCAATCTTAACACCCGTGATGTCAAAATCGCCCGCAAGATAGCTTCCCGCCTGCGGGAACAGGGGCGGCTGGTTACCGATCCCGAGAGCGGTGAAAAGAAAAGGATTCCAGGCGCCTTGAAGGCCGTGCGCGCGGTCGGCTGGTACATAGATGAATACAACATGGCCCAGGTTTCGGTCAACCTGCTCAATTACAGGATTACCCCCCTGTACCGCGTTTTCACCGAGGCAGATCGAATCGCCCGCGAGTTCGGGGCCCGGGTAACCGGCAGTGAACTGGTGGGATTGATACCTCTGGCTGCGCTGAGCGAATGCGGCCGGTACTTTCTGCAGCAGCAGGGAGCTTCCACGGCGGTTTCGGAGAAAGAGTTGCTCAGAGTGGCGGTGCAGAGCCTGGGGCTGACTGAAATCGGTGAATTTGATCCGGAGCACAAAGTCATAGAATACAGGTTCAGGCCGCCGGCCCCGCTGGTGCAGATGAAACTCACCGATTTCTGCGCTGAAGTCGCGTCTTCTTCTCCCGCTCCCGGCGGCGGCAGTGTGGCTGCACTGGCTGGTTCTCTTGCTTCCGGGCTGTCGGCCATGGTCGGCAACCTGACCTACGGAAAAAAAGGCTATGAAGAAGCGGCTGAAGAAATACTTCAGGCAGCTGAAAAAGCCATGGAACTCCAGGCCTTTTTCACTGCGGCCATAGATCAGGACACGGCTGCTTTCAATCGCCTGATGGATGCATTTGCCTTACCCAAGGGCAATGAAGATGAATCTCAGGTTCGCCGGCTGGCCATAGAAGAGGCAACCAGGTATGCGGCCCTGGTGCCCTTCGGAGTTTTGGAAAAAACTCCGGCCGCGGCTGAAGTCGCCCTGCTGATGGCCCGCAAGGGCAACCGCAACTCGCTTTCGGACGCAGGAGTCGCCGGTCTGGCCGTCGCCGCCTGTGCCGAGGGGGCGCTTTACAACGTTCTGATCAACCTGCAGGATCTGGAAGACAAGGAATTCTGCACAGATCTGTCAACCCGGGCCCGAGAACACCTGCAGGCCGTCAACAGTACTTGCGCTGAAATAAGAGAAGTGCTTTTCAGCGAACTGGGCATATAACAGTAAATCTATAATCATGCGAGTCATCGCCATTCAGTCCGGCAGGCTCGGGGACCTGGTTTTTTCACTGCCCGGCCTGACCTTGTTGAAGAGCCGTCATCCCGGGGTTTCCATCACCATGGCCGCCCGGCCTGAGTTCTCAGCGATCCTGGCCTGCGCACCCTGTATCGACAACTTGATCGACCTGAACCAATTGCTGAGCGGCAAACTGGATCTCGAAACCGGAGAATGGGACCTGGCTCTAAATCTCTCGGCTGACCGTGACTGTGCCCTGATCATGCAGCATCTGCGGGCGGTCGAAAAAAGAGGCCGACTGGCCGCCGGGGGAGAAGAGATCAGGCTGCTCGATGAGTGGTCCAGGTTGTTCTTTGCCACCCTGCATGACCGCCGGGGCAATTCGGTCAACATGGCCGACCTGCTGGCCGGTGTTTCCGCCGGAAGGCCGGGAAGAGTAGATAAATGGCTGCTGCCGGTGCGGGAAAGCTCGGAACGAATCGAAGAACTGATCGCGCCCTGGCGCCGTCGCCACCATAGGCTGGTGGCCCTGCAGCTTGGTTCCAGTCATCCGGACCGGGCCTGGCCGGTTGAAGATTTTGCGGCCCTGGCCCTGGATCTGCTCAAGGATGACCGCAACGGTATCGTAATAACCGGTTCTCCTCAGGAGCGACCACTGGCCGAAGAATTCAGGAAGCATTGCAATGTTACCGTGCTTGACCTGGTCGGCAAAACTTCATTGGCCGATTTGCCGGCTCTCTTCAGTCGGGTTGACCGGCTCATTTCTAATGACACCGGCCCGATGCACATAGCCGCGGCCGTCGGTACCCCGGTGCTGGGTATTTTCTTCGGTCATGCCTGGTACGGAGAAACAGCGCCCTACGGACCGGGTCATGCCGTAATCCAGGCTGATCTGCCCTGTTCTCCCTGCCGTGAAGGGGCTTCCTGCCGGCGCCTGTCTTGTCGGAGACTGCTGAACCAGGGCCTGGTGAGCGATTTGGCCGGGCAGTGGCTGGCAGGGCGAATAAAGCCAGAAACCATCATCCCTGCCGGAGTTTGCCTCTACATTTCGGATTTTACTCCCGCTGGAACACTGTTTTACCGCAATGGGCAGGCATCGGGTGATTGTGCTCCGGATTTGACGGCTCAATTGCTCAGAACCGTCTTGAGCTCGCGTTGGCCGGAACTGGGGCTGGACAGGAAATATTTCGGCATGTCCGGAAAAGCTTTTTCAACGGCGGCGGCAACCATGCTGGTCGACCTGTCCTGGCTGCGGCAAAAAATGCAGCGGGGCGCTGAAATATGTTTGGAACTGAAACGGAATGCCGCCCTGTTTCCGCCGCCGACCGACCTCCTGCGAGGACTGGCCGGAGAATTGAACGAATTGGAAAACCAGGTCATGGACCGTAATGACAACCTGGCTGTTTTACGGCATTTTTACCATTACGAGATCATGGATTGCGGTTTCCTGCCCCTGGCTGAACTGAGCGATGAGCTGGCGTCCCGTTATGAAAAAATGTCCGGCTGGATTTCCGGAGCGCTTGACCTGCTGAAGGAGCCGGCCGGGAATGAATCGGGGCAAAGAATTCAGCCTGATTCCGTTGAACTGATAAGTTCCTGGAAAAGAACCGCCGAGAACTACCGCCTGGCCCAGGACGAACTCATGTTGCTGGAACATACTCCGGACCAGGAAAAAGACATTCTCATCGTAGTCAGGGACCAACTGCCCTTGCTGAGAAATTGCCTGGACAGCCTGGCCGCCGCCGGCGGGGATTTCAATCTTTTTATCTGGGATAACGATTCGGGTGCTGAAACCAGGGAGTATTTACGGGCCAGGGCGAAACAAGAACCCAGGATGAAGCTGGTCGAGTCAAACGAAAACCTGGGATTCATCAGGCCCAACAACGAACTGGCCGCTCTCGGGCATGCGCCCTGGCTGATTCTGCTCAATTCCGACACCGAGGTGCTGCCCGGCTGGGACCGGGCTCTGCTGGGTGTGTTGCAGGCGGTTCCCGAGACAGCCGCCGCCGGCTACCTGGGAGGAATACTGAACGAAAACGGCTTGCCGGCCGCGTTGGGGCTGGGAAATGCCGTGGACTACCTGGGCGGTTTCTGCCTGGCTCTTTCACGGCAGACCTACGATGAACACGGTCTGTTCGACCAGGCTTACCAGTTCGCCTATTTCGAGGATTCCGATTTTTGCCTGCGCCTTCAGGAAAAAGGCAAACAGATTTACGCCCTGCACCTTGACCTGGTTCACCACCTGGAGAACAGGACCGTAAAGGCCGAGGCGGCTTTGCCCGGCCGGGCTGAATTTCTGGCCGCCGCTTTCCGCCGTAACCAGGAATTGTTCCTTTCGCGCTGGTCCAGCCTGATCCGGAGCCGCCGCCGAGCCGGCCGCTAGTCAAAAAACCGCCGCGCCGGCGGCAAAAAAATCCTTTTTTTACTTGGCCCACTGAAGCGATTATCGTTGAAAAGTCCAATAAACAATGAGAAATCAGATTCAGGGACTTGGCAGAAAAGATGCTTTCACTTCCTTGGTGCTCCTGGAAAATGGAGCCCGGCTGCCAGACCGAAAAAGGTTCGGCGGTCAATTTAGTGCAAGGAGTGCAAGTATGGCAGGACAACAGTTTTCAGTGCTGAACAACCTCAGTTCGATGTACGCCCAGCAGAATCTCTACCAGACGAATATCGGGCTGAACAAGGCCATTTCCAGGCTATCTTCCGGGAAGAGGATAATCGACGCCAGTGATGACGCCGCCGGTCTATTCGCCGCCTCTTCCTACAAGGTTGACGGACTGGCCATGTCCCAGGCGGTGCGCAATGCTTCAGACGCCTCATCGGTCATCGCCATCGCCGACGGCGCCCTGAACAAACTGACCGACCTGGTGGCCCGGGGCATCACCCTGGCTTCAAGTTCGGCCACCGGTTTTGTCGGTTCGGTGCAGCGGCGCACCCTGGACATCGAGTACCAACAGATACTCGAAGAAGTCAACCGGGTGGTATCCAGCGCCAATTTCCGTGGTGAGCGGCTCTTCAGTACTGAAGCCGCTTTCGTGCGCTGTGTTTTCGTCGGCGACACCAACGTGGCTTCCTGGATCCGGGTTTCCATCGGTGGTTTCCGCGGGGCCGGCACCCTGGCCCTGGGGCTTTCTTCCGCCAGTACGGGCCTGATTCACCAGGTTTCCATCGGCAGCGGCCGCATCAATTCCACGGCCACCGTGCCAGCCGGCGGCGGTCAACTGGGCATCAGCCACAATTACGGCCAGCAAAACAGCCACATCCGCACCCAGGAAGCAGCCCTGATGACCATGACCCTGCTGCAGAACGCAGTGGCCTCCATATCCCGCTGGAGAGGCGCCATCGGCGCCCAGCAGAACCGCTTCATCAACGCCATCGATATCATCCAGGTCCAGGCGCTGAACCTCAAGGCCGCGGAATCGATCATCACCGATGCCAATATGGCCGAGGAAATCGTACAGCTGACCAAGTGGCAGATCCTGATGCAGTCGGGCATGTCCTCACTGGCCCAGGCCAACGCCACTTCCCAGCAGGTGCTGACCCTGTTCCGCTGAGGCCGGCACGCTGTAAGACCCGGGCTTTGAGGTAATGGGACAAGAAATTAAAGTTCCCGCTGATAATACCGAAATAGCTGTTGAAAACTTTGTAATCGAATTTGTAATCGGGCAAGGACGCCCAACTAAAATCAAGGAGGATTAACAAAATGGCAGGACAACAGTTTTCGGTTATCAACAACCTCAACTCCCTCTACGCGCAGCAGAACCTCTATCAAACCAATATCGGTTTGAACAAGTCAATCGCGCGACTCTCGTCAGGCATGCGCATCATCGATGCCAGTGACGACGCAGCCGGCCTGTTCGCGGCCGCTTCGTTCAAGCTTGACGGCATGGCCCTGGCCCAGGCCACCAGGAACGCTTCGGACGCCGCCTCGGTGATCGCCATCGCCGACGGTGCCCTGAACAAGCTCACCGACCTGCTGGCCCGCGGCATCACCCTGGCTTCGAATTCGGCCACCGGTTTTGTCGGTGACGTGCAGAGAAAGACCCTGGACGTCGAATTCCAGCAGATCCTGACCGAAGTCAACCGGGTGGTCGACAGCGCCAACTTCCGTGGTGAACTGCTCTTCAGTACTACCGAGGCCTTCACCCGCTGCGTTTTTGTCGGCGACACCAACGTCTCTTCCTGGATCAAGG
Source organism: uncultured Clostridia bacterium (assembly GCA_964457225.1). Taxonomy (GTDB): domain Bacteria; phylum Acidobacteriota; class Aminicenantia; order UBA2199; family UBA2199; genus CAYWEM01. The sequence goes on from CAYWEM010000005.1 coordinate 211,438, forward strand.
TGTCCATCGGCGGCAATCGCGGCGCGGGCACCATCGCCCTGGGTCTGCAGGCCAGCGGAACATCTAACCTCGCTGTTTCAATCGGCAGCGCAACCATCAGGACCACCGGAGTGAGCGGGGCCAACATCGAGGGCACCAGGCATGCATTCGGCCAGAACACCTCGCACATCAAGGATCAGCAGGCCGCCCTGATGACCATGACCCTATTGCAGAACGCGGTTTCCTCGATCTCCCGCTGGAGAGGCGCCATCGGCGCCCAGCAGAACCGCCTGATCAACTCGATCGACATCATCCAGGTGCAGTCTCTCAACCTGAAGTCGGCCGAATCACTGATCACCGACGCCAACATGGCCGAGGAAATAGTCAAGCTGACCAAGTGGCAGATCCTGATGCAGTCGGGTATGTCATCCCTGGCCCAGGCCAATGCAACTTCTCAGCAGGTGCTGGCTCTTTTCAGGTGAAAACAGGAGCCGGATGACTGATGGGGAGGTAAACGATGGTTGAGGCAATAAATTCCGCACAATCCATCGCCCAGACGATACAAGCAGGGGAAGGCCGGCGGCCTTCCCTGCCTCCCTATTCCGAAACTGCAAGGGACACCGGAGCAGCCAAAGCCGGCGGACAACCGCAGGAGCAGGACCAGGTTATACTGGGACAAAACGCATCCGCAATGAAGCAGGCTGAAGCACTGAAAGAACAAAGCCGGGCCGCCTCAGCAAACGAAGGTCAGCAAAAAGAACAGCTGAAGGAACTCGAGGAAATCCTGGAGAATTTGAACAAGAAAATGGACCTGATGAACCGCGAGGTGCACTTCCTGGTCGATAAGAAGATAAACAAGCAGTACATCAGCGTTATCGACCGTGAAACCAAGAACGTCATCCGGGAGTTTCCGCCCCAGGAGATCAGGAGTTTCATCGCCGCTCTGCAGAATTTCATGGAAAGCCTGGAAAAAGGTAAAGAATCGGCCAGCCTGCTGGTCGACCGCCAGGTCTGACTAAAAGGAGAAAATGATGGTTTCAATGACCAGTAATTCCCTGGCCGGACCGCTTGATGTCCAGGGAATCGTTGAATCCATCATCTATGCCCGGCAACAGCCGATCCGCAACCTCGAGCAGACTCAATCCTTCTACAACGCCAAGAAAAGCGCCTTTCAGGAGCTCAATACCAGGATTTCGGCGGTGGAGAGCGCCCTGTTCGATTTGAACAACTACGCTTTCGCAGGCAAGAAGGTAAGTGTCAACCAGTCTGAAGTCCTGGGAGCCGAAGCCACGGCCCAGGCCGGGGCGGGAAACTACAACTTGTTTGTCCGCCAACTGGCCCAGGCCCAGTCGACGGTTTCCAGGGCTTTCAGCTCGGCCGAAGCCGGATTGGGGGCCGGGACCTTTACCATTACCCAGGGAGGGGAAGAATTTTCCTTTAACACTGACGGCAGGAATCTCACCCAGTTGGCCGATGCCATCAACAATTCCGCCCTTGAAGTCCAGGCCGGGGTGATCAGGTACGGGGCAACGGATTATCGACTGCAGGTTTCCGCCAAGGAAACCGGCTCTGACCAGGTTTTTTCAATTTCCGACAGCGGCGTAGGCACCAACTTCAACCTGGTGGCCAAGTCAGCGACCTTTTTTTCCGCCCAGGAATCCCTGCTGCAGCACGGCAGCACGTTTTCCGTTTCAGACGGTGACAACAGCTACGAGGTGCTGATCGACGGTTCGAGCGACAGCCTTGACAACCTGGCCGCGGCCATCAACGGTTCGGCATCAGACTGGTTGTCAGCCGTTGTCAGGCAGGAAGGGGCCAATTACTATCTTGAGATCATCGCCCGTGACAGCGGCAAGCCCCTGACGATTTCGGATGACGGCAGCGGTCTGCAGACGCAGTTTGCCCGCATGGCCGGTCGCGATGCCGTATTCAACGTCAACACCAGCAGTCCGGCCGATGCCATAGTTCGATCGGGCAATAAGGTCGACGACGTCATTGACGGTGTCACCCTGACTCTGAAAAAGGTGGAAACCGTCAACCCCGTGATACTCACCGTGGCCAACGACAACTCCGCCGTCACCGAGAAGGTCCAGGCTTTTGCCGCGGCTTTCAACAACGCTGTTGACTTCCTCAGCTCGCAGTTCACCTACAACGAGGAAACCGGACGAGCCGGAATTCTTTCCGGGGATTCGACCGCCCGCCAGGCCCAGATGGAACTCTATTCAATTGTCACTTCCAGGGTGCAGGGTCTCGATTCAGGATCAAGGTATGAATACCTGGCCAATGTGGGCATAACAATCGACAAGTCGGGACACCTGGCGGTCAATGAAAGCGAGTTCAACGAGGCTTTGAATATCGATTCAACTGCCGTCAAGAGATTGTTTCGCGATGTCGGGAGTTCGTCGAATTCAGAACTGAGCTATATCGCCCGCAGCAATGACACAGTCGGAGGAAGGTACACGGTTTATTACGACCAGGCTGAAGACAAATGGAGCTTCCGCTACGGTTCGGTAATTGAGCCGGCGGCGTTTGACGCCGAAAAACAGACCTTGACCGGACTAAGCGGTAACAGCAAGGGCCTGGTGGCTTACGTCGCCGATACTTCAAGCGACGGGCCCCGGGGAGAGGTTTATTTCACCCGGGGGGTCGGGGAAACCCTGCGCCGCCAGTTATATGAAATCACCTTTCCTTTCAACGGGACTATAGCCAGGGAAATCAACACTCTTGACGACCAGGTTGAAAGGATCAACCTGCAGATCAAGAGCATCGTCGAAAGGCTGCAGAAAGAATCGGATATGCTGATTATCGAATTCACCCGGGCCAATGAAGCCATGCTGCAATTGCAGAGATTGCAGCAGAGCATAGGCAACTGGGGGACCTTCGGGTCATGAGGATTGGTTTTCTTTTAGTTTCGGAATAGTTATCGCAAGGAGCATGGCAGATGACGGAAGCAAAGGTCTACTTCAAGAACCAGCTTGACGGGCAGAGCAACGACGAGATAATCCTGGTCATGTATGCCGAACTGGTCAAGATGCTCAGTCTGGTGGGAGTATACTTCAGTGAAAATGAACTGGAAAAAAGAGTATTGACCATCAACAAGTCGGTGGAAGTCATATCGGCCCTGCTTTCTATTTTGAATTTCGATGCCGGCCAGGTTGCTTTTCAACTGAAATCTCTATATGTCTATTCGATTCGCAACCTGACCAAGGCCAATTTCGACAAAGACCCCAGGCTGGTCGATGAAGTTTTAAACATATTTAAAAACCTGTATGAAGCCTGGAAGGAAAAAATCGAGAAGGACCGGGGAAATGTGTCGAATAAAGAACTACTGAACGGGCGCCGCCCGGATTTGCCGGCCGCGGCAGGACAGGATGACGGCCGGCATGGCGAATGGTATGGCTGAGGCCGACAGGATACTTGCTTCCCTGCGCCAGGCCCTGGATGAGCTGGCAGCCGTCAGTAACCTGGCTTCCGCCGGGAATTGGGAAGAACTGGACACGAAACTTGCCTGGTTAAACAATCTGGACCTGGAACTTCAGGCACAGAGACAACTGATCGAAAACAAAATGGGCCAGGACCAGGCTTTCAGGACTGAATTCAACCTGCTTGTCTCCAGATTGCAGGAATCTTATACCGCGGCTATGAAGGGCGTCGATGAATGGAAGAAGGGAAACCTGAACCGGGTGGGGCTTTCACGTCAGGCCAGCGACGGTCTTTCGGGATACGCCGGAAAATCAGCCAATCTTTCCTATTATATCGATCGCAGCGAGTAATCTGTTTTTTTCCGGCGATTCATCCAGCACCTGTTTCACGTTTTCCAGAACCGCCTCGTGGAGTTTCGGTGCAGCGGCTATAATTCCGCCGGCCCGCAGTCCCGGAGGGCGTCCTGAAAAATCGCTGACCAGTCCGCCGGCTTCGCTGACTATCAGACTGCCGGCCGCAAAATCCCAGGGCATCAGGAAGGCTTCCCAGAAAAAATCGAACCGTCCGCAGGCTGTGTAAGCCAGGTCGAGCACGGCTGAACCGCAGCGTCTCATGTCACTTACCCTGGGCTGAAGCCTGCGGAATATGTCCAGGTAGGAGTCAATGAAATCCGGTATTTTGAATGGGAAGCCGGTGGCTGCGAAGGCGCCGTTTATGGTTTCCCTGGAACTGACCCTGATCTGAGTATCGCCCAGAAAGGCGCCGGCACCGAGCCGGGCCTGGAAAAGTTCATTCCTGAATGGATCATGGATGACTCCCAGTACGGTTCGCTTTTCATGCAGAAGGGCTATTGACACTCCGCAATGCCTGATGCCCCTGATGAAGTTGGTGGTGCCGTCAAGCGGATCCACAACCCAGAGCCAGGGCGAACCGCCGTGATCAGAGCCGCTTTCCTCGGCCAGCAGGGCATGTCCCGGGAATTCTCTCCTGATCGTCCTGATTATGATGTCTTCGCACTCACGATCAACCTCGGTGACGAAATCGTGCAGGCCCTTGTCTTCGACCGTGATTTTTTCCAGTTCCCCGGCGGCCGCGGCCAGGTGAGTTCCTGCTTCCACCGCCGCCTGCAATGCCAGTTGCAGTGCATCTGTCAGAAATTTGTCTTCCATAAGCGGCACTTTAGCACGAGCTGCGGGCCAAGGCAACAACAAGTCTTGCCCGCCGTTGAAAAATCTGGTAAAAGGAAAATCCCGAACTAGTTTCCCTGGAAGGAGTCGATGCCGGAAAACCTCTTGCTTGCATTTCTGATAATTCTTCCGGTCATCTTCCTCGCCGGTCTGGTCGACGCCATTGCCGGCGGCGGCGGCCTGCTTTCAGTTCCGGCTTACCTGGCCGCCGGCCTGTCACCTCATCACGCCCTGGCCAACAACAAGTTTTCCTCATGCTGGGGGACCATGCTGGCTACCATCAAGTACTATCGAGGCGGGCTGGTCGATCCGCCCCTGGCCCTGCTGAGTGCGTTTTTTGCATTGGGAGGCTCCTTCCTGGGCGCCCTGGCAGTGTTGAGTGTTGATCCCGGTTTTCTGCGCTACCTCTTGCTGTTACTGGTGCCGGCCATTGCGCTGCTGATCCTGCTGAAACCTTCAATGGGCCGGATTGACGGTTCCCGCGAAGTCAGAACCGGGGCCAAGTACGGCACCGCCGCCCTGGCTGCACTGGTGATCGGCTTTTACGATGGTTTCTTTGGTCCCGGTACCGGAACTTTCCTGATCTTTTTTTATACTTCCGCCCTGAAATTCGATTTTGTCAGGGCCAATGCCAATACCAAGGTGGTCAACCTGGCTTCCAACCTGGCCGCGGTCACTACTTTCCTGCTCAGGGGAAAGGTTTTACTGCTCATAGCCTTTCCGGCGGCTTTGTGCGGAATCGCCGGCAACTGGGTCGGTGCCAGGCTGGTACTGAAAAATGGAAACAGGGTGGTCAGGCCTGTTTTTGTCATCGTCCTGGCCGGACTGCTGGTCAAAATAGTTGTCGATCTGCTGGGCAACCGGGTTTGACAACTTCGGCTGATTCCCATATCATGTCCGCAGCATGAATGAAAAGAAAAGGCTTTCCCCGGCTGCCCGAATTGGACTGGCAGTGATATCCAGGCCCATGATCAGCAGGGCCTGGGGACGGATTACCAGGATCAGGCGCCCTCGTTTCCTGGTAAGCCGCATGATCGCCCGCTTCCAGAAGCATTACCGCATAGACATGAACGATTACCGGGGATCACTGGAGGATTACCCCTCCCTGGCCTCGTTTTTCATCCGCTGCCTTGATCCGCTCCGGCGGCCGCTGATTCAGGACGACAGGTTTTTCCTGGTTCCGGCCGATGGTTTTTTACAGGATTCCGAGTTAGTCAGGGATGAGCGTGCCACACAGGTCAAGGGAATCAACTATTCTGTCAGCGAACTGATCGGCCGCCGGATTGACCTGAGTACCGGCTGGCATCTGGCTGTGATCTATCTTTCTCCATCTGATTACCATCGCTTTCATTACCCGGCAACAGCAGAGCTGGTTTCATTGCTGCGCATCAGGGGGCGGCTGTTCCCTGTGAACCTGTTTTCCCGCCGGAGGGTGGCCGGGCTGTATACTCGAAACGAACGAGTCGTAGCCGAGTTCAAGCGTCAGGATGAAACTTTTTTCGTGGTGGCCGTGGGTGCTTCCCTGGTCGGATCGATAAAAATGGAAGCCGAGGCCGCCCGCAAACCTAGGCCGGGAATGATCAGCCCGGGAATAACAGTGCAGCAAACGGCTGAAATGGGGCGATTCGAGATGGGTTCAACCATTATCATGCTGGTTCCCGCCAAGCATGAAAGAAACTGCCTGATTGACCCGGAAAGCAAAGTGAGGGTGGGCCAGCCTTTTTTCCCTTACTGACTCCGGGACTTCAGGCGCAGGCGGAAGGGGGTAAGGATCAATTCCGGATCGTATGATCTCTTGGCCTGGCGCAGGCCAGGCAGGCCAAGATCCTGTTCGCGGTTGATCAGCGGATGAGTGGACGAGACCAGGCGGGCCGTTTCCCAGTTGATTATCTGTCCCGAACCTTTGATGTCCGGTGCGAATTTTTCAAAATTGACGTCCATGGTGTTGCTGTTCATGGGAGAGAAAAGTGAAAAAGCAATGATTTCGTCGCCGAGAGCAATCTTGATGCCCGAGATATCGAGCTGGTCAAAACCGGACATCACTCTGGCCAGGGCGCATTTTTCATGGCGGAATTCATCTTCCTGGCAGTCCTTGACCTGGCACCAGCGCCTGGACAACTCCAGAACCTGCCCCATGTCTTCTTTTTTTATCATCACAACCCGGTAATCGGGATTGTTGCGGCGAAACTGGTTCAGCAGGTTTTTTTTCTTGGCCAGTTTCCTGCCGCTCAATTCGACCAGTTTACTGCTTGAATAGATGTAATTGGCATTATCCGGGTCTGGGTCAACCTGGAAATAATCATGGATGTCAGGATGCCGGTCAAGATAAGCCTGGTCGACCATGACGATTTCCCGGCAACCGTCCCGGTCGGTCAGGTCATCGGCCGCGGCGGCAAGTTCGTCGGCCGGCAAGTCGGCGCCGAGGGGCATGGCGGCCACCTTGAACTCCCTGGAATAAAGCCAGAGCCGCTCTTCCTGCAAGAGCCAGTTTATCCGGAAAAGCCGGGCCCAGGCGTAAAGGCCGGTGAACTGGTAATCGCAGTAGTTGGTTTCCTGAGCCTTGATAAAAGGTTCCAGTATGATACGATCGGATAACTCCACCGGCTTTAAAGCGGCAAAATCAAGTTTGTTCATGATTATTTCTCAACAGCATCGGCTGGTAATCAGGTAGAATCTGAAAACCGAGCCCCTCGTAAAACTTCCAGGTGCCGGGCTCAGCGATCAGGCCTATCCAGGCTATGCCGGCTTCCTGCAATTGACTTATCAGCAGTTTGATGATGGATCGTCCCAGGCCGCGGCCGCGGTAGTGGGGCAAAACCGTGACATCCTGGATATAAGCATCACTGACGCCGTCTGACAGGGCCCGCCCCATTCCGATCAGGCGTGAGCCGTCAAAAAGACCGGCAAAGAGGAAAGAACCGGCCACTATGGCCAGCAAATCGGCATCGGACTGGCTTTCTCCGGGTCTCAGCCAGCCGGCCTCCAGGTACAATTCACGCATTTCCACCGGGTTGATTTCACTGACTATGCGCAGGCTTGTTTCTGCCATTGTTTGTCCTCGTTTGCAGGTCAAATTATCAGATGAACCCGCCTGTGTCAAGGATCAGTCCGCGATGGTCTTACGGCGGGGCCGGCGCAAAGGGCTTGACAAGGGAGGAGACAGTGGTTTATTATTTAGCTGAAATGTTAAATGAAAATGCCGGTGAGCGCAAAATCGAGCTGATCCAGGTGCTGAAAGCCCTGGCAGACGGCAGACGTCTGCTGATCGTCAAAGCCCTCTTGGAGCGGACTGAACTCTGCGCCTGCCAGTTGGTCGAACTACTCCAGGTAAGCGGGGCCAGCACTTCCAGGCATCTGGGCTTGTTGACCCGGGCCGGAATAATAGTCGGCCGCAAGGAAGGACGCTGGGTGTATTACCGCTTGCTGAAAAACAAGGCCCTTGACGGCCTTTTTGCTTGGCTTCGGGCCGAATTTGCCAGGGAGCCTGACCGGGAACCCGGTCGAAAGCATTTGCATGCCGTCCTGAAACTGGATCCCGAAGAGCTTTGCCGCCTCAGGCGGCCGAGCCCGATGAATAAGGAGTTGAAATGCCGGAAAAAAACCGAAAAATAAGGGTGCTCTTTCTTTGCACGGGCAATTCCTGCCGCAGCCAGATGGCCGAGGGCTGGGCCAGGAAGCTGAGGAACAAAGACTTGGAAGCCTTTTCCGCCGGAACCGCGGCCCAGGGGGTAAATCCCCTGGCGGTCAAGGTGATGGCCGAAGCCGGGGTAGATATATCAGGCCAGCGTTCCAAGAATCTTGATGAATTGTCCGGCCGGGAATTCGATTTACTGGTGACCGTCTGCGACCAGGCCAATGAAAGCTGTCCTTTTTTCCCCGGAGCGGCGAAAAGAATCCATGCCGCTTTCCCCGACCCGCCCCGTTTGGCCCGCGATGCCCGCAGTGAAGCGGAAGCCCTGGTTCATTACCGCCGGGTTCGCGATCAGATCCGGGACTTCGTGGCGGGCATGCCCGCCGAATTGGATAAGACCGAATAACAAGGAGAAAACATGGGCCTGACTTGCACTGGAAATGAAAGGAGAATGAACAGCCTGTTCGAGCGGCTCCTGTCGCTCTGGGTCGGCCTGAGCATCGTGGCCGGCATACTGCTGGGAAAACTCGCTCCGGGATTGGCCGGGGCTCTGGACGGCATGGCCGTAACGGTTAAGGGGGCTCCGGTGATATCCGTTCCCATCGCCGTCTGTTTGTTTTTCATGATGTACCCGATCATGGTAAAAATAGATTTCAGCGCCGTGGTCCGGGCCGGGAAAAGCGGCAAGCCGGTTTTCCTGACCCTGTTCATCAACTGGGCGGTCAAACCCTTCACCATGTACGCCATCGCCCTGCTGTTCCTTGGGGTGCTTTTCCGAGCTTTTATCGGGCATGAAGCGGTTGACCTGGTCAAAATGCCCCTGGGACTGGATCTTGATGTCGGAGCGGTTCATGGTTCAGGCACTGTGGTGCTTCAGGACGGCATCAAGATGCTCGAAGTGCCTCTCTGGCGCAGTTACCTGGCCGGGGCCATTCTGCTGGGCATTGCCCCCTGCACGGCCATGGTTCTGGTCTGGGGCTACCTGGCCCGGGGCAATGACGGTCTGACCCTGGTCATGGTGGCCATCAATTCGTTGACCATGCTGGTTCTCTACGGTGTGCTGGGCGGATTTCTCCTGGGTGTGGGCCGCCTGCCCGTACCCTGGCAGGCCCTGCTGCTTTCGATTGCGGTCTACGTGGCTCTGCCGCTGCTGGCCGGATTCGTTTCCCGGCGCTGGCTGATCAAAAGCAAGGGTGAAACCTGGTTCAGGGAAAAATTCCTGCATTACCTGACCCCGGTGACCATCAGTGCCCTGCTGATCACCCTGGTCCTGCTTTTCAGTTTCAAGGGTGAGGTCATCCTGGCCAATCCCCTGACCATTTTGTGGATCGCGGTGCCGCTATTCATTCAGACGGTGACCATATTCGCGCTCGGTTACTGGTTGGCCCGGATGTTGCGCCTGTCTTACCGGGACGCCGCCCCGGCGGCCATGATCGGAGCATCAAATCACTTTGAAGTTGCCATCGCCACTTCGGTCATGCTCTTCGGCCTGGCTTCGGGAGCGGCCCTGGCCACGGTGGTCGGAGTACTGATCGAGGTGCCGGTGATGCTGTTATTGGTGGCATTCTGCCGGCGTACACAGCACTGGTTCCCAGAAAGAGAGGCGGATGCGGTATGAACCAGGAGCCGGGAAGCCGACTGGATAGGAATCAGGCGTTCTTGCGCCTGTAGATTTCAATTCCTCCGGATGCGATGGCCTGCTTCTGCTCGGCGTCGGCCAGGTGATCCAGGTGAATGAGGTCGAATTCCAGCGAGGTCGGCATCTTTCCCAGTTGATGTCTTAACTGCCGGATATCACGACTGCCCATGGGGCCGCTGACGGCCAGGCGGATGCTGGCGTCTTCAGGAAAATCATCGTTGGTGCGGGGACCATACAGGATCACCTGCACCAGTTTTTTGTTCGAGTTGAATAAAGACTGCATGCGGGCCAGTAGTTTGCCTGGAATGTTGACACTCATGTGATCCATTGTATCAGTTTTTGAAAAAAAGCGAAACCAGGCCGGAAAACAGGGTTTTTCGTCATCATCAGGGGCAATCGGGCTGAGATGGCGAATGCAAGCATAACCGCTGCGCTTGGCCGCCGGGCCTGACTATGTTAGTATCGTCCCGCATGCGGGAAAAAACAACTGAAGGTCTGAAAAACAAAATCGGGGAAAACGCGGTCTGGCACCTGTACCTGGTCCGCTGCCGGGACGGCGCGCTTTATACCGGGATCAGCACCGATGTCGGACGTCGATTCGCCGAACACCAGGCAGGCCGAGGTTCACGCTACCTGGCCGGCCGGGGGCCCCTGCTGCTGGCTCTGAGTATTCCGGTCGGCGACCGGAGCCGGGCCGCCAGGCTGGAATGGCTGGTGAAAAAGCAAACCAACAAGGTCAAGGACGATTTGTTGAGCGGACGCATCAGTATTCAGGATATTATCCGCCGGCTTGACGGTGAATGATATGAACCCCGGCATTCAGCTTGATATATTATTCTAATTTGATCATAATGTTAAGGTGCGGCTGGAGGTGGTCATGGAAGAAAAAGATAAAACTGAGGGCAGTGATAAATGTAGTAAAGTTCTGGCCGACTGCCGAAAAAAGCTGGATTTTCTGCTGTATGAAGGACAGGCTATTTGCTTCGAAGTGTCGATTGACGGCACCATTATTTTCGTTTCTCCGGCCATTGAAACCATTTCCGGTTATAAAAGCTCTGAATTGATGCATCGCTCTATGTGGAACCTGCACAGTGAAATGGGAGCCCGTGAAGAATTGCTGGCCGCATTGCTGAAGTACGGCCGACTGCGTGATTATCTCATCAAACTGCGGGACCGTGACGATCAGGTGAAAGCTTTCCTGATCGACGCCATACTGCTTGAGGATGAACCCGGCCGGCCCTGCGGGCTCTTTGGCGTGCTCAAGCCGATCGGCGACTGAATACAGAAAGCACAATGCAAATTCCGGTGGGGCAGCTTTCCCTGGATTTTTCAGCCATTCCGTGGTAGATAGAATGGCGGAGGAATCATGAACCCCGACAATGCTGTTCCATGGGTTTTTCGCCGTGATGTCAGGCCGGGCGATCTCGAAGCCGTGGCCGCGGTACTTGAATCGAGCGGGTTTTTTCTGCCCGGGGAAGTGGCGGTGGGAGTGGAACTGGTTGAAGAAGCACTGAGGAAAGGGAAAGAAAGCGGCTATTTTTTCATTTTCGCCGACCTGGGGTCACGCCTGGCCGGGTATTGCTGTTACGGGCCGATTCCCTGCACAGAAGGCAGCTTTGACCTTTACTGGATCGCCGTTGATCAGGAATTACGGGCCCGGGGGCTGGGGCGAACCCTGATGGCCGCCGCGGAAAAGGAGATAGCCGAACAGGGCGGTCGCGCGGTTTACATCGAGACCTCCTCCAGGCCGCTGTATGAACCGACCCGGGCCTTTTACCTGGCTTGTGCTTACCGGACGGCGGCCGTCCTGAAAGATTTCTACCGCCCGGGCGACGACAAGTACATCTTCGTCAAACAGCTTGCCGGCCATGAAAAAAACTGACATAAAGAGATCCCGCAAGAGCGGCCTGGCTCCAGGCAGCCTGGTGCATCTCGGTGACCGGGTACTGGATAAGCCCGTTCTCACCGCCAGTTTTTTCAACCAGGATAAACTTTCAACCGGAGTCATTTCCAGTCTTGCCCGGTATCAAGTTCCGGACTGGCAGTCTTCCAACCGTTGGCTCCACCTGGCCGGTGTGCACGATACCGCCTTGCTGTCCGAGCTGGGAGAGCGTTTCGCCATTCACCCGCTGACCCTGGAAGATATTTTGAATACCGGCCAGCGTCCAAAGATGGATCTGTTCGATTCCTATCTCTTTCTGGTCCTGCGCCTGATCGATTTCGATCCGAAAACCAGGGAACTCGACAGTGAACAGATCAGCCTGGTGCTCGGTTCCGATACGGTGATCAGCCTCCAGGAAGGCAAGAAAACCGAGCTGTTTTCGGCCCTGCGCCGCCGACTGGCCGATGAGACTTCGCGGCTTCGGACCAGGGGGGTGGATTACCTTTTCTGCGCGCTGCTTGACAGTATAGTCGACCACTATTTTGCCGCAGTTGAAGGTATGAGTGACCAGATTGCCGAACTGGAGGAACGCTTGCTCGTAGATTCGGATGCTGATACTGTACGCGAGATTCACCGCTTGAAGAGAGCTGTGCTGGAGTTCCGCCGCCAGGCCGCGCCGCTGAGGGTAGTCCTGCAGAAGTTTAGCCGAGGTGAAAGCGGATTCATTCGGGAGGAAACCCGGATTTTCTTCACCGATGTCTATGACCACGTGGTGCAGATCATGGAAAGCCTGGATTCCTGCCATGAAATACTGTCCGGTTTGCATGATATTTACCTTTCATCGGTTTCCAACCGCATGAACCAGGTGATGAAAGTGCTGACCATCATCGCCACCATTTTCATTCCCCTGACTTTTATCGCCGGTATTTACGGTATGAATTTCCAGTACATGCCTGAACTGGGCTGGAAATGGGGCTACCCCCTGTCCATCTTGCTGATGGCCGGAGTAGCCGGTTTGATGATTTTCTATTTTCGTAAAAAAAAATGGTTTTGAAAAAACAGTTCAGGATTTTCTTCTCTCTACATTTTCAAGCGGCGGTCTGAAACCCGGCATCAGGTAGCGGCGGGATTTCTTGTTGAAGGAGAGGCTGAACAAGCTGTTGACCGCCGGAACTTGCTGCAGGTAGCGAAGGAAAAAGCGATCCAGGGGGCCGATGGCGAGGAAATGAACGGCCATGACCAGCATGACCACCAGCAGAAAGTTCAGAATGGAATACACCGAATGGGGCAGGGCTTCGGCCATCCATGGTTTCAGCCAGGCGGCATGAAGGCCGAGTGCCAGGCTGAGCCCGGCCGTGATGGCCGTGATGAGAGATAATATCCGGGCATAGGAACAGACGATGGCTTGCCGCGGGCAGATGTTGATACAGCGGTTGCAGGATTCGCAGTTTGATTTCCAGAAGGGCCGGGCCCTTTCCCTTCCGGACATGATGATCGCACCCACCGGGCAGCTTGTTTGACAAAGGCCGCAGGAATTGCAATCAGAGTCGGCGTAGAACATCTTGCCCATGAACCGGCGGCCGAAAAAGGCGAAAAGGATGCCGACCAGCCTGGACCAGGCCAGGTTGAACCAGGCGGTTTTATAAAGGGATTCTTTTTCTTCCAGCAAGCGCCGGGCGAAATCCAGGGTCATCTGCTCTCCGCCCGCGATCAACTCCGCCTTTTTCTTCTCTTCCGGCCCCGGGACGAACTGCTGCCAGTTGTCGGGAAAAGTAGCCTGCCCGGTCAGGAAGACCCGGTAGCCCCGGCGCTGCAACATGCGCCGTGCCTGGTCCGGGGCCTGCAGGCAGCCGCCGCCGTCGGCGGTGAAGACCGCGGCCCGAACCCGGCTGCCGTCAGAGCTTTTACCTTTCGGCAGGAAACGAACGAAACGCTGTACCAGTACCGGGGGGACCCAGGAGAATGTCGGGAAAGCGATCACCAGGCGGTCGGGAAGTTCAGTAAAAGGCCTGGTGTTCCGATTCAAGCTGAGCGATTTTACCTGGTGCCCGTGTCTCTGTAATTCTTCGTTGATGATCCGCACTGCCCGCTCGGTGTTGCCGGTGGCCGAAAAGTAGTAAAGGTGGTACAGCATCTGTTCAGATCCCCGGCCCGTCTTTTCTTGCCTGCCCGGCCGGTTTCCAGAAAAAGAGCATGACAATAGCCAGGCCGGCCATCAGGGTGCCGAAGTAGAAAGGAGAAGCCGGCCCGAAGATGCTCCATAGCAGGCCGGCCAGCAATGAGGCCGGCAGGTCGGCCACCCCCAGCACGGCATTGTAGGTGCCGTAGGCCAGGCCGCGCTTTTCGGCCGGAACCAGGTCGGCCACCAGGGCTTTGCCGGTGCCGAAACTCAGTCCGTAGTAGGCTCCGTAAACTATGAAAAGGATTACAATGTGGGTTGTCGAGCCGGCCAGGGCCAGGCCCAGGTAGGTCAGGGCGTAAATGGTCCAGCCCAGCAGCAGTACCCGGCGCCGGCCGATGCGGTCGGAAATTTTCCCGGCCGGAGTTGCGATCACGGTGTAGACGAAATTAAAGGCCAGCAACATGGCCAGGATGCCGACTATAGAAAGTCCGCGTTCCTGGGCGCGCAGTACGATGAAGGCATCGGATGAATTGCCCAACTCGAAGAGACCGACCATGATGATGAAATAGCGAAATTCACGGCCCAGGCTTTTGAAACCGAAACGGGGAAGCGTGCCGGCCGTTGGGGCCTTGGTTTCCTTGACGCCGAAGGCCAGCACCAGGACGGCCAGAAAGGCCGGCAGCAGACTGGCCAGCACTATGACCCGGAAAGTGCCGGCCAGCATTTCAGCTCCGCCCTTCTGCCAGAACCAGGTCAGGCCCAGGGCGATAAGCAGGCCGCAGAAGGCTCCGGCCGTGTCGGCGGCGCGGTGAAATCCGAAAGCGTGCCCGCGCCGGTCCGCCGGAATGGAGTCAGCCAGCAGGGCATCCCGGGGCGCGGTGCGTATGCCCTTGCCAACCCGGTCGCCCCAGCGGGCCGCAGCAATGGTCCCCCAGCCGGCGGCAAAGTAAAACAACGGTTTGCTCAGGGCCGAGACGGCATAACCCAGCACGGCCAGTGATTTTCTCCGGCCCAGCCGGTCGGAAAGCCAGCCGGAATACATTTTAAGCAGGCTGGAAGTGGATTCGGCCACGCCTTCGATCAGGCCGATCAGGTAGGTTTTTACTCCAAGCACGTTGCTCATGAAAAGGGGCAGGGTGTTGATGACCATTTCACTGGAAATGTCGGTCAGAAAACTGGTGATGGCGACTATTTTTACGTTTCTCGGTAACTTGGTGCTTTTTTTCATGCTCACTCCTGAATTGTCGATCGTGGGCTATTATACTATGGAATTCGGATGACAGGAACGCAGCATTCTGATGGTTCTTGAACTTCGCAGGCTTAAGCGCGATAATTGGTTTTCTTGTTTTTTCCCTGCATGTTGCCGACTACTCGGCAGAAAAAGGAGTTAAGCATGAAAGTAATTCATTACCAAGACATTGAGCCCAAGGTGTTTGAAAGTGACCTGGTAAAAGGAGTCAAGGGCCGGGTGCTGATCGGCGCTGCTGACGGCGCTCCTTTCTGCATGCGCCTGTTCACCATGGAAAGCGGCGGCCATACTCCGCGTCATACTCATGCCTGGGAACACGAGATATTCTTTCACCAGGGCCGGGGCCAGGTCTTCAGCCGGGGAGATTGGCAGGATGTGCGCCCGGGCAGTGCGGTTTTCGTGCCGGCGGGCCAAGAACACCAGATCAGGAACAACTCCCCGGACTTGCTGGTTTTTGTCTGCCTGGTTCCGGCCGGGGCGCCCGAACTTTAAGGTCAGATACTGAGCCATCCGCTGTAAACCGGGCCTGGGTTTTGTTTGCACTGCTTTCCGGCCTGTGGTATAACTTTGTATTCAACAGGATTTGTCATTGACCTGCAAAGACAAAAAAGAGATCAAGCGCCCGGCCTGGTTGTTCCAAACCTATTTTTTTCCAAAATACGATTTCCGTTTCTGAAAGCTTACAACAAATAGTTACAGGAGGTTTATTCAGCTATGACCAAAAGAATGCTCATCGAAAAAAAGCGGGGCCTGCCGCTGGTGCTGATGCTGGTCACCCTGCTGCTGGGCCAGGTGTTCGCCGCCCAGCTCAACCCGGTGACCCGGGCCAATTACCAACTGGCTCAGCGCTTCAGTCCGGACAACATGAAGAAAATGGTCTTCAGCACCTTTGTCGACCCTCATTGGCTGAAACACAGTGAAGGTTTCTGGTACGTCTGGGAAACAAGCCAGGGCAAGAACTGGTACCTGGTTGATCCGGTAAAAAGGACCAAGAGACCGCTCTGGGACAATGATCGCATGGCCGCTGAAATCACCCTGCTGACCCGCGATCCCTATGACGGCCAAAATCTGCCCATCAACCAGATAGAGTTCAAGGACCAGGACCAGGTGGTCTACTTCAAGGTGGCCAAGAACAAGGACGTGCTTGAAGCCGAGAAGAGAGCCGAGGAACGGGCCAAAAAGCAGGAAGAGAAAGAAAAGCAGGAGAAAAAGAAGGAAGAACAGCTGGAGAAAAAAGACCTGGATAAACAGGAAGACAAGGAAGGCGGAAAGGTTGAGGAAAAGGGCCGGGAAGAAAAGAAAAAAAAGGAAAAGAGTGAATGGGAAAAGGCCCTGGAAGAAGCCAAGAAGTTCCATCACTTTGAGTACCGTATCTCCACCGCCAAGCTCAGCCTGCTTGAAAACTACGTGCCTGAACCGTCCAACCCCAACTGGGCCGGTATCGCACCCGATAAGAGCGCCGTTGTTTACGGTCGACACAACAACCTTTTCTACATGGACTGGGAAAACTACCAGAAATGGCTGAAGGATCCCCAGGATGAATCCATAGTCGAGCACCAGCTCACTGATGACGGGGAGGAACATTATTCCTGGCACAGTTCCGGATTCAACGAAACCAACGTCACCATGGAGGAGAACAAGGACAAGCGCAAGCCGGCCTGGGTTCTCTGGTCGCCAGATTCCCGGAGATTCGCCCTGGTCCGCAACGACGAGCGCAAAGTGAAGCAACTCTGGGTGATAAATTCCATCGCCAATCCCCGGCCGACACTGGAAACTTACAAGTACCAGATGCCCGGTGAAAAGGAATCACCGCAGAGTGAACTGTGGATATTTGACCTGCCGGCCAAGTCAAAGGTTCTGGCCAAAACAGAAAAATTCAAGGACCAGACTCTCCAGGTACTGCGGGCGCCGGCCAGGGCCAGTTCCCGCGACGACAGGTTCAGACCGGCCGTCTGGCTGGCTGAAAACGCCGACCAGGTTTATTTCTACCGGACATCACGCGACCTGAAGCGCATTGATCTCTGCCTGGCCGATGCCCGGAGCGGCGAAGTCAGGGTTATCGTCGAGGAAAGGATGAACACTTACGTCGAGACCAGGCAGCCGGTCCTGGTTGACGGCGGCCGGGAAATAATACACTGGTCGGAACGCACCGGCTGGGCTCATTTCTATCTCTTCGACTCCCAGGGCCGGCTGAAAAGACAGCTCAGCAACGGGCCCTGGCATTGCGACAACGTCGAAGGAATCGATCTGAAGAACCGGGTCATCTATTTCACCGCCAATGCCCGCGAACAGGGTGAAGACCCATACTACATGCATCTTTACCGGGTCAACCTGGATGGTTCCGGGCTGAAACTGCTCAATCCCGGCAATTACACCCACCGGGTCAGCCTGAACGATTCCAGGCGCTATTTCGTCAACAATTACTCCCGGGTCAACACCGTGCCCCGGGCCGCTTTACTGGACAACCAGGGCAACAAGCTGATGGACCTGGAAGAAGCCGACCTGTCCCAACTTATGGCGGCCGGCTACAAGTTTCCCGAGCCTTTCAAGGCCAAGGCCGACGACGGTGTCACCGATATTTTCGGGGTAATCTACAAGCCCTTTGACTTCGATGAAAACCGCAAGTATCCGGTTATCGCCTACGTTTATCCCGGTCCCCAGACCGAAGCCGTGGACAAATCCTTTTCGGCCCGCATGGACCGCACCGACCGCCTGGCCCAGTTTGGTTTCATCGTGGTCACCCTGGGCAACCGCGGCGGCCACCCCAGTCGTTCGAAATGGTATCACAATTACGGCTACGGAAATCTCCGCGATTACGGACTGGCCGACAAGAAGTACGTGCTGGAACAGCTGGCTTACCGTCATCACTTTATCGACATCGACAAGGTGGGCATATTCGGGCATTCGGGCGGAGGTTTCATGTCAACCGCGGCCATGCTGGTCTATCCGGACTTCTTCAAGGTGGCCGTTTCCTCGGCGGGCAACCACGAAAACAACATCTACAATCGCTGGTGGAGCGAAAAGCACCACGGAGTCAGGGAAATTGAAGATGATAAAGGCGAAGTCACCTTCCAGTACGATATCGAAAAGAACTCCGAGATAGCAGGCAATCTAAAGGGCCGCCTGCTGATCTGCACCGGAGATATCGACAACAACGTGCATCCAGGCAATACCATCCGCATGGCCCACGCCCTGATCAAGGCCAACAAGCGCTTTGACTTTTTCATTTTCCCGGGCCAGCGGCATGGTTTCGGCGACATGACCGAGTACTTTTTCTGGCTGCAGGCCGACTATTTCTGCCGCCACCTGCTGGGAGACTACTCCGACCAGGTCGACATGGTGGAAATCAGCCGGCACCAGGAACAGAGCGGCAACAAGAAAAGGCGCTGAAAGGCGAATTGAAGGTTAAGCCGGGTCCGCCGCCGCTTTTTTTGTTGCGGCGCGGACCCGGTTTACATCCGGCTCCCGGCGTGGTATAATCTTTCTTCAATCAGGCTTTCCGGAAGCAGCAGAAAGGAACTTCTTCGGATCCGATTTCAATTGTTCTGAAATCTCCAACCCTTCCACACTTTGCCTGAAAACACAGGAGCAAATAAAATGGAATCAGTACACGTCAGGAAAATCCGCAATATCGGTATCGTGGCCCATATCGATGCCGGCAAGACGACCACCTCGGAGAGGATTCTCTTTTTTTCCGGTGCCATCCGCAAGACCGGCGAAGTGCATGACGGTCAGGCGGTCATGGACTTCATGAAACAGGAACAGGAACGCGGCATCACCATATCCTCGGCGGCCATCACCACGACCTGGGCCGATCACCAGATCAACCTGATCGACACTCCGGGACATATAGATTTCACCGTTGAAGTAGAGCGCTCTTTACGGGTGCTGGACGGCATGATCATGGTTTTCTGCGCCGTGGGCGGGGTGGAAGCCCAGAGTGAAACCGTCTGGCACCAGGCTGATCGTTACAAGGTGCCGCGCATCGCCTTCATCAACAAGATGGACCGCCAGGGCTCCGACCTGAAGCAGACCGTGGAGATGATGAACGAAATGCTGGGGGCCAATGCCGCCCTGTTCCAACTGCCCATCGGCCAGGAAGATGCCTTCAGCGGCATGGTCGACCTGGTCGGGCTCAAGGCTTACCGCTACGAGGGGCTGCTGCCGGTGGAGATGCCGATCCCGGTCGAAATGCTTGAAGAAGTAAACGCGGCCCGGGCCGCCCTGGTGGAAAAACTGGCTGAACTTGACGATGAACTGCTGGAAAAATACCTGAACGGCAGTGAAATTTCCATTGACGACATCAAGAAGGCCACCCGCCTGGCCGTGCTGAATCTCTGCCTGACACCGGTGTTCTGCGGTTCGTCCTTCCGCAACAAGGGTATTCACGCCCTGCTTGACGCGGTGGTCGATTACCTGCCCTCACCGGTCGACCGCGGCCTTATCCTGGGCCACGATCTCAATGACCAGGAAAAAAGCATCACCAGGATTCCCTCGGAAAAGGATCCTTTCAGCGCCCTGGTCTTCAAGGTGATCAACGATCCCTTCGTCGGCCAGCAGACCTTCATCCGGGTATATTCCGGGGTGCTCCCGGCGGCCAGTTACGTTTACAATGCCCTGAAGGACAAAAAGGAAAGGGTGGCCCGCATCCTGCGCATCCACGCCAATGAACGCAAGGATCTGCCCATGCTCAAGGCCGGGGATATCGGCGCCCTGATCGGCACCAAGTTCACCACTACCGGGGACACCCTGTGTGACCCGGATCAGCCACTGTTGCTGGAATCCATCCACTGCCCGCAAACCGTACTCGACCTGAAAATAGCCCCGGAAAAATCCGAGGAACGCGACAAACTGTCATTGGCCCTGCACAAGCTGGCCCTGGAAGATCCCTCCTTTCACGTACGTTACAACGATGAAACCGAGGAAACGGTTATTTCCGGCATGGGTGAACTGCACCTGGAAATCCTGATCGACCGCCTGCGCCGCGAATTCAAGCAGAACGTCATTGTCGGCGAGCCGGCCGTGGCTTTCCGCGAAACCATCACCGCTGAAGTCAGCCATGACTACAAGTTCCGCAAGCAGACCGGGGGACGCGGCCAGTACGCTCACATAGTGTTCCGGCTTGAGCCGGTCAGCGGCCAGGCCAACGAATTCGTTGACCTGGTCAAGGGCGGCAACATTCCCCGCGAATTCATCCCGGTCATAGAGAAAGCTTTTTTCGCGGCCATGGAAAACGGTCCTTACGCCGGCTTCCCGATGGTCGAAACGCGCTTCGTGCTGATCGACGGCTCTTTTCACGCGGTCGATTCGAATGA
>CAYWEM010000006.1:0-123364 GCA_964457225.1 uncultured Clostridia bacterium
TTTTGCCTATATCGCCTACCTGGGCTTAAGGATGGACTTTTTCAGTATCGACTAAATAAGGCCGGGGACCGACCAGGGACATGCTTCCCTTTAATACCATCAAAAACTGGGGCAATTCATCGATGCTCCAGCGCCGCATGAATCGCCCCAGAAGGGTAAGCCTGGGATCACGGCCCGGTGAAGTGAATTTTCGGAATCGATCGTAGGCGTCTTTTTCCCGGGGGTGAACCTTGAAGTAATCGTTCAGCACTTTTTCTGATTCCGGCACCATGCTCCGGAACTTGATCATTTTGAAGGAACGGCCGTTGCGGCCCAGCCGCTCTTGGAAATAAAAAACACGCCCCCTTTGCAGAATTGCCAGTAATACCATCAAGACCAGCAAAACCGGGGCCAGCAGCAGCAGGATCACTGCTGAAAGGATTATATCGAACAACCTTTTCAGTAACAGGTTGTGGGGCTTCAGCAACTGGCGCCTGATTGAAAAAAAACCAGCCAGACCGTTGCGCTCCAGGTTGAAAAAACCGAACATGCCGCTGTAAAAATGATTGAAGACCCTGACACTTTCAAAGTCAAACTCGACTTTCTGCAGGAAAGCACCCAGGGCGGCCAGGTCAGGTTTTTTGAAAGACAGGATCAGGTCCCTGGAAACCCCATCCCGACTCGGGGGCAATCCGGCCAATTCATCCGGCTGCAGGGCGGTCAGGGGGAAATGCCGGACCTGGTACCCCAGCAACGGGTCGGCGATGATTCTCTGCAGTAACTCAGGCAAATGATCCCCCACCAGCCAGGCTTGCTTGCGCCATATCCCGAGCCTGAACAAGAGGTTCTTCCATAAACGACGGAAAAAGGGCATGAAACAAAGAAAAAGCAAGGTGAAAATGCCGACGGACAACCGGGAATAATAGAATTCCTTTTTCGCGATGTAGATGAAGAACCCCGCACTCAGGGCTATAATCAAACCCGCCCTGATTATCCGGCGGAATTCTTCGGAAAATGTATTCCGGGAAAAGTACAGGTTTTCGATAATGAAAACGAAAAACAGCAGCAGGCTCATCTGCCAGTGAAAACCCCGGCTCAATAAAAAGCCGAAATCAACAGGCTCAAAGTGCAGCAAAGGGGCCAGCCGGTTGCGCAGCAGTACCGACAGCCAAAGCATGAATTGCAGTGCAAGCAGATCCCCGACCAGCAGGGAGATAAAAACAAAAGTCTTGCGCAGGTAATAGGCGGCTGATGCCATCTTTGCACCCCGATGCATCATACAGGTGTGGAAAAGAACTTGTCAACCGGTGCATCGAACCCGGGGCAAGGCCGCTGCAAACCTCGCCCGGGAGATGAGTGCCCCGCTTATGTCCTCGCCGGACTCCAGTTCCCGGGGTATTTCTTATTGACATAATCCCGATAAAATCTTAAGATTATCGTCATGAGTTGGATTTTCAATCATGTACCACCAGACCGGAATTCCGCGCAGACACTTTTCCGCCGTTGCTTGTACTTCCCGGCCGATATTGCTCCGGAACACCTGAAAACCCGGAAACCGAGAGTTTCATGAGAATTATCAGACTTGTTCTTGCCTGCATAATTCTGTTCGGATTGCATTTCTCGGTCGGCTGCGAAAAAAACAGCGGTGAAATCACCGAAGAAGTTTTCAAGGAAAACGGATCTCAAATGCTATTGGCCCTGGCCCCCGGGACGGGTTCGGGCCGCCCGGCAAACCATCATCAGAATTCTGAATTCCTGCAGCCGGTAATCAGTTTCATGGACAGGATGATCGAATTCGGTACTGATCGTTACGGAGAAGTCCACAGCCCGATGTTTGTCAGCATCCTCATGCTGGATACGCTCAATCACCCCGGCGCAAAGATATTACCGCCGCTCAAGGGGCAAAGGCAGATTGACCGCGCCCCCTTCGGCGGCAACCTGCAACACGATATCCCCCTGCTGACAGCCATGAAACACCTCAGTATCTTGATCGGCGACACAAAATACCTGGCCGCCGCCGAAGCATACCTGCAGTTTTTTTTAGACAACTGCACCGACACTCCGACCGGATTGTGGCCCTGGGGGGAACACTCCCACTGGGATTTCTACGCTGAAAGACCCGGTCACAAGTGGCATGAATACCTGGGATCGGTTCCGCTCGATTTCTGGGAACAGGCCTGGATCAAAAATCCTCGAGCCGTATTGGCTGAAGCCGACGGCTGCCTGAATCACGTGACTGATCTGAAAACGTTCAACTACAACCGGCATGCCGACATCTGGCAAGCACTTCCGGATCCGCGGCCGGCAAACCTTGAAATAGCCGATTTCCCCAGAGCCGGGGGCTTTTACCTGCAATTATGGGCCTTTGCTTACGCTAAAACCGGAGAGGTTAAATACCTCGACTGGATTGAGCGCATGATGGACCAGCAGCAGAGAAGACTGCACCGTTCCAGCGGCCTGCTGCTCCTGACCAGCGAATGGTGGAACAGCAACAACCCGGCCCTGAATTCGACTCACAGTTGCGCGCTTTCCATGCTCGAATCAGTACCTCTGCTGGCAAATACCGGGACCGGCGACCGGGTGGAGCGACTGGCCATGGCTTACCTCGAAGCAGTACTGCAGAACACTCCGACTTCCGGCATAAGCCCCACTTTCACTTCCCGATACGGAGAAATAACCCTGCCGGGCATGGCCATGATGTATGCCCACACCTACCGGCTTACCCGGGATCGGCGTTTTATTGAACCGGCCAGGATGGTGGCCCGCAAGTACGCCGAACTGGAAAGAATTCCCGATTTACCCTATATCCCCGCCCAGGTCTTCGCCAGTATCATAAATTTACTGCTGGATATCAACGACCTGGATGATGAAGTGATCTGGCTGGAAGCCGCGGAAAGATTCGCCCGTCAAGCACTGGATCTTTTATACGGCAACGGTTTGTTTCGAGGCGCCGTCGGGCTCGAATACTACGAATCCGAGCTTTGGGTCAGCAACCTGGTTTATGCCCTGCTCAGGCTGCATTGCCTTGCTTCGGATGTGGACCATCATGTGCCCCCTCTCACTTTCCAGCGATAAAGAGAAAGGCCTGAAACAGGAATTCATACTGTTTCCCGGCCCCATAAAAACTAACCAGGGAGTTATGCCATGACCAAATGTATTCGTGGAATCTCGTGGTTGACCATCTCTGTTTTTCTCTGTGGACTGTTGCTGCCTCTGCCGGCCGATGCAGGAAGTGAAGCCGGCCTGACTTCGGCTGAGCCGCATGAAGAATCGAAACTGACCGAAAAAGAAACTCCTGATAAGGCCGAAAGCGGGTCAATTGAAATTCCGGCGATAAACCCGGGCCGGAAAAAAAGTATTTTACCGGCCTTGCTGGCCGTGGTCGGAGTGGGAGCACTGGTGGCCCTGGTCTTCATTCTGGCCAAAAAGAAGGAAACCGGGACCCTGCAAATCCAGACTGACCCCCCGGGAGCAAGGATTTTCCTGAACGGCCAGGATACAGGGCGGCTCAGCAATACGATCCTGCAGGATATACCGGTCGGCTTGCATACCCTGCAACTTTCCCTGGAAGAGTACTCCGACTACAGTACCACCTGCCTGGTCGAAAAAAACAAGACGACGGTCATAGAAGTCACCCTGAGCATGGAAACCGGCTCCATCAGGATCAATTCCCTGCCGCCCGGAGCAAAGGTTTACCTGAATGGAATCGATACCGGGCAGCAGACCGACACCGTTCTCAGTGGAATTCCGACCGGCTCGCACTCCCTGCTCCTCAGCAAGTTGGGGTTTCACGATTTTACCGCCACCTGTACCGTGTCGGCCGACCAGGAAGTTCTCATAGATGCCGCGCTTTCATTCGATGTCAATTCGATGGAAATGGTCAGAATTGAAGGCGGAAGCTTCCTGATGGGTTCGGCTTCCGCTGAATCGTTCAGCCGGGAAAGGCCTCAGCGCTGGGTGACTCTTTCACCCTTCTACCTGGGAAAGTACGAAGTCACGCAGTTGCAGTGGACGGCGATCATGGGTTCCAACCCTTCGGTGAACAAAAAAGGAGATGAATACCCGGTTGATAATGTTTCCTGGAACGATGTGCAGGAATTCCTGGCCAGAATAAACCAGCTGAGCGGCCTGCGCTTCAGACTGCCGACCGAAGCTGAGTGGGAATACGCCGCCCGGGGCGCAGACGAGGGTGATCGCTACGGTGATATTTACTCCATAGCCTGGTTTGATGAGAACTCCGGGCTTTCCTCAAAGCCGGCGGGCCTCAAGCAAGCCAATCGTTACGGATTTTTCGACATGCTGGGCAATGTCTGGGAATGGTGTCAAGACTGGTTTGCCGAATACCCCGGCATTCCCGAAACCAATCCGGCAGGACCTCCCTTCGGTTCGGAAAAGATAGTCCGCGGAGGCGCCTGGAACACCAGGGCCAGAGAAGTGCGGGCTCCTTTCCGGGGCTACCTGGATCCAGCTGAACGTTTCGGTATCATCGGTTTCCGGCTGGCCCGGGATTGAAGAAATAAACTCATATTTCTCCTGCCGGCAAGCGGATGCAAAAAGCCCCGCTTGCGTTGACTTTCCAGGCTTTCTGAATTATGCTGTGCAGCGAACCCTGCGGTCGGCGCTTCTCCGTCAAGGGTTCAGGAATAGAAACAGTGAAGACAAACCCTGAACTGGAATTACGGATTCATCAATCCGTGGCCGAGGTCAAGCAAAACCTTTGGAACAGGCTGGTTGAAAATTCCTGCCTGGGGAGTGTTTTTCACCGGCATGAATGGCTCAAAACCATTGAGGAAGGTCTGGGCTGGGCCGGACACCACTTCGTGGTTTATAAAAATGCCAATCCCATCGCCCTGTTGCCCAACGTGGTTCGGAAACACGATGCTTTCCCCTTGAGAGAAATGAACTCGCTGAGACCCGGGTTCGGCGGACTGGTAGCAGGCCTGCATGAAAAAGAATCATTCGACCTTATTTTCAACGATATTGAACGAAACGGCGGCAAAACAGCGCATCTGCACCGCATACGCAGTCTGAACCTCGATCACATCAGGTACGGCCGCGACCTGGAAAAACATCGTTATCGAATGCGCAGCAATGAATGCCGCCTGGTGATCGATCTCAGGAACGGAGAGGCTCATGAACAGCCGGGCATTTCAAAATCAAAGCTGAACAGATTGAAGAAAACCCTGATGCTTGAACTGGAAATCAGGGATGAAGAGATAAGCGAACTCAACTTGAACGAGTTTTACGCCATGTATTTGGAAACCATGCAAAGAGTCGCAGGAAAAGCCTACCCACTTCAGTTTTTTTTGAGCATGAAAGAAAACATGGCCGGGCGCCTGAAACTCTGGCGATTGATTGTCGAAGGAAACACCCTGGCTTTTAAATTACAATTACTTGATCTGCAAAGATCCAGCGTGCATGCCTTTATTTCAGCAGCTGACCATCGTTTTTTAAAACTCCATCCTTCCGAACTGCTGCACCGGCACCTCGTTTCCTGGAGCAGGATCAACGGCTTCCGTGAATACGATTTCGGCAGCACCCAGGCTGATTTTTCCGGGGGTACTTTTCAATTCAAGTTCGAACTGGGCGGCCTGGCCAAGCCGGTTCTGGTCTGGGAAAAAGAAAGCTCGCCCCTCACTGCCCTGTGCCTGAAAGCCGCCAGGCGGCTTTACCGCATGCGGCCAAAAGGCAATAACTGAATGAAAGGAGCCGTTTCAGTTCTGCACCTGCGCAGCGCAGGTGAAAGCGGAGGCGGACCGGACAAGACGATTCTTCAGACCGCCAGAACGATAGATACTTCCCGTATTGATTACCGGGTGATTTATCTGAAAAAGCAAGGCCGGGACATATCCGGATTGACCGGACCGGCCCGTCAGGCCGGGCTTGATTTCCTTGAATCTCCGGGACGCAGGATTTTCGATCCTTTCCAGTTCTTCAAGCTGGTCTCTTTCATCCGCCGTGAGAAAATCGAAATTCTGCATGCCCATGACCCTAAAAGTGATATTTTGTGCCTGATGCTGGGTTTGTTCTCCGGAAGGGCAATCAGAATAACCACCTTGCACGGTTGGGTGGTCAGGCCGCAACGAAGGCTCAGTTCAATTTACGGACAGCTCGACAAGAGGACCATGCGTTTTTTTGACGCGGTTATTGCGGTCTCCAGCGATATCGCCGGGATCGCCGCCAGGATGGGGGCGAAAAAAGTCCTGCTGCTGCACAATGCGGTGGACACGAACTGGTGGCGAAGGAATTCAACGCTTGAACCTCAGACAGGACGGGAAAACAAAGTTTTCACCCTGGGTTTCGTCGGCCGGCTGAGCCGCGAAAAAGGTCCTGATCTATTCCTCGAAGCGGCAGGCAGGCTTGTTAGCACAGATGCCTCAATTCGATTTGCCGTGGCGGGCTCCGGCCCTCTGGCCGCCGTCTTGAAGGAAAAAGCAGAGTCCGCCGAACTGGCAGGCAAAGTCAGATTTCACGGCCAATTGGATGCTTCCAGTCTGAAGGGTTTTTATCATGGCATCGACTGCCTGCTTTCTCCTTCGCAAACTGAAGGACTGCCCAACAACCTGCTTGAAGCCCTGGCCTTGGAGGTGCCGGTGGTGGCGACTGATGTCGGCGGGGTAAGCGATCTCGTGGTTCACGGCAAAAACGGCTTGCTTTGCCCGGCGGGAAATATCGATGAAATCAGCAACGCGGTATTGCAGATTAAAAACAACCCGATCCTGGCCCGCAATCTGGCCGCAGCCGGGAGAACCATTGTGGAAGAGCATTTCTCTTTCGCCGAAAGGACCGAAAAACTGACCGCCTTCTATGAAGAACTTATTTGCTCGAGGCGAAAATCTTGAAAGACAAAAACGTTCCAGTAAAATCGCCCCTGGGCCAATTGGCCGCCTTTTCATTTTCCAGCATGGCCGCAGCCGGAGTACTTTTTTTCCTGCGCCTGGGAAAAAACGTTGTTTTCACCAGGTTGCTGGGACCCGAAGGCCGAGGTCTCTACACCCTGCTGATGACCCTGCCCGCTCTGGTGGTCAGTTTCGGCAACCTGGGCTTCGGACTTGGCTCGGTCTACCTGGCGGCCAAGAAAAAAGCCGACCCTCGCGCCCTGCTGGGCAATATACTGGTATTCGCCATGCTGCACGGCGGCATTCTGTTCCTGGCCGGAATAGGGCTGATGCAGCTGCAAAAAGCAGGACTGCTGAACATAGACGGCATGGAAAGCATTCAGCGTTTCATACTGGCGGCCATTCCCCTGCTGCTCTTTCACAATCTCGGCATGGACCTGCTGCTGGCACATAAGGATATTCACGTTCAGAACCTGATCCGCATTGCTTTCGCCCTGCTGCCGTTGATCATCATGCTGTCCATTTTCATGTTCACCGGTGACGCCCTGAGCGCTTCCCTGTACTCCTGGCCGGCATCCCTGGCAATTGTCGGCGGTTTGGCCTTTCTGCGCCTGCGCATGCTTGCCGGAGGAGCACTCCGGGTCCGCCTGGATTTGGCCGTCCAGGCACTGCTGTTCGGTTTAAGGGGCACGATAAGTCAATTCGCCAACACCATTTCACGCCGCATCGACATCCTGCTGCTGGCCCATTACAGTGGTAATGAAGCGGTCGGATTCTACGCCGTGGCGGTCAGCCTGGGTGAAATCCTGGCCCTGCTGCCGGCCACGGTATCAACACCCTTTCTGCCTATCAGACTGGGTTTGAGCGAAGAAAGCGGTCGTCGCTTCTCCCCCCTGGTGATAAAAACCATACTGATGATCATGATTGCAATTTGCCTGGGTGCGGCCCTGACCGCAAAACCGCTCATCTTCATCCTGTTCGGTCCGGCTTTTTTCTCGAGTATCGCCCCCCTGCTCTTCCTGCTGCCCGGCATACTGGCCCTGGGTATGTACGAG
The DNA here is from genome assembly GCA_964457225.1 of uncultured Clostridia bacterium. Classification (GTDB taxonomy): domain Bacteria; phylum Acidobacteriota; class Aminicenantia; order UBA2199; family UBA2199; genus CAYWEM01. The sequence goes on from CAYWEM010000006.1 coordinate 7,874, forward strand.
TTTTTCAAAATAGAAGTGCTGGGATTGGGCCGTCCCGGTTTTATTTCCCTGGTATCGGTTATTGCCATGATCTGCAATGTAGCCCTCAACCTGATCCTGATTCCGACCTACGGCTCAGTCGGAGCCGCGCTGTCATCTTCTTTTTCCTATTCACTTTCCTGCGCCTGCCTGGTGGTTTTCGTAGCCGTGAAAAACCGTATCAGCATTGCCGGCATGCTGCTGCCAAGCCGGGAGGATGTTTCTTACCTGGCCGGCAAGATCGGCAAGCTGGTCAAGCGCGGTAAATCCGGGCCTGGGGCCGACAGTTGAACAGAAAAACCGTTAAGCGCTTCACTAAATTGGGTTTGAGCCGAATAGTCTCCGGCCTGGGCGGGAATAAAATCCTGAAGCGGAAAAATCCATTGATCCTGATGTATCACCGCGTTTTACCGAGGCACGAGTCCGAAAAAACCTGGTCTTCCCCGGCCATAGTAACCAGCCTGGAATCCTTTGCCGCCCAGATGGATTGCCTGGCAAGAAATTACCATATCTTTTCCCCCTCTGAACTGTCGGAAACCGGAAATCTCCCCCCGGGCAGCGTGGCCGTGACCTTCGACGACGGCTGGGCTGACAACCATCAACATGCACTGCCCATTCTCCAGAAATACGGAATTAAAGCGGCCTTCTTTCTGACCGCCGGATTGATCAACACCGAAGAGGTTTTTTTCCCGGAAAAGCTGCGCTTCTACCTGCACCTGGCAAAACAAAGCGGCACCTGGAATACAGCCGGAGGCCAGGCATTCCTGACGGAAGTTCGGAAATCCATCGGAATGAACGCACCTTTTCCCGATCCTGAATTACTGGCAAGAAAGCTTTGGATGATGGATCAAACTGAAGCGGAATCATTCCTGAGTGAATTACACCGACTGCTGGGACACCCGGAAATCGACCTCCCCGCTCATCGCCTTATGAACTGGGAAGAGGTGCGGGTCCTGAAGCAGGCCGGCATGGAACTGGGCAGTCACGGCCTGAACCATGTCCGGCTTCCCGGCCTGGCAGACCCGGAATTGTTCCTGGAACTGAGCCGGTCGAAAGAACTGATTGAAACTGCCACCGGGGTCAAAGTCAGCGGTTTCGCCTATCCCAAGGGGGATCATCACGACCGGATCAGACAAGCCGCCGGTGAAGCCGGTTATAACTGGGCCTGTGACACCAGGGAGGGTTTTGTGGATCGAAAAAGCGATTTAATGGCCCTGCCCAGGCTGAACGTCTGTGAAAGCCGCTTCAGCGATCACCGGGGGCGTTTCAGCCCTGACGTGTTCAGGGCCGCCCTGGGCGGATTGTTTTGATCTTTTTCAGCTATCGCCCTTGACCGGAAGAAAGCGGCACTTTTTAAAGAACAGAATACGACGGTAACGGATGAGGGCCAGCGGTTCAAAACCAAGTCTCAGGTGCATTTTATAGGCAGCCCTTTGCGGGTCATTCTGGCAATAGACCAGGGACCGACGCCGCCCCCTGGCCAGGAAGTATTGGTAAACATACGCCAGGGAGAGATGCGCCAGTTCCCGTCCCCTTTTTTCCGGCCTTACCCAGCCGTCGAACTGGTATATCTCATCGTCATTCAACGGTACATGAAGATTGTGACAGCGTTCATGGTATGAAGAAGTTGCCACCCACATGTAGCCGTAGAACACACCGCCTATAAAACCCAGGAAAAGAACCTGGCCGGCCCGGAGCCGCTCAGCGAACCGGCCTGCTTTTTTCGCTCCCAGAACCTCCGCCAGCATCGGCAGGTCGGAACTTTCTCCAAGCCTTATAAAAACGTCCGGGAATTCACCCCGAATCGGAATCGGATCTTCCAGGCTCCGCCGCAAAAAAACGAACTCCTGCGAATCGAAAAAGATCAAACGAACTCGATTCAAAACCCGAAGCGCAAGTGATTTTTTTCTTTTCATGATGTTATTTTTCCTGTATGTATTCCATATAGCGCAAATGATTGCGCCGGCGCTCCGGCCAACGCAGCAAGCCCCTGGTCAGGCCGCTGAACTGGGCCGCCAGTTTGACCAGGGCCAGGCCGGCCAGGATGAGTGAACTGATCCCGGACCGGGCCGAATTCCTCGTCGAGAGCATCCGCAGTCTTTTTCCGGCGGAGATCCAGCGGCGCATCCAGAGCATCGCCAGGCCCAGGAAGGGAAGCAGTAAAACAAGAGGAGTAAGGACGAAAGAAAGAACCACCGCGCCGGCCAGGCAGATTCCCGAAACCAATGGTTTCATCCGGGTAGAACGAAATGGAGGCATTAAAACGTGGTTGGCTGCGGCCGCAACCAGCCGGCGCCAGAAATCAGCCAAACCGGGACCAAGTTGCCAGTAAACCAATGCATCGGCGACGAAAGTCGTCCTGGGCAATCCCTTTGCGGCCTTGGCGGCGAACATGCGATCTTCCGAAGTCCGGGCCCACTCGGGGAAGCCGCCGACCTGTTCCCAGATGCACCTGCGGTAGGCCACCGAAGAGCCTCCAGCCATCACCCCGGAGCTGCGCGCTCCGGAAAACAGGGTGACCGCGTACAATTCGGCCAGGTCGATTTCCCGCCCCAGTATTGTCCTGACTATGGGCATGGGCAGTACAGCCCCGGTCACGTAATCCGCTTTCCCTTCAACAATCGGCCGGCTTATTTTTTCCAGCCAGGCCGGATCAGCCGTGCTGCCTCCGTCAATCTGGGCGATCAGCTCTGAATCAACAGACGCTACCGCCAGGTTGCGCCCCCGCCCGGGGTAGGCTCCAGGTTCATGCAAAATAGTTATTTCGGGGCGTTCAGTCGCCCAGGAGGCCATTATTTCCCGGCTGGCGTCGCTGGAACCGGCATCGGTGATTATCACCCGGTTCGGAAGCATGGTCTGCCTGAACAGGGAATCCAGCAGAAACGGCAGGTTTTCCGCTTCGTTGAATACAGGAATCACCACTGATATCGATGGATCGCTTTTCAATCCGGCGAATTCCATATTACCCTGACACGGCTCTTTTACTGTATCCGGGAGGCTCTTCAGAGGAAAAAAAGAGGCGGGATAGTTCAGCGGGAAACACGTCAACTTTGAGCATAAGCCGATTATAGAAGCACCGGGTTTAAAGTCAAGCTTGAAAACGCTTTTGCTCTTGCTTTCTATTCGGAGCTGCCCTACAATCTTGGCGTGAACAGAGAAAAAGAATCAACCTTGCCGGCCGGACCAAACCAGCAGGACGAGGCAGGCTCCTGAATGGCCGGGATCGTTTTCTGGATCTGCGTCATCACCATTCTGTACGTTTATGCCGGGTATCCCCTGCTGGCGTTTTTACTGGCCCGCTTCAGGCCTGAACCTGAAAATTCTGTCGACTATCTTCCGGGAATAAGCCTGATCATCGCCGCTTACAACGAAGAAAAAGTTATGGCGGCCAAGCTGGAAAACTGCCTTAACCTGGATTATCCACCAGACAAACTGCAGATCCTGGTTGCCGCCGACGGCTCCACCGACAGCACCCGGGAAATAGTGACTTCATACGCCCGGCAGGGCGTAGAACTGAGTTTTTCCGAGGAACGCCGCGGCAAGGCAGCGGCCATAAACCGGGCCGTCCACCAGGCCCGGCACGAAATACTGGTTTTTTCCGATGCCAACAACTTCTATGAACCGACAACCCTTAAATTGCTGGTCCGACCATTCGGCGATCCGCAAGTCGGCGCAGCCAGCGGCAGTAAAAGCCTGCTGAAATCGAAATCAGGCCTGGCCCAGGCCGACAACCTCTACTGGCGCTACGAATCCTTTCTGAAGCAACAGGAAAACCGTCTCGGCTGTACCGTGGCCGTGGCCGGTGAAATACTGGCCCTGCGCCGTTCCCTGTTCAGCCCTATTCCGGAAAAAATAATCAACGATGATTTTTTCCTGGCCCTGAAAGTTATCGGCAAAGGATACCGCGTATTATTCGTCCCCGAAGCTCGTTCCCTCGAGCAAGCCAGTTGCGATGAAAAGCAGGAAAGAGTCCGCCGGACCCGCATTGTAGCGGGTAGATATCAAGCCATGCTTTTTTCTGTGAAGCTGCTTCCCCGGCATCGCCCCTTACTGATGTGGCAGTTACTCTCTCACAAGTTCCTCCGCCCCCTGGTCCCCTTCGCACTGCTGGGAGCTTTACTGGCCAACCTGGCTGCCGTTTTCCTGCCCGGAGACGGCACCCCGTCCTGGCTGCTGCTTGCTCCACCCTGGGCAGTTGTATTCATAACCCTGCAGGCGGGCTTTTATTCGATGGCCTTGCTCAGCCTGGCTTTCAAACCAGGTGGAATCATGGGAAAAATCCTTTACCTGCCCGCATTCCTGATCAACAGTAATTACGCCGCCCTGCTGGGCCTGATTCGATTCCTGACCGGGCGCCAGACTTCAATCTGGGAAAAAGCCGCCCGCTGATTGAGCAATTGGATTTTTCCAATGCTTGTTTCTGAATCAGCCCGGCCCAACTTTGCGAATATTTTCAGTTTTACAAAAAAAACAACCCATTTTTCTTGACTTTTTATCAGCATACATCAATAATACTTTTTACCGCGATCTGAAGGAGAAGAAGACAGGGATATGAGTGAAGGATCAATGCAATTAAACTTGTACTCTTTTTTCCCCAATCAGATCAAGCCACTCAAGGAGGGCGTACATGGGAGATGAAACGGCTTCCGGTTCTCTTGAAAGCAGTATGGCCGATCTGATCCGGAGCAATACCGCTGAGTTGACCGCCCTGAGCGGCAACCTGGCCAAAGCGGCCAACGGCCGTGTTTCCCGCTCAATCCTGATAACCAGCGCCCACCCGGGTGAAGGTAAAACGACCACGGCCGTGAGTTTCGCGGTGACCCTGGCCAACCATCTCAATTCCAGGGTCGCCCTGCTGGACGCCAACTTCCATGGTCCCCGCCTGCACGAATTGTTCAACCTGGGATCATCCCCCGGCTTGTCAGACGCGCTTTTATCGGATTTGCCGATAAACGATGTACTCTTCAACACCAACCACGAGAATCTTTTCCTGGTTCCGGCCGGTTCCCCCCTGCCCATGAGTATCGGCTGCAGTGAAGTAGCCAAGCTGCACAGCGTGCTCGATGAACTCATGCAGGATTTTCGCTATGTAATAGTTGACAGCTGCAGTTTTTTCCTGCATTCGGATGTACCTCTTTACGCCTCTCTTTTTGATGGAACCGTCTTTGTCATCGAATGCGGCCGGACCAAGTGGGAAGTAGTACAGCAAGCCAAGGAAAAACTCGATATAATCGGTTCCAATGTTCTTGGGGCTGTATTGAACAAGAGGCGTTACTACATACCGGGGAACATATATGGAAAGATTTAAGCCAAGATTTTCTGGTTGGAAACAGTTCTGGATTCTCCCCCTGGTCCTTTTCATGTTTTCCTGCATCACTCCAGAACGCCGGGAAGTGTCGATCAACATGACCACTTTTTCCTTTGACCGGGGGCAGCATCCTTTCGAGGTGTTCAGTGATTACGTCATGGCTCCGGGCGACCTGCTGGACGTTCTCTTCCAGATCCGCACCTGGGTTAAGAAAGATCAATTCCTGCTGGCTGTGGATCACAAGATAACCATCAAGTTCCTGCACGCCAGCGAACTCGACAGCTCCCAGCAGATCAGGCCCGACGGCACCATCACCCTGCCTTACATCGGTTCGGTCAACGTGGTTGACATGACTGTTGAAGATCTTACCAGAAAACTGCAGGAAAAGTACAAATCGATATTGAACGTACCGGAAATCCTGGTGGAAGTTCCTGATTTCCGTTCCAGCATAAGAGAGTTGAAAGCAGACCTGCATACGGCTCCCCGCGGTCTGAGCCGCCTGGTAACTGTCAGGCCTGACGGCTATGTCACCTTCCCCATGGTTGGAGACCTGCTGGCCGCCGGCAGAACAATCCCTGAACTGAATGACATCCTCAACCTGGAATACGAGAAAATACTTCCGGGACTCCACTGCGACCTGTTCCTGGAGAAGCACAGCGGTTCACTGGTCTACGTGGTCGGAGAGGTTCGCAACCCGGGAGGCTATGAAATCAGGCGGCCGGTCACCTTGCCTGAAGCTGTAAGCATGGCTTCGGGATGGCTGCCCGGCGCCCAGTTGAACAGTGTTTTCGTCATCCGCCGACACGAGAACAAACTGGTGGCCGTGCGGCTGGATCTGAAAAAGATGCTCGCCTTTCAACCAGGCAGCGAAATGTTCTTCCTGAAACCGAGAGATATCGTTTACGTTCCTAAAACCTGGCTGAAAAAAGCGGCCGAAGTGGCCCGGAACCTGGCTGAAATCGTCTTCTTCCGTGGGTGGGCCCTTACCGGGCAATTGTACATCGACGAAGAAGGCGGGATTTCCATTCTCGGTCCCGGCAACCGCATCCGGGAGTAGTAAATGAAAACTGAAAACTACGTCAAGGAATTGTTTTTCATCATCTTCCGGCAAAAAAGAGTGATTGGCTGGACCATAATCATAACCCTGGTCCTGGCCCTGCTGATAACACTCTTCTGGCCACCGATTTACTCGGCCACCGGCAACATCCTGGTCAGAGGCATGAAGACGGAAAAAAGCCCGCAGGCCATTGAAAAGGAAATGGTGCGCAGCCCTGTTGTCGGCCGCGAAACCCTGGCTTCCGAGGAAAGAATCCTGATATCCTCAACGGTCATTGAACAGACACTAAACAAAATGATGTCCGAAAACCTGATTCCGACCGTTACCGGGCAGGACCTGGTGGCCGAAGTGTACCGGATACAGAGCAACCTGAAGACTGAACTTGTTCCCGCCTCCAACGTCATCGAAATCAGCTATTTCGACAACGACCGGGACCTGGCCCTGACTCTGCTCAGTTACCTGATGGAAAACTACATCCAGTACCGAAACCGCATATACAACCCGGCCGATGACCGTGAATACTTCGCCGAAAACGCCGAACGTTACCGCCAGATGCTGGCTGCCAAGGAAGACGAACTGCTGGAGCTGGTGCACCGGAACAACGTGTCTGACCCGGCCTCGGAAATGGCCAGCAATTACCAGGTCAAGCAGAACCTGCAATTACGCCTGCAGCAGCTCCAGAACGAATCAATTTCCTATTTCGGCATGATAAAGCATCTTGACGAGCTGTTGTCCGTTTCGATGAACAAGCAGAAAGACCTGCAAATCAATGACTTGAAAAAGGGCGATTCCGGCTCAGCCCCCCCGGATAGTTCCGAAACAAGCCCGGAAAGAATTCAGACAGATTCAACCATTTTGAATGATTCCCAGGAAAGCCTCAGTTTCGTGGACCCGGTATCCCGCCGGGCGATGCCGCTCTTTTCCTTCATCGAAAGCGTGCCGGCCATAATAGAGCTGAACAGGCAGGTACAGGAACTGCTCATGGAAAGGGGCCTGGCCATGCGCGCCTACAACGTGGAGAGCGTCAAAGTCAAGCTTTTAGCCCGTCATCTTGAAGAGGCTTATGAAAGGCTTCACGCCGAAGTGCGCAACTACCGCGACAAGGAAAAGACAATGCTGCATGGTATTCTCAGGAAGATCGAGAACCTTGAGCAGCAGATAACTGAAATAGACCGGATGAACGTCATGCTGCAGGAACAGATCATCAGCCAGAGAAAGATCGAACGCGACATAGCCGTTTTCCTTTCTTCATTTGAAGTGTTTTCCATGCGCAGGGAAGAATCAATGGCCGGACTGGATGATCAGCTTCCCTCCCAGGTCAGCATAGTGAAAAGAGCATTCCCCTCAAACGGCCCGGTCTTCCCCAAACCCTTCCTCATGCTGGCCCTGGGTCTTCTGCTTGGAATTCTGCTGGGCATGACCCTGGGATTTCTGCGGGAATACTTTGACCATACCTTTAAAAAGCCCAGCGAGGTGGAACGTTACACGGGCATGCAGGTGATCGTTTCAATCCCCTTCCGGTAAAAAATATGCCCCTGGAGAACAATTCATCTGCTGAGACGGGAGCTGGTAATCCCGATCCAGCCATCAACCACAGGTCCGGATACCTGGTTGTATCAACCCTGACTTATCGCGCCTTCAACTTTTTTCTGGCCCTGTTTCTTTCCATCCTGGCCGCTCCCTTCCTGATCGTCCTGGCCTTGGCGCTGAAGCTTCGTTTCAGCGGCCCCCTTCTCTACAGGGGAACCCGGCTGGGGAAAGACAAGAAACTTTTCACCATGTACAAATTCCGGACTCTGCCTGTCGGTTCCCAGTCGATAATAGGCGCGGAACTGCTGACCCAGAAAATTGCCGCTGAAAAATCACTGCTCACCGGACTCAGCAAGTGGTTGCGTGATACCAGGCTGGATGAACTGCCCCAGTTACTGAACATCATCAGGGGTGAGATGAATTTCATGGGACCCAGGCCGGAACGGCCCGAAATATACGATTCAATCTGCCGGCACATTCCAGGTTACGATCATCGTTTCCAGGTCAAGCCGGGTTTGATCGGCTATTCACAGTTGTTCACCCCCTATAACACCCCCAAGGAAATCCGCACCCACATCGACAATAAATTCCTGCGAAAAAAGAATCGTTTCCTGTTTGAAATCACCATCATCCTCAAGACCATGGCAGTAGTACTGTTGAACGTCTTGAGGTTCCCTCTGGGTTTCCTGTCGAAATTGAGAATCCAGGGCTGGCGGCTGAGAATTCAAAAGGAAAGGCGTTCACTTGAGAGAACCAGCCTGGACCGGGCCTTTCTTTTCCTGGCTGCCCCAAGTAACCCTGATGGGGAAGAGATTTATAGCCGGATCGGAACAATCGCAGACATCAACGAAGATGCTTTGCTGGTCTTGTGCAATGAAGAATCGTTTCCCTACGATTCAACCATAAAGCTTCAGATCGAATTGCCGGGGCGGGCAAAAAGCAGGAAAAAAGCCAAGAGCGCATTCTGCAGCGCCAGGCTGTACAGCAGAACGGAAATAAAACATGACCAGTACAGATACGGGTACGTACTGAGATACACGCCCCGCTCCCATCTCGATTACTACATGATTCACCAGTATTTTTTGCAGAGAAGTATCATCAGGCCATGAAACTGCACTGCAGAAGGAGGCAAAAATGAACCGAAATCTCGTTGTCCCGCTGATATTACTGGCCCTGCTTTCAGGCCGATGCCTTCATGCCCTGGAAGGCGGCATCAAAATCGGACTCCAGCTCAGTTCCCTGACCCGGGCCGATGAAGTGGCTATTCCTGACACCCTGCAGTTGAAAGGCAAGACCGGGCTGACCGCCGGAATTCTCTATCGATTCCCGCTTTTCGGCGGGCTTTCCATTCAGCCGGAAGTTCTTTACGTTGAAAAAAACTACCACCAGACCATTCAGGGAGATAGCGACAATTTTATCGCCAGGTTCAGGATTTCAACCATTGAACTCCCCTTAATGCTGAAATACCGCTTTCACAAAAGTCTTTACCTGGCAGCAGGTCCTTACCTGGCTTTCCGCGTTTCCGGGCGGGTCAGGAAGGACGATAACACTCCGGAAAATCCATTCACCCTGGATTCCCTGAGAAAAAGAGACCGGGGCTGGGCAGCGGCCATCGGGTTGATACTCGACGATGTCGCCGCCACTTACATTGAATTTCGCTACCAACAAGGAAACCCGGGCTTGTTCCCCCAGCTTTACGGAATTGACCACCACAGCGGTGGCTTCACCATCTCTTTGGTGTACGGAATTTGATCCGTTTCAGCACCCAAGGTGGAAATCCCGGGCAGTTCGATTCATTTAGTTTTCCGGCTCGAAAAAACAAGTAAATCTTTAGGTTCCGCCATTGCTGTCTCAGTGGATTGTTCCAGAGCCCGTCTCCGCAGAATTTCAGACAAGGCCAGGGCCATCCAGAAATACTTTTGTCCCTGGCTGCTTAAAACCATGAAGGAGAACAGCACCCCCAGAAAACTAAGGCCATAGGCCCCCGTCAGGTTTGCCGCATCAAGACATTTTTTTGTGATGAATAACTTTCTGGCCTGGTAGAAATTGGAAAGAGCCCTGGCTATTATCCCCAGGAAAAGCAGCAAACCTATAAGGCCGGTGCCGATGAGTACTTCCAGGTAATTGTTGTGGGCGAATCTTTTCAGGCGATCGGCGTCATCCACGAAATGCCGAGATTCCCGGGAATGACCGTACAAAGCGACGAAAGTCCCGGGGCCGGAGCCCAAAAGCGGGCGCTGCTGGAAAGCCTTCATGCCGAAGGTAAGATATGAAAAACGGCGGCTGATCGACATATCCGACCCGCTGGTAGCCGTTAGCTGGTGCTCCCAGTATGTCGGCGGAATAAGAACCAGGGCGGTAAGCAGCCCGATTACCGCGAACATGCCTATGAATCCAAGGAAGCGCGGCCGGAAACGATGCAGGTGAAAAAGCCCCAGCAGGAAGAGCATGAAAAACATTATCAGGGCATGAGCCCGGGAATAAGACAGTACTATGGCCAGCACGTTGACCATGAACAGCAGGGCCGCCGTAACCCTGATCGAAACACGCCGGGCGGAAAAAAACACATGGGCCAGCAAGGGCAGACTGAACAGAACGTAAGCGGCAAAGTGGTTGGGATTTGTTTCAGCACCGGTAGCCCTTTTCAGAGACTGCAGGTCCATGGCGAACCGGGGGTTGTTGAAAAGATAGCCGTAGATCGACAACAGTGAATTTATCGAAATACTCGCGATTAGGATCATGGTTAGCATTTTGATCGTGTCTTTCCAGCGCAGTATGGCCAGGGTCAGGGCGAAAAAAGTGAAAGCTATGATCAATTGCCTCAATGAATCGAGAGCCACGGCCGGGAATTTTGAAAGGAAGGCGGACAAAAGATTGACCGCCAGAAAAGCGCCCAGCCAGGGCCAGAGAGTGGCCCGCAGTTCATCCGGCAGGCGCTTGGTGACCAGGTAGACCACGATCAGGAAAAAAGCCAGCCAGACTCCCAGCACCTTGGAAACAGTCAGGTAGGGAGCGTTTTCAGAAAATGCCCTCATGGTCGTGTAAGGAATCAGGAAGACAATAACGCGATAACCGTAGTGAGGGTAAAAAGCAAGGAATACAATAAAGGAAATTCCTACTGCGGCCATGGGAATCAGCAGGGCAATGTCTTCCAGAATCATTTGCTGAATTGTAATTACAATTTACGAAAAAAGCAACAGGAGAAGACTCTTATGTTCTTCATTTGAGTAGATCGTGCAAGTCATCAACATAGTTTTCAGGATTGAAATAACTTGACAGCGCATCGTTCTGAGGTCTCAATTCGAGGCCTTCGGCAACTACGGCGTTGAGGTGCACAGCCCAGTCATTGGCCTGATCGGAAATGAAACAGGCTCCTCCCCGATACACCGCGTCGCGCAAACCATCGGCGGCAAAACCGGTACTGATCACCGGCATCCGGTTGTACAACGACTCGGCCAGTTTCACGTTGACGCCGCCCCCCTGGTGAATCGGAACGATCATTACATCACACTGCAGCCAGATGTCATGAATGTTCTCAACAAAGCCGTGAACACGACAAAAGCGCTGATCTGCATATCTTTCAGATCCGACGCCGAAGCAGTTTATTTCATGCGGCACGGTGATCGATGGAGCTACAAACTGAAAGAACCAGTCCATGCCGTTCCGGTTGGGCCACCAGTTGAAATTGGCCAGCATGCCGAGCCTCAACCTGTTTACTACGCGGGCCCGGTAATTAAAGGGAATATAGGTGAACAAGGGCGGTACCACGGTAATCCTGGTGTTCGGACAGTTTTGCCGATAGACATCGGCATCCCCGGCCGAAATGGCAATCAGCCTCGCCACCCGGTCAATTCCACTGAATTCGAACCGGCTGAAAGCAGCGATATCCCGGGCAAAGAAAGACCTCAGAAAAAAAGGCATTCTTTTTTTTTCCAGAAAAGCCCGGTAGAGTTTACTCTCAACGTTTTGGGAAACACAGATCCGGCGGCTTGACGAAGCAAGATAATCAAGAGTCCAAAGCATCTCGACGTGGTCGATCACCACCAGGTCATAGCGGTTTTTTCGGTTCAACTCCTGCAATTCCGCCAGACAGCGACCGGTCTTGAAATAAAGTGGTTTGGCCGCTTTTCCGGTGAAGATAAAACCGATCAGGGCTTTGAGGGCACGGATTCTCTTTCTCCCCGGAGAATCATCAAGCACTCCGTAAACCGTATCTATCCATGATCCGGGAAAGCTTGCCCGCAGAAGATCCTCGATAGACCTGGAATAAGCATCGCCTCCATTGGTGCCCTTTTTCCTGATATGACGAATGATCAGAATACGCATCTCTGTTTCAGGCGCTCAGCATTGAAATCGTTTTCTTCTTCGATTTTCGATTCGGGCGCTCAATCTGCTTGAAATCGTATACACAGCCAAGCCGAGAAATATCCCCACTGCATCATCCAGCCAATCAGAAAAAGAAGGAAAGCGTGAACTGGAAAAAAACTGCAGTACTTCGCTGGCCCAGGCTAAAAGCAGCAGGTAGAGCGTAACGAGCAGCATTTTCCAGCCTGAAGGAGGCAGAACATTCGCGTTCTCAGGCGAGTATCGTCGGTCGGCGAATTTTTTAAGACTGATTATGGTTAAAACAAAAAATATCAGGAAATGCCCCCAGCCTTTCACCGTTTCACGATCAGGCAGCCAGACCAGCCTGCTCCAAAGCCCATCCATTATGCTTTCTGAAACCAGAACGGCCATCAGAAACATGGCCAGGAATAAAAAGGCGAATAGAAGCGGAAGGATCGAAGATCTGCGTTCAAGCCACCACTTACGAAGTTTATTCAGGTAAAACAGGAAAACCGCAATCCAGAGCCCCAGCATCAACCATTTTCCCAGCTCGAAATACGGACTTGCCGCCGCCGGAAAGACTTCGATGTCTGAAAAAACAACAGTTCCGGCGGAGCCGGCATTGTGCAGGAAAAGCACCCCCCCCCAGGCCGATGCGGGAATGAAAAAACTCCTGGAATACTTCCTCCAGTTTCGGCTGCCGGCGGCACTCATTACATTGTACCTGAATTTTCTCAACTCATGCCGGTGATAATCGAAAAACTTGAAATCAGCCCGGGCCACCTGCCAGGCCAGTCTGTCAGGTCTGACATCGTTTAGACTTGCTTCCAGTTTAATCACGATCATCATGGGATAAAGGCGGTCAATCCCGGGGAATCGGAATTCTTTCCAGGAATCATCACCTGAAAGGGCGGTCAGAGTTATTCTGTCCTGCCGGTTGATCTCTTGTTTAAGAAGGTTATCACCGAGAATCCGATACTGTCGCACTGAGTAAAAAAAGAGAGTAATCACAATGAGCGTTATCAATCCCGGAAGAATCATTATACACTTTCTGCCCATGAAAATGGACTATATTCCCGAGAATTCAGTCTGTCAAGTAAAGCGGAATTATTCCCGCCGATCATGCCCGGGGGATTGTGCAACTCCGGCAGAGATGTTTGACTTTATCCTTCAACAGGGATAATCTTGCTGACATAAAACGGAGGTTTGTGAATTTTGGCCCCGCTGAAAGAAGGAAATAAAACCGCGGCTGAAGCTGAACTGGCGGTTTTCAAGGAATCAGTGGAAAACTCATCCGATGCCATAGGCATGTCTACTCCGGACGGCCGGCATTATTACCAGAACCTGGCTTTCGACAAGCTTTTCGGGAAAATCGGCGTAAACCCTCCGGCCTCGCTGTACGTCGATCGAAATGTCGGAGAAGAAGTCTTTGCAGCAATCAGAAGCGGCCGGGAATGGACCGGAGAAGTCAAGATGTTCAGCCGTGAGGGGCAGATCCTGACCATCCTGCTGCGCGCCTACGCCAGTAAAGACGAGCAGGGCAGAGTAAAAGCCCTGGTAGGAGTCCATACCGATATCACCAAGCGGAAACAGGCTGAAGAAGAACTGCGCATGACCATCAGCAATTTGAACCGCAGTCAGGCCATCGCCCAGACCGGTAACTGGGATTGGGATCTGGCCGCCGACCGCTTCAGTGCTTCTCCTGAAGGCTTGCGCATAATGGGCTTCGCTCCGGATGATCATCCTGCATTTGCTGAAGTAAGTGCCCTGATTCACCCGGATGACCGTAAAAGAGTCGGCATAGTGCTGAAGGATTCCCTGGCCAGCGGCCGGCCTTATTCAGTTGAATTCCGCATACTGAAAAAGGATTCCGGAGAAGAACGCATAGTTCTTTCCCAGGCGGAAATCGAAAAGAACCCCGGCGGAAAGGCAATCAAGGTTTTCGGAGTCAACCGCGATGTAACCGCAGCCAAGCTGACGGAGAAAGCCCTGCGGGAAAGCGAAGCACGCTTCAGGCAAATAGCCGAATTCTTTCCGGAAACGATATTCGAATGTGAAACGGATACCAGGATAATCTGGGTCAATTTTGCCGGCTTTCAGAAATTCGGCTACGATTCCGATGACCTGGAGCGCGGTCTGTTCGGGCTGAACCTGATCGCCGCTCAAGACCGGGATAGAGCCCGGGAAAACATTTCCCTGCTATTCATGGGAAAAAAAACCGGACCGAGTGAATACCTGGCCTTGAAAAAAGACGGCAGCAGCTTCAACGTGCTCATGTATTCGGCCGTGAAGTTTGCGAACGGCAGACCCATTGGTTTACACGGCATGATTATCGACATAACCGAACGCATCCAGGCCGAACAGGAGCGCGAAAAACTGCAGCTGCAACTGCTCCAGGCTCAGAAAATGGAATCAGTCGGCATCCTGGCCGGGGGGGTGGCACATGACTTCAACAACCTCCTGCAGGCCATGAGCGGCAACATTGAGCTGCTTATGACCGGCAAGCCTCCCGATCACCTCGACCTGGCCAGGTTGAAAACCGTGTCCAGAACAATAGAGCGGGCCGGACAACTGATTCGTCAGCTCCTGCTTTTCAGCCGCAAGGCTGAAACCAGAAAGCAAGCCGTTAACATCAACCTGGAAGCAGCCGAAGTGGTAAAAATTCTCGAACGCACCATTCCCAGGATGATCGAAATCGAGCTTGAACTCGAAGACCAGGTCTGGCTGTTGCAGGCTGACCCGGTTCAGGTGGAACAGGTGCTGCTCAACCTGGCCGGAAACGCCGCCGATGCCATGCCGGAAGGAGGGCATCTGACCATCAGCACGAAAAATTTCAGTCCCGATAAAGAATTCGCCCGGCAACACCTGGAGAACAACTGCGGCCCTTATGTCATGATGATGGTCAAAGACACTGGCTGCGGCATGAACCGGGAAACCTTGAATCATATCTTCGAGCCTTTCTTTTCCACCAAGGAAGTAGGTCGTGGTACCGGTCTCGGACTGGCTTCGGTCTACGGCATTGTCAAATCGCACGGCGGATATATCACCTGCGATTCAAACCCGGGCCGTGGAACCTGTTTCAATGTTTACTGGCCGGTGTTGCAGCAATCAGACCGAGCGGCGGTCGTTCCGGAAAAATCCGCTTCAACCAGGATGACCGGAACAGAAAGCATACTGATCGTCGAAGACGAATCTGAAATCGTTGAAGTGCTCAGATCAGCACTCGAATCCAGCGGATACAATGTTTTCAGTGCCGCCAGCGGGGAAGAAGCACTGCGTATTTTCTCCATGGAACCGGATGCAATAGACCTGGTCCTGCTGGACCTTGGCTTGCCGGGCATGGGAGGGCGGCAATGCCTGGCCGAGCTCCTGCGCCTGAACCCGGTGGTTCCCGTTCTGATCACCAGCGGTTACACAACCGTAGGCAAAGCCGGAGAAACCCTGGCCGCAGGGGCGGTTGGGTTTATCGGCAAACCTTACCAGCTTGACCAGTTACTGCAAAAGATCAGGTTAATCCTGGATGCCGCCTGCAAAAAAAACCGATAAACATAATCTGAAAGCCTTTGATCGGGTTTTTATTATAATTTGTTCCATTTCGGTTGACTGGAAAAAGTTCTTTGTGTTAGAGTTTAATTATATAGCCCCCAAAATCAAGCAGGAGGTTTTATGACCACTTTGCACCAGGAATTCGTCAGGATCGCCAAGCGTCAAGGATCACGCCTGATGATCATCGACCGGACAACCGAGAAAAGAATTACTTACAGCAAGGCCCTGATCGCCGGTCTGATATTGAGGCAGAAGTTTTCAGCTTATCGGGATGGCTTTATCGGCATCATGATTCCCACCTCGGCCGGATCGATGCTTTCCATTCTAGGAGTTCTGCTGAGCGGCAAGGTGCCGGTGATGATCAACTATTCAACAGGTGCCGCTGAAAATGCAGAATACGCCCAGAAAAAATGCGGATTCAAGACCATAATCACCTCAAGAGCCCTGTTGGAAAAAATCCGCTGTCCCCTGGTCCCAGGCATGGTTTTCATAGAGGACATCATGGCCGGAGTATCAGGACTGGACAAACTGCAGGCCGCCCTGCTGAGCAAGCTTCCCGTGGGACTGCTGCAGAAAAAAGTCCACCAGGGTGAACCGGATGACAACCTGGTCATTCTCTTCACCAGCGGCAGTGAGAAAGATCCCAAAGCCGTTCAATTGACCCACCGCAACATCGGCAGTAATGTATATGCCTGCAGCAAGGCACTTGGCGTACACCGGGAAGACATCATGATGGCCAACCTGCCACTGTTTCACGTCTTCGGCCACAACGTCAATTTCTGGCTGCCGGTTTTAAACGGCATAACAGCCGTATCCTATGCCAATCCCCTGGAATACAAGAAAGTAGCTTCAATCTGCCGCGAAGAAAAAGCAACCCTGATGGTAGCCACGCCTTCCTTCTTTTTCGGTTATCTCAGGCAATCCGAACCGGGTGATTTCAGCACCATCAGGGTAGCCGTGGCCGGAGCCGATAAGACTCCGGACGCCCTGCGGGAGGGATTCCGTCAAAAACACAACCTGGAGTTGTACGAAGGATACGGTACCACCGAAACCAGCCCGGTGGTCTCGGTCAACCTGCCAGGCCGCAACAAGCCCGGTTCCATCGGCCCGGTGCTCGAAGGTGTTCAGGTCAAGATCGCGGATATCAACACTGGAGAAAACCTCCCCCCCGGTCAGGAAGGCAAGATACTGGTCAAGGGTGAGCTGGTCATGAAGGGCTATTTCGATGATTTCGAGGAAACCAGCCTGCGCATCAAGGACGGCTGGTACGAAACCGGAGACATGGGGGTGCTTGACCATGACGGTTACCTCTGGCACCGGGGCCGGCTGAAGAGATTTGTCAAAATCGGCGGAGAAATGGTTTCCATGGTGCGCGTGGAAAGCATGCTCGAAGGGCTGCTTCCGCCCGATTGCGATTGCTGCGTGGTTGAGGTTCCCGACTCTCTGAAAGGAGCCAGAATCGTGGCCGCGGTAACCACCAAGGTCGATGAAAAGCAGATTCTGGGCAAGTTGTCGGGAAAACTGCCGGCCATAGCGATGCCCCGGCAATTCCTGGTGATTCCTGAACTGCCGAAAATGGGCAGCGGCAAGATCGACTTCCGGGGAGTCACTGAATTAGTCCGGGCTCACCTGCAAAACGAAATCTAGACCGAGCTCCCTGCAGGATCTATTCTGGACTAAAGGAAAAGCAGGATCAGTATCCCCAGGGGCAGGCAATAAAAAGCAAAGAGATGAAGATTTCCAGCGGCAACCAGCCGGCGCAGAAAAGCCAGAGCCAGGTAGCCGAAAACAGCTGCCCCTGCTGCTCCCAGCAGGAAGAAAACTAAATGGCTCCGGGCTGCAGCCAGTTCGGGCAACTGCAGCAGAAAAGCTCCTCCTATGGCCGGAATTGAAAGCAGGAAAGAAAACTGAAAGGCAAAAGCCCGCTGCAGAGAAAGGATCAGGGCCAGGGAAATGGTTATCCCCGAACGGGAAATACCCGGAACTATGGCCAGTCCCTGGGCGATCCCGATAAAAAACGCGGCGGCAAGGGGGTTCATTTCCGGCAAGCGTAAATACTTGGAGGCGACCAGGACCGAGGCGGTAACCAGCAGGGCATACCCTACCGCCTGGGGCTCGGAAAAGAGATCCTCTATCCAGTGGCGCAGAAAAAAACCGATCAGGGCGGTGGGAATAGTGCCGACAACCAGCATGCTCCATAAACGGCTGTTTTGCCGCAATCTGGAAGGTGTCAACAGGTTTTTTATATCTTTGGCGAAATAGGCCAGCACAGCCGCCAAAGTTCCCAGGTGAAAAACCACGTCATAAACCAGCACGTACTCCCTGAAGCCCAGCAAGTGCTGGATCACCACCAGATGACCCGAAGAGCTGATGGGCAGGAATTCACTCAGTCCCTGGACAAGGGCCAGCAGCATAACCGCCAACAGGTGTTCCAATCAGCCTTCCTGACTTTTCTGAAAACGCTTGACCACCTCGGTCACTTCAGTCTGAATCTCGTTCAGGTGCGCCGGGGTGTCGGCCTCAAAGCGGACCACCAGAGCCGGTTGAGTATTTGAGGCTCTTACCAGGGCCCAGCCATGGGGGAAACTGATCCTGGCCCCGTCGATATCGTTCAGCTGGTAATTCTCCTTGAAGTGCCGGCAAACCTCTGCCACGATGGCGAACTTGGCTTCCTCGGTGGTATCAATCCTGATTTCAGGGGTATTAAAAACCGGGGGAAACGACTCCCTTATCCGGGCCAGGTTTTTATCGCTTAAAGAAAGGATTTCGAGTAATCTGGCCCCTGCATAAACGGCATCATCAAAACCGAACCACTTATCGTTGAAAAAGATGTGCCCGCTGACTTCTCCGGCCAGTTGGGCACCGGTTTCCGCGATCTTGTTCTTGATCAGGGAATGCCCGGTCTTATACATGACGGCCCGGCCGCCGTGTCTTTCCACCTCATCGTAAAAGATACGGGAAGCCTTGACTTCGGAAATGATGGTCGCACCCGGATGACGGCGCAGAAGATCCAGGGCGAAAACAAGCAGAATCTGGTCGCCCCAGAGGATCTGACCGTCATGATCAACCACCCCGATCCTATCTCCGTCACCGTCAAAAGCCAGTCCCAGGTCCGCTTCATGCTTTTTGACCGCGGCGATCAGATCCTGCAGGTTTTCTTCCTTGGTGGGATCAGGATGATGATTGGGAAAGTTCCCGTCCACATCACAATATATCTCAATGACTTCAGCTCCAAGCCTGCGGTAAAGCGGGCCGGCGCTGATGCCGCCGGTACCGTTGCCGGCATCCACAACCACCTTTATCTTGCGGTCACCCAGTTTCACGTTGCCGGCCACGTAATCCAGGTATTCCTCCAGTATATCTCTTGTTTCCCGGGAACCTTCGGCCGGGGCGGGGAAGTTTCCCGCCTGGGCCGTTTCATAGATTTCCCTGATCTGTTCTCCAGCCAGGGAAGCTTTACCCAGCTGAATTTTGAAGCCATTGTATTCGGGAGGATTGTGCGAGGCGGTGACCATGATGCCGCCGTCCAACTGCCAGTGATGCACGGCAAAATACAGCAGGGGCGTTGACACCAACCCGATTTCAATCACCTTGCATCCGTATCCGGCCAGGGTTTCAGCCACGACAGCGGCGATGTGAGGTGAACTGGGCCGGCCGTCGAATCCCAGGGCGATTCTCTTGGCATCCCGGCCGGCGAACATGGAGGCACAGGCGGCGGCGATGCGTTCTACAACATCGTCCTGCAATTCCGTATCGACAATACCCCGAATGTCGTACTCACGAAAAATCGACTTACTGATCGGGTTCATAAGATCCTCCTGGAAAGGTTTATTATAGCCTATCCTGAAGCTTTTCTCAATAAATCGGGCATTGCAATCAAGCTCGTTTTCGTGTATAAAGCAGCAATGCCTGAATTTTCTTCCGACTTTCTTGACAACTACCTGAAAAAAAACCGGCTTAAACCGAGATTCTGGGTACACCTGATCATCGCCGCCTCCCTGGTTTTGCTTTTTTTCAATTATCGCCAGGCAGTTACCAGGGACGCCATGTCTTCAGATGAGATCAAGGCATCGCTTGACTTTTTTTCCATTGACAGCAGTTGGGTGGTCAAGGACGAATATGCCGAAGAAGGATACAGGGAAGTCATCCTGGTTCCCGAGGTTAGTTTCCGTATGAAAAACACCGGAAAGCGTGATTTGCGTTACGTTTTCCTGCTGGGAGTCTTTCGCTTCATTGACAACGGTCGTAACATCGGAGAAGGCTTTCAGATGACCTGCCGGCAACCTCTGAGCCCAGGTAAGGCGACCGATTCGATCACGTTGCGCTCCCCTTTCGGTTATCGGGCCGCCACAGTCGATGATTTTTCCAGGCAAAGCAAGGATTTTCGTCCAGCCCTGGTTGATGTGTACGCCCGCTCCAAGAACTCCAGGCTTACCCAGGTCAAGACTTTTTACATCCGCCACCGTATTGCCGGAACTGAGCTGGAAGTAATCCTGACCCCGGATCCGGAAAAAAAGAACAACCTGTAACCCGGTCTTTATTCCAAGCCGTTGTTTTTTTCTCCCAAAATATCAAGCAGTGCGGCTACTGCTCGTTCGAGCTGTTCATCCCGCCCCCGGTCAACTTCACCAGGCATGTTCTTCACCACCAGGTCGGGTTCAGTCTGGTTGTTTTCAAGCCATTCCCCGGCCAGGTTCCGGGCACTGACCGGAACCGAACCCCAGAGAACCGTGCCGTTCTGCAACATACTCCAGCCGGCGAAACTGCAGGTGCCTGGGACCGGCATCCCGATCAGCTTTCCGAGTCCCAGGTCTTGATAAGCACTGGCAAAACAGTGCCCGTCGCTGTAATTACTCTCATTTACCAGGGCAACGTTGGGCCTGGTCCAGCGGAAATTCGGCTCGTAGCCCAGCACCCGTCGCTCAGTGGCATAAGTGATAAACTGTTTCCCGCTGAGAAACATGGTGATATCCCCGACCAGATCTCCGCCTCCATTATTGCGTGTATCGACCACCAGGCCCTCGGCAGCCAGGTATTTGCCCATGGCTTTTTCATAAACATGGCGGTAAGGACCATCGGACATGCCTGGAATATGGACGTAACCGAGTCTTCCTGAGCCCAGCTTTTTGACTTCCTCCTCATTGCGCCGGACCCAGCGTTCATACAGCAGCAAATTTTCTTCACTCAGAGACACCGGCTTGACGGTCACCGTTTTAGCCGAACCTTTTTGCGGATCCTTTATCAGAACCGCTGTCCACAGGCCTTCCAGGCGATTGAGAGGCTTGGCCCAATCTTCATCAGCGGCAAAAGGCATTCCGTTAATCTCTTCGATGATCATGCCGGCCCCTATTCCCAGATCCGCCCTGTCCAGCGGGCCGTTGACCAGCAGTTCGGCGATTTTCAACCCGGGGCCCCGGTACTGGTGATCGACGATAATTCCGAGGGATGCGGTTTTGTCGGCCTGCTCATCCCGTCGGACCAGCCTGGCTCCGCAATGAGATACGTTGAGTTCACCGAGCATTTCCGAAAGCAATTCAACAAACTCAAAATCATTTCCGACCGAGTTCACCTTGGGAGAATAGTTCTGATACATTGCAGTCCAGTCTATGCCGTGGAAAGTAGAGGTATAGAACATGGCATTGGTTCGGTTCCAGACATGTTCAAACATCTCCCGCCTTTCAGCGTTTTCATCAACACTCAGTTCGGCGTTAATGAAAACCGCTTCCTTGGATCCCTTGACCGGATCCAGTTTCTGTATCCTGCCTTCCGCCAGCAGGTACAGGTTTTTCATCTCACCATCCCAGTAGAGACTGCCGCCGCTGACTCCCAGTTTTACCGCCGGCTTGGTTTCCCGGGTGCGCAATTCCGTACTCCAGAGATCGCCCCGGTCATCGAAACGGCCAAGATAATACAGCGTTTCTCCGTCTTTTGAAAGAACCGCATCACTGATATGGGCCGAATGAATGGTCAACCGTTTTTTTCGCTCCTGTAGGCCGATCCAGTCGATGACCAGGGGGGCCGCCGGAGCGGTTTTAAGATCGCTGTCTTTCTTCTTGTCTTTTTCAGGGGCTTTGGCTTTATCCTTTTCCTCAAGCATTTTCTGCAGGGCGAACTCATCTTTGCTGAGCAGGAAGCGATCCAGCCCGGCCCGGGTCATGAACATTGAATACACATCCACCTGGCGGTTGCCGCTGTTGGCATAGGATCTCAGGCCGTGACGGTCGCTGAACCAGATTATCTGCCTGCCTTCGTTGACCCACTTGGGCCGGAGGTCTCCATAACCGCTTTCACTCAGGTTCAAGGGTTCCCGACCGCCGTCAGCCGCAACCAGGAGGATTTCACTGTTGTCCAGCACGGGACGGTACTGAACCAGCAGCCATTTCCCGTCCGGGCTCCAGTCAAAGTACTGGTCTCCGTCCCGCATGTAGAAGAGATGATCTTCATCTAGCAGTGTGCGGGACTCTTTTCCGGGCAGGTCTAAAACCCTGAGGCTTGAACGATCCTGAATGTAGGCCAATTTCTTCCCGTCAGGTGACAGTTTAGGCTGGTAATTATCGTGATCGTTCACCAGCAAAGGTTCTTCTTTGAGCAGGGTGGCCGCGAAAAAATAGGGTTCCCGGTCCAGAACCCGCCTGGTCCGGTAGATTCCCCAGCGACCGTTTCTTTCACTGGCATAAATCAGGTATTTTCCATCCGGGCTGAAAGAGATGAAAGCTTCAGCCGCTGGAGTCCGGGTGATTCTCTTGGTCCACTTGCCTTCGGTAGAGGCGGCGATCACTTCTCCACGGACGATGAAGGCCACTTCCTTGCCGTCCGGAGAGACTGCCATCTCGGTTATGCGGCCGTTGGCCGAAACCAGTTTTTCATCGTTGGTCTTGGTCGGACTGATAATGCTCAGTTCCACCTTTTTCGGCGCCTGACCTTCAAGCTGGGTGTAGAGTTCGCCGTTCCAGGTATAGCAAAGCTTGCCATTGTCGGAAACAGACAGAAAACGAACCGGGTGCAGTTTGAATTCGGTCAGGGACCTGGTTTTATGCGGTTCCGCGAAATCAAGCCTGAAAACGTTGAAACTGCCGCCCTGTTCACTGAGATAGTACATGCCGGATTCATCCGGAGTGAAGCAAGGTTGCCGATCCTCTCCGCTGAACGTAGTGATTTTCTCATGCCGTCCACTGACCGTGTCTAAACTCCAGATGTCACGGGCGATGGCGGAACGGTGATGCTTGCGCCAGGGATTTTCTCCGCCCTTGATGTCATGATAGAGCATTTTCGTGCCGTCGCGGTTCAACTGCACGGCTTCCATGGGCAGAGTCTGCAATTGTTCAATCCGGCCTGCTTCCACCGGAACCGCGTAAAGCTCCGGAAAAACTGCGCCGTGGTACTGACGGTGATCGGCACTGTCTCCCCGGCTGCCGCTGAAGAGAACCTGTTTGCCGTCGGCTGAAAAACAGTACGGTATTTCATCACTTGAATGGAAGGTCAGCCGGAGCGGTTCACCCCCATCAACCCCCACGATGAATACATCGAAATTGCCGTGACGGTCTGATGCAAAAGCTATCCAGCGGCCGTCCCGGCTCCAGACCGGAGAAAAATCATGAGCCTGGTGAAAAGTGAGGGGCCGGGCCCGTCCTCCCGTGGCCGCCACCAGGTGGATATCACCCTTGTATGTAAAAGCGATCTGACTTCCGTCCGGGGAAATGGCCGGGTAGCGTATCCATTCATCCCGGCCGGGCAATACCGAGCAGATTGTGCAGATTATCAGTGTTAAAAGTATGGTTTTTTTCATGATCACCTCGCTGTGGAATGAAAGCGGAATTGTTTTCACGAATTATTTACGGCTGAGTCAAAAAAAAGTTCCCGCTAGTCTTCAATTTCCAGGGCCGCCAGAAAGGCTTCCTGGGGAATGTCGATCTTGCCGATGCGTTTCATCCTTTTTTTGCCTTTTTTCTGTTTTTCCAGCAGTTTCATCTTGCGGCTGATGTCTCCTCCGTAACACTTGGCCAGGACGTTCTTGCGCAGGGCCTTGACCACGGTCTTGGCGATAACACGTTTGTGCAAAGCGGCCTGAATTACCACCTCGAAAAGCTGCCTGGGAATCAGGTTCTTCATTTTCTGGGTTAAAAGCTGGCCCACGTGATAGGCCTTGTCCCGGTGCACTATGACCGCCAGGGCGTCAACCGGATCCTGGTTGATCAGGATATCCAGCTTGGTAAGCTGGGATTCCCGGTATTCCTTGAATTCATAATCAAAAGAGGCATAACCCTGTGAGATTGACTTGATCCTGTTGAAAAAATCGTAGAGTACCTCGGCAAAGGGCAGATCATAAGTCAGGCACACCCTCTGTCCCCCGATGAACTCCATCTTTCGGTGTACTCCCCGGCGGTTCTGCAGTAACTTCAGGATTCCCCCGACATAGGTTTCCGGAGTAATGATCAGGGCTTCGATGTAAGGTTCCTCAATGCTCCTGACGTACTGGGGAGATGGAAGATGTGCCGGAGACTCGATTTCCAGGGTTTCCCCCTGGGTGGTGTTGACCCGGTAGCGTACTGATGGAGCGGTGGTCACCAGGGACAGGTTGTATTCACGCTCCAGTCTTTCCTGGATGATTTCCTTGTGCAGCAGGCCCAGGAAGCCGCAACGGAAACCGATACCCAGGGCGGGCGAGTTTTCCGGTTCATATGACAGAGATGAATCGTTCAGAGTCAGTTTTTCAATGGCTTCACGCAATTCCTCGTGACTCGAACCCTCGGCCGGGTAAAAACCGGCGAAAACCATGGCCTGGGGTTCCTTGAATCCCGGCAGAGGCTGGACTGCAGTCTCCTTGACCAGTGTGACCGTGTCTCCGATCTTGACTTCGGATATTCTTTTCACGCCGGTGATCAGGTAGCCTACTTCTCCGGCTGAAAGCTTTTCCAGGATCATGGCCTTGGGAGTGAAAACACCCAATTCGGAAATTTCGTATTCCGCTCCATTTGAAAGGAAACGGATACGATCTCCTTTTTTCAACTTGCCGTCGACTATCTTGACCAGTACCACAACTCCGCGGTAGGAATCGAACCAGGAATCGAATATCATGGCACGTAAAGGCCGGCCGGAATCCCCCGCAGGATGGGGCACTCTATCGATGATCGCCGGAATGAGCTTTTCCACCCCGAGGCCGGTCTTGGCGCTGACCAGCAGGGCCTCGGCACGGGAAATGCCGATTATCTTTTCCATCTGGTCAAGAGATTTCTCCAGTTCGTTGTTCTGCAGGTCGATCTTGTTCATCACCGGAATGATGACCAGGTCGTTTTCCATGGCCAGGTAAGTATTGGCCACGGTCTGGGCTTCGACTCCCTGGGTGGAATCTATGACCAGCAGTGCTCCCTCGCAAGCGGCCAGCGAGCGTGAAACCTCGTAGGTGAAATCAATATGACCGGGGGTGTCTATCAGGTTGATGACGTAATCCTGGCCGTCCGGGTGGCGGTAATTCAGGCGTACGAAATGGGATTTGATGGTAATGCCCCGCTCTCTTTCCAGGTCCATGGAATCCAGCACCTGTTCCTGCATGTCCCGCTTGGCAACAGCATTGGTGATTTCCAGCAGGCGATCTGAAAGAGTCGTCTTTCCGTGATCGATATGGGCGATAATGGAAAAATTTCTGATGTATTTCATTCAGGGCTTGTATCCTTTAACAGCGTATTCAGGGGAGTTGAAAAGCAGTTCGTTCAGTTTGTCGACATTGCCGTTGAAAACAGCGGCCTGGGGCAGGGCCGGGTCCATTTCGGCCAGTTTTTCCGCTGTTGGTGTTTCGGTAAAAACGACTTCCACCCGGCTGAAACCGGCGCTTTCCAGCAGGTATCTCATGAATTCGGGGTGCAGCGGCTGGCGATGACTGGGATCGAGATAGTAAATGCGGCTGAGGGCGAAAAGAGACAGCGGGTTAATGGTTTCCAGGACTATTACCCCCCCGGGTCTCAGCACCCGGCCGGCTTCGAGCAGTAATTCCTGCAGGTAATCCGGATAAAGATGCTCGATCACCTGGGCGGCGAAAATCCCACCGATAGAACCGCCTGGACAGGATTCAAGATAAGCCAGTGCATCCTGTTGCTGACAGTCAAGGCCTTTAGCCAGAGCGATTTCCAGCATGGAATGCGAGAGATCTATTCCCCGCGCCTTTTTCCCGGCCCGGCGCAGAAGTTCAAGGAATTCGCCGCGGCCGCAGCCCAGGTCCAGAATATCATCCTGGCCGTCGAAAAAGGGCAGATAAGCACTCAGTTTTTTGCCCAGTTCCTCCTCGGAACCACGGAAACGATGTTCAAAATCAGCGTATTGAAAAACTGAAAGCCTTTCCCGCAGATTTTCCAGCCGTTCCCGGTGATCAGGTTTCGCTTCCGTTGCAGGCAACGAGGCGATGGTTTTTTTCAGGGATACTTCCAGGGTGGCGAAAGAAGTCAGCAGGGAACGAAGTTGGGCGTACTCGGCCTCCAGCTTGCCGATTTTCCATTGCAGGGATTTGAAAACCATGGTGGCATGATTACTGGCGTAGGCATCCCATTCACGGTCCTGGCTGGTTACCCAGGCCATCAATTCTCTTTGCAGTTCAGAACAGATCAAGGCGATTTTTTTTGCCCGACCGGGGAGTATTTTTTTTTTCGAGAGGTTTTCAAGCTCGGCCATCAACTCTGAAACACGGTTCTGATGCTGGCTGCGCCTGGTGATCAGCTCCTCAATTACCCTTCTCATCTTTGCCGTTTTCTTCGCCTTTCTCTTTTTTCAGGGCATTTTTGAAATTCTTTATGCCTTCTCCGATACCCTTGCCCAGTTCAGGCAGCTTACGGCCCCCGAAAAGGATTGCGATAATCACGAATATAACGAGTATTTCCCAGAATCCGACGCTTCCTAGCATGTTGAAACTCCTCGTTCTATTGTACGGGCAGGCCGGCTTTCTGTCAAGCAGAACAATGCGTATGTCAAGCGGTTCTTCTTGTCAAATTTAAAAATTTTTATTATATAGAAGGCATGAAGAATCAACTTGGACCCGCCCGGCATTCAATCCGTCATTACTTCGCGGTCTTGATTCTGTTGACAATGACCTGCTTATTGCCCTGTTCCGTTGATCCGCCTCCAGGACGCCTGACCTTCAAAACCTACGGCCCCGAACAGGGACTGGCCAACCCGGTGATCTGGAGTATGGCCCAGGACGAGCGCGGTTTTGTCTGGTTCGGCACCGAAGACGGCCTGTTTCGTTTCGATGGCACCAGGTTCCGCGGCTGGACCCTCAAGGACGGCCTGCCGGCCACCCTGATGGAGCATCTGTGCTTCGATGATGATGGTGTGCTCTGGGTCGGCACTTATTCCGGACTGGCTTCACGCAAAGACGGTAAGATCAATCCTTACGGACCGGATCAAGGTATTCCGGCGGTGCGGATAACCGGACTCGGACTGGACCATAAAAGCCTTTTATGGGCGGCCACGGTGAACGGCCCTTTTCGTAAAAGCGAAGAAGGGGGGTTTTCAGCCATACCGGGCTGGCCCGGAGGAATACCGGCGGCCCTGGCCATGTCCCCCGACCGGCCCCAGGTCTGGTTGTCTTACGTCAGCCCGGGCAATTACGGAATAAGGTGCTGGGAAAACGAAACATGGCGGGAATTGCATCTGGATCCGGAACCGGAAGAAGCCATTGAGGCCCTGGTTATAGATCGGTCAGGCACGCTCTGGGCCCGCAGCAGGAGCTTGTTGTGGGCGGGAAAAGCCGCTGAAGACTCTTTGAAAAGAGTTTTCCCCGATCTCCCCCCGGTCAATCAGAAAGCAACCTTGTACGTAGATCCCCAGAACCGGATCTGGATTCCCTCTTCAAGGGGAATCAGCACCATCAACAACGGAGAAATGGTGGAACTGACTCCTGAAGAAGGATTCAGCCCGGATGTTGTTCATGCCCTCTTCGTCGACCGGGAAGGCTCACTCTGGCTGGGAGGCAACAACTTGAGACGACTGCTGGGCGGGGGGATATTCCGCCATTACACCACCGCCCACGGATTGTCCTCGGACGTGGTCTGGACAATACTGCGTGACCCGCGGGGCCGCCTGCTGGTCGGAACGGACGCCGGATTGTGCCTGGCTTCACCCGAAGGATTTTCAGTCATCCCCGGCACAGAAGGCTTCCAGGTACGAAGCGCCGTGATCGGCCCCGACCAGGCGGTTTACGCCACCGGTCACCAGGCCCTGATCCGCTGGGACCCCGAGTCGAAAAGAGCTCTCAGGTTTGGTTCCCAAAGCGGTTTCCAACCCGAAGGCCGGGTTTTCCGCCTGCGTTTTGACCGTGAAGGTGTTCTTTGGATTGCCACTGAAAGCAGCGGCCTGATCAAGGCGGAATTGAATTCAGGCAACCCTCGCTTTTCTTCGGAAGTGATCAGCGGAGGAAGTACCCATGAACGCTTTACCGACATCTGGGTGGATGCCGCCAACCGAATCTGGGCCGCGGGTTCTTACGGCCTGGCACTCAGAGAGAATGGGAAATGGAGGAGATTCGGAACCGGTGACGGACTGAAAAAAGACCAAACCGCCTTTATCCGCGGCCGGAGCGATGGAACCATGCTGCTGGCTTACTTCGGAGCACCCAGCCTGACCAATATAGATTTCCGGAATGGTGAATTACAGGTTCTTCGCCATTTCGACGACGTTTTCCCCATGGACAAAGTCGTCTACTTTTTCGGTGAAGACAGTGACCGGGGATTATGGCTGGGAACCGGGCAGGGAACCTACCTGCTGTTGAATGACGGCCGGCTGGAGCACTTCACCCGCAATGACGGTCTGGCCAGCGAAAACATGAGCAACATGGGGTTCTTGGCTGAAGATGACGGTACGATATGGTTGGGCACCACCGGTGGACTGCATCGTTTTGACGCCAATCTCTACCGCGGTGCCGGTGAAACTCCGGCCACCTCAATACTGGAAGTACATTTCGGGCAATCGGTAATTCCCGGGGAAGCCCTCAGGCCTGTCACCATTCCTGCCGGTTCAAACACGGTAAACGTATCTTTTGCCGCTCCCAGCAGTATCAGGGAAGGGGCGGTGCAATACCAGGCCCGGTTGCTGGGTTTTGAAAACGAATGGCATTTCAGTCCCAATCGGGAAGAACGTTACCCGAGATTGCCGCCCGGCAAATACGTTTTCGAGGCCAGGGCCAGGATCGGCTCTGGTGAATTCGGCCCCAGTGCATCCTGGTCATTCGAAATACTGCCGGACTGGCACCAGAGCAACTGGTTCAGAATCGGGCTGATTCTGCTGGCCGCCGCCGCAATAACCCTGATCGTGCGCTGGCGGCTGACCGCCCTGAAAAGAAGAAACATACTGCTTCAGGAAATGGTCAGGGAACGAACCGAAGAATTGAACCGGGCCAATGACCTGCTGCGCGCCCAGAGCCTGACCGACCCGCTGACCGGATTACGCAACCGGCGCTACCTTGATACCTGCATGCCGGAAGACCTGGCCCAGGTACACCGCCGTCACATGGAGATCAGGAACGGCCGGGAAAAACGCCTGACCTTGAACATCGACATGATGTTCCTGATGATCGACATCGACCATTTCAAACCCGTCAATGATAAATACGGCCACCAGGCCGGGGACAGTATCCTGCTGCAAGCTTCGGAAATAATCAGATCAGCCACCAGGAATACCGACACCATAGTACGCTGGGGCGGTGAAGAATTCCTGGTCGTGGCCCGCAACACCTGCCGCCGCGAAGCGGCCATAGTAGCCGAAAGAATCCGCGGCGCCATGTCAAGCAAGGATTTCGAACTCGGTGACGGCAAGAAAATCAAGCTTACCTGCTCGGTTGGATTTGCTTTTTATCCTCTGAGTATTGATTTCAGCGATGGATTGAGCTGGGAAGCGATCATCAACCTGGCCGACAAATGCCTTTACGCCGCCAAGCATTCCGGGCGCAACACCTGGGTCGGCCTGTTTTTTGCTGAACAACTGAATCCTGATAACCTCGCTTCACTCTTACAGACCGAAATGGAGCGTTTTATCAGTTCCGGCAAAATCAAGGTTATCTCGTCTTTGCCCTCCAACCAGGAAATTGAATGGCCTAAATAACTTCTAGTAAATAACTGAAACGGTGTTTTATGTAAAGTCACTAACCTGATTGACTTTGTTTTTTTCTTTTGCTATCTTGACCTCGACCCGCAATTCAGGAGGTTTTGCATGAACAACATTATCGAACGCGTAAAAAACATTCTTACCACCCCGAAAAAGGAATGGGAAACGATCAAGGCGGAAACGATCTCCATTCCAGACATGTTCACCAAGTACGCCATGATCCTGGCCGCTGTCCCGGCCGTAGCCTACATCATAGGATACTCTTTGATCGGAACTTCCGTGCTCGGATTCCACTTCCGTTATCCAATCGGCAGTGCTCTGTTTGCGGCTATTCTGACCTACGTTTTCGGACTGGCGGGCATTTACATCCTGGGCATGATCATCGACACCCTGGCCCCCTCCTTTGGAGCCGAGAAGGATCTGAACAGTTCCATGAAAGCGGCTGTTTTCGCTTATACCGCAACCTGGGCTGCCGGTGTTTTCTACATCATTCCGGCACTGAGCATCCTGGTCATGCTCGCCTCTCTTTATTCCTTTTACCTGTTGTATTTAGGCATGCAAACCATGAAAGCAGCTCCGGCCGACAAGCAGGTAGGGTATTTCGTGGTCACCATAATCGTGGCCATCGTAATCTACCTGATAATCGGTTTCCTGGTCGGGGCCATAGCCCTGGGCGGCGGTGTCGCCGGTGCTGCTTTCCGCGGTTTCTAATCACCGTTTTTTTCACTGGACTTTGATTAAGGCGGGTCCCTGATTAGGGGGGATGCCTGATCAAACCACCAGGTTGACCCGGCCGCCTCGGATCAAATCTGAAACGGCGGCCGGGTTTTCATTTTGTTCGACCACTGTTTCATCGGCTCCGTCTTGACCTGACAGTGAAACTCCACTGCCGTTGCGGCGTTGCCCCTGGTTGTGAGTAAAGCGGGAAAAACCGCCCACTTCAACGTCCAGCCGGCTGAGCAGGTAACCGGAGTTTTCCATCGAATTCCGCAGTTGTTCCAGGTTGGCCTGGATCACTTCCCGCACCTGGGGGGTTTCTGCCAGGATTTTCACTTCAGTCCCCCCGTTCCTGACCTGCAGCTCGATCTGCACCCGGCCCAGTTCAGGTGGATAAAGTTTTACAGTGAGACTGTTGTCGTTTCGATTCAACAACATCAGGACTGCGTCTTCAACCCGGCGCAGCACCAACTCGGGCACCATGGCCCGGTCAGCATTGTGAAGTGTTACGCCATCCGGCAATTTTGCTTGTGACTGCGGCCGGTCGGTCGTCAGGCGTATCCCCTCCATCAAGGTCAACTGCAGCTTGGCCCCCTGGTTTTCTTTCAACAAATGGTTTTCTTCGGGCCCGGAAAGAATTTCGGCCCTGTTGATTATTTCAGTTTTTTCTCCGACGGTTTTTTCCTGCTTGGTTTTTTCCTGCTCAGAATGGTTTAAATTGTGTATTTCTGCCCGTTTGAAACCATTTTCCCTGCTCAGTCCTTCGGCCTGGTTCAAGTTCAGCTGCATCTCCAGGTCAGGGCTGTTTTGCAGGTTGATTCTCTCAGCCTGGACGTTTATTGAGGCTTCTCGCGCCGCGGCCGATATTTTCCTGTTTTCCTGGATCAGCTCACTCAATTCAGGCCAGCCGGCGGTCTGCTTCACCGCTGCTTTTCCCTGCTGTTCAAGTGTTTGCATACCGGCTTTTTTTTGCCCCTTGGCCTCTTGAACCGAAGCGATACTCTCCTGGTTGGGTTTCTGTTTTGCTTTATCAGGAATCTCTTCGGTCCGGGCATCATCGGCGGCTTTCTGTTCTTTATCCGGAACCGGCTTGTCAGGTTTTCCCCTACCCTGCTCAGGAACGGAAGAGACCTTTTCCCCCGAAACGCCGGTCGATTTCATTTCCTTATCCAGAAGCAGGGCGAATCCTCCGGCCTCTCCCCTGTTCCGTTGGGCATCCAGGCCGCCCTGCGGCTGAGGGATCAGCGGCAGCAAATCGTACTCGATCAGCTTGTCATTCTTTACAGTCATTGTTTCGCCAATACCGGAAAGCAATTAGCATGCCATTGCCGGCAAACTGCAAACAGTTTTACATTGCGCATCTCGGACCTTTAAATGCAAATCGCGACTGGAATTTTATTCCCCTGAAGCAGCATTTTTTTCCGGTCTTCCGGCTTGAATTTGCCTCAACTTTACGGTAAATTAAAATATGCTGCATGGTGTCAGCCAGATTTCAAGACGACTCGTTGCAGAATCTGAAACCTTGGACCATATCGGCTCGTCTTAATAACAATACTGATACCAGGAGGAAATAAAATGAAGAAAACAGCTTTTATCGCCGGCTTGAGTTTTTTTGCCGGCATTCTCTTTTTTGCCCTGACTTTCGGATACATTCAGCGAAATCCCGACAAGCCCCCCCTGCTCAGCCCGGCCATTGCCGAAGCGGAAACCCTGGCCGTTCCTTCGGTTGATTTCGTGCCCCTGGT
This sequence comes from uncultured Clostridia bacterium, assembly GCA_964457225.1. GTDB lineage: Bacteria > Acidobacteriota > Aminicenantia > UBA2199 > UBA2199 > CAYWEM01. The sequence continues at coordinate 40,206 of CAYWEM010000006.1, forward strand.
AAAAAAAGTAAAACCGGCGGTGGTTAAAGTCGTCGCCCAGACCATCGTGGAAAGGAGAAGGGGCTTTTTCGGCGATGATTTTTTCGACCGGTTTTTCAACCAGCCCCCCCGGCCGGAAAGACGCGAAGGCCTTGGTTCCGGTTTTCTTATTTCGCGCGACGGCTATATCCTGACCAACAATCACGTAGTCAGTAACGCGGTTAAAATAACCATAATCGACATAGACAAGAAAGAACATTCCGCCCGTACCATCGGCACGGATCCGAAAACCGACCTGGCTTTGCTTAAAATCGATGGCAATTCCTTTCCTTTTATCCGGCTGGGGGATTCCAACGCCGTTGAAGTCGGGGAATGGGTACTGGCCATAGGTAACCCGCTGGGCATGGACCTGAGTGTAACCGCCGGTATCATTTCAGCCAAGGGCCGCCAACTTTATCTGGCTGAATACGAGGACTTTCTGCAGACCGACGCCGCCATCAACATGGGCAATTCGGGTGGCCCCCTGCTGAACCTCAGGGGGGAAGCAATCGGCATCAACTCGGCCATCCTGGCGCCCAACATGGGAAACATCGGCATCGGATTCGCCATTCCGGCCAACATGGCCGCCAAGGTGGTCGACGACCTGAAACAAAGGGGCCGGGTGGTGCGCGGCTGGTTCGGCATAACCATTGATGAAATCACCGAGGCCAAAGCCAAGGAATACGACCTGTCCGAACCCGGCATCCTGGTGTTGCAGGTGGAAGACAATTCGCCGGCGCGCAAGGCAGGCTTGCAGCCCATGGACCTGATAATTGAATTCGACGGCAAGAGAGTAACCAGCGCCACGGATTTGCAGATGAGAATAGCCAACACCCCGATCGACCAGGCGGTTGAAGTAACTCTGATCAGAAACAACAATAAAATGAAGATCAAGGTCACAGTTACCGAGGCCCCCGATTCGGTCAGGATCATGCCCGAGGAAGGCCGGTCATTTGACCTGGGCATGGTTTTACTGAAGAACTCTCCGGCCCTGGCCCGGGAACACGGCCTGCGGACTGATGCCGGACTGCTGGTCATGAACGTTGAGCGTGAAGGAATAGCACAGAGAAACGGCATTGAAGTTAAAGACGTGATCCTGGCCGTAAATCGAACCGAATTGACCAGCGTGGATCAGTTTCGTTCCATAATGGCCGGCAGAGGCCCGGGTCAGTCGGTATACCTCTTCCTTAACCGGGGCGGCCGGGAACTGGTAGTCCGTTTTCGTATTCCGGAATGATTTTTTACAAGACCAGCACCCTGGGCAATGACTTCATAGTAATAGACAAAGAGCAACTGATTAAGGGTGAAACCCCGCGCGATCTGGCCCTGGCCTGGTGTCGCCGGCGCTTTTCCATCGGAGCGGACGGCCTGGTTTTGTACCGGAAATTGGCCCGGGACCTCTACTCTTTCGAAATAATCAACAGCGATGGTTCTTCGGCCGAATTGTCTGGCAACGGTATGGCCGGTCTGGCCGCCGTTCTCTGGCGGCGCCGGCTGTTGAAAGGTCCGGTTACGTTCCAGACCGGGGCCGGTCGCAGAAAGGTGATCCCGGTGGGCAAAAAAGACGGTTTTTTCCGACTGCAAACGGAAATCGGTCAACCTGATTTCGGCAATACTGAAGCTTTCCCGTTTCTGAATGCAGGTCAAGCACCTCACGTTTTTGAGGGCATCGAGTTCCACCCGCTTTCAATCGGCAACCCACATGCCGTGATCCTGCTTCCCTGCTGGCCGGATAAGGATGAACTTCATAACATGGCCGAGATACTCGCCCGGGCGCCGATCTTTCCGGCCGGAGTTAATGTCGAAATCGTCAACCGCGATGCAGCAGGCGAATTCCGGGTGCTTTTCCGCGAAAGAGGGGCAGGCGTCACCATGTTTTCCGGCACGGGCAGCGCCGCCGTTTTTGCCGTTCTGAGAAATCAAATGGGCTTGCCCGGTCCGCTCAATCTGAAGTTCGGCCCGCAACAGGTACAGGTTTTGCAGCGGGGAAAATCGGTTTTCATTGAAAACGAAACAACAATCGTGTATAAAGGATTGAGTATGTCATGAGGTTATGATGACCCGACTAATTTTACTGATCTTAACGCTAATGTTGGTTCCTTTCGGAACCGGACTGGCTGATTTCCTGTACACGGTTGACGGCAAAGTATACGAAGGAAAAATGGTTGACTTCAAGTACAGCACGGTTTATTTCAACGTATACAGATTCGGCAGCTTCTATCGCAGCCAGCGTTTCCCCCTGCACAATATCTGGAAAATAGAATTCAACCCGCCTCAGGCTGAAGGCAACCAACTCCTGTTTGAAACCACCCAGGACTACAACAAATTCAGAAGGGGTAAAAAGAGTAAAAGAATAACCCTGCCGGCGAAAACCAACTGGCTGGACACCGGAATCGATCTGCGGGTCGGGCAGGAAATTCTTTTCGAGGTGCAGGGATCAATTCTCATTTCACCTGAAATCAGGGTTTTTGCCGATGGAGAAATCGAACCGCGTCTAAACCAGGGCAAGCAAATGCCCAGCCAGCCCTCAGGCGCACTGATCGCCAGAATCGGAAATGGCCCGCCTTTTTACGTCGGCGATGATAAAGCTCCCTTCCCCATCGGCGAAAGAGGCCGCTTGCACATCGGCATCAACGATTTCAATTTTGCCGACAATTCCGGTGAATTCACCGTTACCATATATTATTGACCAGCGATTCAGGAAACAACCACCAGCGGCTTGAAGGTTCTTAAAACAGGATTGTTGCAGGCCAGAGCCAGGAATTTCCCCTCATCATCAAAAATGCGGTAAAATGGTGCTTCCAGGGCAGGTATGACGGCCAGCACATCCTTGCCGGGAACTTCCATTCCATTGGCAACTCCACGGGCGGCGGCACCGTTGACCACGACTTTGGGGTATTCCCCCAGCAGTGATTCCATCGGTAAAAGAACCTGGTGGAACTCACCCGTGGAAACGCAAGCCCTTATCTCATCAATTGTATGAGCCGAGTCACAGCTGAATTCCCCGACCCGATCCCTTTGCAGGGAAGCCAGGTATGCTCCGCAGCCCGTTTTTTCTCCGATATCATGCGCCAGGGAACGGATATAGGTTCCAGCCGAAGTGCGGGCTGTAAAGCCCAGGGTTTCCCGGTCCAGCACCTGCCAGTCCAGGCTGTGGATTTCAACCGGGACCGGCTTTCTCTCCACGGGGATATTCCGCCTGGCCAGGCGGTGCATGGCTACTCCCTGGATTTTTTTCGCCGAAAAAAGAGGGGGAAGCTGGAGAATTTTCCCGATGAAGCCTTTCATGATGCTTTCAAGATCAACTGAATTCAGATCGATTTCCCTGGGATCGGACAACGGTTCTCCTTCTATATCATGAGTAGTGGTGGCGTAGCCGAACCGGATCAGGCCGCTGTAAGTTTTTTCCTTTTTAACGTAATAATCGAAAAACCTGGTCACCTTGCCGAGCGCCACCAAAAGCACCCCGGTGGCAATGGGATCCAGGGTGCCGAAATGCCCCACCTTTTTTGTTCCGAATATGCGGCGCACCAATTCGACCACTTTGTGGGAAGTGATGCCCTGTTCCTTCCTGACAACCAAAAGGCCGTTGATCATTGCTGAAGATCGCTTATCACCCGGGTTATTTCCTGGACTGCATCTTCCCGGCTGCCTTTGAAAAAGAAACCGGCGGCATGCGGATGCCCGCCTCCCCCGAAAAAGAGTGCCGTATCCCTGGCCATCGCCCCGCTTCTTGAGCGGACTGAGACCCGGTAGAATTTTCTGGAAATCTCCTTGAGAAAAACCGTAACCTCAACTCCGACAATTGAGCGGGCCACGGCGATGATATCCTCGGTCTCAATCTGCTGCAAATCAATCCGGCCCAGAAAATTTCTGCGCAGTTCACAGAAAGCAACCCGGCCGGAAAGTTCAAGCCTCAGAGTGGAGAGCACTTGGGCCATGATCCTTATCTTGTCGGGCGTATTTGAATTGAACAGCAGATCATTGACTTCCACCGGGATGATTCCGCCCCGCTTGATCAGGTCGGCGGCAATGAGCAGAGAGCGTTCATTCGTATTGGAGTACTTGAAAGAACCGGTATCCGAGGCAATAGCCGCATAGAGATTGAAACAGATCTCCCGGTCGAAATCAATCCCCAGTTCGACACCCAACTGGTAAATCAATTCACCTACAGCGCCCGCCTCAGGGACCACCCAGTTGAGATCGGCCGGACTTGAACCTGCCTGGTGGTGGTCAATGCAAATGGTGAAATAGTTCTGCAGGTTTTTTTGACCGGTCCGTTCTCCGGTATCTCCTTCAACCAGCACGACTGCTGAAAAATCAAGCGGAAATATCTGTCCGTACTCGATCATCTCGTAGCCCGGCAGCGTGTTTATCGGATGCGGTGCCTGATCTGAATTGATATAAGCAACCTTTTTTCCGATCTGTTGCAACATGCGCATCAGGGCCAGGCCGCTGCCGATCGAGTCGGCATCCGGTCGGATGTGCGAAGTGATAACTATTGAATCCAGTTCGCGTAATTTATCCGCAATTGTTCTCGCGTTCAAATGGAACTTCCTTGTCCGGCCTCATCGCCGGTACCGCTGTAAACCGTTTGATCTGGCATCGCGAAGCTGATTTGGGGGACGTATTTCAGAAACATTTTCCTGGCCACCCGGCTGCGTATGAAGCCCCGGGCTCGTTCCAGGGATTCTTCGGGCAGCCCCCCCCCGGCCGGAGAAACAACGAAAACAACGGCAGAACGTAAATCAGGGCTGACATCCACGTTCAGTACAATCAGTGAAGTCAGTTCCGGATCGGAAATCTCGCGAGTAAATATTTCAGCCAGGCATTGCCTCAGAGTGCTGGCGAACTTGGCCCGGCGATGACTCATGGTTGGAAATCCACGCTGGTCTGGATCACGCGCAGGTCATATGAGGCAACTAACTCGTCAATCCGGTGGAAGACCGCAGTTAATAAAGCTTTTTCCATGCTAACCGCCGCAATCGTCAACTGTCCTTTTTGCCAGAGATCATGAAAACCGGTTTCACACACAGATACGTTGAATTTGGAGCGCAGGCGGTTTTTCAGACTCTGAACAATACGCCTCTTTTCTTTCAGGCTGTGTGCCCCGGCCAGGTGAAAATCCAGGATCATTATACCAATGGTCACACTACTTTGCTGGTTTCGTAAACTTCCAGGAAATCTCCGACTTCAATATCGTTAAAATTCTTTATCTTGATGCCGCATTCCGTACCGGCCCTGACCTCGGAGACTTCGTCCTTGACCCGCTTCAGGGTTTCCAGATTTCCTTCAAAAACCAGGTCTCCGCCCCTGATGACTTTAATCTTGGCCTTATTGCTGACTCTGCCTTCCCTAACTATGCATCCGGCCACGTTGCCGCTCTTGGCAATCTTGAATACCTGCAGTACTTCGACTTTTCCAACCAGGACATCTCGATATTCAGGCTCTATGGCTCCGTTAATGGCCAGTTCGATTTCCTCGATAAGGTGATAAATCACATTGTAAAGCTTCACCTCGACCTGCTCCCGCTTGGCCAGAGCCAAGATCTTCTGCGGAGCCTTGACGTTAAAGCCCAGGATTATGGCATTGGTGGTCGATGCCAGCAAGACATCACCCTCGGTGATGTTTCCGACTCCCTTGTAGTTGACCTCGATTTTGAAATTATCACGGTTCTTTTTGGCCAACAGAGCTTCCAGCACTTCAGCTGAACCAAATGTGTCGGCCTTGATCAAAACCGAGAAGGACTGGACTTTTTTCTGCTCGACCATCTGGAAAAGATTCTGCAGGTTTACTCTCTTTTCAGCCTGAACGTCCTTGCTCTTGATCTCCCGGCATTGATTACGACGCAAATCAACTATTTTCCTGGATTTTTCCGGATCATTGACCACCTGAAAAAGGTCACCGGCCTCGGGCACGCTTTCAAAACCCATTACTTCCACCGGATCGGCAATGCCTGCAGAAGGAATCGGTTGACCGCGATCGTTGAAAATCGACTTGACCTTGCCCAGGGAGTTACCGCAAACGAAATGATCTCCCTTGCGCAGCACTCCGTGCTGAATCAGAACCGTGGCCATGGGACCAAGTTGACTGTCCAGGCGGGATTCTATGATCGTACCCCGGGCCGGAATAGCCGCATAGGCCTTCAATTCCTGCAAATCGGCGACCAGGTGAATCATCTCCAGCAGGCTGTCGATGTTCTGGTTCATTTTGGCCGATATTTCCACTGAAACCACGTCACCGCCCCAGTCTTCAAGAATCAGGTTGTGCTTGGACAATTCCATTTTAACCTTGTCCGGGGCGGCTCCATGCAGGTCTATCTTGTTAATGGCGACTATAATGGGAACTTCTGCGGCCCTGGCATGGTGAATCGCTTCGATGGTCTGGGGTTGAACTCCGTCATTGGCGGCCACGACCAGAATTACCAGGTCAGTCACCTTGGCCCCCCTGGCCCGCAGGTTGGTAAATGCCTCATGACCCGGAGTGTCAACAAAAACGACTTCCTTGTCTTTCACCCGGACCTTGTAGGCGCCGATTCTCTGGGTGATTCCACCTGCTTCCTTTTCAGCAACCCGGGTTTTCCTGATGGTATCGAGCAAGGTGGTTTTACCATGATCAACATGCCCCATAACCGTAACCACCGGCGGCCGGGGCACTTTTACATCAGCGTATTCACTGATGTAGGAATTGAAAAGATAATCTTCGAATTTGTCGATTTCTATGGAAACTCCGATTTCCCGGCACAGGGAATCAATATCTTCCACTCCCATGAACTGATTGGGCTGGTACAGCAGATTCAGCTTCTGCAGGCATTCTTCAAAATCACGAAACTTGATGCCTAGTTTTTCCGCCATTTCCTTGGCAGTGCAAAAATCAGGCACGTGAACACTTTCCGGAAGTTCAAGAGCAGCCAGGTTTCTTTCCCTTCTTTCTTCGGCCGCAGCCTGGGCCGCCTGCTTGGCCAGGGCCCGTGATTTGCCCGGCTTGCCCGAGCGCTTCACACCCCTTTGCTGTCGAGGAGGAGCATAAGTTTTCCTGACCGCCGAAGGCGATTCCATCTCAGCCCGTCTTTTGACCTCAGGTTCAGTTTTTCTTGGTTTTGCAGCAGGCTGGGATTCCTGCAGTTTATCTGCCTGAACCACCGGTTCCACGTGCTTGGGCGGAATGGGAACAGGAGTTTTCCTTTCAGGCTGCCTGGGTTGAATTTTCCTGGGGGGTTCAGTTTGCGGGATTACCTGCACCTTAACCGGCTCACTGGTTTCCTCCCGGGTCGCAGAATCAGGTTCGGCCTTTTTGGGAATCACCCCGGAAACTTCCTTTTTGCTTTTCGGCATTCTTTCAGGTGCGATTTCAGGGGTTTTTTCAGTTTTTTCTTTTACCTTTTCTTCAACCGTCTCAACAGGAGGAGCAGTTTCCTCTTCAACCTGATCCTGCTGTTCCGGAAGAGCTTCTTCCTTCAAGCTTTTCTTCCGTTTCAGTTCATTCTCAAACTGCTCAAATTCACGCTTCAGAGCCGCAAACTCTGATTCATCCTGGCTCAACCTGCGTAATAATTCCAGCTGCTCGTCGTTTATGACAGATGAGTGGGATTTAACCGGAAGATCAATCTTTTCCAGAAAGAACATGGCCAATTTATTAGCAATTTTAAATTGTTTGGTGGCTTCATGTAACTTAATACTCACTATGATTCCTCCAGGCTATCTGTATTTCCTTCTGTCTTCAAGCTGATCGTCCTGCCTGCGATTGGCGATGCGGATATCCCACTTGGTCAGTTTGGACGCAAGCTTGATATTGATCCCTTTTTTACCTATGGCCGCAGACAAAGAATCTTCCTTGACCGTAACTTCGGCCACCTGGTTCTGACGGTCGAGTACAACCACTTTCAGGACTTCGGCCGGAGTCATGGAAGATGCAATAAAACGTTCCGGAACCTGGTTCCAGGCAATGACATCAATTCTTTCTCCGCGCAATTCCTTGGTCACGGCCAGTATCCGGTTGCCGTTCATTCCGACAATGGCGCCGACCGGGTCGACATTTTTATCATTGGAAAAAACAGCCACCTTGGATTTAGCTCCAGGCTCACGGGCAATACCCCAGATACCGACGATTCCCTCGGCAACTTCCGGAACTTCCATGCGGATTAGTTCTCCGACGAAATCGTTCATGTACCTGGTGGCCAGGATCAGGGGACCCTTTCCTTCAGGAAACACTCTTTTTATCAGAACCTTGATGATTTCCCCGCGTCGAAAATGATCAAGCGGAGAAACCTCTTTCGGCGGCAGGACAGCTTCAGCGCTTTCCAGGCCGATGATGATGTTGCCGTTTTCTATCCGCCTGACATCCCCTGATTGCAGTGAACCGGTCAAAGGTTCGTAAATGTCGAATATTTTCTGTTGTTCAGCCTTGGTTATCTTGTTCAGAATAATCTGCTTGGCAGATTGGGCAGCCACCCGGCCCAGCATTTCACCGGACAGGTAAATCCTGATTTCATCTCCCTCCCGGGCCTTGGAATCATGTTTAAGCGCTTCTTTCCAGGCTATTTCCCGGTCGGGATCCTGCACATCCTTGACCACTGTTTTGAGTGTATAGACTTTGATCTGGCCTAATTCCTCATCGATCTCAACCTGGATTTCGGCATCGGGGTGAAAGTATTTCTTAGAAACTACCAGCAGGGCTTCCTGAATGGCGGCGAAAGAAATCTTGGGATCTATCCCTCTTTCTTTGCTGATCTGCAGTATGTTTTTCAACAAATCGTCCGCCATGCATTTGCCTCAATTCGTTCATATTTAAGAAATATTGATTATAAAGGATTAAAGCCTAAAAAGCAAATCCGCTTAAGGCTTGCCAGTAAACGCGCCAGGAGGTAAAATGACCCCATCCGATGAAAAATATAAACACGAGAATCATTTTTTCCGCCTTGCTTGGCATCATCCTGAATGCCGGGATTATCAGCCAAACCGGGTTTTCCGACAGAACTCCCCTGCAAAGGGAACTCCTTTTTGAAAACAGTGATTTTGAGCTGGGTGACCTGACCAACTGGCAGGCCACCGGAAGCGCCTTTGATTGTCAGCCCACAATGGGAGACAATCCGATGGCCAGGGGACGCGGCCAGTCAGCCAACCACCAGGGCGATTTCTGGATCGGAACTTTTGAGTGCTACAACGGAGTCAGCGGCAGCCCGGGTTCCATCCAGGGCGACCAGGCGGTCGGCACTCTGACTTCCATACCTTTCGTCATCAAGCATTCGTTGATATCTTTCCTGATCGGCGGGGGCATGGAAATAGAAAGAATCCACGTTGCCCTGCTGGTTGAAGGCCAGGAAGTACTGAGGGCGACCGGACGAAGCAGCAGCGGTGAAAGCCAGGAAACCATGGAACCCGAGATATGGTCAGTCAAGCCCTGGCTGGGAAAGACCGCCCGGATAGTAATCCGCGACCTGGTGTCTGAACCGGATTCATGGGGTCACATCAACGTTGATCACTTTCATTACCTGATATTGGAATGATTTAACTGAAGCGCGGCGACCTTCTTCTTGCCTGCGCCGGAATCAAAAGACCAGTGACAATGATATGCCGAAGCCGCCGTTACGTCCCAGGTAGGGTGAAAAGGAAAACGCGTTGTTTCTTTCGCGGTGACGGGAAAGCACCAGGCGACCGATGGCGTAACCCGCCACAGCGGCAATAAAAACATCGGAAATCCAGTGCAGATCTTCGGTGATGGTGGCCATGCCGGCCAGACCCGCGACTGAATAGCACAAGGCCGGAAGCAGAATCCCCTTGCCGTGGCGGGAGGCTACTACCGTGGCCAGGCTCCAGATGGTGATGGTATGACCGGAGGCAAAGGCATCGTACCTGGCCCACTGGCCTTCTTCATAACGTTTGAAAAAAGCTGAAGGCCCGAACCATTCATCCCGGCCATGATCCCAGGAAGGCCTCTGCCGGCCGGTCAGATGCTTGACCAGCTGGATAACCACGAAAGAATGAAGCATGGCCTGGATGGCCAGAACCCCGGTATCAACGGTGTACTTACTGCCGCTGATCCAGCCTGCCGGCAGGAACGCCAGGGCAGCCAGCCAGGACCAGCCCTGGCACAATTCTGAAAAAAATGGGCTCCAGCGATCCACCAAGGGGTTGTTCGCCTGGAATTCCTTGATATTTTTATATATACCTTCGTCGTTTTTTATCATCAGCCAGGTGATCGCTCCCAGTCCGCCAAGAACCAGCAAGTCCCCGAAATCGACGCGCCCCAGTGAAGCATAAATTGCGGCATGATCCCCCGGGAAATAGCCGAAGGAAACCGGGGATTTTTGCTTTTTTTGTAATTCATCAATGATGACGGTTTCCTCTTCCCGGTCAGTCCGGCCATTTGATTCTTCAAGGCTCTCCTGGGCGGGCAGAACCGGAGTGATAATCAGGCAAACCAGGATTGCGACCAGGAACTTTTTCAGTTTAACACAGTTTGTAAATGACATATGATCTCTGAGGCAAGGCATAATTGACTTGCGATTATTTTTCCGGGCATGGGAAAATGACCCCTGAAGGAATCGAACCTTCAACCTATTGATTAAGAGTCAATTGCTCTGCCAATTGAGCTAAGGGGCCATTGAAAAGAATTATAACAAATGTACCATTTCAAGTCAATCGGCTTATAAGTACAGAGCTTGCCGGAAGTTGCCCAAGCAGGATATAATCATCGAAGCCGTAAAAGACTCAAGGAGGCCGCCTGAGAAAGTTGAAGATCGACTTGCTGGGAAAAAGCTTCGGATCATCCGGAAACAATCGTGTTCATCCCGCTTAAAGACTTTAATCCGACCCGCAGGCCGCCACTGCTGGTCGTCCTGCTTATTCTCCTTAATTGCTCGGTCTTCTTCTACCAGAGTTGCCTGTCCCGGGAACACCTGAACAACCCCCTGCAGGCTTCCGACCTGCGTTCCCTGGCCTGGCCCTCAAGCTTGGACTATCACGTCATGAAATCAGGCCTCATTCCGGCTGAACTGGTTCGGCTTAACAGCATGGAAATTCCGGTGGGGCGCGATCAGTGGAACCGGATGGTCTACTATCAACGGCGGGTCCCGCCCTTCCTGAGTGTTCTCTTCTCAATGTTCATGCACGGTTCCTGGCTGCACCTGCTGGGTAACATGCTTTTTCTGTGGATTTTTGGTGACAATATCGAAGATCGGTTGGGGATCAACAGGTTTATCTTTTTTTACCTGGTTTGCGGCATCGGCGCCAGCCTGTGCCACGTCCTTTTCAACCTGGGCTCACTGATTCCGGTTATCGGCGCCAGTGGCGCAATTTCGGGGATAATGGGAGCTTACCTGGCCCTTTTCCCCACTGCCAGGGTCCGCACCCTGGTCTTTGTATTTTTCCTGGTCACCACGGTGGACCTGCCGGCCATGGTATTCCTGGTTGTCTGGTTTCTTTTCCAGTTCCTTTCCGCGGGCCCCGGCTCGGGCATCGCCTGGCTGGCCCATGTTGGAGGCTTCATCATGGGTTTTTTACTGATACGGTTTTTTCTGCCCGGACGTCCGCTTCCGAGGAAAATGTCTTTTTTCTCCTGAGCGAAACCTGACCGGCTTCTGCCGATTGTTCACCGGTTTTTCCTCTTGTTTGAAACAGTTTTACTCCCTCGCGGAAGTTTTGAATACAATGCGAAAACCGGAAAAAAAGAACTCAGTGGGCAGTTCACGTTTCAACACTCCGCTAACGCGGGCTGAACCGCCCCCCCGGGAAAGAAAAGCTTCAAAACGCAGCAGGCTATCCTCATCACCCTGAGCAAACACTTCGACATCGCCGTTTCCAAGGTTGGCAACCGTGCCCCGGATCCCCAGCTTTTCTGCCTCGAGCCTGGTATAATACCTGAAAGACACCCCCTGGACCAGGCCGGAAACAATGTAATGGCGGGTATTTATCGGAGAAGGATCTTTCATTTCATCGGATGCCGAGTTCGGATAACGACTCGGAGGCGAAAACCCGCCTTTCTATGCGCAGGACCTTTTCAAGAGCAGTCACTTCGTTTCTTGGATAGCTGTCACTGTATTCCCATTTGACAAGTCTTATCTGGCCTCCGGTAATCTCAATGGCAGTCAGGCCGTTGCGGTAGACCGCGCAACCGCAGTTGAAATATCGGCTCCCCGAGGGTGCCCCTTTCGTCTGCGGCCATTTCCGGGAAACCTGCAGTTTGTGCTGGAGGTAAGGTAATATGTAAGCAAGGTCAAATTCATCCCGGCTCTTTTTCACACGGTCAATCGCTTCCCTGATGAAGTGAGTCTCGTTTTTGGATTTGAAAACCGCCCGGTGATGATGCCCGGAGATAAGCAGCATTCCCCGGCTTTCAGCCCAGGATGAAAGCAGGCGATCACGGTTGTTGCGCTTGATCTGGTTTTCGATGAAAGGCTCAACCGTCAGACCGAAAACAATCTGCAGTGGTTTCCAGATAAAACGGGCCGCGGCCTTGCCCAGGAAAGCCAGGTGATAGGAAAACAACTCTCCCTGGTGCCCGTGGACCACGAAAATGTTTTTTCCCAGCTTCAGGGCCGGGTGTACCTGCAGGGGGCCGACCAGGGGCTCAAGAAAACCCCTGACCGCACCGGGTCGGGCCAAGAAGTCGTCATGGTTGCCCAGCAGGCGGATGTAATAGTTTTTGCCTTTTTCATTGAATTTTCTTTCCAGGGCGAAAACCGTTTTCCCATACTGAGCCGCGATTTCTTCGGGACTGGACTCCCAGGCCTCTTCGATGTCTCCGGCCAGCACCAGGCGGAAGTCGTTCTCCAGATAATGCCGCAAGGCATACAGCATGATCATTTCGTTGTGTTTGAAATCATCACTGCCGCCCCGGTCCGCTTTGTGCACGTCTGAAATAACCACGTATGAATCTGTTTCCGGAGAAAAAGCTTCGATATTCAAGGCGCTTTCGTAGGCCTGGTCAAGGGCCCGGGCGGTCAAACGACGGCGCAGGGGGAAAAAAAGCATCCTTGCCTCTCAGGTCAACGGATTCTCTGTCTTACTGAGTTTTCACACGTTGCCACGAAAGATTCTTCGTCTTTTATGCTGGCTGGGGTTGAAGTACTTCCACTGGGCATGAATCTTGGTATTTGTTTCCAGCTCAGGATTGGATTCGGCGTATTCGTATCCCTTGGCCAGCGCGGCTTTGGTGATTTCTATGACCATCAGCAGGTCCACGCCCTGGCCGCGATAGCACTTCTTGATGCCCGCCAGGTAAAAATCAAGCACTTTTGATCTGCGCAAGGCCTGAAGGATGTAAAACCAGCCCAGCGGCAGCAGCCTGCCTCCGGCTTTCTGAAAAGCCCTGGACATACTGGGCAGAGCGATCATGAAGCCCACTATTTCTCCCTCTTCGTTTTCCACCGCGCCGAGTAAATCCTTGTCAACAAAGGTGAAGTACTTTTTTATGTAGTATTCTATCTGTTTTTCGCTCAATGGCACCGAACCGTATATTTCCTCGAAGCTTTCATCCAGGAGAGAGAAAATTTCCCTGCTGCGCCGCATTACTTCCTTACGGCTGGAAAACCTGACCACTCTCAGCCTGCTTCTTTCCCGCACCCTTTCAGACAGACGCAGCAGTTTTTCAGGAATCCCGGTATCATGAGGAACAAAGGTTTTAAACTCTATGTAATCGATTTCCTTGTGCAAGCCGTTCTGCTCAAACAGGCGTTCGTAATAAGGCGGGTTGTAGTAAACTGCGATGGTGGCCATTTGATCGAAACCTTCAACCAGCAGCCCTTCCTGGTCCAGGTCACAAAAACCGTGCGGACCGGTCATGGTTTCCAGACCTTTCTCCCGCCCCCAGTTCCTTACAGCTCCAAATAGAGCCGAAGCGACCTCATCGTCTTCAATCGATTCGAACCAGCCGAAACGCAGGTTCCTGGTCCCGTATTTCCGATTGGCCGCGTGGGAAAGTATGGCGGCCACCCGGCCTACCGGTCGGCCTTCCTTTTCCGCCAGGAAAAGACGCGCCTCGGCATCGGCATAAGCCGGATTCTTTTTTTCGTCGAACAGTTCCATTTCCTCCCTGATCAGGGGCGGCACCCAGTTCTGGTTCCCGCAGTACAGGGAAAACGGAAATTTTACAAAAGTTTTTAAATCTTTCTTACTTTGCACAACCCTGATCTGAACAGCCATGAGCACCTCTCGGCAGGTATTATAACAAAAAAGAAAAAAACATCCAGATAATAATTTTTTTTCTGAATTCCCAGCCCGTAAATGGCAAAGCCCTTATTCTCGGACAGGCAAACCTGGATCTAACCATTAAGACAGATACATCCCTGATAAAGCTGGTCTGGGCGCTTATTATTTGAAGTTGTTCGTGGAGAAATTCCTGGGAGGAAAAGTCAGTTTCACCTCGTTACCCGGTGCAGGGACCTTTTTTTACTTTGAACTGCCTGTATAAGTGCTTCATGCGTTTTTCCAAGCCTGCCGGTTAAAACCGAAGCCCTCTCGATCAATAATAACCAGAGCTACTCACCGGTTTTTTTCCTGACCTGATAAAAATGACCTGGTGAATCAGGAAGAAGAGAGCGGCCAGCAGGATTATCATGGCCCCGGACCCCAGGTTGAGTAGAAAGGAAAGCAGCAAGCCGGATACTATGAAAAAGATTCCCAGCAGAGAAGACAGCACCATCATGCCCCACAATGAGTTAACATGCTTTTCCGCGATGTAAGGTGGTATGGAAAGCAGGGCCATGACCAGGATCAGCCCCACCAGCCTGATTGAAACCACCACGGCGACCGCGGTCATGGCCAGCAGCAGTTGGAACATCAACTTGACCCTTATCCCGAGCAGGTATGCCTGGACTTCATCGAAAGAAACAGCCAGCAACCGGTGATACAGAAAAAACACCAGCAGCACCAGGGCCAGCGCGGCCGCGGCCATCAGCAGAAGATCAGCTGTGGAAACCAGCAGTATGGAACCGAACAGGTAACTCATGAGATCACTGGAGTAACCAGGGGTCAGATCAATGAAAACCGTGCCCAGGGCCATGCCGGCTGCCCAGAGAATGCCTATGGAAACGTCGATGCGTTGACGGTCGCGGAAAGAGATTTCACCCACGGCCCAGGAAACTCCCAGGGCAAATAAACCGGCGCCGGCGGCGGGCGGGAAACCGAGCCAGAAAGCAATGCCCAGCCCCCCATAAGCGGCATGGGCTATGCCCCCGGCAATAAAAACCAGTCGGTTCACCACCACCAGCGAGCCGATTATTCCGCATATCAGGCCGGTTAACAGACCGGCGTAAAGGGCCAGTCTCATAAACTCAAGCTGCAGGAATTCAGGCATCATCATTGCCTTTTTTTTGCAGGACATGAACCGGGGCGTGGGTCATTACCTGCATATGGGTGCCATACATCCTGTCGAATGTTTCCTGGTCCAGTTGGACTGATTCATGATGAACCAGCTCACGATTGACGCAGACGACGCTGTCGATGTACCTGGCCATTACCCCGGTATCATGGGATACCATAATCATGGTGGCTGTTTTTTTCCAGTCCTGCAGAATGCCGAAAAGTAATTCCTGGCTCTCAACATCAACACTGGCCAGTGGTTCGTCCATGATCAGCATTCTTGGTTCTGAGCATAGAGCCCGTGCTAAAAAAACCCTTTTTCTCTGCCCATTGGAAAGAGTGCCCAGCCTTTTTCCGGAAAAACCCGACAAACCCAGCCCGGCCAGCCAGTGTTCAATCCGGTCCCGGTCGATCGCTTTTCCGTTTTTTCGGCAGCCCATGGCCACAACGTCGTACACATTTATGGGAAATGACTTGTTCAATTCAGTATCCTGTGGAACGTAACCTATTCCAGCCAGTACGTCTTTCACTTCCCCGCCCAACACCCTGATCCTTCCTTTCTTGACCGGAAGCAAACCCAGGATCAATCTGACCAGGGTGGTTTTACCGCCTCCGTTAGGACCGATAATCGCCAGGAAATCTCCGTTACGAACTTTAAGGTTGACCTTTTCCAGGACTGGAGCCTGGCCGTAGCTGAACGAAAGATCTTCGATTTCCAGCGCCCAGTCGGTTCGAGTCATTTTTTCAATGCAGCGTAAAAAGCCCGGCCTACTTCGCGCAGGTTCTGCGCCCAATCAGCACTCAACGGATCGATCTCGATGATTTCGGCGCCAATGGCCTTGGCCACAACGGCCGCACTGCGGTGTGATGAGCCTTTTTCAACAAAAACTTTTCTGAACCCCAGGCTTTTGGCCTGGTTGATCAGCTTCTGCAAATCACGCGGTTTCGGCTCCTTGCCCCCGGTTTCCACGGCCAGCTGTTCAAGTCCGTAAAACCTGCAGAAGTAATCCCAGGCCGGATGATTGACCAGAATGGTCCTGTTTCCTTCAGGAAGATCGGCCAGCAAAGACATTAGCTCGAGGTCAAGTTCAACGATTTCCCGGCTCAAGGACTCCAGGTTTTTTAAATAGAACTCCTGTTTGCCCGGCTCCAGTTTCACCAATTCAAAAGCCATGGAGCGGGCCAACAGCAGCATCAACGGCGGAGCCAGCCAAACGTGAGGATCCTCGCCCTGATGAGCGTGACCACCATGTTGATGCTGATTCCCGGCCAGACGCTTGATCCATTCATGAGAAAACACTGTTTTCATTCCCGGGTTGACCGACCTGAATCTCGGCAACCAAGCCTGTTCAAACTCTCCGCCGATGGCGAAAAAAATGCTGGCCGAAGCCAGTTTTCTAACCTGTTCGGGTTTCGGCTCATAAGTATGGGGATCAGCTCCGGACGGGATCATAACCTGGATCAGGGCCGTATCTCCGGCTAGTTTTACTACCAGGAATTCCTGCGGAGCAATGGAAACGGCAATGGTTATTTTTTCATTCCCGGGAAAGAGCTTCAGTGAAAAAAGAAAAACCGGAAAAAGAAAAATAAAAACGATCTTCTTTGCAGTCATGTTTGGCTCCGTTTTCTTGGCATACAGAGCGGAAGCCCTGCTTAGATTTGATTATAATAGCCGGAGCCGTTTTTTGCAAATCGATTGTCTGAAGTGCTACCATCCATTCGATTAAGATCGGGCTGAGCCCCGCCGAAAGGGCCCAACCCGCAATACTCTTGGATTAAAACATGCAGATTATTTAATTCTGCGGATTTCGATACTGCCGTTGATGGTGTTGACCCTGACACGGTGCTTGCCGTCATTGACCTGGCCGCTGACCTTACTTCCGACAAAACCCCGTTCTACATTGAGCCCGAAATCGTTTCGAATGGAACCATTAACGGTTTTCGCTTCCAGTTCAAAGGCTGAAGCGCGATTGAATTCAATCTTTACGGCACCATTTACGGTCTTGACTTCAAGGTCGCCGCCCAGTGGCTTTTCCAGGCTCAGGTCTATTGAACCGTTGACCGTGCGCAAAGCTCCGCCTTCACCTTCACCGCGCATTTTCACCTGGCCGTTGACCGTATCAAGATCAAGTTCTCGCAGCTTTCCGCTCACATCGATCTGTCCGTTAACCGAACGAGCCCTGGTTTTTTTCAGACCTTCAGGCAGAGTGATGGTGAAATTCACCTTGGCCTGATTCCTGCGGTTACGCTGGTGCTCCACCTCAATGCGTACATCCTGGCCTTCCTGGAAAAACTTGACTTCAACCAGCTCCAGGTCAGCTTCGACCGGTGCTTCCTTGACGGCTTTGACCACTATGCGGTCCTGCTTGTGAGTGCTGATTCGAATGAAGCCGTTTAAATTGCTCACGTTCAGACTGCCCGAGGCACCAACTTCAAATGTCCGGTCAATCGTGACCTTGGATTCGGCTCCGTTCAAGGCCAGCGAGATCAACAGAAGAGCCATCAGAATCGCGATTTTTATCGATTTCATTTTTACCTCCAAGCCATAAACGAAATCATCCGCGCGTTTGTTCCCGATACGGCCATGTACTTCAACACGGTATGCCCTCAGGCTTAATTTCAACCAGTCCAATCTTATCCCGCCTGGTTTTCAATTCAGGCGACATCAGGGTTTCTCCTGCCCTCCCGGGCGAAAAAAGACAGGATCGCACCACATGCACACAGGATGGCCTGCAGAAAGAATACCGTCCTGATACTGGCCATGATCTTGCCGGGATCGGTTTGGACCAGTTCAATACGCCCCATTTTCAGGGCAAAAATCATGGTAACCAGGGCCATCGAAGTCATTTGCCCCAAAACTCTCATGGTACTCAGTGTCGCTGAAGCAACTCCGAAATCGCGCCTGGTGACAGCTGTCATAATCGCATTGGTGTTTGGCGAAGAAAAAAGAGCAAAGCCGAAACCAATCAATGCCAGCAACAGTGAAAGCAACCACAGTGAAACATCCGGGGGAATCAGGATCAGCCCGAAAACACCGGCGGCCGTAAGGCTGATTCCTGAAAAGGACAACAGGCGCGGCTCCAGCAGATCAGATATTTTCCCGGCCAGGGGAGAAAAAATAGCCTGGAAAACCGGCTGAACCACCAGGATCAATCCTGTTTGCTGGGGTGAAAGTCCCCTGACCAATTGCAATTGAATACTCAGCAGGAATGACAGGGCGAAAGTGGCGCTGTAATGCACCAGGGCTGCTGTATTGGCCAGGGCGAAAACCCGGTTTTCCTGAAAGAGTTTTATCTTGAGCAGAGGATAAGCCGTTTTTTTTTCGGCAAACACGAAAAGAATCAAAAGAATTGCTCCGGCAAGCAGTAACACGAAAGCCGAAAAACCAGGCAAGGATGAAACACCCAGCAGGCAAAGCATCAGACCGATACCTAACAGAAAAGCTCCCCGATAATCAAATTTTTCATCTTCGGCTTGGGGAACATCATTCGGCAGATGCGGTATAACCCTCCACAGGAGAAGTCCGCCGGCTGCAGCCGGAAGAAGGAATACAGAGCGCCAGCCCGCACTTCTGACCAGGAATCCTCCGATAAACGGCCCCATGGTCAAGCCCAGGTAAACCGCGGCCACGTTGAGTCCCAGGGCACGGCCCCGCCGGCCGACCGGCAGAAGAGTGGCCAGCATGGCCACGCCGGTACTGAAAATCATTGCTCCGCCTATGCCCTGGAAAACACGCATCAGCGTGAGAAACAACGCCCCAGGTGAAACAGCGGCCGGGAAAGTGGCTGCTACAAACACAACTATGCCTGCCCTGAATACTCTTTTTCGGCCTTTCATATCAGCCAATCTGCCCATCGGCAGGGTCAGAGCGGCCAGAGGCAGGAGAAAGGCGGTCGCCAGCCAGCTCAGAGCCAGTCCGTCCAGTTCGAATTCAGCCCCAATAGCCGGCAAGGCCACGTTCAGGGCCGAACTCATGAAAGGCACCAAAAAAGCGGCTATGGCCGCGGCCATAACGACCAGCCTCTCCTGGTGCAAATCAGCCTGGATCATGTTTTTTCCCTAAAGCCGGCCGGGCGCTAAAAAATCAGGTAGCGACCCGAATTGATTATCTCGCGCTCCTCTTTCCCCTGTTTCAGCCTGATTGAAGCAATTTCAATGCGCGGCTGAATTTCGGGAATATAAATCCAGTCCAGGTGGATGACTTTTTTGGGGTCATTGAATGAAGACGTGCCCACTATACCGCCGAAATGATCGCTGCGCCCCAAGGCGATATGAAAACCGAGTTTTTCATCAAGCAGTATCCGCCCGGTGGGTTTAATACCGAAATCACCCAGTACGCCGAAACCCAATTCGGCCAGGTTGCCGTAAGCCGGCTCCGAGGCCAGGAATTCACTCTGTTTAAGCCATTCCGGGCCTTGTCCCTCAACTTTTTCAGCCCGGTTCGCCGAAATCCTGAAGAAAAGCATTTCCTCTCCGAGCTGGACCGGCATGGTGCCGGCGGTCAAACTCTTCGTAGAACCCTCGCCTTCGTAGGGAACTATATAAGTTTCTCCGCTGGGCAGGTTGCCCGCCGTTCCGGGATCGGGGAAACGGCCGCTGCTCAGATGCGCCCGGCGAAAGCGCAGGTCGACGTACAATTCAAACTTCTCCCGGCCGTCAACCAGGAACTCTATTTCCGCTCCATCTGCTTCATCGAGCATTTCCTTCAACAATTCAACCCGCCTGCTTACTTCACGGTAATCGACGGCCAGGGCCGGAATCATGGCGGGATGAAAACCGGGCATGGTCGCAGCTCTGAAAGGAAAAGAACGGGCGAAATTCTTCAAAGGGGCGGTGGCTGAAAGCTCGGTCGGGGCGATGATCAACTGAGTGTCGGCAAGCAGGTCTTTCAGGACAGTTTTCTTGCCTGCGGCCGCCAGGCCGGACGCCAGTTCAGGCAGTGGATCCGGATGAATGTAGACCTCTTCCGGCAGGTCGGCGTTGTTCGATCCAACATCAGGATAAGCCGCCAGTTCAACCTGCTGCAGGCCAAGCTTTTCCCGGCCGGCCGCCAGGAAAGAATACCATTCCCAGGCCAGTTCCCGGCGCAGGCGCCAGTCTTCGGAATCATCAGCATCAAGCCGGGGCACATCGACCAGCAGTAACAGCCTGTGGTCACCGGGCCTGGCCGGGAACACTCCGGAAACCAGGTTTATGATTTCATCTGCGTTTAAACGTCTCATTTTTCCTCCATTCTTGGAATTCTCTTTCAGGATAGAACATATTACGAAGCGTAACAATCTTTGTCAATCTACGCGCCCAGGCAGGGAACAGTGCTACCGGATTCCGACTCCCGGTTGACATTTCTTTTTTTGTCAATGATAATTCTTTTTCATGCTGACGACACTGTTTTTCTACATCAACGTCTTTTTTTTCAGTTTTGTTTTTTGCATTCCAATCGGGCCGGTCAACCTGGAGGTTTTCCAGTCAGCGGTAAAAAAACAGCACATTCACGCTCTCAGTGTGGCCTTCGGAGCTGCGATCGCAGATGCCATCTGGGCCCTGAGCGCTTTTTACGGCATCACCCCCTTTTTGAAAAACCGCTACCTGGAAGGCGTTTTCCTGTTGCTCACCGCCCTGGTCACCCTGACCATCGGCTTACTCTCCCTGAAAGACGCCCGATTCATGGAAAAAATTGAAAAAAAGGAAGCCCAGATGGTCGATAATATCCGGCGCAAGCGCTGGTCCGTGGTCAAGGGTTTCATGATGATTATCGTCAATCCGCTCGGCATTGCCTCATGGATGATCGGTCTTTCTTTCCTGCGGCGCCTGAACATCTTCATTCCGATTGAATTCACCTACGTGGCCTTATTCAGCCTGGTAGTGGCCGCCGGGGCCATGTTTTATTTTTCCCTGATCGTTTTCATCACTCACAAAGTCAAGGATTTTTTCAACCCTGCCCGCACCAGGAGAGTGATTAATACCATCGGTTACCTGCTCCTGATCATCAGTGCCTATTTCTTTTTCAATGCCGGCAAGGTTTTCTTCAACCACGCCCATGCTATCCAGTATTTTCTGGAATAGCGTCGTACTCTTGTTTTGTTCATTTCCTTATATTGCTTTATAAGGGGCATTGCGCTAAAATCTGCACATGAAACAGGAAGCCCTGGAAAAATTGCTGCGCTTCAGCAAACAGTTCATCAAACTGCGCACCATGGGACACCTGTGGAATGCCCTGAAAAAACTCCACTCGGCCGATGTGGCCTCGTTGATGGAAAATCTCTCCATAGCGGAAAGAAAAACGATACTGCAGCTCTTTATCGAACGCCGCATGGAGACTGCTCAACTGGCAGAAATAATAAGTGAAATTCAACCGGAAATCGCCGTTGATCTGCTGTCAGACCTGGACATCAAGCAGATCATCGTCATTCTCGAGGAGCTCTACACCGATGATGCCGCTTCCCTGATTCCGCTCTTCAAAGAAGAACTGCAGACTGAAATCCTCAAAAAAATGAAGAGAGAGGAAGCCCAGGAACTGCAGGAACAACTGGCCTACCCTGAAGAATCAGCCGGGCGCATCATGTCCACTGACTTCCTGGCCCTGGAGGAATCAACCACGGTCAGCGATGCCATAACCGCCATCCAGCTGACTTCCGAAGACGTTGAGGTGCCTTTTTACCTGTACGTGGTGGATGAGGAAAACCGGCTCAAAGGTGTGGTTTCCCTGAAACAGCTGATCCTGATGAAACCGAAGACCCAGCTGAAGGAGATAATGAACTGCGAGGTTTACAAGGTGGACGTGTTTACCGACCAGGAGGAAGTGGCCTCGGCGGTAGCCAATTACAACCTGCTCGCCATCCCGGTCATTGACGAAAACCACCGCCTGGTCGGAGTGGTTACGGTTGATGACATCATAGACATCATTCAGCGTGAAGCTACAGAAGACATATACAAAATGGCCGGTGTCAACCAGGATTACAACATCAAGCAAAGCATCGGCAAAGCCATGCGCAAGAGGGTTTCCTGGCTGGCCCTCAGTGTCCTGACCACCTGTCTGTCGGCCGTGGTGATAGGTTTTTTCAAGGGCTCCATTGAAAAATACATCATGCTGGCCGTTTTCATGCCGATTGTCGCCGCACTGGGGGGTGTTACCGGCAATCAGACCGTGGCCATCATGGTTCGTGAAATAGTACTCGGCAACCTGGAATGGAAGACTTCCAAGACTGTGCTGCTTAAAGAATCAGTGATCGGACTGGGCAGCGGTCTGGCCATTGGTGCCCTGGCCGGGTTGGTTTCCATCATTTTTTTCGATCACTGGATTTACGGAGCCATTTTCGGAGCCGCCATCCTGATAAACCTGACCATGGCCGCTTTCATGGGAACCATCGTACCGCTGGCGCTCAAGGTGCTCAAGTTTGACCCGGCAATGGCCTCCGGTATGCTGGTTACCATGATGACCGATGTCATGGGTTACCTGAGTTTCCTCGGGTTGGCCTCCATGATTCTGCCGTCGTTCGTCTGAGCTGATGCCCCAGGCCTGTACGAGAGCGCTGGTTATTACTTCTGAAACCTGCAATGAACAGGACAAAAACGTATTACTGCTGACCCGGGAAAGCGGCCTGGTCAGAGCTTTCGCGCCGGGCGCCTCCAGGCTGAAGAACCGTTTCGCTTCCATGCTTGAACCTTTCAGTGAGTGCGATTTTCAGTATTACTGGAAAGAAGGCAAAGAAAGAATCACCCTGAGCCGGGGTGATTTACGCCGCTCATATTTTCACCTGGTCAGCAGGCCGGAAAACGTTTTCCATTTTTCCCTGATGGCGGAAATACTGATCAAAACAACCGCGCCAAACCTGGAAGACGATAGGATTTACCGCTTGCTGAAAGCAATGCTTGACTGCCGGGAAAACGGGGTCCCGATGTCTTACCTTTTGCTTTATTACCTTTTTTGGATTATCAGCCTGCAGGGCTTAATGTTTCAACTCGATCACTGCAGTTCCTGTCACAGTCAAATCACCGCCCTGTGCTGGCTGAGAGATGATTATCTGGGCTTGCTTTGTCCCGAATGCCGGCAAAGCGAAAAAAAGAACCTGTCCGGCAAACAACTGGAACTGATGCGCTGGATCCGCAGGAAATCTCCGCAGGAAAACCCCGGCCTGCATGATCTGCAGGAGGCGGACAACCTGGTCAGGCTGCTGGCCGCCAAACTCTCATGGAACTGCGAAGTTGAGTTTAAGGCCTGTCGCTTCATCAGGGAGTTTCAATGATCAAGATTTTTTTGGCAAATATTATTTTTTTTGTTATCATAAATAAAACATGAAAAGTGAAAAAACCTACCGTTACGTCACCCTGATAGCCCTGGGCATAACACTTGTGCTGGCCGTTCTGCTGATCCTGTTTTTTTTCCGGGGAAGGGCTCCGAAGGAAACCACGGCCATGGAAGCTGGAAACGAACTCCAGGAAAAAGCAATTACGGGGGAATCCACCGTAGATGAAATCGCCCTGCCTGTCCTGGAAGCACTGCCCCAGAATCTTACCCTGGCCCAAAGCGATGACTGGCTGCGCAGCCAGGCCCTGCCCTTGTCCGGTTCAGCTGATTACTCCACCTGGCTGGCCAAAAGCGACCTGATAAGACGTTTCGTGGCCGTCACCAACAACATCTCCCGGGGGGAAAGCCCCGCCCGCCATCTCGATTTCCTGCAGCCGACCGCGGGCTTCAAGGTTAAAAGACAGGCCGGCATTCTGCTGCCGGACCCGGTCTCTTTCAAGCGTTATGACCGCCTGACCACCGCCGCCACCTCAATCGACCTGGACAGGGCCCTGATCCTCTATCGCCGTTCCATGCCGCTTTTAGCCGAAGCCGACCGGGAACTGGGTAATTCCGGAGATAAATTCACAGCCACTTTGCTCAGGGCGATCGACGAGCTTCTGCAGACCCCGTTTCCCACTCAGGAAATCATTCTGGAAGAAAGAACGCTTTCATTTGAATATGCAGATCCCCGGCTCGAAAACCTCAGCCCGGCCCAGAAGCATTTCCTGCGCTTGGGCCCGGAAAACATGAAAAAATGGCAGGATTTCCTGAAAAAAGCAGCCGAAAAAATAAAGCTTCTCGATTCCTGATCAACTGCAGTTTTTTTTAGGTCGAACACTCAGCTCTCGTTGAACCGCGGCTTTAACCGATTCATGAAGATTCCCGAGGCTTTCAAGCCGGCGCAGATCAGCGGCGGACAGCAGGGGTATCAACTGGATTATTATGATCAATGGAGCTTCGGCATCGTTCAGGATCGCTCGGGCTACCGGCAATCGGCGCCACCAAACTGTTTTGAGCAGTTCCTGGTAAAGCCCGGAACGTTCGGCAGGCCGGTTGATCATGGCCAGCACCAGTTCTTCTGTGCAGGACGGGCTGGACAATATTACTTCAATAATCTGCGGATCAGTTTCATTGATGAAATTCTGTAAAAGTCCGTACCTGGCCTGTTTTAGTAAACTGACCCTTTCACCCCGGGACAGGCGGCGAAAGCGGCTGCTTATTTCAAGTTCACATTTCTTGCGCACGTAAGGATTCGTCCGGGTATTGGCGGAAATACGCAGCAGGTCGAAGGCATTAAACCGGTTGATCAGGTTCAGGGCCGTATCTTGTGGAAATACAGGGTGCTGAATCAGGTGCATCAGGATCCTGAGATTGTTCTGATTGGCTTCGTATACTGCCAGCAATTCTCCCTTACTGAGAGACGCGCTCTGCAGGCGACGGATCAGCCCCAGGTCGTCATTGCCCATCTCACCAGAAAGCCACGGCCAGGAAAACGGCCGCCCAAAGCAGAAGATTCAGGGTGAAGGGCAGGTCCGAGTATATCACTTCAGCGGGATTCTCACCGCGATTCCGGGTATAAGCCAGAAAGAGGTAACGAAAGATACCGAAGACAACAAAAGGCACTGTAGTGAAAAGTTTATCAGTGCCGAATTTCAGCTGAATTTCAGGAGACATGACGTACATGGTGTAGGAAATCAGGGTGGTGGCCGTGGCAACACTTATCATCTGGTCCAGCAGGGACAGGTTGTAGTCACAGAGAGTCGACCTGGTCTGACCCTTTTCGGCTTTGCCGCTCATCTTGACTACCTCGGCCCTCCTTTTCATCAGCCCCAGGAAAATGGCCAGCAGGAAAGTCATGATCATTATCCAGGGTGACAACCAGATATCATTGACCGTGCCCCCGATCAAAACCCGCAGTACGAAACCCAGGGCGATTATCACGATATCACAGATGACCACATTGCGCAGCAGCAGTGAATAAAGCACGTTGAGAAATACGTAAAGCAAGGCAATGGCAAAGAAAAGACGATCAAAAAGATATATGGCCGACAGTACCACGAAAAACAAGAAAAGAGCGGCGGAAAGCGCTTTTTTTAACGACAGGAGGCCGGCGGCCACCGGGCGGAGGCATTTCTGAGGATGCAGTCGGTCTCTTTCCCGGTCTACGATGTCGTTTAACAGGTAAACCGCTCCGTTCAACAGTGAAAAAAGAAAAACAGCCGTTGCAGTCCGGACCAGGAAAGGAAGGTGAAAGAGATGATCGGCGAAAATCACCGGAGCCAGGATGAACACGTTTTTTATCCATTGCCTGGGACGCAGGGAAGTCCAGATGAGTTGAAGATTCTTCATTTGCTTTGATTTTATCCCATTACGTGCTTTCAGGCAATGCCGGTTTTACCGCGGTTTCAATTGACAAGCTCACGATTCCTGCTATACAATGAATAAGCTGTAAAGGCCCTTTGAGGTGGTTATGAAAGTCAACGATCTTATCAACGTGTTGAATGCCGAGGTCCTGTCAGGCCAGGATCGTCTGCAGGAAGAAGTCAAGTCCATAGGTGCAGCCGACATGATGAGCGACGTCCTGTCGCTCGGCAGACCGGGCATGGTTATACTTTCTGGAAACAATTCCATGCAAGCCCTGAGAACCTGCATCGTAACCGAAATCCTGGCCCTGGTACTGATCCGGAAAAAAGCAGTGAGTCCGGAGTTAATCGATTTCGCACGTAAAAACAATTTCATTCTGCTGAGAACCAGCCATTACCTGTTCTCCGCCTGCGGCAGACTATACCAGCATGGATTCCGGGGGATCGATGAAAGACCGCATTGACCTGAGTAAATACGCCAACCTTTTCAAGGATTTAAAAGCGCAGGACATAATGACCAGGCAGGTCATCACCATGGGGCCGGAAAAGAAAATGGTCCAGGCCAAGGAAATGATGAAGCTGAAGAAAATCTCCGGAATACCGGTGGTGGACCAGCAAGGCCGGCTGCTCGGCATTGTCAGCATTCAGGACATCATCGTGGCCCTTGAATTCAACCGCATCCGGGAACCGCTGAAAAACATGATGAGCACCCAGGTCAGCACCCTGAACATCGAGGACAGTCTGATGGAAATCGTCGGCAAGTTCGAATGCTTCAAGTTCGGCCGATTCCCGGTCATTGACGACCAGGGCGTGGTCCGGGGAATAATCTCGCGGGAAGACATACTGCATGGAGTTCTGGAGCGTTTCAACCTGATTTACACCCATGACGAAAAACGCCGGCTGAAGCTCGACAGCGACCATTCCCTGGTCACCGGGCAGAACCTGGCCCCGGAAGCCGCCAGCTTTCATTACGCCATTGACACCTCGGACATCAATTCCGCCGGCATTGGTTCGGCTACGCTCAAGCAATTCGTTTTAAGCAAGGGCTGTCCGGCCGACATAGCCAGGCGCATCGGGATAGCGAGTTACGAAGCGGAGTGTAACGTCGTCATTCACAGTAAAGGCGAAGGTGAATTGCTGTGCTTCCTGCTGGATGATTCGATAATCGTCAGAGTCATCGACAACGGTATCGGGATCGAAGACCTGGAAATAGCCATGAAAGAAGGTTTTTCAACAGCTCCCGACTACATCAGGGAAATAGGGTTCGGAGCTGGAATGGGGATTCCCAACATGAAGGCTTTTGCCGACAAACTGGTGATTATCTCCGAAAAGAACGTCGGCACCCAGGTTGAGATGGTTTTTTACCTGCAGGAAAAACAGGATCAGACAGCACAAAACAGCACCGGCTGAACACTTCCCTCATTTCCAATACAATGCCGCCAGCGGCAAGGAGGATTTAATGAAAAGGTCTGTTTTGCTTGTTCTCTTGATTACCTGCCTGAGCTTGACCCTCACTGCCGTTAAAAGTCCGGAGGAATTCTTCGGTAAAAAGATAGGAGACGACAGGGTCCTGGTGAGCTACCCCCGGATCTGCGAGTATTTCGCCTACCTGGACGAAAAATCGGACCGGCTTCTGTGGAAAAACGAGGGGAATTCTACCCTGGGCCAGCCGATGTACCTGGCGGCCGTTTCATCCCCGGCCAACCTGGCCCGCCTGGAAGAGTTGATCGAAATAAACCGGCTGCAGACCAATCCGGACCAGATTCAAACCGGCCAGGAAGAAACCCTGCTCGAAAAAGCACGTACTTTCGTGCTGATAACCGCCACTATCCACTCGACCGAAATCGCCGCTTCGCAGATGGCCCTGCTCCTGGCCCATCAACTCGTAAGCGAAGACAGCCGACAATGGAAAGAAATACTGGAAGAGGTTGTCCTGCTGCTGATGCCCTCCATCAACCCGGACGGCAACGTCATGGTCACTGATTGGTATCAAAAATACCTGGGCACTTCCTATGAAGGTTCTTCAACGCCTTTCCTTTACCATCATTACGCCGGGCATGACACCAACCGGGATTTCTACATGCTCAATCTCAAGGAGACTCAGGTAGTCAACCGCATCCTGCATCATCGCTATTTTCCCCACATCTTTCTGGACATGCACCAGATGGGCAACAGTGGTCCCCGCATGTTCGTCCCTCCTTTCAAGGATCCTTTCAATGCGAACCTGTCTCCCCTGATGCTGAGGGAAATAGAAATGATCGGCGCCTACATGGCCAAGAAACTCCAGGAAGAGGGTAAGAAAGGAGTGGCCAATGCCTACGGTTTTGACGCCTATTGGCCCGGAGGCAGTAAAAACACCGCCTGGTATAAAAACGTCATCGGAATTTTGACCGAACTGGCCAGCGTGGCCATAGCCTCCCCGATTCACATCGATGCCAATGAATTGCGGGGCGGCGGTAAAGGACTGCCGGAATACAAGCCCCAGGTTAATTTTCCCGATCCATGGCCGGGAGGCTGGTGGCGCCTGCGGGATATAATCGACTACGAAATGACCGCCTGCCGGGCTTTGCTTGAAATCGCCGCCCTGGACCGCAAGAGTTTTCTCAGGAATTACCTGGACCGGGGCCGGAACTCCATTGAACTGGGGCTGAGTTCACCTCCCCATGCCTGGTTGATCCCTCAGGATCAATGGGATGAAGGCGCCACCCTGACTTTTTTGCGAAAGATGGCGGAAAATGGAGTCAGGCTCTTCAGAGCGGAAGCAAGTTTTCAGCAGGACAACCTAATTATCAGGGAAGGTGATTTCATAATCCCCATGGACCAGCCATACCGGCCTTTCATCGCCGCCATGATGGAAAAACAGCGCTATCCGGAAATCCTGTTTACGCCCGAAGGCCCGATGATCACCCCCTACGATTCAGCCGGCTGGACTTTGCCCCTGCTTACCGGAGTCAGGTCCCAGGCTTTGCAGGAACCTCCGGCCGAAGACCTGATCAAGAGGTTCGATCCGGAAACCTGGGCCGAACCTCTTATCGAAGGCGCCGGCGATTACTACCTGATACCGGCCCGCAACCTCGCTTCTTTCAAACTGGCCAACCGTTTACTGGACCTGGGACTGCCACTGCAGAGAGTTCTGCGGGAAGAACCGGGAATACCGGCCGGAGATTTTCTTCTGCCGGTTGAAACACTGGCCGGCGCCAAACTGCTGGAGCTGGCCGGCAAGGAAAGACTGGTCATCGGCCGGTGTACTCCCCCGCCCGGAACGGCAAAGCAAAGCTTGAAAAAAATCCGGCTGGCCGTTTTCCAGCCTCATATTCCGGTGATTGATGAGGGCTGGACCCGTTGGGTGCTTGACAATTACGGTTTTTCCTTCAGTACTGTCAAGAACTCCGATCTGCAGGATAAAAGCTTTGCCGGGAAATACGATTTGCTGATCATCCCGAGCATGAACAGATCGATAATCGTCGATGGCAAGTACTCAGCCGCAGCCCAGCCGCCCCATTTTCCCCCTGCTTTCCAGGGCGGAATCGGGAAACAAGGCCTGGAAAACCTGCTGGATTTCGTGCGCCGCGGAGGTCGACTGGTACTGCTTGATGCGGCTTACGAAATAGCCCGCCAGGATTTCAAACTGCCGATCAGAAACGTCCTGGAAGGTGTTCCCCGCTCGGAATTCTATTGTCCGGGCTCAATCCTGCGCCTGCAGATCGAAACAACAGACCCGCTGGGCTGGGGCTGTCGGGAAGAGGGTATCCTGTTTTTCGCCGGCAGCGCCGCCTTCCGCACCGACATACCCCGTGAAGTAAAATCCGGCAGGAGTGTGGCCGCCCGTTTCGCCGAACAGGGTCCCCACCTGCTGAGCGGCTACCTGTTGGGGGAAAAACACCTCGACCGGACCGTGGCCGCGGTCCGCTTCTCATATCAGCAGGGAGAAATCGTGGTTCTGGGCGGCCGGATGCAATACCGGGGACAGAGTTTGGCCAGTTTCAAACTGCTCTTCAACAGTATTTTCAAATAGCCGGGCTTGAGTTAAATACTCAGCCGCAGTGCAGGTAACTGTTGACCAGGGCCTGCAGTTCCTCGGGGTTGTTTTCCAGCCGGGCTCTCAAATCCTGGTCGGAAAAAGAGCGCAGTTTTTTGACCACTCCACCGATAATACCCGGAGTAAAAACTCCATGGCGGCTGTAAATATCCGCCTGTTCCTCCAGGCAAAGAGCGGCTTTATGACATGAATCGGGCAGTTGGCGCAGTCCCTTGCGGTCGATTTCCTCCCGGTTATGGAAGATGTTTACCTGGACATAGCTTTTTTCAGCCAGTTCCAGTCCGTTATCCAGCTCCAGGCCGTGGCGGGCTCCCACCAGCAGGCCGGCCAGCAGCATGTACACGTCGGCCGATCCGTCAGGGGAACGGAACTCAAAGGTCTGGCGGTTCTTCTTGACTTGCCGGTTCTGGTTTGACAACCCGGGATTCGCCAGTTCGATCATGTCGGTCTCAGCGTTCCAGCCCAGCGGCACCCTGACCAGTACGGAGCGATTGCGGTCACCCCAGCAGATATTGGTCGGGGCCTCCTGGTGTGGCACCAGGCGCAGGTATGAAGTGGGAATCGTATTTCCGAAGGCGCAGAGCGAAGGAGCCAGGTCGAGAATGCCGGCGATGGCCCGGCGCGAGTAATCAGACAGCCGGCCGTTTTCAGAAGTGACATTCTTATCTCCCTGCATCAGTCTCAGGTGAACGTGCATACCGCTGCCGGCCTTGCCAACGGTGATCTTGGGGGCGAAAGTAACAAGTACTCCGTATTTCTGGCCCAGTTGGCGCAGTATCCACTTGGCCACTACCAGTTGATCGGCCGCATCTTCCACCCTGGTCGGCATGAATTCTATTTCATTTTGCACGTATTCCAGGTCCCCCTGGATGAAATTGCCCACCTCGGAATGCCCGTACTTGGGGAGGCCGCCGCAACGGGCGATGGTGTACAGTGCTTCACAGCGCATGTCTTCCCACTTGGCAAAAGGCGCCGATTCGTGGTAGCCGCGTTGATCGACGGCCGGGTAGAGCATGTCCTTGGGGCTGACCAGGTAGTATTCAAGTTCGCCCATGGCATCGACCCGGATTCCGCATTTTTCCTGAACCGAATCGGACGCCCTTCTCAGCACGTTTTCCGGCGAGCTGGCCAGAGGATTGCCGTCCTTGTCGAAGTAAGAGCAAAGTATATCAAGGCTCGGCAAGGGGGAAAACGGATTCAGAAAAGCACTGCGATACCTCGGCACCACGTAGAGGTCGCTGGAACCTGCCTCGATATAGGGAAAAAGGCTTGAACCGTCCACTCTCTCGCCGTTGGCCAGCACGGAGTCGAGGTAGCCCCGGTCGGTAACCACGAAGTTCAGTGACTTGAGACGGCCGTCGGCGCCGGGATACCGGAAATTCAGCATGTGGATGTCATGGGCTTCCATGAAACGGATCAGGTCGGCCCGGCTGAAATCGGCCGCCTGTTTCTGCAGGTATAGAACCAGCGGATTGGCATTTTGTTCCAACATCGATGATAAAGACTTTTCGTTTTTCATATAACCATTTTAGCCCAGTAATACAAAACATTCAAGCTGATCCTACCTATATTAAAGACTTTCACCAGATGTCGTGGCATTCTGAAATTGAAATTTACCTCATTGCAGTTATATTTAGAACAGTGTTCTTAGAGCAGGAGCCTTGAGAAAATGAGAAAGACTTACTGCTTCGCGGTGGCTCTGCAGATATTGCTCAGCTCTTTCCTCCCGGCCGGCGAGGTACACCCGCCGGTCCCCTTCGCCCTGGTCGACAACTTCATCTACCTGAAGGGAGCCATCAACGAGCTGGATGGGCTCAACCTGGTTTTCGACACCGGTTCCAGCGCCAATGTCATCGACCGGGACCTGGTCCGGAAAATCCGCCTGCCCAGCGGGAAAAGATTACCCACCCTGGGCGCCGGCGCCAGCAGAAGTTTCTTCCTCTACCCCCGGAGCAGGATGAAAATAGGACAACTGCTTTTAAAAGACTTCGTCATGATCGGGCTGTCTTTGCAGGGCATAACTGACAAGACCGGTTACCGGGTTGACGGCCTGGTCGGAATCCCCCTGGCCCAAAAAATGCTGATCAGTATAAACTACCAGGACAACCTGATCAGGTTTTTCCGTTCCGAGAAAGATCTGGACACAACCGGGTATGTC
This sequence comes from uncultured Clostridia bacterium, assembly GCA_964457225.1. Classification (GTDB taxonomy): domain Bacteria; phylum Acidobacteriota; class Aminicenantia; order UBA2199; family UBA2199; genus CAYWEM01. The sequence goes on from CAYWEM010000006.1 coordinate 72,370, forward strand.
AGGACGAAAACAGCCGGCAACTACCATGGAATCCCCCTGCTGGAGATGAAGCTCCTGCTGGCCGACGGCCGCAGCCTGACGGGCAGGTTCCTGCTGGACACCGGAGCCGATATCCCATTGATCCTGTTCCCGGCCTTTATCAAGAACAACCGGGTAATGCAGGGTATCGGGCGGCACTATTCATCTTACATGTACGGATTGGAAAACAGCAGGAACTCGGTCCAGGTGGCCCGTCTTAAAGAACTCAATATCGCCGGTCTCAAAGTGACCAACCCGCCGGTTTACCTGCCGAAGAATGAAGCCGGAATTTTCGCGGCCGGGGATGTGGACGGAATAATAGGCAATGAAATACTGAAAAGATTCAACCTGATTCTGTACCTGCAGGAGCAAAGCGTATTTCTCCAGGCCAATGAAATGATCAACGACCGGTTTAAAATGGATTATTCCGGCCTGCTACTGAGGACTGAGGGACGCTTGATCAAGGTACACAAGGTGATCCGCCGTTCCCCGGCCGCCGCCTCGGCGATAAGACCGGGTGACACCATAACTGCGGTCAACGGCCGGGCGGTTGAAGCGCCGGATCTGCTGTGGGTCGGGAGCGTTCTCTCCCAGTCCGGGAACAGGGTCAGACTGCAGATCCGTCCTCGCAACACGGCTGAATACCGGCTGATTACCTTGCGGCTGCGCGATGAAAACTTCTGAAGTCTTTTCCGGAGCTTTTTTTATTTAAAAAAGCTCAGAATCCAGCTTCAGCAATCAGGGCCGCGGCCTGTTGCGGTTTATTGCGGCATTCGAGCAGGGCTGTCAAGATCAGGGGCGCAACTATGGTCGCATCCGACTCGATAACGAACATCGGTGTTTCCCCGGTCAGCTTGTCCCAAGTGATCTTTTCATTCGGGGTAGCCCCGGAATATGAGCCGTATGAAGTGGTGGAATCGGATATCTGGCAGAAATATGCCCAGGGTTTAACCTGCCGGCCAAGGTCATACTTGATCGAGGGCACCACGCAGATCGGGAAATCTCCGGCAATCCCGCCTCCTATCTGAAAAAAACCCAGGCCGCCGCTTTCAGATAAATCCCGGTACTGATCGTAGAATTCCACCATGTACTCTATTCCTGATTTGACGATGGCAGCAGGAAAATCTCCGTTTTTCACGTATGAAGAGAAAATATTGCCGAAAGTGGAATCTTCGTAACCCGGCACGACCATCGGTAAACCGGCTTCGGCAGCGGCCAGCAGCCAGCATTCATTCGGATTTCCCTGGCAGAGGTCGTTCGGCAGGGCCAGTATCATTTCGTAGAAGTACTCGTGCCAAAAGCGTCTTTTATCTTCCCTGGCTGCTCTTTCCCAGAGCGGCACGATGATTTTTTCCACCGCTCGAAAGGCTTCATCCTCAGGAATACTGGTATCAGTCACCCGGCGCATACCCTGCTCCAGTATCCTGGTGTCTTCCTCCTTGGAAAAATATCGGTAATCGGGAAAATCCCGGTAATGATCGTGCGCCACCAGGCGAAAGAGCGATTCCTCGAGATTGGCCCCCGTTACCGAGAGTCCATGAATCAGGCCGGCCCTTATCGCCGGAGCCAGTGTTATGCCCAGTTGAGCCGATGACATGGCCCCGGCCAGGGTCCAGAACATCCGCCCCCCGGAGTCCAGGTGGCGAAGGTAAGCCAGCAGTGCATCCCTGGTCGCCCGGGCGTTGAAATTGCGGAAGTTGCCAAGTACGAATTCCAGGATCGGCAATGACCGTCCGGATTTGTCAGTCTGAGCGTTTTTCGTTTCCTTCATGCTTATCCCCTATTTTTTTTATTTGCGAACCGGTGTTTCCCGGAATCAGCCGACTGACCAGAGCAGCAATCAGCAGGGCCCCGAAAAAAGCCGGTAAAAGTTCATAAACACCGCTGGTTTTCTGCAGCCACAGCTTCCAGACCACGGTTATCAACGTGCCTGAGACCATGCCGGCCCAGGCGCCCAGGGCGGTCATCCCCTTCCAGTAAAGGGACAGGATCAGGGTTGAGCCGAAAGAGGCCCCCAGACCTCCCCAGGCAAACAGAACCAGCCAGAAAATGGTGTCTGCGGCCAGATAAGCCAGCAGCATTGACAGTACCCCGCAAAGCACCACCAGCCGGCGACTGAGGACCAGTTTTTTCTTTTCGGAAATAGTCCGTCCTTTTTTCCGGCAGATGATCTTCTCGTAAACGTCACGCACGAAGGTTGAGGCCACCACCAGGAGTTGCGAGTCGGCTGTTGAAAGAATGGCAGCGAAAATTCCTCCGACCATTATTCCATAGAACAGCGGACTGAAATGAAGCGAGGAAACAACCAGGTAAACCATTTCCGGATCTCCACCGGGCAGATCTGCTGGAGCGGTAAACAAGCTGCGTCCCAGCAATCCGATGAATACCGCCCCCCAGGCCATGGCCACGTTCCAGGTTGTGCCGATCAGCGCCGCCGCCCGCAGGCGTTCCGGGTCGGCGATAGACATGAAACGCACCATGATGTGCGGCTGCCCGGGTGATCCCAGCCCGATGCCGACAAAACCGAGAAACGCACCCCAGGAGAGTGAAAACGGGTCCACCAGGGCCGGATTAAGAGCCTGCAGGGTGGTCAGCACTGCCTCGAGGCCGCCGGCCTTGACCAGTCCGTAAACCGGGAAAACCAGCAGGCCGAAGATCATGATGAAAGCCCGGATTACGTCGTTGTAAACCACGGCTATGTAGCCGCCCGCGACCATGTACCCCATCGTTAAGAGGGCCACGGCCAGCAGTGCGACCGGAAATGGCTGATCCAGGGCGGTCCCGAGTGCCTTGGCCCCGGCATTGAACTGGGCGGCCACGTAAGCTGTTAAAAAAACCCCGATGATCAGGGCAGCGGTGATCCGGAGCAGGCCGCGGTCCTGAAAACGACAATGGTAATAATCGACGATGGTCAGGCAGTCGTTTTTCCCGCTCTCCTCGCGCAGGCGGCGGCCCAGGGTGAAAAACTGCAGCAGTTCAACCAGGATATATCCGGTCACCGCCCAGACTGCGCTGACTCCGCGCAGATAGGCAATACCGGAAACCCCCAGCACCAGCCAGGAAGATCGACCTGAGGCCACTGCTGAAAGCGCCACTGCCAGTCGGCCCATGGCTCGTCCGCCGACAAAGAAATCAGCCTGGTTGCGGGTGCGGCGCATGGCCAGGAAACCGACCAGGACCGGCAGCATCAGGGTGGCCACGAACACGGCCAGGGCCAGCGGATCTTTCAGCCGGTCGTAGAGGTTCATCTCAACAACCATTCCTCTTCTGTTTTTTTCTCCTGGTCAGGAAAAAGAGCAGCACGGCCAGTCCGATTATCAGCAGGGGCAGTAACAGCAGGGCGCAGTAAGCAGCGCTCATCGGCCAACCTCCGTTCTAACAGATGATAAGCCATGTCCACCACTGAGGTCAATTCCCCGCACTTAGCTTGAAAAGCATTCGCCAGGGAATGATTTGCTCAGTCTTAATGTCTAATCCAGCGCCACTACGACTCGGCGGCCGCGGAAAACCTCGGTATTGAAAAAATCCAGGCGAACTTGTTTTTTCTCTGCATCGAACTGCAGGGCATAATCACGATCCAGACTGAATTCCCGCGGAAAGAGTTCAACCCGGCTGATCTCTTCCAGCTGCAGGCTGGCAGCCCTGATGGTGATGATACGCTGGCGGCCCAGGTCAAGCACCAGGCTGAACTCCCCTGGATCAACCTGCCCCAGGCGCAGGCTGCGCAGGAATCCTCCCTGCAGGATGCGGCGCTGCTGCAGATCCTTGAAACTGCCGACCAGCAGGTACAGGGCGTGCATGCGGTCCAGGGTCTGCTTTTTTTCCATGATCTGCTTTTCCATGGCTTTTTGCCGGGCCGCTTCAGGGTGAATCTGGGCGGCGCCCATGCTGACAAAAGTCAGGAAGCTTTCTTCTATCCAGTAGTTCCAGACCTTGAAACCCGGCACCAGTGGCTCATGCAGGCGGGTGTCCTTCAGAATTCGCCGGGCTTCGGCGGCGCTTTTCCCGATCCTGGAAGTCAGGTAATCCAGGGCTATCTGGAAATGAGTCTGGCCTGGAGCCACCAGGTACGGCAGGCCGAGTTCGGCTTCCAGCCCGCTGATCCGGTTGCGCAGGAATCGGTAGGAATCAAGCTGGTAAAGGTAGGCGGAGGTTTTTTCATCACCTTCTCTGGCCTGGCGCTGCAGTTCAGCCAACTGATCGGCAGAGGGGTGCAGAAAATCCCAGTTGCCGCCGTTGATTCCCGAACGGCCGGGCCATTTACCGAACTCGGACACCAGTTGCTGTTTTTCCTGCAGAGCCAGCGCTTCCAGGGCACTCAGCTCATTGAGACGCAACTGTATCCAGATGCGGCCCCGCGAGACTGCTTCCGGTTTTTCCGGGTCAGCGGTTTGATCGCTCTCCGCTAATCCTGCTGGCGACTGGGAATTATCCGTCCGAGAAATTGGTTTCAGCAGAAGAAAAATGATCAGGCTGACAAGAACAACGGCCGCTCCGATCAGGATTGGTTTTTTTTTCCGGGGCCGGTAAGCAGGCACTCCGAAAGGATTGGTATCGCCCTGCTCCGGGCCGGATGCTGGTTTGCTTTCGGAATTGGCGGTCATCAGGATTATTATACCTGATCAAACCTGCATCGTAAACATGAAGAACCCCGCATGCCCCTGGGGATAACCAACTCAAGCCGAATCAAGCAAAACAGGATGTTTGGCATTCCGGGCGGATCTGTAATCCGCCGCTATGAAATTTTTATTCCGAGGGCCTTCAGGTCGCGGCGCAGGCTTTCGCCGTCTCTGAAGCGCAAGGCATGAAAACGCAGTTCATCCGCCGCGGCCGCGTTTGCCGGCAGATCGTCGATGTAGACGCATTCCTCGGCCAGCAGGCCCAGGCCTTCCAGGCAGATTTCGTAAATACCTGGATCCGGTTTCATGATCCCGGCCCGGCAGGAAAAGACCATGACCTTGAACCAGGAGGCCAGGTCCTGTTGTCCGACAATGTATTCGGCATGCCATTCTCCGGTGTTGGAAATCAGGCCCAGCGTGTAATTCTGCGCCAACTGCGGCAGTAATTCCCTGGTGGCGCTGATCGGAGTAAAAATGCTCAGGTAAGCCCGCCTGAAATCATCCAGGCTGATCTCAAGGTCAGCCTGCCTGAGCGCTTCACGGTAAAAAGCCGGCGAATCTATTTCACCCCGCTCGTAACGAAGCATCAGGTCGCCCTCCCGGTAGAGGGCCCGCTCCAGGTCGACGGCATTCCGGCCGGACATTCCAGCCAGGGATTCTATAAAGACTTGGTTGTCAAAGCTGTCGATGACCATGCCGTAATCGAACACCAGGCCGGCCAGGGGCATATTGCCTCGTAGTTTTTTAAAATACGGACCGTAATCCTGGTCCTGGTTCATGATGTGATTGATGTACCAGTCCTGCAGAAAAACCACGGTTTCCGCTACCAGCAGAGGATTTTCCGCCTCGTATCTGTCGTTCAGCTCCAGCAGTTTTTTCACGAAATACTGATGACTTTTTACATGCCCGGCCAGGTCCGGGAAATCACTTTTCTTCATGTAGAACTCTTCGTAGCGGAAATGGGAACGCACGTAAGCGATCAGTCGGCTGAACAGGGCCCGGTTCCTTTCGGAATCCGGGGACTGCTCCTTCAAGCTTATGGCCTCGTTCAGAATGTCAAGCAGGCCCCGGTGCTGGCGGTCGATATCCTTGTATCCTATATTGTAGCGATCCTTCCATTGCATATGTGGCATGGGTGATCTTCGGCTTATTCCTAGTCAGCGGCCCGGTTCAGGGCGGCTTCAATGCGCCGCAGGCCTTCCTTCATGGTCAGTTCATCCCAGACCGCGGCCAGGCGGAAATTGCGCGGCATTTCAAACAACGACCCGCGGGTCACGCTCATGGAATACTCGGAAGCCAGGATGCGGTGAAATTCATCCACGTCTATGCCGGCTTTGATTTCCGGGAAAAAAAGCACGCCGTTGCGGGGAATATAGGTAGTCAGTAATTCAGTCCGGTCAATGTAGGAAATGACCAGTTCCCGGTTCCGGCGAACTCTTTCGCGCACCCGCTCCTCCAGGCTGTCATAGGCCGGTGAGGAAAGCAGCAGGTGGGCCAGATGCAAAGGTGTTATGGGTAATTCCGGAGTAATTAAATCCTGAAAATTCCTGGCTTTTTCCAGCACTTCGGACGGAGCGAAAGCCCAACCGACGCGCATTGAACCCAGACCATGAAACTTGGCCAGGGAACCGGTTATGATGAAACCCGGGTAATCGGTGAACAGGGAGTTTTCCCGGTAGTAGCGGCCATAGGCTTCATCGATGAGCACGTGAAGTTCCAGGTCGCGGCTTATTTCCTTCAGACTCTGCAGGGTTTCCTGGGACAACTGGTTGCCCGAGGGATTGTGAGAATCAGTCAGCACTATCATCCTGGTTTTATCCGAAACAGCCTCGGCCAGGGCTTGCGGGCTCAGGCTGAAATCAACCGGGTCACGAGGCAGTCTTTTTACCTGGGCGCCCAGGGACATGGGCACTTTCAGCAAGGGCTCGTAAGCCGGAAACTCCACCAGCACCTCATCACCAGGCTGCAGCAGGGCCGCCATGACCAGGTAATTGGCCATGCTGGCTCCCAATGAAAGCAGAATGTTTTCCTCGGGCACTCCTTCCCGCCGGCTGAGAGTGGTGCGCAGGTCACGGCTGCCGCAGGCCAGATCGGCGGGCATGGCGGCAAGGCGGATGTTTTCCCTGCTGAAGGGCAGTTCATCAGGTTGGAGCATGAAGCCCATGTTGGACAGGGAAAAATTGATCTCATGCCTGACGATGTCAGTCCTGATTTCACGCAGATGTGTTATCTGTTTCGCTCTTTCGTCCATTTTTTATTCCTCCGGATCGCCGCCGGTCTTCTTCCCGGAACTATGTGTTGTTTTACCGCCTTTTTTCCAGGGTTTGACTGCTATCCGCAATTCCCCTTCATGCACAGAGAAACTGAGCTCTATGTTTTGTCCGTGAACGTTCAAGGCGTCGATCAAGGCGGTCTTGACTTTTCTTTCAATAAAGTCATGCAGGGCATGGGCGTATCTGCCGGAAGCACCGGCCAGGCGGGCGATCAGGCTGATAAGTTCATCCGACCATTTCAACCGAACACGGTGCCGGCTGGAAAAAACGGCGGACAATTCCCTGAGCATGTCTTCGGCCAGCATGATCAATTGATCCTGTTCCAGCGGCGTGAATTCAATTATCTCGTCAACCCAGTCCAGCAGGTTCATGATCTTGGCCGGAATCAGCACCTGGGGTTTCGAACGGCCGCCGCTGATAAAGCCGATGGTCTGCTCCTTCTGCTCCACTCCGATCCTGGTCAGGCTGAGAATCACGATGGTTCTTGACAGGGCATGCCGCCCACCTGAACGATCGATGATTTCTCCACGCTTCAGAGCTTCCCCGATGAAATAAAGCACTGCTGAATGCGCTTCCTGAACGTTTTCCAGCAGCAGTACAGAAAAAGGGTGAGCTTCGATTGCGGCCAGCAGGGCACCCTCTCCTGATCCGGAGGGATCGTTGAGCAGCTTTTCCACGTCTTCGGCCCGGTTGAATTCGGAAAGATCAATGGTGCGCAGTTTGTCGGCGGCGGCGAAGAAGTATTCAGCAATACGACGGGCCACAAAGCTCTTGCCTATGCCCGGCGGGCCCAGAAAAAGCAATATGGCCTGGGGTCTTTGCCGGTCATCTGCCTGTTGCAGGTAGGAAAGTTTTAAAACCCTGGTGATCTCTATCAGGGCCTGCTCCTGGTTGATCACCCGGGAACTCAGGTAAGGCAGCAATCCCTCGTAAAGTTTAGCGGGATCCCTGCGAATGACTTCCCCGGGCAGCCTGGTTATCTCGGCCACGCTCTGGTAAATATGATCAACATCCAGCTTGGAGGCTTTTTTCAGGGCGGCCTTGGCCGCGGCCCCGTCGAGCAGTTCAACGACTTTGTCTGGAAAAGCCCGGTGCGGGATAAAGCGCCGGGCCAGCCGGTATATCAGGCCGAAGAGAGATTCGGGTATCTTCAGGCGGTAATATCGGCTGAAATAAGGCGCGATCCCGGCCAGGATTTTCATCATTTCCTGCTGATCCGGCTCCTCCATGAAAATCGTATTGGCATTGGCGCCGAGGAAATCATCGTTCTTGATGAAGCGGTAATAGTCTTCCGGTGTGGTAGCGGCGATAACGGTAAACTCCTTGCGGGCTATGGAGTTCTTGAGCAGGTTTTGAATGTGAATGACGTTCTGCCGTCGCTGACCTGAGGTCATCAGCCTGACCACCAGTTCATCCAGAAACAGGATCACCCGGCGGCCGTTTTTGCGGATTTCACTGACCAGGGCTTCGAATTCACGCAACAGTGTTTCATAACTCTGCTGGGCGTGAAAGAAGGTATTCACTGACAGCTCCAGGACGGTCTTGCCGCGCAGGGGCTCGGGCGTTTCCTCTTCACCCAGGCGGGCGGCCAGGGAAGTAATGAACGCAGTCTTGCCAACGCCTGGTCTTCCGACCAGAATTACGTTGTTTTTCAAACGACGCAGCAGGGTTTCCATGACAGCTTCCCTTTCTCTTTCCCGCCCGATGAAAGGCATGCCCTCAGGATCGGCGGCCCTCAGGCTGAGGTTGCTGACGTAAGGTTCGAACTGCGGCGGAATGATGAAATCAGTGCTTACTTCAAGCCTGCCTTTACGCTCTTTATTCATGCGTTCCGGTCTATGAAGCGCAGTTTCAGCAGAGTACGCCACAGTATGCCCAGGTCCAGCATGAAGGTCCAGTTCTGGATATAGTAAATGTCGAATTCAATCCGCTTGTCCAGCGAGGTGTTGCCGCGCAGGCCGTGTACCTGTGCCCAGCCGGTCATTCCGGTTTTGACCCGATGGCGCAGCATGTACCTGGGAATTTTTTCCTTGAAGGAATCGACGAATTCTGGCCGCTCCGGCCGGGGACCGACCAGGCTCATGTCGCCCGTAATGACGTTCCACAACTGGGGTAATTCGTCGAGCGACAGCCTGCGCATAACCCTGCCGCTGCGGGTAACCCGCTGGTCATTGGGCGGTGACCAGACGGCCCCGGTCTCCTTTTCCGCCTCTTTGATCATGGTCCTGAACTTGACCATCTTGAACACCCGGCCGTCAAGCCCAACCCGTTTCTGTCGGAAAAAAACCGGGCCGCTGGAATCTATTTTTACTATCAGGGCCAGTAAGGCCAGCAGGGGCAGGGTGCAGACCAGGCCCGCGGAACTGACCAGCAGGTCGAAGGCCCTTTTCAAAGCGGCCCGCCAGCCGATCAGGGGAATGTCTCCCAGGTGAATGACCGGAATTCCTTCCAGGTGCTCCATACCTGCCTTGAGCGAAGCCATCTGCAGCAAGTCCGGTATCAGCCGGACGTCGATCAGGTTGCTGTTGGCCTTTTCAATCAGTTCCATGATGGTGGCGTATTCGCTCAGGGGCAGGGCGATGAACAAGTCGGTAATTGATAGTTCACGGACAACTCTTTCCAGGTCCCGGTATTCCCCGTGTACTCCGGGACCGGGCTCAGCATTCAGAAAACCACAGACCTGGATGCCGAAATGCTTGTAATTGCGGAGCTTTTCAGCAGTCAGCAGTCCCAGTTCACCGGCTCCGGCGATCAGCACTCTGGAGAACCCGTTTTTTTTCATGGTCACACTGCGAAAAACCCGGAACACCAGCAGTCTTAAGGTGAAAATAAGAAAAACGGCCAGTACTGCATATACCAGCAGGTAGGTGTGCGAAACCTCAAAATCAACGAAACTGTAAGAGCTCAGGTAACTGAACAGCAACAGGATGAAGAAAGCGGTCACCACTGCGTTGACCATGACCAGGAAAAGGTCGTCGAGCCGATTGCGCCGCAACTTGACCCGGTAGAATCCCTGCAGGGAAAAGTAGACCATGTGAACCAGCAGAAGCGCCGGCAAGACCACCAGGTAATCCCTGAAATCGGGTATCCCCTTGGGGACGCCCAATATATCTGAACAAAAACGCAGCCAGAAAGAAAGGAAAAAAGCCGTGCTGATCGCCAGCATGTCGACCAGCACGTAAAATTGGGCCAATTGGCGCCGGCGTTTCCTGATCATTTTTTCAATCCGTCAATAAATTTTTTCATTTTTTCCCGGAATTCAGACTTGGCAAATGCCAGGCTGCTCCGCCGTAGTAAAACGGGATCGATCTCCTGGTTTTCAGCCCGCTGCAGGGCCGTCTCCAGGCCGGCTGCACTCTGCTCCTTGAAAAGAAAGCCGTTTTCCCCGTCCCGCACCGAATCGAGTACTCCCCCCGCGGCATAGGCAATGACCGGGGTGGCGCAGGCCAGGGCTTCGACAAAACCAATGCCGAAATCCTCGATGCCGGCCTGCAGTAAACCGCGGGCCCGCTGAAAAAGTCTCAACAACTCATCCGCGGAAAGTCCCTCGCGAAAACAAATACTGGGACCGGCCAGCCGCTGCAGCCGCTTTTTTTCCGGTCCGCGGCCGACCACCACCAGCCGGCGCCTGCTGCGGTTACAGGCCTCGATCAGGATGTCAACCCGCTTGTAAGGCACCAGCGCCGAGACCGCCAGGTAATAATCGTCTTTTCCTTCAGCGCCGGGCTGGAAGAAATCGGTGTCAACCGGGGGGTGGATGACATGGGCTTCGCGGCGATAGTATGACCAGATGCGCTGCCTGACAAAACTGGAGTTGGCCAGAAAATGATCCACCCGGGAAGAACTGCAGATATCCCAGATCCGCAATCTGGAAACGGCCGCAGAAATATGCCGCCTGCGCCAGCCGCGCAGGTTGCCGAAATAGGAAAAATACTGGTCCCAGGCGTAACGCATAGGAGAGTGCAGGTAGCTGACATGCAGGGCCCCGGGCCTGGGGATCGCACCTTTGGCCACGCAATGTGAACTGCTGATGACCAGGTCGTAGTTCTGCAGGTCGAATTCTTCTATCAGGCGGGGAAAACTGCTGAGAAACCAGCGGTAATTCCTGCGGGCCAGGGGGTTTCGATTCAGCCCGGAAGAAATAATCCGCCTTTTTTGCAGGCTGGGTGAAAGCTTTTCCCTTTCCAGGAAGAGAGTGAAAATATCGGCCTGCGGGTAGATGGCGGCGATTTCCTCGAGAACTTTTTCGCCGCCTCTCATGCCGTTCAGCCAGTCATGGACAAGAGCCACTTTTTCCTGCATTGCGTTTTAAATTGTACACTTCAAGCACCGGAAAAGCAAACCTCGAAGCCGGGGCCGGGAGGAAAACGGGATTGCATTTCCGGTGCGCCTGGATTATAATTTTTACCAGTTACCCTGGATAAATTCCTTGAGGAGATGCCCTGATGCTGGAAGATTCTTTCTTTCATTCAGACCTTTTCAAACTGCTGATTCTGCCCCTGCTGATTTTCCTGGCCCGTATCATCGATGTCAGCCTGCAGACCATCCGCATCATAATGGTCTCCAAGGGAATACGCCTGATGGCGTCTGTACTTGGTTTCTTCGAGGTCTTCATCTGGCTGCTGGCCATCGGCCAGATCATGACCAACCTGACCAATTTCCTTTGCTATTTTGCCTATGCCGCCGGCTTCGCTTTCGGCACCTGGATCGGCATGATAATTGAATCACGGCTGTCGATCGGGAAGGTCATAATCAGGGTTATAACAGGCCGGGAGGCCGGCGACCTGGTCGAACACCTCCGGAAAATGAACTACGGTATAACCACAATTGATGCCGAAGGAGCGGCCGGTAATGTCATGATCATCTTTTCCATCGTCAAGCGCCAGATGATCGATGAATTCATCCAGACCGTTTATCGCTTCAATCCCAAGGCTTTCTATTCAATTGAGGATGTGCGTTACGTAACTGAACAAGCCATGACCGGTATGCCGGCCCTGAAGAAAACCCCCTTTCATTTCCTGCGGCTTTTAAGAAAAAGCAAGTGACGAATCCAAACACCCAAGAGGAGTATCAACATGAAGCAAGCTGAAATGGAACATCTTTGCGCCCATACCATCCGCTTTCTTTCACTTGACGCGATACAGAAGGCAAACAGCGGCCATCCCGGCATGCCGCTGGGCGCCGCCGAGCTTTCCCTGGTGCTCTGGTCTTCCTACCTGCGCCATGATACGGCCGCCCCGGACTGGTTCGACCGGGACCGCTTCGTACTCTCTGCCGGTCATGGCTCCATGCTACTTTACAGCCTGCTGCACCTGAGCGGTTACCCCTTGGGGATAGATGATCTCAAATCCTTCCGCCAGTTGGAAAGCCTGACTCCCGGGCACCCCGAAAGAGGTCACGTTCCCGGAGTGGAGGTCACCACCGGCCCCCTGGGCCAGGGACTGGCCAACTCCGTCGGCCTGGCCATGGCCGAAGCCCATTTGGCCGCCCGTTTCAACCGCCCCGGCCACGAAATCATAGATCACTACACCTGGGCCCTGGTTTCCGATGGCGACCTGATGGAGGGAATCAGCTCCGAAGCCGCTTCTCTGGCCGGGCACCTCAGGCTCGGCAAGCTGATAGTCATCTATGACGACAACCAGATTTCCCTGGCCGGCTCCACTGAACTGAGTTTCACCGAGGACCGGGCCGGCCGCTTCGCCGCCTGCGGCTGGCAGACCATAGAAGTCAGCGACGGTCACGATCTGGATAGCCTGCGGGCCGCCATGGCCGAAGCAAAAAAGGAAAAATCAAAACCCACGCTGATCCTGGCCCGTACCCGCATTGCCCGAGGTTCCGCCAACCTTGAGGGTTCGTTCCAGGCTCACGGCTCTCCTTTCGGCTCCGAAGAAGTGAAACGCACCAAGGAAAAGGCCGGTTGGCCGCTGAACCCCGATTTTCACGTGCCCGCGGAAGTCAGGGAGTACTTTCGCCGGAGCGGAGAAAAAGGCGCCCGAGCCCGTGAAGAATGGCTTCACCGCCTGTCCGCCTATGAAAAAAGCTTTCCGGCCGAAGCCGCGGAACTGCACAGGATAATTGCCGGCGAATTGCCCTCGGAGTGGGCGGACGCCGTCCCAGAATTCCCGGCCTCGGAAAAAGGCATGGCCACCAGGGTGGCCGCGGCAAAGGTTCTCGATTCACTGGCCGCTGTGATTCCGGAAATGACCGGGGGTTCTGCGGATCTCAATCCATCCACCCAGACCGTTATCAGCGGTGGAGGAGATTTCCAGTCAGAGGCCTTCCAGCCGGCTGACCGCCAGGGGGCAGTCGGTGGAGCCTGGGGCTACCAGGGCCGCAACATCCACTTCGGAGTTCGGGAGCATGCCATGGCCGCGGCCGCCAACGGCCTGGCCGCTCACGGCGGCATATTGCCGTTCGTCTCAACCTTCCTGGTGTTTTCCGACTACCTGAGGCCCAGCCTGCGTCTGGCCGCACTGATGCGTCTGCAGGTGATTCACGTTTACACTCACGATTCCATCGGGGTCGGTGAAGACGGCCCCACCCATCAACCGGTGGAACATTACGCCGCACTCAGGGCCATTCCCAACCTGCAGGTCATCCGGCCCGCCGATGCCAATGAAACGGCCTGGGCCTGGAAAATGGCCCTGGAAAAGCATGATGGCCCGACTGCCCTGATTCTGTCCCGCCAGGCCCTGCCTGTCCTGGACCGGAACAAGTTCGCACCTGCCTCGGGAATAACACGAGGAGCCTATGTCATCAGCCCCGAAGTAAAATCCAATCCCGACCTGATTTTGATCGCCAGCGGTTCGGAAGTCGCCCCGGCCCTCGAAGCCCAGTTCACCCTCCAGGCTGAAGGAATTGCAGTCAGGGTGGTTTCCATGCCCTGTCGAGAACTGTTCGCCGCTCAAACTGCAGCCTATCGTGAAGAAGTTCTGCCGGCCGGTGTTAAAGCTCGCCTGGTTGTAGAGGCCGGCATTGAAATGGGCTGGCACAATTTTTACGGGCCCTGGGGTGAAATGATCTCCATGAACGGCTTCGGCATCTCGGCCCCGGGGCCCCAGCTGATGGCGCAGTTCGGGTTCACTGCCTCCAATATCTGCGTTCGGGCCCGGGCCCTGCTTGAAAACCTGAAGTAACCCGACAACCAAGCCCGGGCATCAAGCGCTTTCACCCCAGCGGCTGACTATGACCAGGTTCTGCGGATTTACCGGTGGTTTCCCCTCGGGAGTGTAAAGGTAATCGATGCGATTCCGGTAGTATTCCGTAATCCGGCTTCGCACCATTTTCATGGTCGAATTCAGCATGCGGTTCTGTTCACTGAAGGGTTCTCCCAGCACCGCCACCGCAGCTGGCAGCCAGCGTCCGGGAAAGACCCCGGCATAGGGCCCCTGCTCACGAAAATGTTCGATATCATGAGCTATCAGTTGCAGGGCTTCCTGCTGACCCGGTAATTCCCGCAGGGACAGGCCCGCTTCACGGACCCGGCCGACCAGGTTTTCCCGGTTGGGCACCACCAGGGCCACGGTGTAGGGATCCTGATTGTTGTGCAGCATTATCTGCTCTATGCTCGGGCAATGCTCGGCCAGGGCCTCCTCTATTCCTTCCGGGCTGTACTTTTCCCCGTCATTTCCGATCAGCAGGCTTTTAAATCTGCCCAGCACGTAAAGAAAACCATCCTTATCCAGGTACCCCAGGTCCCCGGTATGCAGCCAGCCGTCGCGCAGGACTTCCCGGGTGGCCTCTTCATTACGCCAGTACCCGAGCATTACGTTGTCTCCCTTGACCACGATTTCACCTTTCTCACCGGCAGGCAGGGCTTTACCCTTTTCATCACAGATTCTCAACTCAAGATCCGGCACCGGCAGCCCCGATGAACCCAGTTTATGGCGTTCAAGCGAATTGGCCGATATGACCGGGGCCGCCTCGGTCAGGCCGTATCCCTGGAACATGGGCAAGCCTACTGCATAGAAAAAACGCTGCATGTCTATATCCAGCAGAGCGGCGCCGCCGATGAAGAATTTCAGCCGACCCCCGAAAGCCCGGCGGATTTTGCTGAAAAGAATACGATCATAGATTGCCAGCAACGGTTTTTTCAAAACCTGGCGGGCCCGGCCGCGATTATGACCTTCGGCATTGTAGGCATAAGCCAGCCGGAGGGCATGGTTGAACATTGCTTCTACTTTGGGACCTTTGTCGCGGATGGATTTTTCGATGTTTTTGCGGAAATTCCTGGCCAGGGCCGGAGCTGAAAGCAGGATGGTCGGTTTGAATTCCCGCAGGTTGCCGGGAATGTTCTTCAGGGTTTCCAGCACAGTTCGGCCTTGCTGCACCGAGGCGAATGAGGCGCCGTTGCGCATCATGATGTAGATCCCGCAGGTATGGGCGAAGGCATGATCCCAGGGCAGAATCAGCAGGATACGGTCCTGCGGACCTGCCTTGACCAGGGCGGCGCCCTGCCCGATGTTGCAGATATAGTTTTTGTGGCTGAGCATGATGCCCTTGGGATCGGCGGTGGTGCCGGAAGTATAGCTTATGGTGGCCGGGTCGTCGGGCTGAACACTTTGCCAGCGCCGGGTGAAAACATCGGGCTTGTCTATGAGAAAGCGATCCCCGAGCAGCAACAATTCTTCCCTGGTCATTTCATCCGGCCGGGGATCCTCGATGTCGTCCAGGCAGATGATACGTTCCATTTCGGCCAGGTCGGCCCCGGCCCGGCGTATTTTCTCCAGCTGCCCCCGGGAAACGACGGCCAGGCGGCAGCCCGAATGGTTCAGTCGGAAACGCAATTCCGAGACTTCCTCGATACGCACTGAAATGGGCACATTGACAGCGCCGCTGTGCAGGATACCAAGCTCGGCCGTCACCCAGTCATTACGCCCCTCGCTGATCAGGGCCAGGCGGTCACCTTTCTTCACCCCCAGCGCCAGCAGGCCGGCGGTAAAGCGGCGCACATCCAGCTCAGCCTTTGTATAGGTGGTTCCCCGGTATTCCGGACTGCCCCGCTTTTCCCACATCATCACGTTGCTGCCGAATGATTTGACACTGTTCTGAAACAGTTGCGGCAGGGTGGCCGGGGCAATAACCCGTTCATCGACCTGGCTCATCTGACCTCCTGAAAACTGATCTTTTTCCTTATTACATTTCCTTCTTTATTGCAAGCCGGACCTGAAGAAAAACGATTTACTTGAAAAGCGGACTTTTAGAGTCAGGGTTTAGGCTGACAAATGGTTTTGTTTTCAAAATCAGGCCGGGTCCGATCAGCCATGCAAGGCTGAAGTTAT
Source organism: uncultured Clostridia bacterium (assembly GCA_964457225.1). GTDB lineage: Bacteria > Acidobacteriota > Aminicenantia > UBA2199 > UBA2199 > CAYWEM01. Next base: position 88,561 of record CAYWEM010000006.1, read on the forward strand.
AAAGTAATAGTCCGTCCCCTACTCCAGGATGAATTTGGTTTCCAGCCGGCCACGCACGTTGCATTGGCTGACTATGGTCAACTGCTTCCCCCTGATGTCATCCGCCAGGTCTCCAAGGTTAAAGACGGCTTCCTGCTGACCCGGTTGCTCCTGGCCGCTGAATTCCCTGCTGAAAAGCTCTCGTTCACCGAGCAGGACGATTATGCGGATGACAAAATGTGTCCTGGCGTTGCTGACGGAATGCCGGGAGATGATTGTCAGTCTGCCTTTATCATGGTCGTATTCGACCTGATTGGCGGACGGGGCATGGGCTGAAACCAGGCCAGCCAGCAGAAAAACAAACAACAATGCGCAGACGGTTTTTTTCATGCGACAGCCTCCTCTTCAATAAAAGATAAACACCAATGCTCCATGCATGGTGGCCAGGGCCAGGGCCAGGTAGGCCAACAGCTTGTGGTGGCCCAGTTTCAGCTTGAGCCGGGCCCGGAAACGTCCGCTGATCACGGTCAGCAGGACCAGGGAATAAGTGATAATACCCAAAGGCACTATTAATTTTATAAAAAACATGCTTTAAATATAACAGCAAACCTTGTTTTCGGCAATTACTCAAGATCGATGACTGAAAAGTGATCGAGACCGACTGTATTTTATTGCAGCAGTCGGCCGGCCAGAGATTGCAACAGGTACAGGCAGACGGCCTTGTGCTTCGAAAACCCGGCCGGGGCCGGGCCGACACAGGAGGGACAGCCCTGTGGACAGGCGCATTTCTGAATAACTTCGACAGCCAGTTCCAGCAGGGTGGTCGCTTTTTCATAGAGAGCTTCCGCGAAACCGATGCCCCCGGGAAAGCGGTCGAAAAGGAAAATCGTCGGTTCGAATTCCCGGAAAACCTGATCTGTCTTTAACTGAGCGGGAGTGCGGATATCAGGGCCGCTTGGCAGAGGATGGCCGCTGAGACTGTCTTCCAGGGCCAGGCCCAGGTCGCGCGGAGCGCACATCAGGATCACCGGAGCTATGTTGCGCAGCAGGTAAGCCAGGCCGGCCACGGCCTGGATTTTCTCCTCGTTGCCGCAGTCAAGATTTTCCAGCAGGGCGGCGCGGATGGTCAGCCAGAAAGCGGTGGTGTGCATCTCGTGCTGGGGCAGCTGCAGGTTGCCGTGCCCGACGTTTTCATTGGTGAAAAACTTGATCTTTTTGAAACCGACCACCTGGGTGAAAACGTGCACTTCACCCTGGGCCAGAATGCCCACCGGGCCGGGCGTGCTGTCAAAAGTTGACAGGGTCTTTATCTTGGTATAGGTAACCGCATCGGTATAGTAATCGGCATTGGAGGCCCTGACAAAAGCCTTGCGGTTTTCGTAATCCATTTCCTCGACCACGTACTGCTCTCCTTCCAGCAGGTAAACCGCCTTGGGATGCAGGGTTTCCAGGGCAGAGGAAAAATCAACCTCGGCAATGACCCGTTCCGTATCGGTCCTGTCAACCACCACGAAATTGTCCGAAGTGATGCGGGTCAGGCTGACCGTGTCCGCGGGGTAGCCTTCCGCGGTCCAGAACCAGCGGTCACCGCGCTGATAGAGAATGCCGCCTTCGGCCAGGTGAGAAAGTATTTCTTCCAGGTTTTCCTCTCCGAAGCTTTCCCCAGCCTGGAAAGGCAACTCGAAAGCCGCGCACTTGACGTGTTCCACCAGGATGGCCAGGTTGTCCGGATTGACCCGGCCCACTTCCGGGGCCTGGCCTGAGAAATATTCCGGATGATTGATTATGAACTGGTCAAGCGGCTGGGAAGAAGCCACCATCACGGCCAGAGAACGGCTTTCCCGGCGGCCGGCCCGGCCGATGCGCTGCCAGGTAGAAGAAACCGAGCCCGGGTATGAAGCCAGCACCGCGGCATCCAGTGAACCGATGTCTATACCCAGCTCCAGGGCGTTGGTGGCCACGACACCCCGGATATCCCCTTCCCGCAGTCCTTTTTCTATTTCGCGCCTTTTCTTCGGCAAGTAGCCGCCGCGGTAACCGCGGATGCTGTCTGCCTCGGTCAGTCCCCGGGCGAAATCGTTTTTCAGGTACTTGACCAGGATTTCGGTCATCAGCCTGGAATTGGCGAAAACTATTACCTGCAAATGGTTACCCAGCAGGATGGCGGCTATTTCCCGGGCCATGGCGATGTAGGAGCGCCTGATGCCGAGTTGTTGATTGACCACCGGCGGATTGCAGAATACCAGGTATTTTTCCTGCTGGGGGGCGCCGTTTTCCTGAACCAGGCTGACTGAACGGCCGATCAGATTTTCGGCCAGTTCAGCCGGATTGCCGATGGTAGCCGAGCTCAAGATGAACAAAGGTTTTGAACCGTAAAAATCGCAGATGCGGCGCAGGCGGCGGATGACATTGGCCAGGTGCGATCCGAACACCCCGGTGTAATAGTGCATTTCATCGATCACCACGTAGCGCAGGTTTTCAAACAGCGAAGCCCACTTGGTATGGTGGGGCAGAATGCCGGCATGCAGCATGTAGGGATTGGTGATGACCACCTGGCCGGAGCGGCGGATGGCCTGGCGGGCCGATTGGGGCGTGTCACCGTCATAGGTGAACAGCCCGAAACGGTCTCCCAGCTCCCGGTTGAGAGTGAACAGCTCCTGCAACTGGTCCTGGGAAAGGGCCTTGGTCGGGAACAGGTAGAGAGACTTGGCCGAGGAGTCGCGCACCAGGGAATCCAGTACGGCGGTGTTGTAGATCAGGGTCTTGCCGGAAGCAGTAGGCGTGGCCACCACCACGTCCCGGCCGGACAGTATTTCGGCCAGGGCTTTGGCCTGGTGGGCATACAGCTGTTCGATTCCTCTCCTGCAGTAGAGTTGCCTGACTTCGGCGGCCGTTTCCAGGGGGAAAGGCAGGTATTCGGCCGGTCGGGCCGGAATACGGCGTACGCTGATGCCGGCCCGGCCCTGGGCCCGGAGTTTTTCCAGTTCAGCCAGGGCTCGCTCGACTTGAAGGTTCTTTTCCGTCATGCCCTGCGATTCTACCACAAAGTCATGGCTGACTGAAACAAGATCAATTGGGCGGACATCGGCGTTTATCCGGCTCAGTAGACTTCAATCGCCTTCCCATCCTTGACATTTACGTATCCTTTTTATATATAAAAGATTCAGATTCGCAGCAGCCGTTTTCAAAAACAGCGGCCAAGGTGATTATTCTAAAAGGAGAATGAACGAATGAGCAACATCGGCGATTACGAAAACAGGCTTAAGACTTTCAGCTGGCAGGAAGCGGCCCGTGAACTGGAATACATGCCCGGCGACCGGATCAACATCGGTGAATACTGCACCGACCGCATCTGCCGCCTGGGTCATGCTGATAAAAAAGCCCTGATCTGGGAAGGGCACCAGGGTCAGAGCAAAGTCTTCACTTTCAACGACATGCGCCGTTACGTCAATGCCATCGCCGCTTTTTTAAAAGGTATCGGAGTCGAACCGGGCGACCGGGTCTGCTTGTTCATGGACCGGGTCCCGGAGCTCTATTTCGGTTTCCTGGCCATTCTGAAAATGGGAGCCATCGCCCAGCCGCTGTTCTCGGCCTTCGGCCCGGAATCATTGCTGACCCGCCTGCAGAACGCCGGCACCAAGGTGGTTATCACCCAGAAGAAACACGCTCCCAAAATAAAGACCATCATGCCCGAACTCCCGGACATGAGCCGGGTGGTCATAGTGGACGATGACGGAGCCAAGGCTCTGCGCGAACATGAGATCGCCTTCGACATGGAAGCGACCGGCGGACTCGATGATTTTCCGGCCGCGCCCACCCAGGCCGAAACCCCCTCGGTGCTGCATTACACGTCCGGCACCACCGGCGCTCCCAAGGGCGCCCAGCACGTTCACTATTCCTTGCTCTCCCAGTACATGACCTCCAAACTGGTGCTTGACCTGCAACCCGATGACATCTACTGGTGCACCGCCGACCCGGGCTGGGTAACCGGCACTTCCTACGGCATCATCGGCCCCTGGGCCAACGGGGTGACCCAATGCGTGCTGGACGCCGGTTTCAAGGCCGAGAGCTGGTACGCTTTCATGGCCAGGCACCGGGTCACGGTATGGTATTCGGCCCCCACGGCCATTCGTTCACTGATGAAGGAAGGCGAAGAAATAGTGCGCAAGCATGACCTTTCGGCCCTGCGTCATCTCTGCTCGGTCGGCGAACCCCTGAACGCCGAGGCGGTTATCTGGTCGGAAAAAGCTTTCGGCCGCCCCTTCCATGACACTTACTGGCAGACCGAAACCGGTTCGATAGTGATCGCCAATTATCCAGGCATGAAAGTCAAACCCGGCTCCATGGGCAAGCCGTTTCCGGCGATCACGGCCACCGTCCTGGATCTGAAAACCTACCAGCCCCTGGAAAAAACCGGCACCGTGGGCCTGATCGCCCTCAAACCCGACTGGCCGGCCATCATGCGCACTTACTGGAAAAACGAGGCCACTTTCCGGGAAAAGTTCAAGAACGGTTGGTACATATGCGGCGACCGGGCCAGTATAGACGATGAAGGCTATTACTGGTTCGTGGGCCGGGACGACGATGTCATCAACACGGCCGGCCACCTGGTCGGGCCTTTCGAGATCGAATCAGCCCTGCTGGAACACGAGGCGGTGGCCGAGTCCGCGGTGGTCGGCAAACCCGACCCGGTCAACATGGAAGTGGTCAAGGCCTTTATCACTCTGAAGCCTGGTTTTACCGCCGGCAACGACCTGGAACTGGCCATCATGAACTTCATCCGCAAGAAGCTCTCACCGCTGGCCATGCCGCAGGAAATCGAGTTCACCGACTCCCTGCCCAAAACCCGCTCCGGCAAGATCATGCGCCGGGTGCTGCGGGCCCGGGAATGGGGCGAAGAAATCGGCGACCTCTCCACCCTGGAAAACGACTGAGTCGAAAAACCGTTTCAGACTCCAATATCAATCAACCGGCGCTGCAAGAGCCTGAGATAGTTTTATTTCCGATCTTGAAAGACTCCGGAAAATCGGCTGAAAATCCTGGTTTCAGCCTGCTCGACTGCGGATCGTTTGATAACCAGGTAATGCAACTGGTTTTTTCTGGAGCCGGGCAAGTACAAAGCCGGAATCTGTTATATCCTCAACAATGCCGTTGATTTACAACATTTATTACAAGAAATTTGACTGGGAAAAACTCAGGGCTATAATCGTTTTATCAACAGGAGGCCGACATGGAGTCAACCGATATAGCCTGCCCGATCTGCGGTCAGCACTGGAATCTGAACGGCAGATTTGAACCCGGTGCCCGCACTTTTTGCCGCTTGTGCTGGGCGCTGCTTGAAATAAGAAGCACGGAGCCGCCGGAGGCGGTCAAACTGCGCCTGCAGGCCGAGGATTTCGGTATATAGTAATCGCCCTGCTTTGATTTAATTCCTGGCGAAAGTCACCGCCGCCCTGCTGCGGCCGTCCTCGATTCCCAGCTGAACAGTGACAGTACGGTTGGGCGTTTCACTGGTGCCGACCATTATGTGCATCGTACCCTGCTCGGTGCTTATCGAAGTCAGGTTGACCTCGAAACCCTGGTTTTCCAGACTGGAGCGGATTGATTTGAGGAGATCCTCGGGCTGGGTATCTGATGTTATTGAGAAACTTCCCGATTCCTGGTTTTCATTTGAACTTATAAAAATGATCTGCATTTGACCGGGCCAACGCGGGACCCAGTCAGGAATCCGGCTTCCATCGGCGCTGCCGCCGAAGTCAATGGCATGCTGTTCGCCCTGCTCATCGGCAACCTTCAACTGGAAACCTTCCTCACCGCCCTGGAAGGTCATTTCACCGTCTTTCCCCTTGATCGACATGCCTTTATCATCACCGCTGATGGTCACTTCCCCATCCTGGCCTTTGAAAACGATCCGGCCAGCTTCGACGTCGCGGAAATCAACCGTGATCACCTCTCCGGTCTGTTTGTTGCGAATGGTAATAGTCCCTTTCTTTTCATCCAGTTTGACCAAATCCAGTTCCGGATTTGCGGTGACCAACAGCTTAGCCGCGGCCAGGCCCGGGTTGCGGGACATCAAGCCGGCATCCAGGCCGACCTTTTTACAGAAATGCAGGCTGCCGAAATATACCAGCACCACCAGTATCACCAGCAGGACTCCGCAGCCGATGAAGATTTTCGGCGCGGTCTCCATTTTTTTCTTGCCCGTTTCCAGGTTCTCAGTCATGGAACACCTCCTTCTGAATCCAAATCATATCATTTTTTCCGAGTTCATGACAACCAGGAGGCCGGCAACCACCCCCTGTTTTCCGCGTCCGGGCTCCAGCCGGGATTTTCAGCCGCGGTTATGTACTTATGTTTTTTTTCGTCCGGGGTAATACTTGTCAGCACAATCCGGGCAGATGCCGTGGGAAAAATCAGCGTCCGTGCGCTCGGCGATATAGTCTTCCACTTCCAGCCAGTTTTCCCGATTCTTGGAATCCGAGTCCTTCAGGCGGATCTTCTTGCAGGAACAGCAGATCGGCAGCAGTCCTTCAAGCCTCTTTATCTGGGCGACTGAATCCTCAACTTCCTGCAACCTGGCCTGGATTTCCCGCGATTTATCCTCAATTTCGCCTTTCTGGCGCAGTATTTCTTCGGTTCTCTCCTGAACTGTACGTTCGAGCAAGAGATTGCGTCGGCGCAGGTCAGCCTGGCGCCAGATGAAAACAGAGATCACCAGCGCAGCCAGGCCCAGTAAAACCAGTATCCTGAACCAGAGCGTCTGCCGGAAACCCGGCACTATGACCACTTTTATCATGGCTTGATTTTTGTTCCAGACTCCATCTTCATTGGCAGACCTGACCCGCAGTAAATAGCGGCCCGGGGGCAATGCGGAAAAAGTCGCCTGCCGTTGGCCGGCCGAGGTTTCAATCCAGCGATCCTGAAATCCCTCCAACTTGAAAGCATAACGGTGCTTCCGAGCCTGCCTGAAACTCAGGCCGGCGAATTGGAAGCTGATGATCCTGCGCCGGCTGTCGAAGCGGACTTCACCGGCATAAACCAGTGAAACCGGCAGGAATGAATCTTCCGCCACCGCCACCGGCTCATTGAAAACCAGCAGATCAGTGAAAACAACCGGAGGCACATAGTGGTTCGGCTTCAGTAACCCGGGATCAAAAACGTTGAAACCATTCTGGCCGCCGAAGTAGAGATTCCCGGCTGCATCACGGCAATAGGCTCCGGTGTTGAATTCACTGCTCTGCAGTCCGTCATGCTGGTCAAAAACGGTGAAAACACCGCCTTGCGGGTCAAACCTGGCGACTCCCTGGTTGGTGCTCATCCAGAGCAAGCCTTCCCGGTCTTCCAGGACTCCGTAAACCACGTTGCTGGGCAAACCATGGCGGGTATCATGCCTGGTGAAGTCGCCCTTTTCCGGGTCAAAGCGGTTAAGACCAAGGTCAGTGGAGATCCAGTAGCGCCCCCGGCTGTCCTGGAAGATGGATCGTACCAGGTCACTGCTCAGGCTGGAGGGATCCTTTGGATCGTGAACCCAGGATTTTATACTGAAATCATCCAGGCTCAGACGATTGATCCCCCGGCCGTAGGTGGCCACCCACAGGTCACCGCTGATATCAAGGTGCAAACCGCGCACGAAATCATTGCTCAGGCTGGAGGGATCCTGCGGGTTTTTTTTAAAATTCCGCACCCGGCCGCTCTTGGGCTCGTAGCGATCGAGACCGAATCCCGAGGTACCGATCCAGACTGCGCCAAAGCGGTCAACCGCCAGGGCGCGCAACCGGTCGCTGCTGAGCGGTCCTCCGGATTCCCGGCCGCTTATGCGCGTGAAACGGCCGCTGCCGGGATCAAGTCGGTTCAGCCCGGCATTCGAGGTGGCCACCCAGAGAACACCGTCCAAACCCTCGGCAATGGCCACCACGTGATTGGAGCTGATGGAGTCCGGCCTGGCCGGATCGTGGACCAAGGCGGAAAAAAGGCCGCTGTCGCGGTCCAGGTAATTCAAACCCCCTTCCAGGGTACCCACCCAGAGTGTTCCCCGGCTGTCGACCAGCAGTGAATAGACCACCGCGTGTTTAAGGCTGCCCGGTTCAGCGGCCCGGCTGCGCCAGTGGTTGAAAACCCTGGTGCCGGGGTCATGGCGGTTGAGTCCTCCGCCATTGGTACCCAGCCAGATCTGGCCTCCTGCGTCCTGGAAAAAACAAGTCACCGTACTCTGGGACAGGCTGTAGGGATCATCGGCATATTGGCGGCAGACATCCATGACCTCCAGGTCGGGGTCCATAATCAGCAGGCCGCCAAGAGTACCTATCCAGTAAAGACCCTGATCGTCCCGGCCCAGGCTGGAGACCTGGTCATGCGGAAGGATTGAATCATGGCCGGAACGGAAAGAACGCCAGGACTGTTTTTCCTGATCAATGACCAGCACACCGAGATCACTGGTTCCGACCCAGATCCGCTGTTGGTCATCGATCAGCAATGCCCGTATCCGCTCTTCCCGGAGAAACTCAAGCCCGGCATAGAGTTCATCAGCCCAGGACAAAGCGCCGCTAAGCGGCTCGAGTATCCGCAATCCCTTCCTGGCGCCGATCCAGATGCGTCCCTGGTCGTCTTCGGCCAGGACCGCCAAATCAGCCTCAGGGGGATTCTCCGATATAAATAAATGGCTGAATTCCCCATTCCCGGAATCATAGCGTATAAGCCCCTCAGAAGTTCCCAACCAGATCAACCCCGAGCTGTCTTCCAGCAGGTCACGCACGACCAATCGATCCGTCCGGCTTTCTCCCTGCACTGAAAAGGGAACTCTTGCAAACCTTTCCAGATAAGGGTCATAACGATTGAATCCGTTGAAAGTTCCGACCCACAGGTTACCATTCCGATCAAGCAAAAGATCGTTGATATAACTGTTGCTCAGTGAAAATGAGTCTCCCGGCTGGTGCCGGAAAATCCTGAAATCATAGCCGTCAAAGCGGTTCAGGCCGTCCTGGGTGCCCACCCAGAGAAAACCATGTTGATCCTGCACTATTGAAGTGACACTGTGCTGGGAAAGCCCTTCTTCCAGGCCGTAATTTGAAAAACGCAGTGGAGCCCTGTTCACGGCATCAACCGATTCGCCGGCCATAGAAAAAAACAACAGAGCTGAAAGCAGAAAAGATATGAATTTAAGGTCGAATCGCCTTTTTCCATTTACACCGGCAGATGACGATCCTGAGAAGCTTTGACTGATCATGATAATGAATTATGTTCAGGCAGTATATTATTGTCAAGCCTTCGATCGATCTCATTACTCTTGACAAAGGTTCTCCGGATAGGTTAAAAAAACGTTTAAAGCTTAACCAGCTTAGTCTAAAAAAAAGGAGATTCGCCATGGCCGCAACAAAGGACATCATTCTCGATTACGTGAAAAAGGAGTACCTGGAAGAAGACGACGACCGCGAAGTCGGATACGACACCCCGCTGATTTCCGGAGGCATTGTCGACTCATTTTCCATGGTTTCGCTGAAACGTTTCCTGGAAAACAAGTATTCCATCCAGATACCCGATGCCAAGGCCAGCCCGGAAGCTTTTGACACGGTCAACAACATCATGGACCTGCTCAAAGAATTCAACGTAGAGTAAAAGACCATGGCATTTCCAGATCAGATCCGCGAAGTATTCAAACAGGAACTGGATGAACTGCGCCGGGGAGGCATATTCAAGGAAGAGCGCATCATCTGCGCCCCACAGGACTCCGAGATCGAGGTCGAATTCCCGGCCGGCAGTGAAAGCAAACGAGTCATCAACATGTGCGCCAACAATTACCTCGGCCTTTCGTCACACCCAGAAGTGATCGAAGCAGCCCGGCGCGGCCTGGATGCGCGCGGCTACGGCATGTCCTCGGTTCGGTTCATCTGCGGCACCCAGGACATCCACAAGGAACTGGAAAAAAAACTGACCGATTTTCTTGGCACCGAGGACACCATTCTCTTTCCTTCCTGCATGGATGCCAATGCCGGGGTGTTCGAGGCCCTGCTGAATGAAAATGACGTCATGATCTCCGATCGGCTGGTGCACGCCTCGATAGTGGACGGCATGAGGTTGTGCAAAGCCCAGACCGACACTTTCAAGCATTCCGACATGGGCCACCTGGAAGAAAAGCTTCAGCTTCACGCCGGGGCCCGGGTCAAGGTGATCATCACCGACGGCTCATTCTCCATGGACGGCGACCTGGCCAAGCTGGACCAGATAGTCAACCTGGCTGAAAAATACGGCGCCCTGGTATTCCTGGACGATTCCCATGCTTCCGGGTTTATCGGCAGGACCGGCCGCGGCACCCACGAACACTGCGGAGTCATGGGCAAGATCGACATCATCACCACCACCCTGGGCAAAGCCCTGGGCGGAGCTTCCGGCGGCTGTGTTTCCGGCCGGCGCGAACTGGTCGAGATGTGCCGCCAACGGGCCCGCCCCTACCTGTTCTCCAATACCATCCCCCCGGTGGTGGTTTCCGGAGCCATCGCCGTACTGGACCTGATATCCCGCACCACCGAGCGCCGCGACAAGCTGGAAGAAAACACCGATTTCTGGCGTAAAGGCCTGGTGGAAGCCGGTTTTGTTCTCAAGCCCGGTGAAACCCCCATAGTCCCGGTCATGCTTTTTAATGCCAAACTTTCCCAGGATTTCGCCCGCGAACTTTTCCGCGAAGGCGTTTACGCGGTCGGTTTCTTCTTCCCGGTGGTACCCAAGGGCCAGGCGCGTATCCGCACCCAGCTTTCCGCGGCCCATGAACGCCACCACCTGGAAAAGGCCCTGGACGCTTTCACCAGGGTGGGAAAAAAACTGGGGGTTCTCGGACTGAGCAAGCAGGAAATCATTGAAAGATTCGGCAGTTAATTTGAACTTTATTGGAGTCGGGCTCAATTGAGGGAGTCTTGCCTGTACATCTGCAATCTCTCTTTTTCAGGGAATGGCAGAATCGATCGGCCAAAGCTGTTGACAAAAAAATGCAATTCTGTTAGACAGAACAAGTAATCCAATTTGACACCCATTCGATGTCGAACCGAATCGCAACAACAGTTGGATTTAAACAACTATTCCCGGAGGTAGGCTGATGCCTGATTTTTCCGGTTCATCGCTGAACCATGCAGGAAATGACTCCAAGAGACTGGAAATTAAAATCCTGCTGAAGAAAATCGAAGATCTGCCCACCCTGCCGGCGATTGCCCTGCAGATATTGGACGGAATTGCTGAAGAAATCGAACAGAAAAAAATATGCCGCCTCATTGAAAACGATCCAGCCCTGGTCGCTTCAATCCTGAAGTACGCCAACTCGGCCCAGTTCGGATTCAGGAGGGAAATAAAAACCCTGGAACACGCCCTGGTGGTCATCGGCGAAGCCACCCTGTTCAGCCTGGTCCTGGCCCTGAAGCTCCACGATTGTTTTCCGGAACAGGACAACGGCCGGAATGAAAGTCAGAAAAGACTCTGGCAGCATTCCCTGGCCAGTGCCGTCGCCGCTGAAATGATTGCCTCCCGGGTTTTCCCTGATCTGCGCCGCGAGGCATTTACCGCGGCTCTGCTGCACGACATCGGCAAGATTTTCATCTGCTCCCGTTTCAACGATGAATTCCGTCGTATCGAGCAGGAACTGCTGTCGTCCAGCCGTCCGGCCCTGGCCGTTGAGCATTCCTGCCTGGGCGCGGACCATTCGTTGATCGGCAAGTGGCTGGCTGAGCACTGGAGACTTCCCGGAGGGCTTACCGAAGTAATCTGGCTGCACCATCATGCGCCGGCCGACCTGGCTGAACTGAAAAGCGACTCCAGATTGATCAACCTGGTCAAACTGGCCGATGACATTGCCCATCGAGTTTTTCTTGATCCACCCCAGTCATTTTTTTCCGAGAAAGAAACAGACGAGTACCTCTTGTTGTTCAACTTGAAAGCAGAGGAACTCCAGGCGATTCAGCAGGAGACCGAGAAGGGCTTCACTGAAAGAGCCGCCCTGTTCGACTGGCAGGTGAACAGTGCCTCAATAAACCAGGAAGCTCGTCAGCGGGCCGGGGCCAGGCTGGCCAGCATGGCATTCCGCCTGCAGGAACAAAACTCCGCTCTGCAACAAACCAACCTGTTCTGCAAAACAACCGCGGAAATCGCCCTGCGGCTTTCCAGGGTCAGATCGGCCGCCGACCTGTTCCTGGTACTGGATGAGCAATTGAGACAGCTTGAAGGTCTCGAACGCCTGCTCCTGTTCTGGATCGACCAGGAAAACCTGGTCATAGAGGGTCTTTTCCGGGAAAAAGACCGCAGTGCCAGAAGCTTGATCTGCAATATCACCAGGCGCGCTGAAATGCTTCTCGACCCGGAAATGGAACGGCATCCCGACTGGGTCAGGGAGCTTCTGCTCAGTTTTCCGACCAGGACCAGGGCTTTGGGGCCGGAACCGGGAATCTCATCTGAAGTGTGCCAGCGAAGTTTTTTCATAATTCTGCCCCTTTGGGTTCAAAACGAATACCTTGGCGAAATCTGCCTGGGCCTGGGAAACAGGGAAAGCACCCTGATGCCGTCCTGGGAATCAACATCATTCAACCAGATCGCCGCACTGGCTTCCGAGGTGATCAACCGGATCAAGGCCTACAGCAAACTCAATGACCGCTGCGAAGAACTCAGCACGGTGATCTGGAAGAACCAGCAGATAAAAATGCAGCTCATCCAGGCGGAAAGACTGGCCGCGGTCGGTCAGCTGGCCGCCGGAGCGGCCCATGAAATCAACAACCCTCTGGCCATTATATCCGGCCGGGCGCAGATCCAGCTGCTGAAAGAACAAGACGCCGGCAAGCGTCGTGACCTGGAGCAGATTATCACCCAGATAGAAAGGATCAGTTCCACTCTCAACACCCTGCTGGGTTTTTCCAAGCCCGCCCCGCCCCGCCTGGAAGCAGTCATGGTCAACAACATCCTGGACAACATCTGCAGTATGATCAGCCCGACCTGCCAATCCCTGCAGATTGAACTGCGCAGGGAAATGGAAGCAAGGATTCCCGGCATTGAAGCTGATCCACGGCAACTGGAACAGGTCTTCCTGAACCTGGCCATCAATGCCCTGCACTCCATGGAAGGGCACGGAGGAGTGCTGACCTTTGCCACTTCTTTCTCGCCCGGCCAGAGATTGCTGGAAATCACCGTCACCGACACCGGGTCCGGCATCCCCCGCGAAAACCTCACCAGGATATTCGACCCGTTCTTTACAACCAAGGAAGAGGGTAAAGGCACCGGGCTGGGCCTGTCGACTTCCCTTTCAATAGTCCGCAATCACTGTGGCAGCATTGAGGTCGACAGCGAGCCGGGCCGCGGCACCAGTTTCAAGGTAATACTGCCGCTGGAGATCAACCAGCTTAAACCCGGCGATGAACAGAAAAGCACTCCCCGTTTCCGGAGCGTCACTCCTCCGGGCCACGGGCGCAGGATACTGGTACAGGAAGCTGAGCCGGCGATCCAGGAAATCCTGCAGCAGGCTCTCATCGCCGAGGGTTACGAAGTGGCCACGGCCAATGATCTCCAGGAGGGACTGGCTCTTCTCGAAGACCTGTCTTTCGACCTGTTGATTCTGGGGCTGCAGCCGGGCGGCCGGGACGGCCCGTCACCGGTCGCGGGTATCCTGCAAGAGAAGCCGGGGCTTCCGGTGCTGGCCCTCATCGGACCGGCCGGAGATGACGACATCTCGGCGATCATGGCTGAGGGGGCCCGGAAATGCATCAGAAAACCTTTCCTGATAAAATCCCTGCTTCGCGAGGTCAAGGATATTCTCAATCCGGTCGATCCGGCGGAAGCGACCAATTCTTCAGGGCAAAACTGATATCAGGCCAGCATTTTTTCCAGATCTTCGCGGGTAAGCCTGTTTTTTTCCATGAGATTCTGTACCAGTAAATCCAGAGTGGACCGATTTTCAGCCAGGATTTCACAGGCCGCTTTAAGCTGCCGGTTGATGATTTCCTCCTTGGCCCTGGCAACCGTCACAGCCAGGGGACCATTCCGGAAATCTCCGTCTTCCAGGAACAACTGTCCGGGTTCAGCGGCCATGCCGAAACGGCATACCATGTTTTCGGCCAGCCGGCCGGCCTGCCGCAGGTCTCCTGAAACACCGCTTGAAAGTCCTTCTTCACCTCCGTAACAGACTATTTCAGCAGCCCTTCCGGCCATGATCTGGCGTATCATCTGCTCCATTTCGCTCTTCAGGTACAGTGTTTTTTCCTCGACCACTTCCCTTTCAACGTATCCGCCCACCCTGCCTCTGGCCATTATGCTCACCTGCATCGGTTTATCGCCCTGGAGCCAGCCCACCAGGCAATGTCCGGCCTCGTGCCGGGCTACACGCAACAGGGTTTCTTCGTCCGGGGCATTTCCCCTGACATCGCCAAGCCGCATGGTAGTCAGAGCATCCTCAAGAAGACGGTCTGTGATTATGCCGTCGGTCCCGGCGGCCATTCTGCCGGCCAGGCGAATCGTTCTTTCCAGGCCGGCTATGGTATCCCCGGCCGACTGGCCGGCTATTCTCTCAAGTAATTCCGCTGAAACCCTGCAATAGGGGCCCGGGGCCAGCCGCTTTGACAGGAAGGCCTTCCGGGCCGCCCGGTCGGGCTTGTCAACTTCCACTTCCCGGTCAAAACGACGGACCAGGGCTGGATCAAGTTTTTCCAGCAGGTTGGTGGCGGCGATGATGATGACCGGCCTGGTACTGCTGGGAGCAAAACCGTCCATTTCAGTTAAAACGGTATTCAGGGTCTCTTCCTGAGCGCGGTTGAAAGCCGAGCCTTCCCTTTTCCTGCCGATGGCGTCTATTTCATCGATAAAAATTATACTGGGAGCGTAACGCCGGCCGCGGGCGAAAAGGGAACGAACGTTTTCCGGTCCGCTGCCTTGGTACTTGGTTATGAAACTGGTCGCCGATTCAACTATGAAAGCGGCCCTGGATTCGCCGGCCAGCGCCCTGGCCAGCATGGTCTTACCCGTGCCCGGAGCGCCATGGAGCAACAGCCCCCGGGGCGGCTTCAAACCCAGCCCGGAGTATTTCCTAGGTTCCCTCAGCCAATCCACGATGTACCCGAGCTCCGATTTGGCCTGGTCGGCCCCGAAAACATCGGAGAATCTCAGGGCAGGCCTTTCGGCGTCGCTCAGGACAGCTCCGAGATCAGCGGCACTGGGAGCACTGACCAGGCGCAGCCGCCGCAGGCGGACGGCCAACTCCCCCTTCTCACGTAAAAAGGCCGGCGAGGTTTCAAAGCTGAGGACCTTGCCCTGGGCCGCTAATTCGGCCGCGGCTTTTTCCCGGTGAACCCGGGATATCACTTCCTTCAACTCGAGAGTGAATTTTTCCGTTTCTTCGGCACTGCATTTAAGTATCTCTAAAAAGCTGTTTCCGGGGATATCGGCCCGCAGGGTCAGCAGGCCGGCCGCCCCGTAACGTCCGGCGCTGATCATCAGTTCTTCGTCAACGGTCCTGATTTCCGCGCCGTCGGCAGCTACAGCCAGCAGGTATACCGGGGGCGCTTCCGGCAATTCCCGGATCATTCGCAGAATTTCAATTCCGCGGCGCAGTGAACTTGCGCCGATCGGGGCCTTGGCAAAACAGTCAATCGTCAGGGCGGCAGGCGGGTTTTCCGGATCCGAAGGCTGATCCAGGAACGGGTCAACCAGCACCAGGTCGAATTCGGCGGCGGCCAGCATGGTCTTGGCGCTGTCGATATCCCGACAGGAAACGATTTCCATGTCATGCAGGCCGGGCAGGGATTTTTCCAGGTCGAACCTGGTTGCCGCCAGCACCCGCGGCCGGGCGGCCGGGCTCAGGAATTCTCCGGGCAGAACATCTCCGGCCGGTATGTCTTCATTTTGTTCTTCATCCAGGTAGAAACGTATCAGGTTGACATCAGCCAGGTTGTTGCGCAGTTGTTCGGCTGACATGTGCCTGAGCAGGTTGAACAGCTCGCCCTTGCAGAAGGATTCAGCCTGTGAGCGAAGATTCCTGGCATCCGCCCAGGCTCCTTCACGCAACACCAGGCAAAGAGGCACCAGGGGATCCACCGAGAATCTAACCTGGTGGACGGCATGCAGCATTTCTCCAATCCGCTGGATTTCACGGGCCGCGATGCGAACCAGTTCACTGACCCCCAGGCGGTTGAACATGACCGGATAGCCTGCGGCCAGGCGGGAACAGATGGCCTGGGGGAAAAAAGGCTTTCCGGTCACCGGATCCCGGTCGAGTTCCAGGGCGGAAAGAATGGTGCGGCGATGATGCTGGATTTTCAGCGCCTGCTCCTCTTCGTAGAGAGACCTGCCGGCATTGGTGGTCAGAACTATCAGGGTCTCCCGGAAACTCACATTCTGCTCGTTGAAACGATCCTCAAGACTGCCGTTGTCCAGGATCTGCAGGAAAAGATGAATGACTTCCGGGCCGGCTTTCTCAATTTCATCAAAAAGCAGAAAGGCATCAGGATTTTTCCCGACAAAGGCGGTCAGTTTGCCCGGTTTGGCGCCGTGGTAACTGCGCTGGGCCCCGGCCAGCTGGACAACCCCCATGGCGTCGGCATACCCGGACATGTCGAGGCGTAAAAAAGGCTTTTTTAAAATCCGGGCTCCGGCTTCAGCCAACAGGGTTTTCCCCACTCCGGGAGGTCCGGCGAAGATAAACACCCCCCTGGGACGCCGGCGCCCGGGATCGGCCCCGGCGGTGGCCTCGGCATTAAAAAGACCTTCAACAAAAGCCTGGACAGCCTGGTCCTGGCCCAGCACCTGTTCCAGTAATTCGCTTCTGAGCCTTTTTAACCTGTCGGTCAAATCAGCCAGGTCCATGCTTTCCGGCACCCGCTCAGAATCATCACCGGCTGAAGACTCCCAGCCCGGCCCGAAAAACTGAATCAGAATTTCGGTCGAAGGTTTCAAGCAGGTCAATTCCAGCAGGTAATAGGCTCCGTATTTGCCGTCCCGGTTGTTTTTCACCTGCTGATCAGCCTGCTCCAGTATTGTTCTTGACAGAGCCGCCGGCGGCAGGCTTTGTTCGGACTGCTGGGTCTGCGGGCCACGGCCCATCAAGCGGCGCAGCTTACGGCGCAGCTGAGTGCTGTCCCAGCCTTTTTCCAGGAGCAGGGAATTGATCCCCTGCCGGGCGCCCGGCAATTCTGAGGGCGGAACGTTCATGGGGGTAACTACCACTTCCAACAACTTGTCCGGAAGTTCAACAAACTTGCACAGCCCCATGACCAGGTGTTCTGGTTCAATTTCAGCAAAACCGGCGGCCCGGGCTTCGTTCTCAGCCAGGGCCCGGACGATCTGCAGAGTCCATTCAAGCTTCATTTTTTTCTCCGGGAAAATGATCTAGGCAAAGCATACCAGCTTCATTCAGCAATTCTATAAATTTAGAAAGAAATAATCAACGCTTCCGGCTTACCTGCAGGATTCCCGAAAGTGAATTCAGTTGCCTGACTATATCCTGGTACTGGCCGTATTCCCTGACTTCCAGCACCAGACGTATCAGGGCGGTTGAGGTAGTGGCCTGTTCCTGTTCTATCTTTTTGATGTTCGAATCAAAACCGGCGGGCACAGCGGTGACCGCGGTCAGAATCCCCGGCCGGTCCTGGACCAGTAGTTCCAGGCGCACCTGAAAGGTATGGCCGTCCAGTTCGTTCCAGTTGACCTTGATCAGCCTGCTGGGCAGAGCATGGGCAATGCTTACGCAACCCTGGGCGTGAACCACCAGGCCGCGGTTACGGGTCAGGTAACCGACCACTTTTTCGCCCTTGATCGGATGACAACAGCGGGCAAATGAGATGTCGATATCCTGAAGCTCATCGACGCGCACCAGCTTGTGAATTCCTGAACTGCGTTTCGGGGGCCTGGAAACAGCGGGTTTAATTGATTTGACATCCAGCTCCGGGAAAAGGGCCTTGAGGAAAGGTCCGGCCAGGGTTTTGCGGCCGCTGCCCAGATCCCGGAAAAAGGACTCCATTTCGGGATAGCCCAGTTCCCGCAGGCGTCCCTGGATATCTTCGTCAGTCCCCGGCAGTTGTTTCCTGCGCCGGCATTCCCGCAGAAAACGATTCCACGCTTTTTTGCCCTTTTCTATCCGGTCCAGGTTTTCCTGTTTCTGCAGGTAACTGGACACAGCCCGCTTGGCCCGGGTGGTTACCACGTACTTGAGCCAGTCGGCGCTGGGGGCGATGTTTTTCTGGGTTATTATCTCCACCACGTCACCGGAATTCAGGGGGGTGCGCAAAGGCACCATTTTTTCATTGACCAGAGCCCCCTTGCAATGATTGCCGATTTCCGAGTGAATCGCATAGGCGAAATCTATCGGCGTGGCTCCGAGCTTGAGATTGACCACCCGTCCCTTGGGAGTGAAGACGAATATTTCATTGGGATTCAATTCCTTTTTGACCAGGTTGAGAAATTCGCGTGGATCGGGATTGTGCTTGTGATACTCGATCATTTCCTTGAACCACTGCAGGCGGTCGTCGCTCTCCAGGAAATGAAGTCCTTCCTTGTACTTCCAATGAGCTGCAATGCCTTCTTCGGCGTTTTTATGCATCTCCCGGGTCCTGATCTGGATCTCGAAGTTTATGCCTTCACGGTTGAAGATTGTGGTGTGAATCGACTGGTAGAAGTTACTCTTGGGACTGGTGATGAAATCCCGCCAGCGGATGGGAATATGAGGCCATTTCTGGTGAATCATGCCCATCAGCGTGTAGCAGCTGGCAACGGTATCGGTGATTATGCGCAGGGCCAGCAGATCGTAGACGTTTTTAACACTGATATTCTGTTTGACGATCTTCTTGTAAATTGAAAAAACACGCTTGACCCGGTAATGGATTTCACCCTGGATACTCATTTCATCCATGATCTGGGCGATTTCCTTCTTGGTCTTTTCCAGCTGGGCCATGGCCCAGTCCTGCCTGATGTTCATTTCAGCCTGAATTTCCCTGAATTCTTCCGGATGCAGGTACATGAAAGAGATGTCTTCCAGTTCTTCCTTGATCTTGCCCATGCCCAGCCGATAGGCGATCGGTGAATAGATTTCCAGGGTTTCGCGGGCTATTTTCTTCTGCTTTTCCGGACTTAGATGACTCAGGGTGCGCACGTTGTGCAGCCGATCGGCCAGCTTGATCAGAATGACCCTGATGTTGGACGTCATGGTGATGATCATCTTTTTCAGGGTCTCGGCATGTGCCTCCTCGACATCAAGCCGGGAAATCTTGGTGATCTTGGTCACCCCCCAGACTATATCGGCGATTTCCGTGCCGAAAAGTTCCTCAATGCGCTTGCGGTCGAATTCCTGGGAGTCTTCGATGACATCGTGCAGCAGGCCCGCGGCGATCGAGATTTCATCCAGTTTCATGTCAGCCAGAATGCCGGCCACGGCCAGGGGGTGGATGATATAAGGTTCGTTGGTGGCCCTTTTCTGGTTGAGATGAGCGGCGGTAGCCACGGTATAAGCCTTTTTCAGCAGTTCCATATCGGCTTCCGGATAATAGGAAGCCACCTTTTCCTGAAGTTCGTAGAATCGTTTGATCATGAAAGCATATTATAATGCAAATCGCCCCTGATTTCAGCCCCGCAGGACCCGGCATTGACCGAAGCGGCCTGATCGTAGTATCATCCTCTCATGATCCGCATATCATCAGGCATTTTTAAAAACCGGGTCCTGAAAACCAGCCGGCACAATCTGATCAGGCCGACCACCAGCCGGGTGAAACTGTCTTTTTTCGACATACTCCAGCAGGATGTCAGGGAAACGATCTTTCTCGACGGATTTGCCGGCAGCGGCAACATAGGCATAGAAGCACTTTCCCGGGGCGCGGAATACCTGGTATTCATTGACGATCTCCCGGAAGCCCTGGCCCTGATCAAACACAACCTCGACAAGATAAACGTTTCCCCGGACAAGTACCGTATCGTCAAGGGTGATTTCAATCGTTCGGTGATCGCCCTGGCCCAGGGCGATCTGCGCTTCGATATAATATACCTGGATCCTCCCTATGAGCTGCTGCGGGTGGCTAATCCCCTCAAGGTCGTTTTCAAGAGAAAAATTCTCAAGCCGGGCGGCATGGTCGTGCTGGAAAGACCTGCGGCTATTGACCGTTTCCGTGATTTACCCTTTCTGCACTGTTTCCGCAGTCAGAAAATCGGCAAAAAGACCCTGGATTTTTTCACATACCCGGAAAACTCAAACACGGAATCGGATTTACCCTGAAACGGGTTCAATCTTTTTCCAGGAAATGGGCTCCGCGTGAATTACGGTTACGCAAAGCGGCGCTGACCACCAGCAGGGCGGTCTGGACGCTGTCACGCAGATTGATGATACGGTTGCCAATCTCCGTCCGCTGGTAGAACCTGTCGATGCGATGACTGAGGTATTCCAGGTCTGACCTGGCTCTTTCCATTCTCTTTTGCGTCCGGATGATGCCGCAGTAATTCCACATGGTGTACCTGATGGTGGCCAAATCCTGCCAGACCAGGGCCGGGTCGAGTTTTTCCTGCGGGAATGGATAGATCCACTCGGGAACTTCGCTGATCACGTAAGGATCTTCCCGTTCAGACAGGGATTCGGACAGGTCACGGGCCGCCCTGGCCCCCCAGACCAGGCCTTCCAGCAGGGAAACCGAAGCCAGGCGATTGGCTCCGTGCACCCCGGTGGCCGCCACCTCGCCGACCGCATACAGATTTTTCAGGCTGGTCCGTCCCAGCAGGTCACAAAGTACTCCGCCGCAGCCGTAGTGAGCGGCCGGAACCACCGGAATTGGTTTTTCCTCTATGTTTATGCCGAACTGCAGGCAGGTACGATAGATGTTGGGAAATCGCTCGGCAATGTTGATCCTGGCAAAAGAAGCCAGGTCCAGCAGGACGAAATCGTCACCGTTGCGGATCATTTCCTCGTAAATGGCGCGGGAAACCTCGTCACGGGGCGCCAGGTCGCGCAGGGGCGAATACTTGTCCATGAAGTACTCTCCCCGCCGGTTCATCAGCCGGGCGCCTTCACCCCGCACGGCCTCGGAAATCAGGAAAGAATCGGCATCGCGGTGGAAGAGAGAAGTGGGATGGAACTGCACGTATTCCATGTTGCCCAGCCGGGCTCCGGCCCGGAAAGCCATTGCTATGCCGTTGCCCACGGCATCTTCGGGATTGGTGGAATGCAGGAAAATACTGCTGAGTCCACCGGTGGCCAGCACTACCCGCCGGGCAAAAAAGCGCATCACTTTTTTCCTTTTCTGGTCAAGCACGTAGGCGCCGATCACCCGGGGTTCACTGTAAAGCCTGGCCGGGTTGAGTGAATGATGAGGGTATGTCAGCAGATCCACGGCCGTGTGCTGAAAAAGCACCTCGATTCCCTTTGCTCCAGGCAGTACTTCCGCGAAGCGCTCCTGGATGGCCCGACCGGTCATATCCTTGTAATGCAGTACTCTTCTGCTGGTATGGCCGCCTTCCATGGCCATGTCATAACTGCCGTTTTCCTTGCTGAAAGCCACTCCCAGCCTGTCTATCAGTATTGATTGAATCAGGGGATGGGCTTCGGATACCAGCATTTCAACCGCAGGCAGGTAACTGAGCTCATCACCCGCCCTGATTATGTCCTTGATGAATTCCTCGGCGTCAGCTCCCTGGGGCAGGGTGGCGATGCCGCCTTGGGCCAGGTAGGAATTACTGCGGGTAAAATCTTTTCCCTTGGCGATCACAGTCACGGACAGCCCGGCTTCAGCGGCCAGCAGGGCTGCTGTCGCCCCGGCTATGCCGCAGCCGATCACCAGGAGATCGCTTTCCCGGTAATCCTTCATCAATCTTCCTCGAATTCCAGGGTAAAATCGATACTGCGGCAGCCGTGAGTCAGGGCGCCGACGGATACGAAATCGATTCCCGGCTGCAGCCTTGAGGAAACGTTGTGCAGGGTGACATTGCCGGAAAGCTCGTACTTGACCGAACTGCTTTTGAGAACCGCGGCCCTTTCAACCATTTCAGCGGAAAAATTGTCAAGCATAATCATTTCAACACCCAGGGACAGTGCTTCAACCAATTGAGCCAGGCTCTGCACTTCCACTTCGACCGGCAATCCCGGATTGGCCCGCCGTACCAGTTCAACCGCCCGTCTCAGGGAACCGGCCATACTGATGTGATTGTCTTTGATCAGGGCCATTTCGGCCAGGTGCAGTCGGTGGTTGGCCCCGCCGCCGTGCAGCACCGCTTCTTTTTCCAGATAGCGTAACCCGGGAGTGGTTTTGCGGGTATCCAGCAGAATGACGCCGAAAGGTTTTACCTTCTCAACGTAAAGGCTGGTGGCCGTGGCCACGCCGCTGAGACGGCCCAGGAAATTCAGGGCCGTTCTTTCTGCTTTGAGTATCGAGCTTTTCCGGCCGTTGACCTGCAGGATTACATCCCCCACCCGACAGGGTGCCCCGTCGCCGAGCCGCAGGTCAACCTGCAGTTCAGGGTCAACCTGGCGGCAGGCTTCCCTGAATGCTCCGGTTCCCGAGATTATCCCGGCTTCCCTGGAGAGCACCCTGGCCCTGGCCGGACCGTCAAATCCGGCCAGGGCCGAAGTGGTGACATCCTTTTCAATGAAATCTTCTTCCAGAGCCAGGGCCACAACCTTGGCGAGAAACCTCTCATTCAGCTTAACTCTTCCATCCGGGTCAAGCAAGCCGGGTAAGATTCTCTCCTGGTCAGGCATCGTGGCCCCGTTTAATCGCAGCGCTCAGAACTTGATTCCTTTCTTGGTCTTTTCCTTGCGCCGCCGTTCCTTGGCATCGTATTCCTTCATGCAACGGTCGTCCGGTCCCTTGACCAGCGAGCATTCCAGGTATTCGACTATCTCTATCAGGCAGGCGCGGATGGCTCGACCGGTGGGAGTCTTTTCATGGGCGCCGAGACTGCCGCTGAACTTGCCGATACCAACCCGGCCGCCCAGGCCGCCGGACTTGGCTTCAGCTTCAACCGTGCGGGCATCGACGATTTCTCCGGTTTCAGTATCGATAACTTTGAGATCAACCGCCAGGTAAGCCCTTTCACTCTTTCCGCCCACTCCGATCCGGCCGATGCTGACTCCGCCGCCGGCTCCCTTGGTGCCTTCTTCATAAGCGCTTACCGAGCCGGAAACCAGGTACTTGGCTCCCTTGATCCTGCCGATCTTGGCCTTGGTGGCGCCATCGATGCGACCGCTGGCCCCGAGATCCTGTTCACCAAGTACAGCGTCGATCTCCTTGCGTTCCAGCACCTGGAAAGACTTGGTGGCAGCCAGTTCAGCGGCCAGCATATCCTGCAGTTCACGGCCGACACTGGCACTCCACCAACCGGCACTGGTCTGGTTGGAAAAGCGTAGTACGCCCAGGCGGGGTTTTTCCTGGGCAAAACCGTAAGCAGTGCTGAAAACCAGCACGATGAAGAGCAACGCCAACAACAAAGATTTTTTCATGTTTTCTACCTCCGGCTAAATAATTTTGCTTTTTTATTTTAGTCCCCGAAAATGCCCTTGTCAACAGGAGCACTCCCACCTAAACCGGTCCGATGGCCTTGCTTGGCGCCGTGGAAACACCAGGTGAACTGCGTACTCGGTCCGCGGCGTTATAAAGATACTACGGCGTTTTTTTTAAATTCTTGACAAATCGGGCTATTTTTTATAGAATTTTAACAGTCGGAGCAATTAACAGTTCAGATGAAAACATTCTCCATGACGCCATTTCATTATGCCTCCCACGGCAGCGAAACGTACTGCAGATGCCCTTACACTGTTTTTATGCTTGAAAGCTAAATATCAAGAGGATTTCCATGAAAACAAAAACAAAACAAAACGAGTTTGAGCAAAACCAGGTAGTCAGCGCAGCAATTGAGCGGATAACTATTACCGCCAAAGACCTGGAGCGGATGATGGACCGCTATCATTATTCGGAGGAAACCAGGAACATCATTCAACAGGAAAATCTTCTGCCGACCGGCCTTTTGACCCGGCTGCATTCCTCTTTCCCGGGGACTTCCGGAATCATGGAAAACAAGCCTTTTCTGTTTACCGGTAAAACCCATTACCAAGGCCTGGAAGGATTCCGGGAAATAGTGGAGATTCTGAATCGAAATGGTATCGACATAAAGCATATTCCGGAAAGAGAATGCTTTATCGAGGTCTACCGTTTCCTGGCGACCAAACACGTTCTCAACAAAATCAACTGGCAGAACTTTGCCGATGACTCCCTGTTTCAATTGGTCATTCCTCAACCCGGCATGATCCCCGACACCTTGGTCAAGAGTTACGTTCAGGCCAGAGACCGCCAGGAAAAAGAACTGCTGATCAAGGAATACCAGAAGCAGACCAATCCACATGACGGCAAGCAGCTGCTGAACAAGCCCTGGTACATCAACGAGGAAGGCGGTTTGGAGATCCTTCAGGGCAGCCAGCACAAGTATCCCTCCTGCCAGCTGATTTTCGACTCCACCACCCAAAACTGCTTCACTTTTTGCACCTACTGTTTCCGGCACGCCCAGGTCAGGGGTGATGAAGACATGTTTGTCCAGGAGGATCTCGGCCAGGTACTGGAATACCTGCGGCGGCACAAGGAAGTCACCGATGTCCTGATAACCGGAGGAGACGCCGGCTTCATAACCCCGGAACGTCTTGAGGGTTACGCCAAGCCCATGATCGAGGACGAAACCCTGATGCACATCAGGAGCCTGCGCCTGGGCACCAGGGCCCTGACCTTCCACCCGGAAATGGTCTTGAGCCAAAGCTACGATCGTTTCCTGCAGCTTTTCCGTCGCCTGGTTGACCATGGCATTCAGGTAGTCTGGATGGCCCATTTCTCGACTCCCAGGGAAGTACTCAATCCTTCGACCATCGCCGCCATCCGACGCCTGAAACAAGCCGGAGTAATGGTCAAGAGCCAAAGCCCGATCATGAACCACATCAGCCTGTTCACTGACGACGACGGCCGAGTTGACCTGGAACGCTCAGCTCAGAACTGGATCGACCTGGGCCAGATCCTGGCCATGCTGGGAGTTGGTTTCCATTCGATGTACTGCGCACGGCCGACCGGCGAGCACCATTATTTCACCGCCCCGCTGGCCGCGATCAACCAGGTCTTCAGCAAGGTTTACCGGACCCTGTCCTCGATCAGCCGGCCTTCGCGCTACATCACCATGACCTCCTCGGGCGGAAAAGTATCCCTGCTCGGAACCACGGAAGTACACGGAGAAAAAGCATTTGTGCTGAAATTCAATCAGGGCCGCAACATGGAATGGGCCGATCGGGTATTCCTGGCCCACTATGACGAACAGGAAAACACCATTGAAAAGCTGAAACCTTTTTCCGGTGATCGCCATTTCTACGAGGATGAACTGGCGGAAATCGAACAAAACCTTGACAAGGCACTGAAAAAACAGCTAGCCTGTTCAAGTAAAAAACTTTAGCATCAGGTCAATCATGATTCAGAAAGTATTTTCTTCCGCCAAGGATGCCGTGGCCGACGTTTTTGACGGTGCCGTAGTTATGATCAGCGGCTTCGGCGAAGCCGGAAGCCCCATTGAGCTGATTCACGCCCTGGTCGATCAGGGCGCACGAAATCTGACCGTGGTCAGCAACAATACCGGTTCCGGCCATGTGGGGCTGGCCGCACTTATTGAAAACAGGCAAGTAAAAAAAATGATCTGTTCCTTTCCCCGCACCGCCAATTCAAAAGTTTTTCCTGAGCTTTACTGCCGGAATGAAATAGAACTTGAGCTGGTGCCGCAAGGAACCCTGGCCGAGCGTATTCGGGCTGGAGGAGCAGGAATACCCGCCTTTTTCACCCCGACTTCAGTCGGCACCCCCCTGGCCAAGGGCAAGGAATCACGCTTCTTCCAGGGAACCGAGTACGTTTTGGAGCAAGCCATAAAAGCCGATTTCTCCCTGGTCAAGTGCGAAGTAGCAGATCGCTACGGCAACCTGCTGTACAACAAGACCGCCAGGAACTTCGGTCCGGTCATGTGTACCGCGGCCGAAACCACCATTGTTCAGGCCAGGCGGATCGTCGAACTGGGGGAAATCGATCCCGAGATCGTGGTGACCCCGGGAATATTCGTAAAACGGGTGGTCGAGATCCCCAACCCGGAAATTGAATCAAAACTGGTCGCCGAAAACAGGAAATACCCATGGAAGTAAAAAAAGAATGCTTGGGCTGGGACGTTCGGACCATGGCCCGGAAAGTAGCCCGGGACATCCCTGACGGGGCCTATGTAAATCTCGGCATCGGAATCCCCGAGTACGTGGCCGATTTCGTGCCTGAAGGCCGGGAATTCATATTTCACACCGAAAACGGTTTGTTGGGAATGGGCCCGGTTCCTGAAGCGGGAAAAGAAGACCCTGAACTGATAAACGCCGGAAAGAAATGTATCAGCGCCATTCCCGGGGCCTGCTTTTTTCACCACGCGGACAGTTTCACCATGATCCGCGGGGGGCATATCGACATCTGCGTCCTGGGGGCCCTGCAGGTTTCCCGTGAGGGCGACCTGGCCAACTGGTCCACCGGTGAACCCGGAGCAATTCCTGCCGTGGGGGGAGCCATGGACCTGGTAGCCGGAGTAAAATCGATTTACGTTATCACCCAGCACACTACGAAAAACGGTGAACCGAAAATCGTGGAATCCTGCACCTATCCCCTGACCGGGAAAAGAGTGGTCAGCAGAATATACACCAACCTGGCCGTGATCGAAGTTTCTGAAAAGGGACTTTCAGTCAGGGAGATTGCGCCCGGAATCAGTTTCGATTACCTGCAATCACAAACCGGGGCCTTGCTGATTCCCGGTCCAGGTGACCAGGCTTGAAATTACGTCCGATACTTTTATTCTGACCCAATGGAGAAAAAATGAACAAGCAGAGTGAGAGTTTGTACCAGGAAGCCCTGCAGGTGATTCCGGGAGGGGTCAGCCGAAACACGGTTTTTCACAAACCATATCCCCATTACGTCGCCCATGCTTCCGGATGCATGGTAACCGATGTCGATGGAGTCCAGCGCATTGATTTCGCCAATAACATGGCCTCGCTCATTCACGGTCATGCTTTTCCCCCGATCGTCGAGGCGGTGATCAAGCAGCTGCAGGCCGGAACTGCCTATACCCTGGCCACGGAAGCCGAACTGCTGCTGGCCCGTCATCTCTGCAACCGGGCCGAAAGTTTCGAAAAAATTCGTTTCGTCAATTCGGGCACCGAGGCGGTCATGGCCATGATCAAGGCATCGCGCGCTTTCACCGGCCGCCCGAAAATCGCCAAGGCCGAAGGAGCCTATCACGGCACCTACGATTTCGCCGAAGTAAGCCAGACTTCAAACCCGGACAACTGGGGGGAAATAACCAAGCCGAACAGTGTTCCCCTGGTAAGCGGCACACCGGCCGGAGTCCTGGATAACGTGATCGTTTTCCCATACAATGAGATCGATAAAACCTTGGCCATCCTCGATGAACAGGCCGATCAAATCGCCTGCGTCATCATCGACCCGGTTCCCCACCGGGTGGGCCTGATTCCGGGAAGCGTGGAATTCATCCGGGCCCTGCATCAATGGACCCGACGGCACGGTGCTCTACTCGTATTTGACGAGGTAGTGACCTTCAGAATCAACCATGGCGGCGCCCAGCAGAATTACCCGGTAAAACCGGACCTGACTGCACTTGGTAAAATAATAGGCGGCGGCTTCCCGGTCGGGGCGCTGGCCGGTCGCGATGAGGTCATGAAAGTACTCGATCCCCGGGAAAAGAAAGTCCTTTTCCCTCACTCGGGAACTTTCTCGGCCAACCCGATCAGCATGACCGCCGGGTTGGCGGCCATGGAACACTTCGATCAGGAAGCGGTTCAGCGCCTGAACGAACTGACCCGGAAGGCCATCGATCAACTGCATGAGGCGATCAGCCTGGCCGGGGTTCCCGTCTCGATTACCGGCGCCGGCTCGATGTTCCGAATTCACCTCAGTTCCATTCCTCCGACAAGCTATCGCCAGGCTTACCAGACCAGGCATGCCGCGGAACTGATAGACGAAATTCTCGATTACCTCTTCTACCGGGAGAACATTATCATGATCAACACCTGTGCCTGCATGTTCTCAACCGTTTTGACTCAGAATGAAGTGGACCGTCTTTCTACCTCCATGCTCAACGCATTCCGTCAGTTCAAGCCGAAGCTGGAAGAACTCCAACGCCAAAACGGAGCAAAACCATGAGAGACGCTTTTATCTGCGATGCCATCCGCACCCCGGTCGGGCGCTACGGAGGACAGCTGTCTTCAATCCGCACCGACGATCTGGCGACAATTCCGCTGAAATTCATTATGCAGAGAAACCCCGGAGTGGACTGGCTTGAACTCAACGATGTCATTCTGGGCTGTGCCAACCAATCCGGGGAGGACAACCGCAACGTTGCCCGCATGGCCCTTCTTTTGGCCGGTTTACCCGAGGCTGTTCCCGGGGTGACTTTAAACCGGCTCTGCGGTTCAGGCCTGGACGCCGCCGGCAGCGCCGCCCGGGCGATCTGGACCGGCGAAGCTGACCTGCTGATCGCCGGAGGCGTGGAAAGCATGTCCAGGTCGCCTTTTGTCCTGGAAAAAGCTTCAACTCCCTTTTCCAGGTCGGTCAAGATGTACGACACCACCATCGGCTGGCGCTTTGTCAACCCCGATTTCGACCGGCGTTTCGGAACCGAATCGATGATGGAAACGGCGGAAAACATTGCCGTCGATTTCAGAATAACACGTGAAGAGCAGGACCTTTTCGCCCTGCACAGCCAGGAAAAAGCTCTGGCCGCCCAGGCTCAGGGACTGCTGGCCAAAGAAATAGTTCCCGTTTCAGTACCCCAGCCGAAAAACGAAGCGCTGGTGGTTGAACTGGATGAGCATCCCCGTTCGACCTCGCTGGAAAAGCTGGCCGCACTCAAATCATTGACCGGCAAAGAAGGCACGATAACCGCCGGCAACTCTTCCGGTGTAAACGACGGGGCCGCGGCCCTGCTCATCGCCTCCGAAAAAGCCGTCAAGAAGTTCGGTTTGACGCCCAAGGCTGTGATAAGGGGCATGCAGGCCGCCGGAGTAGCACCCCGGGTAATGGGATTGGGGCCGGTGCCGGCCACGGAAAAGCTTTTGGGGCGCCTGGATGTTTCTCTGGATGATTTAGACCTCATTGAAATCAACGAAGCTTTCGCGGCCCAGGTACTGGGATGTTTAAACCAACTCAAATTGAAATCAGATGATCCCCGTCTCAACAGATGGGGCGGAGCCATCGCCCTGGGGCATCCACTGGGCATGAGCGGAGCCAGGCTGATCGTCACCGCGGTCAACCAGTTGCAGGCCTGCAATCTCAGCAAAGCCCTCTGTACCATGTGTATCGGAGTCGGCCAGGGCATCGCCATGATCATCGAATCAATCTGAAACCTGATTGAAAACCTTCCTCCTTTGCTGATCGCATAGAAGCTCGCCGAATAGGCACCGGATTTGAAAAAAGCAATTAAAAGGAGTATCATACTGCCTTTTAAATTCGCTGTTTTGGCAAGCAAACCAAGAAGGAGGAAAAAATGTCCAAATACAAAATAGCCTGGTTACCCGGAGACGGCATCGGCATCGAAGTGCTGGAAGCCGCCAGAATCGTTCTCGACAAACTGCAGTTGGACGCCGAATACATCCATGGCGACATCGGCTGGGAATTCTGGTGCCGGGAGGGAGACGCTTTTCCCCAGCGCACCATTGAGCTCCTGAAAAACGTTGATGCATCCCTGTTCGGAGCCATCACCTCCAAGCCGGTCAAGAAAGCCGAGGAGGAACTCGTTCCGGAATTAAAGGGCAAAGGCCTGATCTACCGCTCCCCGATCGTGCGCATGCGCCAGCTGTTCGATCTCTACATCTGCCTGCGGCCCTGCAAGGGGTATGCCGGCAATCCGCTCAACTTCAAGGAAAACATCGACCTGGTGGTCTTCCGGGAAAACACCGAAGATCTTTACGCCGGGGTCGAGTTCAACCCGGTTCCGGCCGAGCTGGCCGAAACTCTGACCAAGCTCTCCAAGCCCTTTGCCCACTTTGCCTCTCTGCCCGGAGACCAGTACGCCGTTTCCACCAAGATCAACACCCGCCAGGGTTCGGATAGAATTGTCCGGGCCGCTTTTGATTTCGCCCGCCAGTTCGGCCGCAAGAAAGTGACCGTGGTCCACAAGGCCAACGTGGTCAGGGCGACCGACGGTCTTTTCCTGGAAACCGCCAGGGAAGTCGCCCGCGACTACCCTGATATCCATATGGACGACGCCAACATCGACGCCATCTGCATGTGGCTGCTTAAGAATCCGTTCAACTACGACGTCCTGGTGGCGCCGAACCTGTACGGCGATATCATTTCTGATCTCTGTGCCCAGATGGTCGGCGGCCTCGGTTTCGGCTGCTCGGGCAATATCGGCAAAAAACTGGCCGTTTTTGAGCCGACCCACGGTTCGGCCCCCAAGTACGCGGGGCAGTACAAGGCCAATCCCATTGCCACCATCCTGACCGCCAAGATGATGCTCGACTGGCTCGGGGAAAAGGAATCCGGAGCACGCCTGGAAAAAGCAGTGGCCGAAGTCATCAGGGAAGGCATCGTGCGCACCTACGACATGGGCGGCTCAGCCAAGACCCTGGAAATGGCCGAAGCGATCGCCGCCAAACTGTAAAAAACTCAATTTTTCCGACATGAAACGGCAAGTTTACATTCACGAAGTCGGGCTGCGTGACGGCCTGCAAGTCGAAAAGACCACGGTGCCCCGGGAAGAAAAAATCAGCTGGATAGAGGAACTGCTCGATTCGGGCCTGGACATCATCCAGCTGGGTTCTTTCGTCAACCCGGAAAAAGTGCCGCAAATGGCAGACACCGAGCGTCTTTTCGAGCATTTCAAGCAAAGAAAACAAGGCAGGCCGGTTTTTTCCGGCCTGGTCCTCAATGAAAAGGGCCTGGAAAGAGGCCTGGCCTGCGGGGTTGAAATGTTCTGCATGGGCGTTTCGGCCTCGGAAACCCACAGTCGCAAAAACACCGGCATGAGCCCGGCCGAAGCCCAGACCCGCATCCTGGGCATGGCCAGGCGGGCCCTGCAGGAAGGCCTGCGGGTCCAGGCCTCAGTGCAGTCGGCTTTCGGCTGCGGTTTCGAGGGTCAAATCTCCGGCGAGACGGTGATCGACCTGGTCAAATCCTACCTGGACGCCGGGGTGAAAAACATCAGCCTGGCCGACACGGCCGGCCACGCTCACCCAATTCAGGTCGAAGAGCTTTTCGGCCGCATCCGCGGGCTGGACGAACAGGTTGAAATGGCCTGCCATTTTCACAACACTTACGGCCTCGGCCTGGCTAATTGTTACGCCGCCCTGCGGGCCGGGGTCACTTATTTCGAATCGGCTTTCGGCGGCCTGGGAGGCTGTCCTTTCACCAAGGCGCCGGCCGGCAACGTCAGCACCGAGGACCTGGTTCATTCCCTGCAGCGCATGGGGCTCCGTACTGACATCGACCTGGAAAAACTGCTGGCCGCGGCCCGCCGGGTCGGCCGGTTTTTCGATCGCGATCTGCCGGGTTTCGTGTTGAAAAGCGGCACCCTGACCGGAGTAAAACCGGCTTCCAGTTAAAAAAGGAGTAAAACCATGAAATTACTGGAGAACATTCGGGTCCTGGACATGACCAATGTCCTCTCCGGGCCTTTCGCCACCATGCACCTGGCCCTGCTGGGCGCGGAGGTGATCAAGATAGAAAACCCGGATGGAGGCGACCTGGCCCGCAAGCTCGGCAATGTCAACGATCTCAACAAGCAGTTAATGGGCACCAGTTTCCTGGCCCAGAACGCCAACAAGAAATCCCTGACCCTTAACCTTAAGCTGGATGAAGCCAAGGATGTTTTTCACCGCCTGATCAAAAGCGCGGACGTGGTAGTGGAGAATTTCCGCCCCGGGGTCATGAAGCGGCTTGGTTTTTCCTATGAAGAACTCTGCAAAATAAACCCGGGCATCATCTACTGCGCCATTTCCGGCTTCGGCCAGACCGGTCCGGATGCCTTTAAACCGGCTTATGACCAGATAATCCAGGGCCTGTCCGGAGTTATGGCCATCAACGGAGACGAAAGACTCAATCCATTACGCTGCGGTTTCCCGGTCTGTGACACGGTCGGCGGCCTGAACGCGGCATTCGCCGTGATGGCCGCGTTGTTCCACCGCCAGCGTACCGGTGAAGGCCAGTTCATCGACATTTCCCTGCTCGATTCGATAATGCCCCTGATGGGCTGGGTGGCGGCCAACCTGCTGATCGGAGGCCAGCAGCCGGTACTGATGGGCAACGACAATTTCACCGCGGCTCCCTCCGGGTCTTTCAAGACCGCCGACGGCTACATCAACATCGCGGCCAACCAGCAGAAGCAGTGGGAAGACCTGGCTGACGCCCTGGGGGTGCCCGAGCTGAAAACCGATCAGCGTTTCCAGGAGAGGGACAAGCGCAAGGCCAATCGCAAGGAGCTTACTCCCCTGCTGGAAGCCAGGCTCATGGAAAAACCAACCCTGCACTGGGTTGAAGTTCTCAACGAGAGAGGTATTCCCAGTGGAGACATTCTCGGCCTGGAGCAGGCCCTGAGCCAGGAACAGGCCAAGCATCGCGAAGTTATCACCAGTATCCGGGAAGAGAAAATCGGCGAAATCCAGCTCTTCAACCTGACCGCCAAGTTCTCGAAAACCCCGGCGGCCATTGATGCACCGCCGCCACGCCTGTCGGCCCACAGTGATGAAATACTGAGCGATCTGGGATTCAGTCCCGCGGAAATCGCGGCCCTGAAGGAAAAAGCGGCCGTTTAAACGGCTGCCCATAAACAGGAGGAAATACCATGGCAATGACATTGGTAGAAAAAATCGTGGCCCGGGCCACCGGCCGTAAAGAGGTCAAGGCCGGGGAAGTCCTGGAACCCAGGGTGGACATGGCCATGTCCCATGAAAACGGGGCCCTGGTCATCAACCAGTTCCAGGAAGTATTCAAGGACACCGGCCTGGAACTGCGGGTCTGGGATCCGGAAAAAATAGCCATCATCTTCGATCACCGCGTACCGGCCGAGAGCGCCAAGACGGCCTCAAACCAGAAGAAGATCCGTGAATTCGTGGCCAAGCAGGGCATCAGCAAGTTTCACGACATCCGCGGAGACCAGGGCGGCATCTGTCATCAGATCCTGCCGGAGAACGGCTACGTCCGGCCCGGCTACGTCCTGGTCGGCACCGACAGTCATACCACCAGCCACGGCGCCCTGGGCGCCTTCTCCTTCGGTATCGGGGCCACGGAAATGGCCGCGGTCTGGTCTTTGGGCCGCATTCTCAACGTCGAGGTCCCGGCCACCATCAAGGTTACGGTCAAGGGAGAATTCCCAAAACACGTATATCCCAAGGACCTGATCCTGCACCTGATCGGCAAACTTACCGCCGAGGGGGCCAATTTCAAGGTGATTGAGTTCCACGGTGAAACCATCCGCCGTATGTCCACTTCCGGCCGCCTGGTCATCTGCAACATGACGGTGGAAGCCGGGGCCACCTCGGGCATCGTGCCTCCTGACCGGGAAACCCTGCGCTACCTGCGCGAAGAAGCCGGAGTGACCGAAATTTCAGCCGACTCACTGCTGCTGCCGGATGCCGACGCCGAGTACGACCAGGAAATCGAGATCGACGTCAGCACCCTGGAACCGCAGATCGCCTGCCCGCACACAGTGGACAACGTCAAGAACATCGGCGAAGTGACCGGTACGGCCATCCAGCAGGTGGTCATCGGTTCCTGCACCAACGGCCGGCTCGACGACCTGGAAATCGCGGCCGGCATCCTGAAAGGCAATAAAGTGGCCAAAAGTACCCGCATGCTGGTTTTCCCCGCTTCCTACCGCATCTACATGGAAGCATTGGCCCGCGGTTACGTGGCCGACATGTTGCGGGCCGGGGCGGTAGTCATGAATCCGGGCTGCGGTCCCTGCCTGGGCATCCACCAGGGCGCCCTGGGTGACGGCGAAGTCGCCCTGGCTACCACCAACCGCAATTTCAAGGGCCGCATGGGTAATCCCAAGGGCGAGGTTTATCTCTGCTCACCTGCCGTGGCAGCCGCTTCGGCCCTGACCGGAGTGATCAGCGATCCCAGAAAAGGAGGAAAGTGACATGGCCAAGGTAGTATTCAAACTGGGCGACGACATATCCACCGACATCATATATCCAGGCCGTTTCATGGCCACGGTGCTGCCGAGCGAAACCCCGCAGTTTGCATTCGCCGATTACATCGAATTCAACCAGAAACTGAAAAGCGGAGTCATCACCCCGGGCAGTGTCATCGTGGCCGACAAGAATTTCGGTTGCGGCTCTTCCCGCGAACAAGCCGCTTCCTGTCTTAAAGGCCATGAACTGGTGGTGGTGGCCAGGAACTTTTCACGCATTTTCCTGCAGAACGCGGTCAACCTGGGGCTTGCCCTGGTGGTCTGCCCTGAGATCGAAGCCGCTGAAGGCGATGAACTGGAAATCACTGCCACTGAAGTTAAAAACCTGACCAGCAAGCGCAGTTTCGCGGTGATTCCCCTGCCAGCGGCCCAGCAGGCCATCATCGATGCCGGCGGCCTGATCGCCTACGCCCGCAAGAAACTCCTCAAGGGGGACGGTGCTTGACTTCTTGACTTTAGCGAAAACACCAACGCCTGATCAAGGCAAATTATGGGCATGGTATTATTGAGATTGCCGATGACAAGAATATTCGAGCATTGGAATAAGTAAAACAGATTGACAAAAGTATTAATTGATATTATACCTTTGGTATAAATGGTGGTAAAAAATGAGCGGAGTAAAAACAGCCATATCTTTAGATGAAAAATTGTTCAA
>CAYWEM010000006.1:123464-173099 GCA_964457225.1 uncultured Clostridia bacterium
GGTAAAAAATGAGCGGAGTAAAAACAGCCATATCTTTAGATGAAAAATTGTTCAATGAAGTCGATTCAATGGCAAACCAATTGAAGATTTCCAGGAGTAAACTGTTTGCCCTGGCCATAAGGGAGTTCCTTAAAAAGAGAGAAAATCAATCCATATTGGATGAATTAAATGCCGCCTACACTGACAGCCAGGACGAAGAGGTTCAACTGGCAAAAAAGATGAAGAAAAAACGAGTTTCGACTATTAAGCATGAATCATGGTAGTCAAACAAGGCGAAATTTACTGGATTGATTTAGGCGAACCTTCAGGTTCAGAGCCGGGGTATCGCCATCCACACATCGTCATCCAAAACAATGTCTTCAATTCCAGCAAGATCAATACAGCAGTGATTTGTTCCCTGACAACCAACCTGAAAAGAGCTGATGCACCGGGCAATGTCCTGTTAAAAAAAGGGGAAGCGAATTTACCAAAGGATTGCGTGGTAAACATATCGCAACTATTCACTATTAACAAATCAGAACTGGTTGACAAGATCGGACAAGTCACAAAAATAAGATTTTCCGAGATTTACCAAGGCATCAAACTGCTCATCGAACCCAGGGAAATTGATTAGAAGCTGAAGCTCGGTGCTTGACTTCTTGACTTTATAGAATCGATTGAAATGAGAAATGGGTCAAGCTGGATAATGGTTTCGACGTCACTGTTCTACTTTGTTGGCCTGAAAACCTTTCCGGACAGTCGGCTTGACAAATGATTCCGAAGTTCTTATCATGCGGCCATGGGAAAGATGAGCTTTGTCTGGGTTGTTGTAAAACCAATTTACTGAATCAGGCACAGACTCAATTCTTCCCGGTTATGGTTTTTTAAGAATGCAGAACAGTTTACCTGCCCCGAACCCGGGGACGTTTTTTTTTGATCGGCGGCAGCCTGCCCGAATGCCGTTCAGCGATCCAGGGGGCTCTTAATTAGGGTTGTATTGTTTCTTATCCGGCAAAATAACTTTGGAAATCATAATTGCCATTCATTATTGTATTTGTTTATACATAATGTCAATTTATTTAATATTATATATAATTATCAGGCAAAATCAGCTGTTTTAGGCTGACAGCTTGACTTTTCAAAGCTTGTTTCTGTATATCTTCAGGTAATGTGAATAGAATAAAGATAAAAGAGAATGTTAGCCATTCCAATGAACTCATCACAGATTCGTGCAGTCGTAGAAAGTTTCTACGCCGACATCTGGAACCGACACGACAAGTCCAAGATTCCTGCCTTACTTCGTGACAACTTCACTTTTCGTGGTTCACTTGGTCAGGCCAAGGTAGGTCACGAGGGGTTTGGGTCCTATGTCGATTTTGTTCACACCGCTCTGGCCAATTACCGCTGCGACATACTTGATCTAGTTGTCGAGGATGCAAAGGCGTTTGCGCGCATGCGTTTTTCCGGCATTCATCGGGGTGAGTTCTTCGGCTTCAAACCGACTAACAAACCTGTTGAGTGGCTGGGGTCTGCTCTCTTTTCGTTCGAGGGTGAGAAGGTTGCTGACTTGTGGGTCCTCGGGGACGTTCACAGTTTGCTCCAATTGCTCGAACAGAATGCCAATGGCTAACCCATCATTCCACCGGACACTGCGCGATGAAGCCGCGCAGCGCCGGTGAATTCAGACGTTATGCGATAGCTGATGCTCGGTGCTTGACTTCTTGACTTTATAGAAACTCCGGCATCTGATTGCGAAAACGAGCCGGGTGATTTTAAGCGTTTGCCTCATTTCTCAAATACTCAAAAAGCATTCGCGGCCAAACCAGCCCAGCAACACAGCCCCTTTCGCGGACTAGGAACCACCAACCGCTAAGCGATCAATCCGGATATGGCGGTCGTTAGGCATACCAGGCAATGATCCGACTGTTGATCCGCTTTTATAGTTACACTTCCCGCAGGCGGCCGCCGCTGTACCGGCTGACCTCGGCCTGAAATCCGATGCGGTGGCTGGCCATGGACTCCCTCAGGTCGGTCAGTAGAAATGAGGGATCGTTCCAGGCGACCGCCTGGCAGAGGTCGCGGACCATGCGCAAGTCTCCGCCGCCGTGTCCCTCCAACCCCCGGTTGTGCTGAGATACATCCCACCGCACCACCTTCCCGGTTTTAAAGTCGGCGACGTCAAGATAGCGCTCGTCCCCCACGATGTCCCCGGAAGTGCAGAAGATGCGGGTACGCCGACCGACATAGCTTGAATTGGCCTCCATGTTGAAGTTGGCGGTGATCCCGCCGGAGAACTCCATCATCACCGATTGGTGATCGCAGACATCATTGCGGTGCCGGTAGACACAAGCGTCGTACTGCGTCCCCTTCATGGCCTTCAATATCCCCTCGTCGGAACGGTCGCGGGTGATAATGTGGTACGAACTCCAGGCCTTCCGCTTCACATACACACCGGCGGCTTCATAGGGACAGGCGGCCGCCACAGGGCAGCCCAGGCTGCAGTGAGTCGGCGCCCCGGCCGGCGCGTATTTCGCCGTGAAGTGCCTGAGTCCGCCGAAGCTGCTGACCCGTTGGCATGGGACACCGGCATACCACTGGATCAGGTCGAGATCATGGCAGCTTTTCGCCAGCAACGAGGGGGTGGACTCCTTTTCATAATGCCAGGGGCCGCGCACGTAGGAGTGGGAGAAATGGATATGCCCGATCGGCTCCAGGTGCTGAATGGAGACCACATCCCCGATCATGCCGCTGCGCAGCACTGCCTCCAGCTGCACGAAGAAAGGGGCGTAGCGAAGTACATGACAGACAGCGGTGTGGACCTTGGCCCGGGCGGCCGCAGCCAGTATTTCACGGCACTGCCGCCAAGACTGGGCGATCGGCTTCTCCAGCAGCAGGTGATAGCCCTGGTCCAGGGCGGCCAGTGCGGGGCCGTGGTGCAGGTGGTCGGGTGTAGAAACCACGATGACGTCGGCGAACTTGGGCCGGTTGAAGACCTTTTCCCAGGTATCGAACACCACCTCGGGACTAAGCTGGTGCAGGGAAACCGCCCGCTCGCGGCGATAGTCGATCGGTTCGGCGACGCCGACGACCTTCCAGTCGTCAGGAATCTGCTGCACAATCGAGCCGTAATACCCGCCTCTTCCGCCATAGCCCAATATAATCGCAGTGATCGGCCGCGGCGGTTTTTTGTACCTGGGGCGCGTGGGAGTCGGAAGCGTTTTTTCCTGGGCTTCCTGCCAAGAGAATCCCTTCAATCCAGGCCAGGAAATACTGGCTGCGCCGAACAGCCCCAGCAGTTTTCGTCGTGAAATACTCATGGTTGCATCAGGCGCCGCTCTCAAGGGGACGGCTTACTGCCTCCTCTTTGAATTGACAAACGGATTTCATTCTTCAGGGGATTCTACAGAAAGACGGAGACGCTTGCAACAAATGGAGAGGGCCCTTGATTTCTTTGCTTTTCTTAAAAACACTTCCGCCCGGTCAGCGTCCTCCGGCTCCAAGGTACTTTTCCAGCCAGGCATGGATTTCCCCGTACCAGAAAACCGAGTTCTGCGGTTTGCCGATGAAGTGATTTTCATCGGGGAAATAAACCAGCCTGGACGGCACTCCCTTGCCCTGCAGTACGCCGAAGAGTTCAAGCCCCTGGGTGACCAGCACCCGGTAATCCCGCTCGCCGTGCAGGATCAGCATCGGTGTCTTGATGGCCGCGGCGTAACGAGCCGGGTTGAATCTTTCCAGTTTCTCGGTGTCCCGCCAGGGTGAACCGCCGTAAGCCAGCTCACGGAAATGGGTCAGGTCGGAAGCGAACTGGCCCATAAAGTTATAGACACCGGCATGACTGATCAGGGTGGCGAAACGATCGGTCTGGGTGGCCAGCCAGGAAGCCAGGAAGCCTCCGTAACTGCCGCCGGCGGCTGCGATCCGCTTTTCATCGAGGCTTGGATACTCGGCCAGCAGAAAATCCGTGGCCCGCATAATATCGGTCAGGGGCTTGTCTCCATGGGCCCCCACTATCGACTCGGCGAAATCCTGCCCGAAACTGGTCGAACCGTGGAAATTGACCATGGCGGTGACGTAGCCGGGAGCGGCGAAGAGCTGGGCGTTCCAGCGGAAATGAAAGTCATCACCGAAGGTGCCGTGCGGCCCGCCGTGGAGCAAGTGCAGCAGCGGCCATTTCCCGGCCGGGTCAAAACCCGGGGGCAGGATCACGAACATCTGCACCTCACGGTCATCGGCACCTTTGAAATAATGCTCGCGCACCTGGCCCATGGTGATCCTGGACAACAGCTCCGAATTCACTGCGGTCAGGAAGCTGAAATTTCCGCGGCGCAGGTCGAGAGCCGCGATTTCCGGGGGCCGGGAAAGGTTCTGGTTCAACACAAACAGGCGGTCGCGGCCGACCTGCAGGCTGGAATTCGTACCGTCGCGCCTGATTTCCTTGAATCCGGTACCGTCGTTGTTGATGCGGAAAATGGAAACCCGGGCCCGGTCTTCGGCCAGGAAGTAAACGTGGCGGCCGTCCGGGCTGAAACGTGGACTGCTGCAGGAAAGATCGATTTTTTCGGTCAGCACTTTCACTGACCTGTCTTTAAGGTCTATCCGGGCCAGCCTGGCGTTCTCGGCCAGTTTGCCGGGGTCGGAGCGGCGCAGAAAATAAACGAAACGCCCATCCGGAGAAAAGAAAGGGCCGGAATCATCAGCCGGGTTATCGGCGCTCAGGTTGGTCATCTCACCCGAACCGTCGGCCTTGAGCAGTAACAGGTCGAAGTTCAGCGGCTCGCGGTACGGCGCCGGCGTGGCATTGGCGCTGATGACGATGCTTTTTCCGTCCGGTGCGATATCGTATTCCGGGGCCCCGGTGTAGGTCTTGACGCCGGTCCAGCCCGGGGTCAGGTGGCGGCGTTTGCCGCTTGCAGTTTCCACCGTGTAAAGATGAGGCACGTACTCTTCGGTCTGCCAGGTGTCCCAGTAACGATAGAAGCGGTTTTCGGTGACTCTGGCCGTGACCTTGTTCAGGCTCCTCTTCTTCAATTCCGCTTCCAGGGCGGCCGGGTCATGGGCCAGTTCGGGGATGACCGGAGAAAAATAGGCGACGGCGCGGCCGTCGGGCAGCCACCTGGGAGCCATGACGCCCAGGGGCATCTCGGTCAACTTGGTCGCTTCTCCGCCGTCAACCGGGATCAGGTACAACTGGTTGCGCTTGTCCTCCCCCCGGCGCGATAAAAACGCTATTACGCGGCCGTCCGGGCTCCAGGCCGGAGCTGAGTCACTGCCCGGGTGATTGGTCAGGCGGCGCATTTTTCCGCTCTTTACGTCAAGCAGGTAGAGACTGGTGCTGCCCTCGTTTTTTTCCAGGCTGAAGACGGTCAGGGGGAAAACCAGGGTATTGCCGTCGGGTGACAGCTCTATGTTGCCGAACCTCTGTACCTGCCAGAGATCGGCCGCAGTCATCGGTAGTTTTTCCGCCGCGGCGGCGGTTCCTGCATTCAGCAGGAAAAACAGGATCAGAATCAGGATCACAGTCTTTTTCATAGCAACCAGCCTCCATGAACGATTTTCCAAGCAGCCCGCAAGGGCAGAAAAAATTATAGCACGCCGAAAAGAAAAGCTCGACCTGCAATCAGGATAAAAACGTGATATGCGAAATTACAACGGATTAATCCGGGTTTTTTGTGATAATATGACTTCATGGCGGTTTGTTTTAGGGTAATAACAAGTTGTTTCGCCCTGCTGGCGCTTCTCTCGTGCCGGAATCCCCTCGATCCCCTGCCTCCGGCAAATGAAAATTCAGACTACGCGCATTTCATTGTCGGCAATCCGGCAGATGTAATTACTCAAACCTCGCCCGGACTGCTGCTCGCCGGCGGCGGAGCCGATGTAGATGCCGCCTTTCTCTGGCTGATCAGAAAATCGGGCGGAGGTGACATCGTTGTTCTGCGAGCTTCGGGTACCGATGCCTACAACGGATACATCGCCGGACTCGGACCGGTGGATTCCGTGGAAACAATAATTACCTTCACGAGGGAAGCGGCTTATTCCAGTTTTGTTCTTGACCGGGTCGCCGCGGCTGAGGCCCTGTTCATCGCCGGGGGCGACCAGGCCAGCTACGTCAGGCTCTGGAAAAACACGCCGCTGGCCGACCTGATAAACACCCTGGCTCGCCGGGGCATCCCCATCGGAGGATCCAGCGCCGGACTTGCGATCATGGCCGAGTTCATCTACCCGGCCAGGCTGGGTTCGGCGGTTTCGGCGAATGTACTGAACAACCCATTCCACCAGAGCCTGATGCTCGAGCGGGATTTTTTCGATCTGCCGTATCTGGCCGCAACTATCACCGACAGCCACTTCGCCGACCGGGATCGCATGGGCAGACTGATTGCCTTCCTGGCTCGAATAATCAAGGACGGATGGGCTTCTTCAGCCCGCGGCATCGGCATAGACGAGGGAACAGCAGTTCTGGTTGAAGCCGACGGTTCAGCAGCCGTCCTGGGTCGAGGTGCGGCTTATTTCCTGCAGTCGGAAGAGCCGCCTGAGCTCTGTCAGCCCAATCAGCCCCTGACCTTCCGCAATATTACAGTAACAAAAGTCTTTCCCGGGGGATCATTTAACCTGGCCAACTGGCTTGGAACCGGAGGAAACAGTTACCGCATTTCGGCGATGGCCGGCCGGCTCGAATCAGACATTGGCACCATCTACTGATTTAAGACCGTAATTCAAGGCTTGAATCCAAACCTATCACCTCATTTTTCTTTTATCTTGTCCCGGAGGAAGCATTTAAATTGCTTTTCGGCGTAATTTAAACGAGGGTAAAGCTATTGCCATTTTTTTCATATTAGTTTAAATATGCACAGAAAATGTTTTTCCTTGTTTAGACAGCATTGTTTTTTGCTTAGTGGGAGGTGTTGCATCATGAAACAAACAAGCCTTGTTTTTTTAAAAGCTTTTCAACATCACGTTTTCAGCTCTGTTTTTTTTGACTGGAGGCACCTCACTTTCAGCCGGGACAACACCATTTCACAGATCATGTCAATCAACTTCGAATCCAACCTTAAGAAAACCTCGGGCAGTGACGCTCATTTTTACTACGGTCTGATCGAGGAGGGATGAAATCATGAAAAAGAATCACCTGCTTCTTTTGCTGTCTGTTGCCGTAATCTTCGCCGCCGCTCTGGTCGCCGAATCGCCCGCCCGCCGACCTTTTGCAGAACTGATTGAAGATCCCCTGGTTCAGGCTGCTCTGGGCAAAATAGAGAAAAACAGCGGCAAAATGGCCTCTGCCCTGGCTGAAATCGGCGCCATTCCCTCGCCTTCCGGCAGGGAACATCAGAGGGCTGAGGCAGTGGCCGCGATGATGAGAGAGATCGGGCTAAGTGACGTTCGTGTCGACGAGATTCCGAATGCTACGGGCCGCATTCCCGGCCGCTCGAATCGTTCTCTGGTCTTCATTTCCACGCTGGACGACCTGGAAACAGTAGCCGCACACCAGAGCCGGGCCGACGGACCACCGCGTGTTGAGGGTGAGCGGGTAATCGGTCCCGGAGTCAATACTTCTTCCATCACCATTTCCATGCTTGCCGCGGCTGAGGCTTTCATCAATTCAGGAATCGAGCCGGAGCACAACCTGGTTTTTGCCGCCGTTGCCCAGGAAGAGACCGGCATGGCTGGCATGAAAAAGATATACGCCGATTACCGGGACCAGGCCCTGGGCTTCATCGACATTCTTGGTGACGGAAGTTCGATCTCATACGGGGCCATCGGCATCCACTGGTGGAAAGTCAGGGCCCTGGGACCGGCCGGCCATTCGCTGGGCGGCGGATTGCCCAATGTCAACCAGGGGATCGGACGCGCCGTGGACCGAATACTCTCCCTCCCACTGCCGGACCGGGAGACGGCATCACGCACAGTGATCAATGTCGGAATTCTCCAAAGCGGATCAGTTTTCAATCACAAACCG
This sequence comes from uncultured Clostridia bacterium, assembly GCA_964457225.1. Classification (GTDB taxonomy): domain Bacteria; phylum Acidobacteriota; class Aminicenantia; order UBA2199; family UBA2199; genus CAYWEM01. Next base: position 131,398 of record CAYWEM010000006.1, read on the forward strand.
GAAAGCGGCTGGTTCTCGCTCGACATCAGATCAATCGACATGTCGGTGATCGCAGACCTCGAAAATGCAGTCCGGAAAACACTCGACCAGGTTTCCGAGGAAACCGGGATTGCCTTCCGGATGGAGCCATTCCATATGACTCCGGGCGGCCAGATTCCGGACGCGATAAATTCGCAACTGGTGCAGGCTGCGGTTTCGGTCTCAAGATACCTGGGATACGAGCCCCGGCTCGGCAATGACGGTTCATCCAACATGAACATTGCCATCGGAGGCGGCACCCCGGCCATCGGCCTGGGTGGATCGCGCGGCGGCCAACGGGGCTTCCCGGATGAATGGGCAGATATCCCGGCCATGGTGCGCTCAGCGAAACACGTCTTCCTGCTGGCCGTGATTCTGAATTGACACCGCAATCTATCAGTAGTTGTGAACCACTTTCGAATGATCAATGAAGAAAACCTACTACTGTCAAGGTTTGGTAAGCAATATCTGGACTACATGAAACAGACAGGAAAACTTCTTCCCCGGTTAAAAAAACGAGATCCGTGAAAAGCCTGGTTCCAAGATCAATGAGCGCCAGAATACCGGCTGTTTACCGTCAACGGTAATTCTGGACCGGGAAATAGATGCCCTCGCGCACCACCGCCCGGCGCAGCAGCTTCTGTTTCCCGTAACTCAATTCCACCGTGTAGGTTCCTGCTTCGGACCTGGCCGTGTCCCAATACAGTTTTCCGATCCCCGGCTCCGGCAAAAACTCTCGCTGGAACACCTGCTTGCCGTCCAGGTCACGGACAGTCAGCACGGCTTTTTCCCGGCCCCGGTCCCGGAAATAAGTCCAGATCTCCAGGCCGTTGGGTTCGTTGGGAGTACGCAGGTGATTGCTCCCGGTCATGTGATAATTTCCCCATGATGCCTGTTGAGAATAGTTCATCCGCGGTTTCGGCTCGATCTCAAACAGGTGGCAGGGGCTGGCGGCGACATCCGGGGTGAACTGCTGAAGCGGCGAGATATCGGTGATCCAGGCGGCCCGGCCGTAAGTGCCGACGACCAGGTCGTTTTCCCGCGGGTGGATGGTCAGGTCGCGAACCACGGCCGGCGGCAAGTTGGATCGAAAAGGCCGCCAGTTTAAGCCGCCCTGGAGGGAAACGAACAGCCCGCGGTCAGTGCCGATGAAAACCAGCTCAGGGTTTTTGCGGTCCTGGAAGACCACGTTGACCGCGCCGGCCGGCAGGCCGGCCGAGATATCACGCCAATTCCGGCCGAAATCAGTGGTCTTGAAAAGGTAGGGCGTGGAATCGTCATCGTGAAAGCCGTTCTTGGCCACGAAGGCGGTACCGGCTTCATGAGGCGAAGCATGCACCGCCGAAACCCAGCGTTCGGGCGGTGCGCCAAGGCCGGCGAGCAGGTCTGTGAACTCCAGCCATTCTGCGCCGTGGTTTTGGGTCAGATGGACCCGGCCGTCATCTGTTCCGACCCAGATCACCCCGGCCTGGACCGGAGATTCGGAAATGGTCGTGATGGTGCAGTAGCGGATATGCCCCTTGCCGTAGATTTTACCGGGATCGTTCCTGGTCAGATCCGGACTGATCTCTTCCCAGGAAGCCCCCCGGTTCCAGGAGCGAAGCAGTTTTTCTCCTCCCGTATATAAGACCGAGCCGTTGTGCGGCGAAAGCACCAGCGGGGTGACCCAGGTATAGCGGTAAGGCGGTGCGCCCGCCGGCGGCCGGGGCGCAATCGGCACCCGCTCCCCTTTCAGCTGGTCCACCCGGTGATGCATGCCGAACTGGGTGGTGAAGTAGAGCCAGCGGTTGTCCGATGGATCGACCCGGCAGTACATGCCGTCCCACATGCCGACGATCACCCAGTCGGCCGCGTTGACCTGGCGCGACCAGCTGTTGACCGGCCCCTTCCAGGTCTCGTGATCCTGCAGGCCGATATAGATGTTATAAGGATCGGCGTTGTCCACCTCAACGTTGTAGACTTCGCCCAGGGGCAGTTGGTAATAGTGGTTCATGGTCAGGCCGCCGTCCCAGGTGCTGTAGATGCCGCCGTCTGAACCGAGCATCATGTGGCGGGGATCCTCTGGATTGATCCAGAAAGAACGGTTGTCGCCGAAATTACTTTGAAACCTGTCCTGGCCGCGGCCGACCGGCCAGGTCCGGCCGCCGTCCAGGGTGTAGTACATGCTGACCCCGATGATGTAGATTTTATCCGGATCCTTCGGATCAAGGCAGATCTTGTTGAAACTGTAGGCGGCCTTGCCGCTGACGTCGACCGCCGGATCACTGATCCTTTCCCAGCTGAGGCCCGCATCCCTGCTCCGGTACACTTCCCCGCCGATCAGGTTGTCAAAGGAACGGTCGGTGAAAGGATCGAAGACCGGTTCCCGGTCATCCGCCACCCCGGGTTTCAGGTTCAGGTTCTGGATCACGGCGACCAGGATATCCGGATCCGCCCGGTGGACATCAAGGCCGATGCGGCCCAGAGGCCCCTCGGGCAGGCCTCCGGCCAGGACCTTCCAACTGTCTCCGCCGTCAACGGTCTTGTAAATCCGGCTCTTTTCCCCGCCCGGTTCGTAGGTCCAGGCGGTACGAGTTTTCTGGTAGGCTGCCGCGTAGAGGACGCGGGGATCGCGGCGGTTGAGCGCCAGGTCGATCACCCCGGTTTCATCATCGATGAACAGAATTTTTTTCCAGGTATTTCCACCGTCAACACTGCGATAGACTCCCCTTTCTTCATTCGGAGTAAAAAGAGCTCCCATGGCGGCGACGTAGACGACATCAGGGTCTTGCGGATGAACGATCACCCTGGCGATGTGACTGGTGCGCTCCAGCCCCATGCAGATCCAGGTCGCACCGGCATCGGTTGATTTCCAGATACCGTTGCCCGGATAAGAGGAACGGGCGTTGAAGGCCTCCCCGGTGCCGATCCAGACGATGTTCGGATCGGAGGGGGAAACTGCAATATCGCCGATCGAAGTCGTGCCGAGGGCATCGGAGATGCAGGTGAAAGTCGTGCCGTTGTTGACAGTTTTCCAGACACCGCCGGAGCGGGCCCCCACGTAAAAAGTATAGCGATGTTCCGGCCCGGGATGCTCGGGTACGGCGATACTGCCCACCCAGGCGCTGATCCGGAAAGCGCCGAGATTGCGGAACCTGAAAGCGGCAAAGGGATCCGGGCCGGCGGAGGGCAGTTCCAGGGCCGGCAGGGAAAATCCCGCCAGCAACAAGGCCAGGGCCAGGGCATTGATCCGCATCATGGGTTTGTTTTTCTCTTTCATGTTTTGCCTTCCGAAATCGGCCTCCTGCTGAGATTATCGCGGGTCGGCCGGGGGGCCGCCCGCTTGCGATAGTACGACTCGCGGACCATAAAAGTCAAATCTTGGAAAAGCGGACTTATCCGGCTGAAAACCGGGCCGGGTCCCGCCGAATTACCCGGGTGATTGTCAAAAACTTCACCATTGCTTAAAATGGTACCGGTTACCATCTCTCATGCAATGGAGGCCCGATGAACTTCCCACTGAGTTCTCAATCATTCCGAAATTTTATTAAAATTTTAACTCTTGTTTTGTTGCTTGGCCTGGTATTTTCCATTCCGGCCTTCGCCCGCCGGGCAAAAAGCGCAGATCAAGGCAATGAAAACTACCTGAAACTGTTCCAGGGCCTGGAGTGGCGCTCCATCGGTCCGTACCGCGGCGGCCGGGCCGCTGCGGTCTCCGGCGTGCCCGGGCAAAGCAACCTGTTTTACATGGGCACCACCGGCGGCGGACTCTGGCGCACCCGGGACGGCGGTAATTCATGGCAGCCGCTCAGCGACGATTACCCGATCAGCGGTTCGATCGGGGCGGTGGCGGTCAGCGAGTGGGATAACAACGTCATCTACCTGGGCGAGGGCGAAAAAACCGTGCGCGGCAACGTTTCTTCCGGTTTCGGCATCTGGCGTTCGGATGACGCCGGCCAGAGCTGGCGTCATGTCGGACTGCGGGATACCCGGCACATCAGCCGCATCCGCATCCATCCCAGGGATCCGGAAACCGTTTACGCGGCCGCCCTGGGCGATATCTACCGGCCGAGCCGGGAGCGGGGCGTTTTCCGCAGCCGCGACGGCGGCCGGAGCTGGAAAAAAGTGCTCTTCGTCAACGAAGACGCCGGGGCGGTAGATTTGATCATGGATCCGAACAATCCCAGGATCATCTATGCCAGCACCTGGAACCTGCGCCGCACCCCCTGGAGTTTGTCCAGCGGCGGACCTGGCTCGGCCCTCTGGAAAAGCAGCGATGAAGGCGAGAACTGGCAGGAAATTTCGAGCAACCCTGGTTTCGCCCCCGGCATCCTGGGCATCATAGGTATCGCGGTCTCCCCGGTCGATTCCCAGCGTCTGTACGCCATGGTCGAAGCCGAGGAGGGCGGAGTGTTCAGATCAGACGACGGCGGCCGTACCTGGCGGCGCACCAATTCCGACCGCAACCTGCGCCAGCGGGCCTGGTATTACACCCGGATTTACGCCGATCCGCTCGAACTAGACAAGCTTTACGTCTTGAACGTCCTCTACCACGTTTCACGGGACGGCGGGCGCAGTTTCACCGCTCACAGCGCGCCTCACGGCGACCATCACGACCTCTGGATAGATCCCCTCGACAACCGGCGGATGGTGATAGCCGATGACGGGGGCGCCCAGGTTTCCTTCGACGGGGGGAAAAACTGGTCCACTTACCTGAACCAGCCTACCGGGCAGTTTTACCGGGTGACCACCGACAATCATTTCCCCTACCGCATCTACGGGGCCCAGCAGGACAATACCACGGTGCGCATCCTGCACCGCAGCGGAGCAGGCTCGATCGGAGAACGCGACTGGGAAGTGACCGCCGGCTCCGAGAGCGGGCACCTGGCTCCGAAACCGGACGACCCGGAAATAGTTTTCGGCGGCAATTACGGAGGCTATCTCTCCCGGCTGGACCATCGCAACGGTCAGCACCGGGTGGTCAACGTCTGGCCCGACAATCCCATGGGGCACGGCGCCGAGGGCATGAAATACCGCTTTCAATGGAATTTCCCGATCTTCTTTTCACCCCATGATCCCGACCTGCTTTACACCGCATCCAACCACCTGCACGTCTCACGCGACCAGGGACAGTCCTGGCGGGTGATCAGCCCCGACCTGACCCGCAACGACCCGGCAAAACTCGGTCCCAGCGGCGGGCCCATCACCAGGGACAACACCAGCGTGGAATACTACTGCACCATCTTCGCCGCCGCGGAATCAGCCCTGGAAAAGGGTGTCATCTGGACCGGCTCCGATGACGGCCTGCTGCACCTGAGCCGGGACGGGGGGGAAAACTGGCAAAACGTCACCCCCGGGGAACTGCCGGAATGGATCATGATCAATTCGATAGAACCTCATCCTTTCATCAGGGGCGGAGCCTATGTCGCCGCCACCATGTACAAGTGGGGCGATTTCCGGCCCTACCTCTACCGTACCGAGGACTACGGCCGCAGTTGGCATAAGATCACCCGCGGGATTCCCGACCAGCACTTCACCCGGGTGCTAAGGGCCGATCCGGCCAGGCCCGGCCTGCTCTACGCCGGCACTGAGTACGGCATGTACATCTCCTTCAACGACGGGGCTTCCTGGTCCCCCTTCCAGCTCAACCTGCCGCTGACCCCAATCACCGACCTGGCCCTGAAAAACGGCAACCTGATCGCAGCCACCCAGGGACGGGGTTTCTGGCTCATCGACGATCTCAGTCCCCTGCACCAGGCCGGGCCTGAGCAGGCGGGCCGTCCCTTTCATCTCTTTACGCCTCTTGATTCCTACCGCATGAGAGGAGGTTCGGGCCGGGGCCGGCCGCAGAACGCCGGGCAGAACCATCCCGGCGGAGTCCTGATCCATTTTCACCTGCGGGAGGTGCCGGATAAAATGCAGATCTCAATCCACCTGCCGGACGGCTCCCCGGTCAACCAGGTCTGGCCGTCTCCCGGCCGGTCGGCCGGAAGTTCGTCTCTGCGCCCCGGTTTCAACCGGCTGGTCTGGAACATGCGGTACCCTGACGCCGAAGGCTTCCCCGGGCTGATTCTCTGGGGCGGCGGCCTGCAGGGGCCCCTGGCCGTGCCCGGAAAATACCTGCTGCGCATGCAGGTCGGCGATGAAGTTCAGGAGAGAGAATTCACCATCCTGGCCGACCCCCGCCAGCAGACCAGGCCGGAAGATTTCCAGGCTCAACTTGATTTCCTGCTGCTGCTCCGCGACAAGCTTACTGAAACCCACCGGGCCATCAAGCAAATCAGGCAGTTGCGCGGCCGCATTGAGGAACTGCAAGGTCGCCTGGCCGACCGGGAAGAGCATTCAGACCTGGTTTCACGGGCCGCCGGGCTGGTCTCGGCCATGACCGAAATCGAGGAAAAACTCTACCAGACCCGCAACCAGAGCCCGCAGGACCCACTTAACTTCCCGATCAGGCTGAACAACAAGCTGGCCGGACTGGCCTCCCAGGCCGGAGTCGGCGATTTCCGGCCGACCGAACAGGCCTATGAATTCAGCCGGGAAATAATCCAGGCCATCGACCTGGAACTGGCCGCCCTGAAAAAGATCATCGCCGAGGACCTGCCTCTCCTGAACGAAGCGATTAAAAAGGCCGGCATCCCGGCCATTTCGCTGCATCCCTGAGGTCAAAAACCATGCCGAAGAGATTCTCTCGACTGTGTTAGAATTGACAAACAGGGGGAGCTGAATGTCCGACAAAGAAGCCCGCGCCCGGATCAAGATCAACAAGCTGCTCGAAGCGGCCGGCTGGCGCTTTTTCCCCGATGAAAAAGGCCCGGCCAATATCAGGCTCGAACCGATGGTGGCCATCAGGCCGGCCGACCTTGATTCACTCGGAGAGAACTTCGAGCAGGCCGTCCGTGGTTTCGTTGACTTCCTGCTGCTCGATGAACGCGGCTTCCCCCTGATCGTGCTGGAGGCCAAGGCCGAGAGCAGGAACCCCCTGGTCGGCAAAGAGCAGGCCCGCAAATACGCCCGTTCCCAGAACTGCCGTTTCGTCATCCTCTCGAACGGCAACCTGCATTACTTCTGGGATCTGGAGCGCGGCAATCCCTATGTCATCACCTGTTTTCCGAGCCCGGACTCGGTCAGCGGCTACAAGCAGGTCACACCGAACCCGGAGCGACTCATCGAGGAACACGTCGAAGCGGACTACATAGTCCTGACCCAGCGCCCGGCCTACCAGTCCGAGGCCGGCTGGAAGAACGAAACGGAGCGCCCGGAGTACATCAAGTCCAATAAACTGAGCTTCCTGCGCCCCTACCAGCTCAGGGCCATCCAGCAGCTCCAGGCTGCCGTGCGCGACGGCCGGGACCGCTTCCTGTTCGAGATGGCCACCGGCACCGGCAAGACCTTGACCGCCGCCGGCGTGGTGAAGCTCTTCCTGCGCACCGGCAATGCCCGGCGGGTGCTTTTCCTGGTTGACCGGCTGGAACTGGAAGAGCAGGCCAGGAAAGCCTTCACCGCCCTGCTCTCCGCCGATTTCAAGACAGTTGTCTACAAGGAGAACCGCGATGACTGGAGGCATGCCGAGATCGTGGTCACCACGGTGCAGTCACTGCTCTTTAACAACAAGTACCAGCGCCTCTTCTCGCCGACCGACTTCGACCTGGTGATCTCGGACGAGGCCCACCGGTCCATCGGCGGCAACGCCCGCGCCGTCTTTGATTACTTCGTCGGCTACAAGCTTGGCCTGACCGCAACCCCCAGGGATTACCTGCGCCGCTTCGACAAGCAGAACCAAGGCAGCCGCGATCCGCGCGAGACCGAGCGTCGACTTTTGCTTGACACCTACCGTACCTTCGGCTGCGAGAGCGGCCAGTCAACCTTCCGCTATTCCCTGCTCGACGGAGTCAGGGAAGGCTACCTGGTCAACCCCACCGTGGTGGATGCCCGCACCGAAATCACCACGGAACTGCTCTCCGAAGAAGGCTTCGTGGTGAACTTCACCGACGATACCGGCGATGACCAGCAGACGGCCTTCAAACAGCGGGAATTCGAGAAGCGTTTCTACTCCGAAGCCACCAACCTGCTCTTCTGCAAGACCTTCCTGGAAAACGCCCTGCGTGACCCGGTCAGCGGTGAAATCGGCAAATCCATAGTCTTCGCGGTCAGCCAGAACCACGCGGCCAAGCTGGCCCAGGTCTTCAACCAGATGGCCGACCGCATGTTCCCCGGCAAGTACCAATCGGACTTCGCCGTGCAGGTAACCTCCTCGGTGCCCGACGCCCAGAAGTTCACCATCAACTTCGCCAATAACAACCTGCTTGGTTCGGGCAACTTCATCCCGGCCTACAAGACCAGCAAAGCCAGGGTCTGCGTGACCGTGGGAATGATGACCACCGGTTACGACTGCACCGACATCCTCAACCTCGGCCTGTTCCGCCCCATTTTTTCGCCCACCGATTTTATCCAGATCAAGGGCCGGGGCACCCGCAAGCACGATTTCCTGGAACAGCTATTTGATGATGAACTGCGAACCAGCGTCACCCAGCCCGGTAAGACCGGCTTCAAACTGTTCGATTTTTTCGCCAACTGCGAGTACTTCGAAACCGAGTTCAACTACGACGAAGTGCTGAAACTCCCGCGCCCGACGGGCAAGCCGCGCGACAAAGACGGCGACACCGGGCCTGTCTTGTACGATGGCACCTACGAACACCTCGGCGCCGACATCCTGGCCTCGATCCAGGAAGAACAAATCGGCCTGGACGGCATGAAGATCGACCGCATGTTCTTCGAACGCTTCGAGGACACCGTGCGCGAGGACCCGGTCATCGTAGCCGCGGTCGAGGCCGGCCAGTGGGACCGGGTGATCGACTACGTCAACCGCGAGCTCTTCGACAAGCCCGAGGAATACTACAATCTCGACAAACTGCGCCGGGCCGCCGCCGTGGATCGCCGCCTCAGCCTGCGCGAGATCCTGGAGAAGGTCTTCGGCCTGATCCCCAGTTTCAAGTCCAAGGATGAACTGCTGGAAGAGGAATTCGCCAAGTTTCTCGCCGATCACGTGCCCGAGCCGCCTTCGGCCATTCCAGCCATCAAGCATTACTTCAAGGCCTACATCACCAGCGGCCGGGTGCGCGATATAATCGACCAGCGCCAGTTCACCGACCTGGCCACCGACCCGGTGTTCTCGACCCAGGATTTCCGCGCCGTGCCCGTCGAGTTCCGCGCCCTGGTGCCCGAGTACGTCAAGGATTACGTGTCCTTGAACCAGTTCGCAGCATGACAGAACCACTCATACCCAAACATGGCGGCTACCGTCACTTGAAAAGCTTTCAGTTGGCGCAACTGGTCTATGACGTGACCGTTCGCTTCTGTGACCGCTATATAGAAAAGCGCAGCCGCACCCATGACCAGATGGTGCAGGCCGCGCGCTCCGGCGTGCAGAATATCGCCGAGGGCAGCCAGGCCTCCGGCACGTCGAAGAAGACCGAACTCAAGCTGACCAATGTGGCTCGCGCCAGCCTGGAGGAACTTCGCCTCGACTATGAGGATTTCCTGCGCCAGCGTGGCCTGCCCCTCTGGGAACGCGCCGATCCGCGCCGGCAGGCGCTCATTGACCGCCGCTGCGCCACCGCCGACGAGGTGGCCGCCTGGGTGCGGGAATGTGGACAAGGTGGACAGAGTAGACAAGGTGGACAACCCGACTACGCCGAACCGGCCGCCAATGCCACGCTGGCCCTGTTGGCGGTGGCCTGCGCCCTGCTCGACCGCCAGATCGCAGCACAAGCCGCTGCTTTTGAAAAGGAAGGTGGCTTTACCGAACGCCTCTACCGCGTTCGCTCTCAATCGCGGTCCACCTCGTCCAAGAAGTCTATTCCGCCGTCCACCAAGTCCACTCCGTCCACTGGAAAATAGCCATGCTTGACACCGACACCAAACGCCGTATCGACACCGCCCGCGACATCCTGGTCGGCAAGGTGCCCGACCCCAAGAGCCAGGTCGAGCAGATCACCATCGCACTGATCTACAAGTTCATGGACGACATGGACGTTGAATCCGAAGAACTGGGCGGCAAGCGCAAGTTTTTTGCCGGGGAATATGCCCGCTTCGGCTGGGCCAAACTGATGCGCTCCGGCCTCGGCGGCCACGAGACGCTCAACCTCTACTCCGAAGCCATCCAGCGGATGCCGGAGAACCCCGGCATCCCGCCGCTTTTCCGCGACATCTTCAAGAACGCCTTTCTTCCCTATCGCGACCCGGAGACCCTGCGAGCCTTTCTCAAGATCATCGACGAGTTCGAGTACGATCATTCCGAGCGCCTGGGCGATGCCTTCGAATACCTGCTCTCGGTGCTTGGCAGCCAGGGCGATGCCGGCCAGTTTCGCACCCCGCGTCACATCATAGATTTCATGGTCGCCATCGTTGATCCGAAAAAGACCGAGGTAATTCTTGACCCGGCCTGCGGCACCGCCGGCTTCCTGATCTCGGCTTACAAGCACATCATTCGCGCCAACCAGTCCAACCAATCCACGTCGTCCACCCCCGTACACAGCACCCTCACTCCCGACGAACGCGAGCGCCTGGCCCGCAACGTGCGCGGTTACGACATCTCGCCCGACATGGTGCGCCTGTCGCTGGTCAACCTCTACCTGCACGGCTTTTCCGACCCGCACATTTACGAGTACGACACGCTGACCAGCCTGGAACGCTGGAACGAGCACGCCGACGTCATCCTGGCCAATCCGCCCTTCATGTCGCCCAAGGGCGGCATCAGGCCGCACAACCGGTTCTCAGTGCAGAGCAAGCGCAGTGAAGTGCTGTTCGTGGACTACATGGCCGAGCACCTGACGCCCAACGGCCGGGCCGGCATTATCGTACCTGAAGGGATAATCTTCCAGAGCCAGACCGCCTACACTCAGCTGCGCAGAATGCTGGTGCAGGAGTACCTGGTCGCGGTGATCTCCCTGCCGGCGGGGGTGTTCAACCCATACTCGGGGGTCAAGACTTCGATCTTGATCCTGGACAAGGCGCTGGCGAGGCAGACCGACCACATCGCCTTCTTCAAGATCGCCAACGACGGCTTCGGACTTGGCGCTCAACGCCGGCCGATAGACCGCAACGATCTCCCGCAAGTCCAAGCCGAACTCGCCGCTTACCTGAACGCCCTCCGATCCCGCTCGCCCATCGAGTCCATTCTGTCCACCACGTCCACCACGTCCACCACTCAAATCGTGCTCAAGGAGAAGATTGCCGCCAACGGCGATTACAACCTGAGCGGAGAACGGTATCGGGAGGGGGTAATTAGCACCTCGTCATTTCCGACGGTCGCGCTTGGCGAAGTGTGCGAATTGGTGCGTGGCGTTGTTTTCTCAAAGGAGGATGAAGTAACCGACGGTGGCGTCCAAGTTCTCCGAGCCAACAACATCAACAAAGACCGCTACGAACTCAACTTGGACGACATCCGAAGAGTGTCGCCGAAAGCTGATTTCTCCGACGAGAAGAAGCTCCGAAAGGATGACATCTTCATTTGCCTCGCGAGTGGCAGTAAAGATCACGTCGGCAAGGTCGCGCTTATCAATGAGGACACCGATTTCTACTTTGGTGGATTCATGGGGGCCATCCGCGTCAAACCGGGGCGACTTCATGCCGGCTATTTGCTGAAGCAACTGACGACCGGCCATTTTAATGACTTCCTGCGGGAACAGATCGCCGGTGCGAACATCAATAATCTCAGCGGTGGACTGCTCTACCGATTCCAAATCCCCCTGCCGCCGCTGGAGGTGCAGAAGGAGATCGTGGCCGAGATCGAGGGCTACCAGAAAGTCATCGACGGCGCCCGCGCCGTCCTCGACAACTACCACCCCCGCATCCCCATCAACCCCGACTTGCCGCTGGTGGCGATCAATGAAGTGGCCGCAGTCGAAAGCGGGATTGGGTTTCCCTTGGACTACCAAGGCAAGACCGATGAGGAGATACCATTCCTAAAGGTGAGCGACATGAACCTTCCTGGAAACGAGAAGCAGATTGTCTCTTGGAACCACAGCGTTTCGCGGAAGGTGTTGCGAGAACTGAAGGGTAAGACCTACCCAAAAGGCACAGTCATCTTCCCGAAGATTGGCGCAGCAATCGCAACCAACAAAAAGCGAATCCTGACTCGCGACTCGACATACGACAACAATGTCATGGGCATCATTCCGAACACGGAGCGATTGCTTCCCGACTTCCTCCACACTTACTTGCTCGCCTTCGACCTGTCTCGCTGGGCCAGCGAATCGCAACCACCCTCCATGCGGAAGACAACGGTTGAGGCGCATGAAATCCCCCTTCCTCCACTCGAAACCCAGCGCGCCATTGTCGCCGAGATAGAAGCCGAACAGGCGCTGGTGGCCGCCAACCGCGAGCTGATCGCCCGCATGGAGAAAAAAATCCAGGCCACCCTGGCCCGGGTATGGGGCGGTGACGACGCGGACGTGGCTAAAGGAGATACTCAGTGATCGAGTCCATCAGCATCGCCAGGACTCCGACCTGCGGTGATACACCCGGAGTGAGCATGTAGGGGTCAAGTCTTGCATTATTACATTAATATCTGAGATTAATATCTGAGAATATAGGGGTCAAGTCTTGCATTATTACATTTCTCTCGGGTTGTTTTGCAGGGGCAGGGGGCATAATCAGGGCGGCCACAGAGGGCCGCCCCTACGATGAACCAATTCGGCGGGTTCTGCTATTCGCAGGCGCTCAGCTGATATTGCCGTAAACGAAAAGGGATGAACCGGGGATGTCCAGGGTATGCCGGGCCAGGTCGGCCAGCTGTTCCAGGCTGACCGCATCCACCCGGCTGAGCAGTTCGGCCAGGGGTATCTCGCCCCCGTGGTAGAGTTCGTGGTTGACCAGGTAACGCATGCGGGCCAGGTTGCTTTCCAGGCCCAGCACCACCGAGGCCCGGATGTGATCCTTGGCCCGGGCCAGTTCCTCGTCGGAAACACCATTTTGCCTGAATGTTTCAACCTCGGACCGGACCGCGGCCAGGTACTCGTTCAGGTTCTGCGGCTCGATCACGGCGAATACCAGGTGCACCCCGGCTTCAAAGTAGGAATCGTGGAAAGAGCTGACCGTGTAAGCCAGCCCCTTTTCCTCGCGGATGGCCTGGAAAAGCCTGGAACTCATGCCGCCGCCCAGGGCGTCGTTGAGAATCATGAAGGTTTCCCGCTGGGGAGAGGCGCTGGCCAGGCCGGGAAAAGCGATGATCACGTATGCCTGCTGAAGTGAAGGATTGGGCTTCATTTCCTGGATGGACTTCCAGTTGAACCCCTGGTAAGTGAACGGCACCACTTGGCGGCCGGGAAAATCACGGAAGAACCCGGCGGCCAGGTCCAGCAATTCGGCGTGGCTGAGCGCTCCGGCCGAAGCCAGCACGAAATTGCCCGGGTGATAGATTTCCCGGTACAGGGAATGAATTCTCTCATGGCTGAGACCGGCGACCGTATCCTCGTAACCGCCGATCGGCAGGGCCAGACCGGATCCCGGAAAAGCTTTTTCGTAAAAGAGCTCGAAAGCGTACTGATCCGGATTGTCCAGGGTTTCGCGCACTTCCTGGATGATCACGCCGCGTTCCTTTTCCAGCTCATCGGCGGGAAAGCTCGACCTGAAAACCATTTCACTCAGCAGGTCGAAAGCCTGGGCGGTCTTGTCCCCGACCACCTTGATATAGTACTGGGTCATTTCCTTGCCGGTGAAAGCGTTCAAGTGGCCGCCGAGACGATCTGATATCGAGGCTATCGACCGGTAATCGTACTTGGCTCCGCCCTTGAAAAGCATGTGTTCGATGAAGTGAAAGAGTCCGCAGTCATCCCTGCTTTCGACCCGCGAACCATTCTTCAAAGTATAGCTGAGGGCCGCGGAAGGGGAATCCGGCTGATGATCGCTCAGCACGGTCAAACCACAGTCAAGTACGGTTTTTTTTACCATGAAGAAAGAGCCTCCGGGGTTTAATGCTCGATTCTATCAGCAAATCAGCCCGGAGTAAACGGCCGGCCTAGTCTTCGGGGTTCATCAGTCCGGCATCGGCGAAACTGAAGTAGCCTTCTGCGCCGATGATCAGGTGATCCAGCACCCGGATATCCAGCAAGCGTCCCGCGGCCTGCAGTTCCCGGGTGAACCTGCGATCCTGGGTGCTTGGATTCACCTCGGCGCCGGGATGATTGTGTACCCCGATCAGGGCCGCGGCGAACTTCTGCAGGGCACGGTGCATTATTTCCCTGATAATCGGGAAAGCCTGGTTGACCGTGCCGCTGGCCGCGGTTTCCACCGCAATGACCCGGTTGTTCCCGTCCAGGTAGATAACCCTGAATTCCTCGGTCTTCAAGTCACGCAACTGGGGCGACATCATGGCGAAGACATCCGCGGCCGAGCTGATCTTGTGCCTGCTGTTCCTTATTTCCTCTTCCCGGTACCTGCGCCCGATTTCCAGGGCGGCCCTGACCTGGGCGGTCTTGGCCGGGCCCATCCCCCTGATGCCCTGCCAGTCTCGGCTGTCGGTCTGAACCATGCCCCGGAATCCCCCGAACCTGTCAAGCAGGGCGCGGGCCAGGTCCATGGCGCTGGACCCGGCGGCGCCCGTGCGCAGGAGGATGGCCAGCAATTCCGAATTGCTCAGGTCCTGGGGTCCCCGGGCCAGCAGTTTTTCCCGGGGCCGATCAGCGGTGGGCCAGGCCTTTATCCCGGACAGCCTGCTTTTTTTTGCATCCACCATCTTCCTCCAGCAACTGCAATTTTTCGTTTTATTTTCCCAGAATAATAAATTCAATTCAAGCCAGGTTCTTCACTTTGACAATGATTCTCTTGCATCAGGCTTCACAATCCAGTAAAATTCTCCGCAAGGAGAAAGATGATGAAAATATCCGCCAAATCAACCATAAACGAATTGCTCAAGACCTATCCCTTTCTGCTGGATTTCCTGGTTTCCTACAACGATAAATTTTCCCTGTTGAAAAACAGGGCTTTCCGGGCCACCATGGGCCGCATGGCCAGCCTGAAAAAAGTGGCGGCGATCGGTGAAATCCCCCTGCCGCAGTTGATGCAGGACATCAGCCGGGTTGTTTTTGAAAAAACCGGAAGCAAAATCGAAGTGGAAATCGAGGATGAAGCCCAGCGCAGGCGCAGGCTGGACGAATTAAAAAAAATAGTGGCCGACCTGCACCGGGGACTCGACCCGGAAAGCGCCAAGGCCCGCTTCAGTGAACTTATCAGGGAAGTCGACGCTATGGAAGTGGCAGAAATGGAAGAAATGCTGATCAAGGAAGGTCTGCCGGTTCAGGAAGTGCACCGGCTCTGCGACACTCACCTGGCCGTGATCAGGGACGGGCTGGAAGAAGAGCCGTTGCCGCCCCTGCCGCCGGGCCACCCGATTCACACCTACCAGGCTGAAAACGAGCTGATCACCGCCGCGGCCCAGGCCTTCCAGGCTGCCCTGAACCAGGACATCGAGCTTGGCAGGCAAAGCGCGGAAACGGCTTCAAAGCTTGAAAGCCTGGCCAGGATAGAAACCCATTACCTGCGCAAGGAAAACCAACTTTTCCCCTTCCTGGAAAAGCACGAAGTCACCGGTCCGCCCAAGGTCATGTGGGCGGTGCACGACGACGTACGCGCCCTGATCAAGGAAAGCGGCCAGGCCCTGAAATCCGGCAACCTCGACCTACTCGCCCAGAGCGGGGCCGAGCTGGTACACACGGTGATAGAGATGGTTTTCAAGGAAAACCGCATTCTCTTCCCCATGGCCTTCGGCCTGCTCAGTGAGGAGGAATGGCATGAAATCCGCCGCGGCGAGGACAGCATCGGTTACCTGCTGGACGAAGCACCGCCGGCCTGGGCCCCGGCCGCCCCGGAAAAACACTCCGGCCCTGACCTGGTCGCCCTGCAGACCGGCGCTCTCAGCGCTGAACAGATTTCAATGATGCTGAAGGTCCTGCCCCTGGACATGTCCTTTGTCGATGCCGATGACCGGGTGCTTTATTATACCGACAGCGATCACCGCGTATTCCCCCGCAGTCCGGGAGTTATCGGCCGCAAGGTGCAGAATTGTCATCCGCCAAAGAGCCTGCACCAGGTCCAGACCATTCTCGACCAGTTCCGGGCCGGGATAAAAGACCAGGCTGAATTCTGGATAGATTACCGGGAAAGGTTCGTTCATATCCGTTATTTCGCCGTGCGCGACGCGGAGGGCCGCTACCGGGGAACCGTGGAGCTGGTGCAGGACGTCACCGACATCCGCGGTCTCGAAGGTGAACGCCGACTCCTGGACTGGAAATGAAGGGAGACCACATGAGAGTAAATGCAAAAAACCGGATTAATCGTTCCCGCCGGAATGGCCTGATACTGGGCATCGTTTTTTCATTTCTGCTGGCTGCCTTGAGCCCCTTGTCCGCCAGGGAAAAAGACTGGCGACCTGAAGTGGACCGGCTGTTTCAGACTGAAAACAACCAGGCCCAGGTGGTTATATTCCTGGAAAGCCGCTACAGTGGAATCCCGGCCAATGACCGCAGACTGGCCACCCTGATCCTGGCTTACTGCTACAACCATCTGAAGAAACCAGCCGAGGAATCCTTCTGGATGACCCGGCACGCCGCTTTCTCCAAGGAAGACCCATTGGATCTTTCTTTTGTAACTTCGCTGGAAAGATTGCGCATCATCGAGTACCGCGACCAAAAATTGCGCAACCAGATCAGGCTGGTTTCCACCGTCCTCTCGGAAGCCAGCCGGCGCTTCCCCTACTTTGACCGCCCGCCGACGCTGGATTTCCGGCTGGAGCTTTCCGGACCCGTCGATTACCGCCTGCAGGACCATCTAGGCAACATCCTGCAACAGGGGAACGCCAAAAACAATGAAATCAGGGTGCAACTGCCGATCAGCCATGAGTTTTTCACCCGGCCGGAACACAATTTAAAACTGTTGCTGGGTAAAGCCCCAGCCCGGGATGAGTATGAAATAGTACTCGGCCTGGAATTCGAAACCCCGGTGGAAATAGTTTTCAACCCGCTGAGCGGCTCGATCAGCAGGCGCCTGGAACCGGAAGCCCCCCCTGAGGAAATTCCGCCGGCTCCCGTTTCCGGCAGGAAGCTGGACAAAAAGCTTTTCCTCGACCGGGTAGTCAAGAACGTCCTGATCGGCTCAACCCTGCTGCTGGTGAATGCCACCCTGATCAAGAACACCTACAACCGGGACGGTACTTCGGCCAACCTGAGATCCCTGGCCTGGGGCGGCCGCACAGTGGTAAAGAGTTTCGGCTGGGGTTTCAACCTGCTGGCCCTGGCCAACCTGCCCAAAGTTTTCCGCAAGACCGAGCTGATCGACACCCCGCCCCCCCGCCCGGCCGCCCCGGAGTTACGGGAACTCAGTCCTGAAGAAGCCTATGCCTGGCGGGAGAAGATTTTCGTCCGGCCCAGCCTGCGGGTCAAGGATTAAAGCCATGAAAAACATAAAATGCCTGCTGCTGATAGCAATGCTGATGCTGGCCCTCCCGGCCGCGGCCGTGGAAACCGGTTTTTACTTCGCCTTCCTGACCAATACCAAGCTGATGGTCTTCACCCCGGAATACCTGGCGCCGAGGGATCCCCAGCCTTCCTTCAGCGACTTCATGCTGACCGTGTCAGCCCAGGAACCCGGCAACTATGAATTCAACGTTTTCGCCCAGTTCATCACCGGCCGCAACGTCTACATCGACAACGGTTTTTACGATACCGGCAAGGTAAACCTGGGTTTTTCCATGGGCAAAGTCATGACTATTCCCCTGCAAATCCCAGGGACGGAAATAGACGGCAAGCTGGACATTTCGGCCGGGCCCTTCATATCCTTCTACCTGGCCAACAATTACACTTATTTATCCGGTGAGAACAAGAAAGAAGTCAGCAGTCATTTCGCGCACCGCTTTCAGTACGGGCTGTATTCCACTGTAAAATTGCAGGCGCTCTACCTGCAGCGCTTTTTCCGGCACGTGGTTTTCAACCTGGGCCTGACCTTTTACCTGCCCATGAGCAACCACGAGTTCAACAGTGATGAAAAGGCCCGCTTCCACCTTTTCCGGACTTTTTTCTTCGCCGGCATCTCTTTCTGAGATAACCGGGTCAGGATCAACCGCCGAACAGCTTGCGCTCGTGATCGAGCAGCCAGCTCTTGCGCCGGAGCCCCCCGCCGAAGCCGGTCAATGAACCGTTCGCTCCGACCACCCGGTGGCAGGGAATGACCAGGGCCAGCGGGTTGGCGTGGCAGGCTCCGCCCACGGCCCGGGCCGCCCCTCCTGAACCCAGGGCGGTTGCCACCTGGCCGTAAGTCCTGACTTCCCCCGCGGGGATCATCAGCAACTGCCGCCAGACGGCCTGCTGAAACCGGGTGCCGGTCGCATCCAGGGGCAGGTCGAATTCCCTGCGCCGGCCTTGAAAGTATTGACTCAGTTGAAGCGTGGTTTCTGCAAGCAAGTCGGTTTCATTTTTCCCAGCCGGGGGCTGGTCGGAGAAAGAGATCTCAACAAGTGCTTTTTCAGAAGCCCTGATGAGCAGCCAGCCCAGGGGACAATTAAAACCAGTGCTGAAAGTTTTCATTTAACACCTTCCTGTATTGCCGGGAAACAGGGCGGGGTCGAAAACCGCGTCTCCGGCCCGCAGCAGTTTTACTTCGGCCGCGCTTATGTCGACCACGGTCGACCCCCTGGACGGAGGCAGGGGGCCGCCGTCCAGCAGAAAATCGATTTCGGGAAACTCAACGGCCGCCTGCCGTGGATCCTGGCAGGCCGGGCCGCCGCTGCGGTTGAGGGAACTGGCCAGCAAGGGCGGCAGGCCCGCTGCCATCATGATCGCCAGCCAGGCTATGGCCGGCACCCGGATGCCGATGCGGCCGTCCGGGCCGACCGCCGGAGGCGGAGCAGCGGCCGAGGCCCGGCAGACAAAGGTCCAGGGGCCCGGCAGCAGGCGGGCCAGGATTTTTTCCCGGTCCGGCGGCATGGCCAAGGTCATTTCCAGCATTTTTTCCAGGCTGCAGGTCAGCAGGGCGTAGGGAGACTGGTTGCGGCCGCCCTTGAATTCATCAAGTTTTGTTTTCAATCGCGGATCCAGGGCAGTGCCGCCGATGCCGTAGAGGGTGTCGGTGGGAAAGGCAACCAGCGCTCCTTCCAGTACGGCCCCCAGCAGGAGCCGGCGGCAGCGGCCGTCTTCCAGCTGGTTCAAGCTCAGGATTTCCATCAGTACAGCAGGTAAGGCCGGACTTCCGCCAGGTAGGCTTCTTTTTCGCGCCGGATTTGTTCAGTCAATTCGACAAAGGGGCAATCAGCCTCGATGGCCAGCCTGATCCGGTCCGAGCCGCAGATCAGGTCGATAGCCGGCCGGTCTTTTTCGAACTCATACGCCTGGTCGTTCCAGCGAAAATCAGCGGGATGCTTTTTCCTGACCAGGCGCAGCAACTCGTAGAAAAGGGCGAAACTGCGCAAATCGGCCGGCCGGCTGACTGCAAAAAGCAGGCCCCGGCAGTGTCTACCGGCGTATTTGTTGAATTCCGGGGTGAAAAAGACCGGCCGGAATTCCACGCCGGGGAAACCGGCGGCGCCCATTTCCCGGGCCAGGGCTTCTCCGTCCAGGAAGGGTGCACCGCAGAAATGAAAAGGCCTGGTCGTACCCCGGCCTTCCGAGAGATTGGTGCCCTCGAGCATGACCGCTCCCGGGTAAAGCAGGGCGCTGTCCAGGTCGGGCAGGTTCGGCGAAGGAGGAGCCCAGGGGCCCCGGAAAAGCTCATCGCGTCGCCAGCCGCGGACTTTCAGCACCTCGATTTCCAGGTCCAGTTTATGGTGAGCCCGGCCGTAGAGCAGGAATTCGGCCGGGGTCAGACCGTGGCGCATGGGCAGGGGCAGCTGGCCGACCATGGAAAAGTAATCGGGCCGCAGCCGGTTGCCCTCGATGGTCACTCCGTTCAGGGGATTGGCCCGGTCCAGGACGAGCAGGCGCAGGTTGCGGCCGTCCAGGTGGCGCAGGATCAGCAGCAGATGATTGAGGTAAGTGTAGACCCTGGTGCCGACGTCGTGCAGGTCAGTTATCAGCAGGTCGACGCCGTCGAGCCAATCATCGGCCGGCAGCGGGGTTGCGGCGTAGAGGGAAAGCACCGGCAGATCCAGTTCCGGCCAGTAAAAGGACGGAGAATACAGCATGTTGTCCTGGCGGTCGTGGAAAAAGCCGTGCTGCAGTGACCACACGGCGCTCAGCCTTTTGCCCAGCACTTCCTTCAGCACCCGGTAAACCGGGACGCCGGCCCGGTCGTAGATACTGGCATTGCCGATGAATACGGCCCGGCGGCAATCCGGCGGACTCTCAATGAATTTTTCTATCCCGTTGCGCGGCTGGGTCATGTACTCGCTGTCTCCTTCCGGATTCTATCAAGTCAGCCTGCTTCTGGCAACATGACCGCCGGGGAGCAGTTGTTTTTCACTGAAACTTCAGGCTGAATTTTTTAACGTGGGGGTATGGATCATGAAACGGAATGAATACATTACCTTCCCAATCTGCTGCAAATGTTTTAAAAAGGCTTGTCGAAAAAACGTCGGCTGGAAATGTTATAAGCCAATTTCCTTCTCGGTCAAAAAGGTCAAAACAGCATCTCGGCTTTTTATCTTTGCCTTCTTTAATCATGATCAAATTCAATGACTTTCCTTCCGGCAAGGCTTTTACCGCGAAACACCCACTATATGCAATATAGACGTTGTTTCTTTTATCTTCTTCGGGAGGGCGATAAAGCTTGTGTTCCCGCGAGAATTGTCCCAAAAGCTCCCCATCCGGCGAGAACACCCGGTTATCGTAAGGATAAAAGAAGCTGTAGACGATATTTCCGTCTGTCAGTCGTGCCAGTGTTCCGCTGTTGCCGGTCAGGGAGACCAGGCTGGCGGTTTTAGGATCACTGGATTGACAAAATGAACCAAGCAGTTCACCCTGAATGTTGTACTTGGATATATATGGACCTGAGGATTTAAACAAGTAATAACCCAGATATATGTTTTGTTCTTGATCCACTGCTATTGAAATCGGCAAAGGTTTGTGATTGAAGGAAGCCTGGAATTCTCCCCTGGAGTTGAAAACCGACAGGCGATTGTTGCCGTGATCGGTTACGTAAACGTTTTCTTGACCGTCAACCGCAATGTTCCAGGGTCGAACGAATTCCCCCGGTCCTTCTCCCCTTCTACCCCCAATGTAATGCTGAAAAGTTCCATCAGATGAATACTTTAGAATTCGGGTTGTCCTGGAATCAAGGACAATAATGCTGCCCCCAGGAGAGACGGCAACATCCATTATGTTCCCAAAGGAATAGTACTCATCCTCGAATGATTCTTCTCCGATCTTGAGCAGTTCTTTTACCTCGATTTTTTTATCAGTCCATTTGGGTTTGGTGGAAACCCGGGCCAGGAACATCATGGGAATTGCTATTAGTATAAAACCAATCAGCAGGTTTTTTTTCATTATCTCTCCAGACCGGGAACCGGCTCCAGTCAGTTAATTGTTGCCCCGGCCGGTCTCTGAATTGCAGTATCGGCAAGAACTGTCAAGTTGTCAAGCACCGCCCCCCTTCAAAGTCTTATGCTTAAAACATCACTCAGTCACATGAAAAAACCCAAGTCATGCAATCAATGTATTCTTTTCGTCTACTTTCACACATCATCTCATAATTAGATATACATACACCACTCCAGACTCCTGTCATAACACAAAAACCACTTAGGGGCCTGATGCCAATACATGGATCATTGTAACCACAAAAATTATGACACATACTCCAGGCTTCCGGTTCACAGAGCCAGCATCGATATCCTGGAGCAGTAGTCAATCGAGCTGCGGTAAAAAACAATAAGGCCACCGCCAAGACATAAGTCAACCAGTTAATTCTCTTTTTCATACTTACCCTCCTTAAAAACTGTTATCGTCAAATTTTGATCATCGTTCCTGGTTATTGCATAGTAACGGTTGTTTTTCTTGGCTTTAAAACTGGTGAATCTGCGCTTCGGGTTATTGACGTATAAAACCCTCTGCAGTTCACCCCGGTTGCTGAACTCATACAAAAACGACTTGTCTTCCTCTATAGACAATCCATAATCCAGAAAGAAATTGTCATCCTGATCCAGGTCTGGAATCAGTTCATTAAAAAAAGAGTAGAACCCTCCTCTTTTCAATGCATCATCACACTTCATTTTGTGATCATGCAAAGCCTTTCTGGGCCATAACCTCGTCGATATCTGCAGCTCTTCCCCTGAAAACACCCAGAAATTACCGGAAGTTGGAGAATAAACCAGTAACTGGTTTTTCTGATTGATTGCAAACAGAGTATTGCTTTTTGTGCTGGTGTTATAGAGGTTGGGCAAAAAAACATCCTTGGGCAATCGCCTTATTATTTCAGGATCTCTTTTTTGCTCATATTTACTGAACAACACAGATAAAAGATTTGCCTTTTGCAAAAAACCCTTTATGTAATGCCCATTTTCATCATAGCAATCAATGACATGCTCATTTTGTTCTCCGATATCAGCATGAAGATAAATGTTTCCGGCTTGATCTACTACAGGACACAACTCCATTGACTGTCTGTTCCTGAAAACAATTTCCCTGAGAAATACTCCTTCCGTGCTGAAGCAGATTATTTTTCTACCCATGCGGTCGGCAAGGTAAACGATGCCGTTTCTTACCTGCAATTCCGCAATGGTAAACCTGCCTCCTGGAGTCAACTCCCCCGGCCCCTGACCTTTTCCGCCGAATGTCCTGATTAATTTCAGTTCGGAATCATACTTGAATACTTTTCCTTGTATTGGATCGAAAACATATACGTTTGATTCGTTATCCACCGTCAGCGATTCGATATGGGCTAGAAATTCCGCATTCTCTCCCGTTTCTTTTAATTCCCGGTACTTGAACAACCTGGTATAATTCTTCTCTTCCATGTTGGGCATGGGGGTTTTTATAACTTTGACTTCCTGTCGGGCCCAGGCTGAAGAAAATAATAACAACAGCATCACGATGAACAGTTTCATTTTTCCTCCAGGTTTTTTAGGCTGGTATAAAAGAGATTTACATCCCCCGGGCTGATGTTGCCAATCCTGGCTAGCCTGACCTTGTTTATAAAATAAATAGCTTTTGAGCGCAAGAGGCAAACTGTTACTCGAAGCTTTTTTCGCTGATCCAATTCATCAGCAGTCCCCTCTATTCTTCAGCAAGTTGCCCAGGAGCCGGCTTTTGTTGAAAAATAAGCCGGTTGGTGTCAGTGACCCCTATCTGGACCAGAACCAGTTTGCCCTTTCACGTATCTTGAGAGTGTGTATCGGCAAGAAATGTCAAGTTGTCAAGCACTGTCCCCGGCCGACACCTATTTACAAGGCGGCCGCTGTATGGTATGGTGAAAATCTCGGGTTAGAGAAACTCCAACAAGATGAAAAAAAAATTCGGGACACCACTGCAAGCAGCCTGGAAAGTTAAAGGCAGTGCTTAGCGAAAAGACGCCCTGTCAACTGGTCCTGGAAGACGGGACGGTTTACCGGGGGTTTTCTTTCGGGGCCCGGCGCCGGGTCAGCGGCGAAGTGGTTTTCAATACCGGGATGACCGGTTATGTCGAATCATTGACCGATCCATCCTACAAGGGCCAGATTCTCGTGCTGACCTACCCCCTCATCGGCAATTACGGAGTGCCGCGCCAGGTCCTGCAAACCGGCCTGCTTCACCCATACGAATCGCCGGAAATGAACATCCTCGGCCTGGTGGTCTGCAACTACCAGGACATGTTCTCCCATCACGCGGCCGTGAAAAGCCTGGGCCACTGGCTGCGCGAATCCCGGGTACCGGCCGTCTGCGGCATTGACACCCGTTCCCTGACCAGGAAGCTGCGCGAATCCGGCACCATGGCCGGCACGCTCCAGCCGGGCCCGGGGCCGGCCGAGCACGGGCCGGCAAGCCTGGACATGAAGAAACTGGTCTCCCTGGTAGCCGCCCCGGGAGTCGACCGCTTTCCTCCCTGTGGACAACCAAGGGGAAAAAGCGTTCTATTGGTGGACTGCGGGGCCAAGCACAACATCATCCGCTCCCTGCTGAGCCGCGGAATAGAGGTCATCCGCGTGCCCTACGATCACGACTTCGCCGCCGAGGATTTCGGGGCCGCCGGCCTGCTGTTGTCAAACGGACCGGGTGATCCGCGGGACCTGCCCGGGACCGCAGCCTGCCTGGAAAGATACCTGAAGAAAAACAAGCCTGTTTTCGGCATCTGTCTCGGCCATCAACTGCTGGCCCTGGCCGCAGGAGGCGGAGTCTTCAAACTGCCTTACGGTCATCGCTCCCAGAACCAGCCGGTGCGCAGCCTGGATCGCCGGCAATGTTTCATAACCAGCCAGAACCACGGCTACGCCGTTGACCGGGACAGGATTCCCCCCGGTTTCAGCGAGTGGTTCATCAACGTCAACGATGAAAGCAATGAAGGACTGCGTCACCGGGCCAAGCCCTGGCTGAGCGTGCAGTTTCATCCCGAGGCTTACCCAGGACCGCAGGAGTCCGGAGTACTTTTCGATGAATTCGTATCAATGCTGTAAGCCCCGCCGGCCGGGCCGGGAGTGAAATGGAAATAAAGAAACCCGCCGGCGTGCTGCTGCTCGGTTCAGGGGCGCTGAAAATCGGCGAAGCCGGTGAATTCGACTATTCCGGCTCCCAGGCCATCAAGGCCCTGCAGGAAGAAGGCATCAGGACCGTCCTGGTCAATCCCAACATCGCCACCATCCAGACCTCGGAAAACTTCGCCGATGAAGTCTATTTTCTGCCGGTCAACCCGCAATTCGTGGAACGGATAATAGAAAAAGAGAAAATCGAAGCCATCATGCTGGCATTCGGCGGCCAGACCGCGCTCAACTGCGGTCTCAGCCTGGCCGATTCCGGAGTGCTGGCCAGGCACGGAGTCGCCGTGCTCGGCACCCCGATCGAGACCATCCGCGACACCGAGGATCGCGCCCTGTTCAACCGCCGCCTGGCTGAAATCGGAGTCAAAACCGCCCGTTCCCGGGCCTGCGTCAATGCCGGCGAAGTCCGCGAAGCAGCCCGGGAAATCGGGTTCCCGGTCATGCTGCGCGGCGCGTTCGCCCTGGGAGGGCTCGGTTCGGCGATCGTCTCCAATCAGGAAGAGCTGGATAGCTGCTGCCGGGTGATTTTCTCCCAGGTCGACCAGGTACTGGTGGAAGAGAGCCTGGCAGGCTGGAAGGAAATCGAGTACGAGGTGGTTGCCGATGCGCACGGCAATTGCATTACCGTGTGCAACATGGAAAACCTGGACCCGCTCGGCGTGCATACCGGTGAATCAATCGTGGTGGCTCCTTCTCAGACGCTCAACAATTTCGAATACCAGAAACTGCGCGAAATAGCCCGGCGCACCATCACTCACCTGGGCATAGTCGGAGAATGCAACATCCAGTACGCTCTCGATCCCGATTCGGAAGACTACCGGGTGATTGAAGTTAACGCCCGGCTGTCGCGCTCATCGGCCCTGGCCTCCAAGGCCACCGGCTACCCCCTGGCCTACATAGCCGCCAAGCTGGCTCTCGGGTATAACCTGATCGACCTGCCCAACAAGATTACCGGCACCACCCGGGCATATTTTGAGCCGGCCCTTGACTACTGCGTGGTTAAAGTGCCCCGCTGGGACCTGGAGAAGTTCTCCGGGGTGGAAAAAAGCATCGGCTCGGCCATGAAATCGGTGGGTGAAGTGATGGCCGTGGCCCGCGATTTTCCTGCCGCCCTGCAGAAGGCCATGCGCATGGTCGGCATCGGCGTGGAAGGCCTGGAGAGCGACATGATTCCCGGAAACGACCTGGAAGAGGCGATTTCCCGGGCCAATCCATACCGTGTTTTCGCCATTGCCGCGGCCCTGCGCCGGGGCCACAGCCTGCAGCAGGTTTTCAACTGGAGCCGGATCGACAAGTGGTTCCTGGCCCAGATCCAGCACATCGTGGAATTCGAAGAGGAGATCAGCAGGACGCCCTGGCCTTTTCCGACCGAAACCCTGCGCAGTTGGAAAAAGGCCGGTTTCAGTGACAAGCGCATCGCCCGCCTGGCCGGCCGCGGCGAGGAGGAAATCAGCAGCCTGCGCCGGGAACTGGCTGTTTATCCCTTCAGAAGGCAGATCGACACCCTGGCCGCCGAGTTCGCCGCCCGCACCAATTACCTCTACCTATCCTACGACACGGAAGAAGACGAGGCCCTGGCCGGCGACAAACCCCGGCTGCTGGTTCTGGGATCAGGAGTTTACCGCATCGGCAGCAGTGTGGAATTCGACTGGTGTTGTGTCAACACCGTGCAGGCGGCCCGGGAGCTCGGTTACGAAACCATCCTGCTCAACCACAACCCGGAAACCGTTTCCACCGATTTCGACAATTGCGACCGCCTGATCTTCGATGAAATCTCCCTGGAAACGGTCATCGACATAATCAGGCTGGAAAATCCGGCCGGCATAGTTCTCTCTGTGGGCGGCCAGTCGCCGAACAACCTGGCCGTCAAGCTGTCCAGGGCCGGTTTCCCGATAGTCGGCACCGCGGCGGAAAGCATCGACCAGGCCGAGGACCGCCACCGCTTTTCCTCGCTCTGCGACCGTCTGGAGATAGACCAGCCGGCCTGGGCCGAATACACCGGCCGGGAAGACCTGTCCGTCATCGAGGAAAAAATCGGCTTCCCCATGCTGGTTCGACCCAGTTACGTGCTTTCCGGGGCAGCCATGAGCGTGGCCCGCGACCGCCGGACTCTCGGCAATTACCTGCAAAGGGCCGCCCTGGTTTCCCCCGACCACCCGGTGGTGATCAGCCGTTACGAGACCGGCTCCAAGGAAATCGAGATAGACGCGGTGGCCGACCGGGGGCGGATCGTGGTCTGGGCCATCTCGGAACACGTGGAAAACGCCGGGGTCCATTCCGGCGACGCCACCCTGGTACTGCCGCCGCAGAAGCTTTACCTGGAAACAGTCCGCCGCATCAAGCTCATCGCCCGCCGACTGGCCGCAGCCCTGCAGATCAGCGGGCCCTTCAACATCCAGTTCCTGGCCCGCGACAATCACATCAAGGTGATCGAATGCAACCTGCGCGCCTCGCGCAGTTTCCCCTTCGTATCAAAGGTGACCGGGATCAACTTCATCCGCCTGGCGACCCGGATCATGCTGGGCATAACAGGTGACCAGGTGGTCAACCGCACGCTGGATCTCGATTACGTTGCCGTAAAGGCGGCCCAGTTCTCGTTCCGCCGCCTTTCCGGAGCCGATCCCCTGCTCGGAGTTGAAATGGCCTCGACCGGGGAAGTAGCCTGCTTCGGGGACAACCTGGCCGAGGCCCTGCTCAAGGCCCTGATCTCGACCGGGTTCCGACGGCCGGAAAAGGGAGTTCTGCTGGCCATCGGCACGGCCCAGAACAAGGAAGAATTCGTTGAATACGGCCGGGCCCTGGCGGATATGAAACTGCCCCTCTTCGCCACCGCCGGCACCGCCGCCCTGCTGGAATCAAGGGGCGTCCCCTGCCGGGCGGTACACAAGTTCTCGGAAAAACTATCTCCATCAACGGTCGACATCATCCTCGAAGGCCGGGTTGACCTGGTGATCAACATCCCGGAAAGCTATCACGCCCGCGAGGAACTCGATGGTTACCAGATCAGGCGCCGGGCCATTGATCACGGAGTCTTCCTGGTCACCAACCTGCAGTTGGCCAAGGCCCTGGTCAGCGCCCTGCAGAGCACGAGCGACGACCAGCTTAGAATCAAGTCCTGGCGGGAATACACTGAGTCCTGAAAAGAGTCGAACTTTTGTTTAATACTCCGATCCAGTTAAACAGCCGGCCCATCAATCCTGCAGCCAGTTGACCAGCCGCCGCCACCAGGAAAAGAACCTTCGGCCCTCCGTCTTTACCGTGAAAAGTACCAGATTGTTTGAGCTGTCTTTTTCCCGGGATTCCTCTCGCCGGGCGATGTATTCGCCGCCCTGCCGGTCGTAATGAAGCACCGGGCCGAAGGGAATCCTCAGCCGGCCCAGGTAAGCTTCCCGCTGATCAAAGAAAAAGAGATAATGAGCACAGGCCTCGCGCCGTCCTCCGAGTTCATTGACACTCAGCGACACAGAGACACGCCGGCCGGCGGCGAAAACACCGTTCACCGCGGCTGTCACGACACCGGAAAGAGAAATCAGGGACCTGGACCGGAAGAACTCGTGCCGCCCCGTAAACCCGGGTATTTCTGCTTTGAAAATTCTCCTGTTCCCTTTTTTAACGTCGATTTCAATTAGTTCCAGTCGGGAATCATCCGGATACACGCGGCAGAGATACAGCCGTCCGTCGAGGAAATCGGCCATGAGAAAGTTGTCAATCAGGTAAGCCCGCAGGCCTGAATCGTTTTCACGCTCAGCGGGATAAAAACTCCTTTTGATCCGGCCCTGTTCATCCACGATTGAAAAGTGGTAAGAGCTGTTGAAAGGCCAGTGCATGACCAGGTACTCCCGGCCGGAAAGCGCCCAGACCCGGCGCAGAAACAGCCGGCTTTCCAGCTCGATCCGCCTGGACTGCTTTAAGTCCCGGGACAAAAGGTAAAAAACCCCGGGCTCGGCAACCCGGAAAGCGATTGATTTGCCGGCGGAAGTCCCCAGCCAGTCAAAACGCATCGGGCCGGGCGGATCGAAACCGCGCCGACGCTTCAAGTCAAAAAAGGCATTCAGGACCCCGCCGCTTTTTCGGTCCAAATGATTCACCCCGAACAGGAACAAGCGGCCGCGCAGGTTGAAGAAAGTAAAGTTCCGGAGAAAAGGCGGCAGGTCAGATTCGGCTTTTTTTTCGAATTCAAAACCAAGCTCAGGGCTTATTCGCTCCTGATAACTCGCCCTCGGTTCATCCGGGAAGGCAGTTTGGTCCGGTATCAGTTCCGGCAGGACGGAGCCCCGGCCCGCGGCTGTATCCAGCAGCATGAGATTGAATCCATCGGACCAGTCCCGGAAATAATTGAAATTCAGCAGTGCGCGGTTGACGGTACTTAAATCGTCAACCGGCGACCTGCCCGCCATGCCGGCCGCGCCGAAAGCAAGCAGGCAGCAAATCAAAAAGAACCGCTTCATTGGAATTCGGCCTGCTGCCTGGCATTGAAGCCCGCGGCCAGGGCCTGCATGCTTAGGATGAGCATGCGGCTGGACTGGGTGAAGAAGCGGTTGGCCATCAGCAGCCGGGTGACCTCCTGTTCCCGGATCCGGCCGCTGGAAACAGCCCGGGCGCAGGAAGCGATGAACTGCTTGTCTTCGTTTTCGACCCACTGGAAAATGGCCGCAAGTTTCTCCGGGTTTTCGGGTTGGTCGGGTGCATTGCCGAGTTCGGCGGCCGCGGCCCGCAGGCGGGAAAGGCGCTTTTTGAAACCGAGGCCGGCATCAGCCAGGAAGTTATTGTCCTCCCGGCCGAATTCCTCGATTTCTCCGAATTGATCGGAGATGTTCTTGGTGGCGTTCATGATACTGCGGCTGGCCCGGATTATCGGCTCCAGGGCCAGCGCTTCACCCTGATCCAGTGCATGCTCCTGGATCCGGGCGTAATACAGGAATATCTCCGCGTGAAACCTTTCCAGGTCCCGGTAATCGAATTCAGTATCCCGATGCGGAAGAGCATCATCAGCGGAGGATACAGCCGGCAAACCGTATTTTCCGGCGATGAATTCCATGGACAGGCCCAGCTGGTGCAGGATTTCACGGCGCAGGGCGCTCATGGCGGCCTGGGAGACCTGGGCCGGGGTATTGTGGATGAAACGGCTCAATTCGGCTTTTCTCTCGGGAAAGACTTTGTTCATCAGGCCAACCAGGGCCGGGATCAAGGGGAAAAAAATCAACACGGCCAGGAGGTTGAACAAGGTATGAAAGGCAGCGATGCCCAGTACGGCACTGCGGGCCGGATCGAATAATATCCTGGATAATCCGAGCAGCAGCGGTAAGCTCAGCCAGGCCGCCAGGGCGGTGCCGATTTTGAAAACCAGGGCGCTGAGGGCGATTCTTTTCTTGGCCGCGGTGCCGCCGATCGAGCCTATCAGGATGGTCACGCTGGTGCCCACGTTGGCCCCGATGACCATGGCCGCGGCCTGGCTGAAATCGATCAGCCCGGAAAACATGGTGGTCAGGATAATGGCGATGGTGGCCGAACTGGACTGCATCACCGCGGTCAGAACGGCGCCCAGGATGATCCCGATCAGCGGTGTCAGTGACGGCAGGCGGCCGGGATCGATGGCCCCGGCCAGGGCCTGGAAACTGTCCTTCATGAAGTCCAGCCCGAGAAAGAGGAATCCGAAGGCCAGCAGGAGTTTGCTGAATTGAAGACCGCGTTGAGACTTGCCCAGCATGACCAGTCCCAGTCCGCCGAGTCCGACCAGCGGCAGGGCCAGGGCGTCGATCTTGATGGAAAAGCCGAAGAGCGCGACGATCCAGGCGGTCAGGGTGGTGCCGACCATCGAACCCAGGATGACGGACAGGGCATGCCCCAGGCTCATCAGGCCGGCCCCGGCGAAGGCCAGGATCATCAGGGAAACCGCCGAACTGCTCTGCAGGACGGCCGTGCTCAGTATACCGGTGGTCAGGGCCCTCAGCCGGGTGGCGGTGAAATGGCGGATCAGGGTTTTCAGCTTGCGGCCGGCCAGGAGCTTTATGGACTCCTCCATCAGGAATATGCCGAAGAGAAAAATGCCCAGCCCGGCGAAAAAAGACCAGCCATCGATCATTGCTGCACCTCGATCAGATCGGCCTGATCGTAGCCCGGGGCGCTCTTGATGTCAAGTTCAGCTGTCCGGGAAAAGAACCTTGGCAAGCCGCCCGGGATTACAGCCCCCCGCAGCGATACAGGGCGGCCGCCGGTATCAGCTGCACTCCGTTTTGGGTTCGGTATTCATCGCCGAGATAAAAAAACATCGTCTTGCAGGGCTGCTTGAGCTGGGTGGCAAATTCCCTGAGATTCCGCAGGTCACCGGCGGGCAGAAGCTGGAAAAGGCGTTTTTCCTTTGAAAGAGATATTCCGCTCCGGGTTTTTGCAGGAAAGATGAAAGCCTACTCCAGCCTGAAAACGTATATCCTGTCTTCTTCGTCATCATGGTTTTTTGCCAACAGCAAGCCGTTTTCGGATAGCGCATAAAAACTGTACTGACCTTCCAGAAGAATGTCTTGCCCGGCTTTTCCCTGCCGGTCGACGACCTGCATTCGGTATTCTGCCTGTTTGGCTCCCCCGGAAAGCACGTTGACAAAAAGGTAAAAAACCAGGTAATTGTCCTTGAAGGGAAAGATGTTGGACACGATCATATAGCGATCCCCCGGTTTATCCATGACCCCCCCCCTGCGGAGCGCAGCAGGAAAAACGTAATTACGGTCAACATCCAGGGAAAAGGAACTTTTCTCGCGGCCGGTGGCGGCATCAAGCAAGTAAAAAACCGGAGGGTTGGATGCGTATAAGAAAGACACCAGGATTTCCCGTCGCTCCCGGTTGAAACCGAAGCTGAGCCGGCCTAAAAAAGTGTTTGCTAATACACTGTCCATTTCATTCAGGTCTTCTTTTTTGAAGCGAACCTGGTCAAAATAAACCCTTAATTTGCCGTTTTTGAACTGCAGTAACCTGCCGCCCATTCCAGTCCCTTTACTTAAAGTACTTTGAACCTGAAAGCCATTGAAAACAAAACTGTTGCTTTCTGTTAAAATAAAATCAGCTTGAAATGCTCCTTCTTCAGGGCCGGGCAGGCGAACGGATCTGACCGGTCGCAGTTCTGCATCGAAAACAGCCAGTTTACGGTTTCTTATGTCATGAACGTATACTTCGCCATCGTGGAATTTGACCGCGACCGGACCCATAAAATCATGGGGCCCCTGACCCTTTCGGCCGTAACTTCCGACAAAACGACCGTCTATCGAGTACCTGCGCAACAGGTATCGCTGGGAGTCAATCACGTAGAAGTGTTTTTCATCATCAGAAAAACAGGCATCCACGATCCGGAAAAACAGGTATTCATCTTCATCTGAGTTTCCGACAGCAGTAATTTGCTTGAGTTTTAATTGGGCATGAAGCGGTGCAACAACCAGGGGTATTACTATTGCCAAAAAGCAAATCAGCAGGTTGTTTTTCATTTTCTCTCCAGCTGGGAACCGGTTCCCATTTTTTTTGCCCCGGTCCGCCTTATGACCAGATGGACAAGAGATGTCAAGTTGTCAAGCACCGCCCCCAGGTCCCGCCTTTTACTGGTAAACGTATACCCCGGTATCAGGTGAAGACTGCAGCACATAAAACTCCAGGCCGGCTTCATTTTTTCTCACTTTCATCGATCTCACGTAAACATTCTCATCTTGATCAGGATGATTCCAGGAATATGCTTTGCGTAATTTGCCGTTGAAATCATAATGGTGGATGACAAGCTTGTCCTGGTATAGCACAAGAAACATGCCGTCTTCAATTACATCAAAGGCCAGGAACAGATACTTTAAATCAATATAATCGGGTCGGGCCATGATTTTTTTGAGATTGTAATTGCCGGGAATCATTTCTTTGTATGGATAGGCGTTCAGCTCGAATGTCTGCAAAAGGTTTCCCTCCAGGTCGAATACCCTGATAATCGGATAGTACTGAAACAGGCAATAAATCTTATCCAGAAAGTGAGCCAGATATATTTCACTTCCAACAGGAGACAGAAGTTTGGGGACACCAAACGAGTCGTTGAGCAAATCTCCGAATGACTTGGTTTTCCGGCCCTGCAGGTCAAATATGGAAATCAGCTTGGCCTTATCCGATTCATCCTGCAGTAAGTAGTCCTGGCAATAAATCTGATCTCTGATAATAGCCATGTTGCTGAACGATCCAAACAGTTTAAAACTTCCCAGGAAACCTCCTTCGGTGTTCAATATCTGCAAGCGTTTGTTGCCCTGGTCGATGACGAATAATCTCTGGTCGTTTACAGTAAACCCGTTGGGCCAATTGAACTCATCTGGCCCTTGTCCATATTTTCCAATGGTCATCACCAGCTCGCCGACCTGGTTAAACCTGTGTATACAGCTTTTTCTCTGATCCAGTACGTACACGTTGCCAGCCTCATCGAAATGTAAATCATTGGGCATGACCAATCCGATTTCCGCATCAGGACCTGGAAAGGACCGGACAAGCGACAGGTTTCGCTCTTCCGGTTTTTCGCCCGCCCAGATCACATACGAGATGCCAAGCAATATCAAAAAAAGGATTGTAGTGCTTTTCAAGTTTTACCTCCAATGCTGAGATAACCACTGATCATCGACTCCTCCGACTACTTGCCCGGCATCAAATACCGGCGTCACTACGTACGGATGCTCACGCCAGGCTCTGCCCCATTCTTTCAGGCGGTGCTCCTGAAAACTGTTTTTGCCTGAAAGCATATTTCAGGGCAGGACTGCCTGCCTTGTTAGATTTTTTGGACATTGCTTTCATAGTGCCGCTTGTTCCTACTTTAATACCAGCTCGTAAGCGTGAATCATGACCTCCGCTTCTTCGTTATCAAAAGAAAAGCCATACAATTTGTTTCGTTTAAAGCAAAAGAAATCAAGTTCTTTGCCCAATGTGAGTTTTCCCAGATGCTGGCCGCTTGAATTGTCAACAAGCATCAAGTAATTATCGATAACTCTTTTACCTTCTCCGTGAAGGTATTGATACTGCAGCAAGGTCATTTGTCTATTTATGTAAAACAGATTTCTGATAACTATAAAATCTTTCCTGGCTTTTTCAATGCTCTCTTTGTACAGAATTCTTTCATCAAATCTATAGCCGGGGACGACATCCCGAACCGGAGTTGTTTTAACAAGTCCGCCATCCCTATCGTAAAAAGCGAGTTCCGGGCCGCCCTCAATCGGATAATGCAAAGTAGAAACAAAGGCACCGCTTATTTCTTCCACGGCAAACATGTTCCTGAAATACACCCACAAGAATAAAGAATCCTTGTGCTTTTCCTTGATTTTCAGTATTTCAGCGTCTTCGACATCATTTTCTTCATTAGTGAAAGGTTTTATTAAAACAAGCTTGTTGTCATACCCCATTCGTTTATTGGCAATTATAAAATCATCATTGGCCGCAATGTTGAAACTCAAATGCGCGGTCTCACTTTGCAGGTACTCCAGGTCCAGGCTGAAGCGGTTTAACCTCCTGCTGCTGAAGTCATAGATCAAAAGCGATCCGTCTTTAATTGTCATTGAAGTAGCACTTTGAAACTCACCCGGCCCTTGCCCCTTTCCACCTGTTTTAGTTACAAATTTCCCCAGCTTATCGTATTTTCTCAATTGCAGGGTCTCGCCTTCAATCACGTAAATGTTGCCCTCATCGTCAACCGTGATCGGCCCCCTCTTGTAAAAAATGTATTCTTCAGCTTCATCACTGCCGAATTCCAGCACCTTTTTCAACTCAAAACCGTGAATGGAAACTGAGAGCAGTATCATCAGCAAAACCAAGATGTTTTTTGCCTTCATCATTACCTCCTGTTTTAATTACCGGTTTCCACAGAGAACATGACAAATGTCGGATTGAAACCGACTGCTCGGTCTCTCAGGGATATGAATTCTTCTCGAACGGGGTGATAATGTACTACCGCGCCGTAGGGTATCTCGAGCAAGTCGATGAAACCCTTTCCCCGCTCAAACGCATAAAGATAGTGGAAAAAATCCCTGTCCGCCCTGCCATGAGAATAACTGACCGAAAACGAGACAAAGATCTCATTGCCCCGGTTAAAAATTCCGTTTACCGCGGCAATGATTTTCGATTTATCATAGCTGCTGATTTTAATTTGTCTCAATTGTTCATGCTTATCTTGGAAACCTTCCAGCTCTGCTTTGTACACGGTGATTGTTTTATTAACCGGATCAATCTCTTCCAACACCAAGTGAGGTGCTTCGGGAAAAACCTTGGTCAGAAACAACGCCCCCGAATCGAACGAAGCGGCCTGAAAGTTTTCCAGGAACCAGGTACGCAATCCATTCTGATTCGGAGCTGGAATTTCATAAAAGCTCTCCAGCACTCGACCGGAGCTGTCTACTCGAGAAAAAAGAAAGCCTTTGTTGAAGGGAAAATGATAAACTGAGATGGTCTTGCTTGTCAAGACCGATAAAGGCCGGGCCTTAAGGTGGAATCTCCAGTTGTCCATTTTAACCGGCAAGCCTTTCCAGGCCATTACGATATACCCAATCGGGAGTCAGGTAATCTAAGGACTGGTGTGGCCTTTTCGTATTGTAATCAACAAAATAGCCGCTGATGCCCTTCCGGCAGGCCATAGTGCTTTCATAAGCCTTTATGTACACTTCCTCCTGTTTTAATGATCTCCAGAGTCGTTCAATGAAGATATTGTCATATACACGGCCTTTTCCATCCATGCTGATTTTGATGCCCTTATCAATCAGGATGGCAACAAACTCATGGCTGGTGAACTGACAGCCTTGGTCACTGTTGAATATTTCGGGACAGCCATAGACCTGCAATGCTTCTTTCAGCGCTTCCACGCAAAAGGCGCAATCCAGGGTTGTCGAAAGCCTCCAGGACAAAACCTTCCGGCTGTACCAGTCCATTACCGCAACCAGATAAAGAAACCCCTTTGCCAGGGGAATATAGGTGATATCAGCACACCAAACCTGGTTGGGCCGATTGATTGAAAGGTTTCTGAGAAGATAGGGATAAATCTTGTGCTCTTTATTGGGAATGCTCGTTCTCTTCCTGGGATAAAGGGCGTGTATCCGCATCAGGCGCATCAAACGGCGAATATGGTCCCGTCCCACTTTGAAACCCTGATTGCGAAGCACGGCCCTGAGCCTGCGACTGCCATAGCAGGGATTGTTCAGATTGATCTTATCAATGACCTTCATGATCGCGCTGTCTCTTTCATTGATTTCTTTCTTCTTGTAGTAAAGAGAACTTCGATTGAGACCGAGAAGCTTAGCTCTCTCCTTGATGCTTATCTCTTCAACTCCGTCTTTACTGATCATCTGCCTTCTCACTTCAGGTTCAGTTGCTTGCACTTTTTTTTTAAATACTCAAGCTCCATGTCCTGCCGGCCTACTTTCCGGTACAGCAGCTCAAGCTCAGTCTCCAGCTCATCCAGCTTTGGATCCTTCTTGTGTGAAAACACCTCCGGAGCCTTCTCCAACAACTGCTTCTTCCACTGCGTAATCTGGTTGGGATGTACCTCAAACTGCGCAGCCAACTCTGATAACGTCTTCTCGCCTTTCACTGACTCCAACGCTACCATCGCCTTGAATGAATCATCATAACGCTTCCTTGTCTTCATCGGTCCTCCTTTTTTATTCTACGGAGGTCCACCTTATTTGCGCAACCTTTTCTGTCTGAAAATGCCAGACCATTATATATACATATCCATCCTTATAAGCCCTGACCAATAGATTGTCGTCCAAAACATGCCTGCCCATTATTCTGCCGGATTCATTGTCGACCAGGACCATGCTGAATTCCACTCTCGCTTTGACTTGCCCTGCAACCGGTGCCTCTTGATAACGACAAACCAGCAACGATTTCTCATCATCAACACAGAACAATCTCCATAAAGTCAAATCAGCGGTTGTTCCGATCAATTCCCGCGCTTTGTTGACATCAAAGCTTTTTTCATCTCTTTCGTATTTAACAATAGCCTCAATCCTGGTTCTTCTCAGCAATTCCCCTTGATGGTCGAAGAACAGTAATTCAGGACTACCAGAAAACGGTCTTGCCAGAGAAGCGATGAACCCTGAATCATCATGGTTTGCCGAGAAAATGAAGTTAACCAGCATGGAAAACAATGGAGACTCCTGATATCTGGAATACTTTCCAAAATCCTTCATTTCATAAACCGATTTAAGCTGGTCCGAAAAAGGTTTCAACATAACCAGTTCTTTCTTAAAGCCTCTCAGTTGATTGAATACCAGGTATTCACCAGCACAAGTCATAAATGAACTAACCACATTCATTATCTGTTCGGATCTGATGTAGTTCAAATCGAGATCGAATTGGCTTATTCGCTTGTTTTGCGAATCGAAAACAAGCAAGGAATCCTGCCAGATATTCACGGCTGAAACTGACATGAATTCCCGCGGTCCCTGGCCTTCCTGACCCGTTTCAGTAATAAACTTTCCCTTTTTATCGTATTTCCTGATTTTCTTGGTGGACATGTCTACGACGTACATATTCCTTTCACTATCCACGGCAATCGGTCCCTGGGCGAAAAACAAGTATTCCGGAATTGTATCACTTCCAAATTCAAGTACTTTGCTTAATTCCAGTCCCGGTAGACTTGTTGCCAGTACAAACAATATCAAGAGAATTTTTACCATTGCCACTCACCTCTTTAGTGAAAGGCGGAGCATCGTAATACCCCGCCCTTCAAATTCAATCAAATCAATTCATGTATTCCCAGCACTTTTCAAGTATGCATTGATCCACGGGAAAGCCGGTCTTTTCTCCTTCATCAAAACAAGCATTTGCACACTCTTCAAAACCTGGGGGATACACGGCAAACAGTTTTTGTCCGAAAAACACCTTTCACCAGTCTAGTCAGATAAGCAAGTTGATCGAAGTTTGATTGATTTTTTATTTCAACCATTTCCATGCAAACCCCTTGATTTAATTCCCGGCAATTTAATCCGGAAAATTAGAATATAAAGTTAAATAACAAATGTCAAGCGTATTTATAAAGGCAATTTCACGATATAAAAAGCAAGTATTAATCGAATCGATAAAGTTCGGGTCAATGAATCCGGAGCATCTTTTCATGCGTTTTGTCGCAGACAAAATATTGTTTGCAGCAATGTAATCATCCAGCTGGAATGAATAAATGCAAATCAAAAAACGCATGATCTCAAGCAATAAATAACGGTAAATGGCGATTAGATTCGGATGAAATGATTTTGTTCAGCAAAACCAATAATTCTTGAAATCAATTGTTGTATTTTTTTCTCCAAACCCAGGGCGGGATCGGGTTTTTATGCCGCCAATTTAGAATGATTGAAATCAATCCAGGCCGGCTGTTTTTCTGGAAAAGGGAACGGACTATTACTTTGTTACTAAGATCTTCCAGAGGCGGATATTTTTCACTGAAACTCCAGGCTGAATTTTTTCAAGTGGGCATATGGCTCATAAAAGGGATAATCGTATTTCCTTCCAGATCAGCTGAAAAAGTTATTAAAATAACTTGCCGAAAAACCCCGGCCAGAACCGCCAGTGGTATTACTATTGCCAAAAAGCAAATCAGCAGGTTGTTTTTCATTTTCTCTCCAGCTGGGAACCGGTTCCCATTTTTTTTGCCCCGGTCCGCCTTATGACCAGATGGACAAGAGATGTCAAGTTGTCAAGTGTCAAGTTGTCAAGCACCGTCCCCTCAGGTATTGCCCGGAATGGACAAGAGATGTCAAGTTGTCAAGCACCGTCCCCTCAGGTATGATGTCAAGTTGTCAAGCACCGTCCCCTCAGGTATTGCCGCCGGGCCGGGCATATAATATAATGGAGCGGTTGGAGGAGCCATGAACGAATTTTTATCCGCTCCCGAGGGAATAGACGTAGACGACATTATGGCCAGGATACAGGAGCGCATCGAGCAAAAAAAGAAAAGCGGCGTACTCCGCCAATCGGAAATCACCGATATAGAACAGATGGAGCTTCTGCCCCTGCCCGACTTCCTGGAAGTGCCCAACGTCTATCGCCAGCACTTGTACCCCCCGGCTCCGGAACTTCCGCCCTACGAGCCGTTTCCCTTCAATCCCGACCCCGAGGCCGGTTCCGGCGTCAAGGGCCTGCTGAAAAAGACCCTCAAGGCCGGCCGCCGCCTTTTCCTGCCCCTGCTGCGCTTCATGAGCCGGCCGCTCAACGAGGAAAACAAGCGGGCCGCGGTCGACCTGGCCAATGCCCTGAAAATGGACCTGCACCACGCCCGGCGCGACTGGAACGAGCTCAAGGCAACTACCCTGCACAGCCGCGAATACATAGTCCTGCTGCACAACGCCGCCAACAACATGATCGTGGAAATGTCCAAGCTCAAAATCGAGGTCGAACTGCTTAAAACCAGGTCCCGGGTACTTGAAGACCGGGTCGAATTCCTGGAAAACCGCCTGCGGGCCGCGGAAAACCGCCGGGCCGAAACCTGATGAAAGTTCACCAGTTCCTGACCTCCTTTGCTTACGGCGACGCCATCGGCAACGAAGCCTGGGAAATCAGGAATTTCCTGCGCGAGCAGGGACACCAATCGGAAATATTCGCCCTCTTCCATCACCCCAAGTACGCCCACGAAGTACACAATTACCTGGAGTACGACGCCTATTCCAGCCCGGACAACGTGGTCATCTTTCATTTTTCGATCGGCTCGCCGGTTTCCAAGAAATTCCTGCGCTTGCCTGACCGGAAAGTCATGATCTACCACAACATCACCCCCCATCATTTCTTCCTCGATTACCACCGGGTTTTGAGCAAAGACTGCTACAAGGGGCGCATCGAACTAAAGCAGTTCGCCGACAAGGTTGACCTGGCCCTGGGCGACTCGGAGTATAACCGCCTCGAACTGGTGGAAAACGGCTTTGCCGACACCGGGGTCCTGCCCCTGGTAATCGACTTCGACAAGTTCAACCAGCCGATCTCCCCGGTTTTCCGCGATCTCTTCGCCGACGGTAAAGACAACCTGATCTACGTCGGCCGAATCATTCCCAACAAGAAAATCGAAGACATCATCAAGGTCTTCCACCTTTACCAGAAACTCTTCAATCCAGCTTCCCGGCTCTTCCTGGTCGGGGAACACCGCGGTTTCGAGCGTTACCTGAGCGCCCTGCAGGGCCTGTGCGGCAAACTTGAAACGAAAAACGTCCATTTCCTGGGCCACCTGCCCCTGAACGAGATGGTTTCCTGCCTGAAGCTTTCCCGCCTTTACCTCCAGCTGAGCGAACACGAAGGCTTCTGCGCCCCGCTGGTGGAGGCATTTCACCTGGGCCTGCCGGTGATCGCCTACGCCGCCGGCGCGGTTGAGGAGACCATGTCCGGGGCCGGCCTGCTGGTCAGGAAAAAGGAACACCGCCTGATCGCCGGCCTGGTCGACCGGTTGCTCAGCGACCGGGCTTTTTACCGGCAGGTGCAGGATTCCCAGGCCAAGGCCCTGGAAAAGTACCGTCGCCACCACACCGGCCGCATCCTGCTCGAACACCTGG
Source organism: uncultured Clostridia bacterium (assembly GCA_964457225.1). Classification (GTDB taxonomy): domain Bacteria; phylum Acidobacteriota; class Aminicenantia; order UBA2199; family UBA2199; genus CAYWEM01. The sequence continues at coordinate 171,562 of CAYWEM010000006.1, forward strand.
AACGACTTTTCCCGGAATGAACTCGGTCATAGTACGCTACGGTGAAATAACCCTGAAGGGCCGCAACCGCATTGATTTCGAAAAAAAACTGCTGAACGACATCCGCTCATTCCTCAGGAACGAAGGCCTGGAAGGTTTTTCCGGCGAGTTGCAGCGCGGCCGTATTTACCTGCGCGGCTTGACTGCAATACCCGACCTGACCCGGGTGCTGGGCATTCACTCCTTCAGCCCGGCCCTGGAAATAGAACGTGATTATGGCCTGCTCAAGGAAAGAGCATTGGCCGCGGCCGCAAACTGGCCGGCCGGGGCTTCGTTCCGCGTAAGCTGCAAGCGCATGGACAAAAACTTCCAGCCGGATTCCATGGCCGTGGAAAGAGAAATCGGCGCCCTGCTGGCCGCCGGCCGAGACTTGGTCGTGGACCTGGAACAGCCTGATCACAACCTGCAGATAGAAATCAGCGGCCGCAGTATTTTCATTTTCCAGGAAAAAATCAGGGCTTTCAGCGGCTTTCCCTACGCCAGCGCCGGCCGACTGGTTTCCCTGCTTTCCGCGGGCATCGATTCGCCGGTGGCAACCTTCCTGATGATGAAGCGCGGAGTCGAGCCCATCCTGCTGCATTATTCGATCTCCCCGCAGGAGGAAGCCAAGGTGGAAGCAATGCGGCGGCACCTGGAAAAATTCACTTCCGGCCGACACCTGACCCTGGTCTCCATTCCCAGGGATGATATTTTCCAGGGCCGTTTCGCCGAACTATCCAACGGTCCAATGCGGGACTACCTCTGCCTTATCTGCAAGTACCTGATGCATCGCCGGGCCGGGGAAATCGCCCGGCAATACGGGGCGCTCGGAGTCATCACCGGAGACAACCTGGCCCAGGTGGCCTCTCAAACCCTGGCCAACCTGGCCGCCCAGCGCAGCGGCTGTCAACTTCCGGTTTACAGCCCCCTGATCGGCTGGGAGAAGGAAGACACCATCGCCCTGGCCAGGAAGATCGGCACCTTTGACCTGTCTGTTGTGAAGGCCCAGGGCTGCACACCGCCGAGCAACCCCAAGACCAGGGTCAGCCCGGAAAGATTGCGGCAGGTCCTGATCAGGGCCGGGTTTCTTTCCGGAGAAAACTAGGATTTCCTGCCTTTTTCAGCCAGGTCGGTCTGAACTTTTTCCTCGATGTTCCTGGGCAGGGGCGAGAGACGCAGGAACTCCATGGAATAGCTGGCCCGGCCGCTCGATACCGATCGCAGGGTGTTGGCATAGCCGAACATTTCCATCAGCGGAGTCACGGCCACCATCTTCTGGGAGCCCTTGCGAAAACGGCGCATACTTTCCATCTTACCGCGCCGGCGATTGATATCGGCGATGATGTCGCCGAGGTATTCATCAGGAGTGTTCACTTCAACTTTCATCAGGGGTTCGAGTAATTGTGGCCGGGCTTTCCTGATCACTTCGCGGATGCCCATCTCGGTACAGCTGCGGAAAGCGTGTTCATTCGAATCGACCGCGTGAAAAGAGCCGTCGATCAGCACGAAGCGCGTTTCGA
>CAYWEM010000007.1:0-161384 GCA_964457225.1 uncultured Clostridia bacterium
AACAACAGGCGGCCGTCTTCCAGGAACAGCACCCGCTCCGGCAGGCGGGCCGCCTCGCAGAAGGAATGGTCCACCAGAAGCAAGCTGCAGCCGGTCTCGGCCAGCAGGTCGACCAAGGCTTCGAGCAGGATTTCCCGGCTGTGCAGATCCATGGCCTGGATCACCTCGTCGAGCAGCAGCAGGGCCGGCCGCTGAGCCAGGGCCAGGCTGAGGTGAAAGATGACCCTTTGCCCGGCCGAGAGCCGGTTTATTTTCTGGTCGGGCCGAACTCCAAGCAGTTTCAACAGGCTGCAGTCAAAAGAGCTTATCTTAAAAACCCGGCAGTGAAAAGCAATACCGCGCTCCACCGGCCATTCCTCGTAAAAGCTCAGCGAGGAGGGGATAAAGGCGATTTTGCTCGCTTCCAGGGCGGGAGCAAAATGCAGGCGGCCCTGGTCTGCTTTCAACACCCCGGCCAGCAATCGTAACAGGGTGCTCTTGCCGCAGCCGTTGCGGCCGGCCAGCAATACTGTTTCCCCGGAGGCCAGGGAGAAATTCAACCCTTTCAACAGCGGCCCTGAGTCGAAACCGAAGTGCAGGTTTTCAGCTTTCAGCAGGTAGTTGTTCATGTTCCAATTCTCCTTGCAGGATGTCCAGTATTTCCTCTTTCTTCAGGCCCAGGGCAAAGGCCTTTTCCAGGAATAGGCGGCACTCGGCCTGGGCCATTTGCCGGACCATGCGGTTGTCCTGGTGCCTCCGCGGGGACCTGGCGCGACAGCCGCTGCCCTGGCGGCAGGCCACCAGGCCCTCGCTTTCCAAAGAGTAATATGCCTTTGCTACGGTGTTTGGATTCAGCTTCAGGTAACGAGCCAGGTCGCGAATCGAGGGCAACAGTTCGCCGTCTGGAATAAATCCAGACATGATCTGCAATTTCAGTTCCCGAAGCACCTGTTGATATGGCGGCAAAGCCGATTTATGATCCAGGCTGAAAGGTTTCAATCTCAGCTCCTTAAGTGTATTGCAATAATAATACAATCAAATCAGCTTGTCAACTCTTTCTGTTTTTTTTCTTTTCTATTGATTTGTTGTTCTGCTTGTTTTATCATGATGCCCGAATAGCCGGCTTTGTTTCAGGTTTTCCGGATCAGGCCCGGTTAAAAAAGACGTGACCATGAACAGAAATGACACTGGGCGGCCCGGCGTCGCCCCATCGCCGAGAGGCTGAAATGGCCTGGTTCAGATTCAGGCGGCCTGATTTACGAAACGCCCTGTTCTTTTTTTTAATTCTGTTCCTGTTGGTCCTGGCGGCATTCCTGATATTCAGGCTGGTGCCTCCGGCCCCGGTTTCGTTGACCCAGGAGGAAAAGGACTGGCTCAACCGCCATGCCTCCGGGCTGGCTCTGTATTACAACACAGATTTTCCGCCCCTGGAATTCGCCGGGGAAAACGGTGAATTCAGCGGTCTGGGAGCGGATATCAGTGCTGAAGTTGAAAAAAGACTGGGCATCACCCTGCGCCGGGTGGCCTGTCCGGACTGGAACCAGCATCTGGCCGCCCTGGAAAGCGGCGAATGCGCCGTGGCCCCGACCATAGTACGCAGTCCCGAGCGCGAAGAATATGCCTTTTTCACCACTCCCTACGCCAGTTCCCCGGTTGTCATCATCACCGGTGCTGCCCGCCGGGGTCAACTCGGATTGGAAAACCTGGACGGCCTGACCGTGGCCGTGGTTTCGGGATTCGTCACCGAAAAATACCTCAGGGACTACGCCCGGGATCGCTTCACCGTGATCGCCTACAACAACGTAAGGCAAGCACTGCGCGAACTGGCTTTCGGGCGGGTGGACGCCCTGGTGGAAAACATCGCCGTGGCCTCCTATTACAGTGAACTTGAGGGCATCACCAACCTGCGGGTGGCCGGCAATACCGATTTGTCATTTGTCTGGAGCATGGCCGTCAGCCGACACTATCCATTGCTGTTCAGTGCGGTGCAGAAAGCCCTGGCCGCCATTCCCCAGGCAGACCTGGAAGCCCTGCAGAAACGATGGATCAGGGTCGAGCCGGTTCGCGGGCTCAGCCCCCAGGACTGGCGCAACCTGAAACTGGCCGGGCTGTTCACCATCCTGCTGGTTGTCAGCCTGTTGGTGATAACCTTTTTTCTCAAGCGCCGGCTGAAGGAAAAAGTCACCAACCTGCGCGCGACCCAGCAGGAGCTGCGCGAGAGCTGGACCAGGCTGCGTTCCCTCAGTGACAACCTGCCGGGAGGACTGGTTTACCAGGTTGAGGTGATCGCCGATGCCCCGAACCGCCGTTTCACCTACATCAGCGCCGGGGTCAAACACCTGCATGAACTGACTCCGGACCAGGTCCAGGCCGATGCCGGCCTGATTTACGAACAAATCGCACCGGAAGACCGGGACAGGGTGGCCGCTTTGGAAGCAAAAGCCCTGGCCGAGCTTACTTCTTTCCGGGATGAAGTCAAGTTCCTCTTGCCGTCCGGGAAATTGCGCTGGAGCCTGATGAGTTCATCTCCCCGTCGGCTGAATGACGGCAAGATGGTCTGGGATGGCATAGAAATAGACATCACCGAGCGGAAAAAAAGCGAGGAAGAGCGCGACCGCATGCAGCAGCAATTAATGCACGCCAGGAAAATGGAATCGATCGGTACCCTGGCCGGCGGTATCGCCCACGATTTCAACAACATTCTGCAGGCTATCGGCGGTGCGGCCCAGTTGATGCTGGCCGCAAAAAAGGAAGTGGACCAGGACTGCAAATCCCTGCTGATGATCAACAAGGCGGTGGAGCGGGCCGGCCTGCTGATCCGGCAGTTGCTGGCTTTCAGCCGCAAAGTCGAGGGCCGGATGGTCCGGCTGGACCTGAACCGGGAAGTGCTGGAAACCGGCAAAATCCTCCAGCAGGTCCTGCCCAGGATGATCAGCATCGAGCAGGATCTTGATCCGGGCTTGTGGCCGGTCGAGGCGGATCCGGTGCTGATCCAGCAGATGCTGCTCAACCTGGGCAACAACGCCGCCGACGCCATGCCCGAAGGCGGCCGCCTGCAGATCGCCACTTCCAACCACGAGTTTGCCTCTCCCGGGGGACAGAGCGCCTTTGACCTGCCTGCCGGCCGCTGGGTCAGCCTGCGGGTCAGCGACAGCGGTTGCGGCATGAGTCCGGAAATTCGGGAAAAGATTTTCGATCCGTTTTTTACCACCAAGGAAACCGGAAAAGGCACCGGCCTGGGGCTGGCCTCGGTTTACGGCATAGTCCACGGTCACGGCGGACGGGTTTTCTGCGAAAGCGAACCGGGCCGGGGCACTGAATTCCAGGTGTTCCTGCCGGCCCTGGCCGGGCCTGCGACTGAGAATGTCCAGGAGAAACCTCAGTCTGGAGACCTGTCCGGCTGTGAAACCGTCCTGGTGGTCGATGATGAAAGTGAAATCAGGGCTGTCACAACAGAATTGCTGGAAAGATTCGGTTACCAGGTGATACAGGCCGCCAGCGGCGAGGAGGCCCTGGCCGAGCATGCGAGCCGCGGTGCCGAAATAGACCTGGTGATACTTGACCTGAATATGCCGGGCATGGGCGGCCGGGCCTGCATGCGACAATTGCTGGAGCGGGATCCGGAAATCAAAATCCTGATAGCCAGCGGCTACGCAACTGATACCCGTGACCTGGAATCAGGCGGCCGAGCCGGGGCCGCCGGCTTCATCGGTAAACCCTACCACAGCAACGAACTGCTGACCTTGGTCCGCAGCATCCTGGATTGATAAATCCCGTAAATGTCAAGGTCCGGCCCCCTGAATAATCAGACCATTGTTCTTCCTGCATTGCGGTATTCTTTGTCATTGCCGAGTGAATAAATTTGGCCGCGCTGAAACTTCATGTTAATATTTACTGTACATGAGGAAATTACCTCTTATCCTGTTTGTACTGGCCTTCGCGTTTTTCAATGTCAGTTACGAGTTCTGGCACGATGAAGCCGGACTGCTTGAAAACGAGACCAATTGTCCTATCTGCCTTTTCAAGAGCGGTTTTTTCTCTACTTTGTTTTTCGTGGTCGGTGTTCTTTTTATCCTGTTCCGCTTGCTTTTTATCCTCGATAACCATCAGGAACACTATTTATACAACCAATCATTTATAAGGCTTCTAAACAAGTCGCCTCCCGCGATTTCTTTATTCTGAACGGCATTCGGTTCCGAATTTAAAGAAATTTCAGGAGGCGGCGTGAAAAAAACGCTTGTTATAAAAAGTATTGTTTTGATATTCTTTCTCCCTTTGTTCCTCAAGGCTGAAACCGTCAGCGGCCGGGTGACCGGGCGGGTTGTCGATCAGCAGAACAGGGGTTTGGCCGGTGTCCAGGTGGTCATTCCCGAGCTGAACCTGGCAGCTGTATCAAACGAAGACGGTATTTACCATTTTGAATTGGCGCGACCGGGGCTTTACCAGATCGAGTTTTTCAAGGACAGATTCCTGCCGGCGGCCTCAAAAAAGTTTAATTATTCAGGTGAATCTGAACTCCTGGTGCCCGACGTGGCTCTCGAGCCAAATCCCCAGGAATCGGTGGTGGTGACCGGCACCCTGACCCCAACCCTTTACGCTGCGGTTCCGGTCAAGACCTTTCAAAGGAGCAGGCTGGAGATCGAACGCAGCGGCGCTCTGAACCTTTCCGAAGGACTGGAGATTGTTCCCGGTCTGCGGGTTGAAAACAATTGCCAGAATTGTAATTTCACTTCCCTGCGCATCAACGGCATGGGCGGAGAATACACTCAATTGCTTTTCAACGGCCTGGCCAATGTTTCCGCCCTGGCCAGTGTTTATGCCCTGGAGCAGATCCCGGCCAATATGATCGAAAAGTTTGAAGTCATCAAGGGAGGCGCTTCCACGCTTTACGGCAGCAGCGCCATCGGCGGCGTGGTGAATATCGTATTGCGGAAGCCGGAACGAAACGGAGGTCGCTTGAATTTCATGGGCGGATACGCGCTCAGTGAACCCACCATGAACGTCGGCTTCAATTACGATTTCGTCAAGGATCATTCAGGACTCTCTTTCTTTTCCAGCTATACCAACAACCGGGCCGTGGATTTCGATGGAGACGGGTTCAGCGATATCGGGCAAATGACCAATCTCAGTTTCGGCACCAACTTCATAAGCAATTTTGACCGGTTGAACTCAACCCTGCGCCTGTCGATGTTTTTCATAAACGAGCAACGTCGCGGCGGCGACAGGCTTGATTTGCCGCAACACTTCGCCGAGATTGCAGAATCCGCTGATACCAGGAGGTTTGATTTTTCGCTCAACTGGGAGCAGGTTTTTGTGCCAGGTTCCACGCTGAATTTCGATTTGGCTTATTCGAACACTTATCGTGATACTTATTACGGTTCGGGCCGGGATCCTAACGCTTATGGATATACAAAAAACCCGATGGCGGTCCTGAACCTGCGCTATGCCAATTCAAACCTGAACCGGCACGGCCTGATCCTCGGTTTGAGCCTGCAGACGGACCGAATTGATGACAGTGCTCCTGCTTACGATTCCTTTATTAATGAAAAATACCACAGCCTGGCTTTCTTTGCCCAGGATGAGTTTGAAGTGTTTGATGAATTCAAATTACTGCTGGGGGTCAGGGCTGAAAAGCATTCCCAGCTGGAAAAGATGATTCTGAGTCCCAGGGCGGGTCTGAGTTATTCAGGAATATCCAACTTGGTCTTCCGGCTTTCTTATTCAACCGGTTTTCGCGCTCCCCAGGTCTTTGATGAAGACCTGCACATAACCCAGGTCGGAGGTGAGGGTATGCTGATCCGAAATGCCCCAGGGCTGGAGCCGGAGCTTTCCCGTAGCTTCTCAGCCGGCGTGGATTTCGGCCGGATCATCGGCAGGTCGCTCTGGCAGTTCAGTCTGAACGGATTCTACAACAAGCTCGACCAGGTTTTCATGCTGACCAACCTGGGCCTGGAGGATGAGCCGGGCCTGCTTTTTCACCGGATCAACGGCAGCGGAGCCAGGATACTGGGCCTGGAAACCGAACTGGGTTTCAAAACTTCACCCGGGCTCGGCTTTTATGCCAATCTTACCTGGCAGAGAAATCTTTACGATGAGCCTGAACCGGACTTCGCCAGCCGGGAGATGTTCCGTACGCCCAAGCTCTATGGATCTCTGCGCCTGGAATACCTTTTTCTTTCGGCCCTGGAAACAACCCTGAGCGCCAGGTACACCGGGTCAATGAAAATACCTCACTGGTCAGGTTTTATCCCGGAAGATCGGCTTGAAACCACCAAACCTTACTGGGTGCTTGATCTTAATCTCAAAAAGGGCTTTCCGGTAGGCCGGGAAGACCGGCTGGAACTTGGCATCGATGCCCTGAACCTGTTCAACTGGTTTCAGCCTGACCTCGACCGGGGTCCGGAAAGGGATTCGGGATACGTTTACGGACCGCGCCTGCCGCGCACTGTCAGGTTGAGAATAGGTTATTCTTTTTAATTCCCTTGACTGCGTGAGGCAGAACGAGTAACATCTTACTCCGGCATTTTCCCGCCGGGCTGAGAAGTTGATTTTGTTTTCGGGTTTGATCGCAGGTCGACAAGATCAATTGTAAAAGACCCGCATTTAACCCGGAATTAATTTTTCCTTCACAGCCAGTTAACTGTCTTGGCCTAGTATGCACTTGCAAACCTGAATGTATTGCAAGGAGGATTCATGAAAAAGATTTCGTTTCTGTCTTTTGTTTTGGCCGTCCTGCTGCTGGCCGGCCCATTCCTGGCGGCCCAAGAAGCGCCCAAGGTAACCGTTTACGGCCGGGCCAATGTCAGTACCGATTACCTGAGCGACGGCGACAAGAGCGGGCTCAACCTGTCAAGCAATTCCAGCCGGCTGGGCTTCAAGGCCAGCACCGATCTCGGCGGCAAGCTCAAGGCCATCATGCAGATCGAACAGGAAGTCTGGTGGGACCGCGGCCAGGGCAATTTCGCCTCCCGTGACACCTTTGTCGGCCTGCAGGGCGAATTCGGCACCATCCGCTTCGGCCACTTCGACACTCCGCTCAAGGCGGTGCGCTCCAACACCGACTTTTTCGGCGACCAGATCGGTGATGCCCGCAACCTGACCCGCCTGCGTGACAACTACGGCGGGGCCTACGACTTCGACACCCGCTTCCGCAACGGCATTCACTACCGCAGTCCCAGCTTGTCCGGCCTGGTCTTTGATCTTGATTACTCGACCAACACCGATGCCGGAGTCAATCCCCCGGGTACCGGCAAGTCGGCCCTCAGCACTTCTCTCTCCTACAACAGCAAGGCTTTTTACGGTGCCGCGGCCTATGAGAGCAAGGATGACACCAAGTCCAATGCCATCCGTTTAGGTGCCAGCTACACTTTCGGTGACCTGAAAATCGCCGGCCTGGGCCAGTTCGCCACCATCAAGGCTACGGGCAAAGATGACCAGAAAGTAAACACCTACGGCCTGGGCGCCAGCTACAAGGTAGCCAAGCCGGCCACCCTCAAGGCTCAATATTACATGGTCAATGCCGACGGCGACGACCGTAACGCCGGTATGCTGGCTGTAGGTCTCGACTATTCCCTGGGCAAGGCCTTCCGCCTGCTTTTCGCCTATGCCAGCACCAGCAACGACAAGCTTGTGGCCTATGCCATGTCGGCCGGTGGGCACGGCGACCAGGTTTACCCGGCCAAGGGCAATACCGCCAGCGGCTTTTCCTTCGGCTTCCGCTACGATTTCTAATAAGAAACCGGGAACAATAACCTTAAATCCCCGCGGTCATCAGGCTGCGGGGATTTTTTTTCCACGGTCACAACAGGTGCTTCGGCCCATGAACAGGCTTGCGGTTTTTTACCGCTTAGTTTTAAAATAGAGTCATGTATGAAGAAAAGATTCACACTTGGACATTGCGTTCAAAAAGGAGAAATCATGACCCTAAAAGGAATCACTGCAAGCTTTCTTGTGCTGGGACTCTTACTGTTCTTCACGGTTCTTTACGGCCTGGAACATAAGCCGCTGAACGATGCCGGTGAGCGCCTGAAAGCCTATGAAAAACACTTCGAAATGGCCGCCGGCTCGTCTTTCCGCGAGTTGGAATGGCGGCACCTGGGCCCGACCAACGTCAGCGGCCGCATAACCGATATCGCCGTCGGCCGGCCGGCCGGCAAGGCTTTGAGCATTTATGCGGCCACCGCCTCGGGCGGACTCTGGAAGTCAGTTGATGAAGGAGCCGGCTGGCAGCCGCTGACCGAAAAACTGCCGACCGCCTCGATCGGGGCCGTGGCCGTTTCGGCATCGAACCCGGATACAGTCTGGCTGGGTACCGGAGAGGCCAACATGATCCGCAGCGGCCAGGCCGGGATCGGCGTTTTCAGATCGGATGACGCCGGTGCAACCTGGCGGCACATGGGGCTTGAAGCGACTTCCACCATATCCCGGATCGTTGTTCATCCCAAGAATCCGGATGTAGTTTACCTGGCCGCGGCCGGCCGCCAATGGGCCGCCAACCAGGAAAGAGGGGTATTCAAGACCGACGACGGCGGCCGCAGCTGGAAGCAGGTCCTGGCCAAGGGGCCTCTGACCGGGGCTGTGGATCTGGTCATGGATCCCGCAAATCCGGAAATACTGTACGCGGCCATGTGGCAGAGGATCCGCACCAAGTGGAACGATCCCAGGACCTTTCCGGATTACATGGAAACCGGAATCTACAAAACCACCAATGGCGGCAAAAACTGGAAGCCGATCAACACCGGGCTTCCCGAACCGCATCACCGGGGCCGGATCGGGCTCTCAATCGCCCGCTCCAACCCGAAGGTCATTTACGCCTATGTTGACAATTACGAATTCCTGCGTGACATCACCGAGGAGGAGCGGCGGACGCCGCACGGCAATCCCTCGACGGGCTACGTGCACCGGGGGGCGACCATTTACCGCAGTGAAGACCAAGGTGAAACCTGGGGAAAAGTCTGCCCACTGACCCCGGAGATGGAATCGCATATGTTCAACCAGTCGATGACTTACGGCTGGTTCTTCGGTCAGATCCGAGTCGATCCCAACGATGAAAACACCGTTTACACCAGCGGAATCCGCTTCAACGTTTCCCGGGACGGCGGCCGGACTTTTTCACCGCTGATGCCTCCGGGTGTTGATCATCACGGCATGTGGATCGATCCTGAAGACTCAGGTCATTTCATCCTGGCTTTCGACCAGGGCCTGGCCATCACCCGGGACGGCGGCAAGACCTGGAAGCATTCCCGGAACAATCTTCCGGTAGTGCAGTTTTACAACGTCTCTTACGACATGGACTCGCCTTTCCGGGTTTACGGCTCAGTGCAGGATCACGGCAGTTTCCGCGGCATCGTCGACCTGAGCGGCGGACGCGACAAAATTCCGGCGGTTGAATTCGAGCGGGCTCCGGGCGGAGAGGCCTCGACTCATGCCATTGACCCGGACAACCCGGAAATAGTTTATTCGGCCGGCTTCTTCGGACGCATCACCCGGACTGATTACGGCAAGTCCGGCCGGGATCGTCAAGCATCCATTTTTCCGGCCTGGGACGATAATCTGCCTTACTTGCGCGGGCAGTGGCTGGCTCCGATCCTGATGTCTCCGCACGACCCCCAGACCATTTACCTGGGCCTGCAATACCTTTTCAGAACGCGCAACCGGGGCGACGACTGGCAGAAAATCAGCCAGGACCTGACCCGCGACCTGGAATCCGAGAGGGGCGAGGTTCCTTTCCAGACGATTTTCGCCATCTCGGAGTCTCCGCTGGTTGCGGACCTGATCTACGTCGGCACTGATGACGGCCGGGTTCACGTCACCCGGGACGGAGGAGAAAACTGGCAGGAAATCGTACAGGGCCTGGCTCCGGATCGCTGGATATCGCGGATTGCGGCCTCGGCTTTTAATGACGGAACGGTCTACCTGACCCAGAACGGCAAGCGTGACGAGGATTTCCGGCCCTATGTCTGGAAGTCGGACGATTTCGGCGCCACCTGGCGGGACATCTCGGCCAACCTGCCGCTCGGCCCGGTTAACGTCATCAGGGAGGATCCCCGGGATGAAAAGATCCTGTACCTGGGCACCGACCTGGCGGTTTACATTTCAACCGATGCGGGCGAGAACTGGCAGGTACTCGGCGGCGATCTGCCGGTGACCTATGTCCATGACCTGGTTGTCCATCCCCGGGACAATGTCATCGTCATCGCCACCCATGGCCGGGGCATGTGGGTCATGGACGCCCTGCAGATTAATCTTGAATAACGATCTTTCCCGGGCGGGGGCTGGCGCCAGGCAGGCTCGGCCCCGCCGGTTGTACAGGAGGTGGGCATGAAGGTGCTGGCAATCAACGGCAGTGCCCGGTCAGGGGGCAATACCGCCAGGCTGGTTGAAGAGGTTTTTAAAGTCCTGGAAAAGGAAGGCATGGATTGCTCTCTGATCGAGCTGGCCGGCCGCCGGCTGCACGGTTGTCGTGCCTGCCGGCTCTGCTGGCAGAGGCGCGACAGTCGCTGCGGCCTTGATGATGACGATTTCAACGGTATTTTCAGTGAAATGATCTCCGCGGACGGCATTCTGCTGGCTTCGCCAACTTATTTCGCCGATGTCAGTTCCGAGATGAAGGCCCTGATCGACCGGGCCGGGTACACGGCCCGGGCCAACGGCAACCTGCTGAGGCGCAAGGCGGGCGCCGGCATCGTTGCTGTGCGCCGCGGCGGAGCTATTCACGCTTTTGATACCCTGAACCATTTTTTCCTGATTATGGAAATGATCATACCCGGCTCAGATTACTGGAACATGGGCCTGGGCCGGGAGCCGGGTGACGTGAACGCCGACCAGGAAGGAATGAAAACCATGACCGTGCTGGGCGAGCACCTGGCCTGGCTGCTGGGTAAACTGCATTCTTGAAATATCCGGGCGTCGGAACCATCCCCCCGTCTCCTGGAGAGATTCCGGCAAGCGGGGGGAACCTGAGCCGGGTGGTTGAAGAAAATCGACCGCCGGCCCTGCTCTACCTCGATGTGGATGGGGTACTGATAGGGCACGGCCTGGAAGGAGGCCGACAACCGGTGCTGGCCGCCGGTGCGCTGGATTTGCTGGGATTCAGCCTGGAAAAATTCACCTGTTTCTGGCTGAGCAGTCATTGCCGCGACGGCAATGCCGGTCCGCTGCTCAGGTACCTGGCCCGGCTGGCCGGGCCTGCTTTCATGGAACTGGCCGCCCGGGTGGTACCTGCCGCCTGGCGCAGTCTGAAAACCGAGGCCATAGATTTCAGCGCTGATTTCTACTGGCTTGAGGACCGCCCCCTGCAGGCCGAGCTTGATTGCCTGGCCCGGCTGGGAGCCGCCGGCCGGTTGCTGCGGGTTGATACCCGGGCCGAGCCTGACGGTTTGTTCCGGGTGCTGAGCCGGCTCAGGCGATTGACGGGCTGAGTTTAAGATCCCCCAGCCCCCCTTGCTAAGGGGGGTGCCGGGAGGCGGGGGGATCAGCGCCAGGAAGCTGAAAAAAACCCGCCGCCGGTTTACTTGCGGCCGCGATTCTGGTACAATCTATCATCTACATTCCTATTCGACTATCAGGAGGAAACAGTGACTATAAGCAAGGACGAAAAGCAGCAGCAGATAAGCCGCTTTCAGCATCACGACAAGGATACCGGTTCGGCCGAAGTCCAGGTGTCTCTGCTGACCGAGAGAATCAAGTATCTGACCGAGCATTTCAAGACCCACAAAAAGGATCACCATTCCCGGCGCGGCCTGCTGATGATGGTTTCCCGGCGCCGCAAGCTGCTTGAATACCTGCGTCGCAACGCCAATCCCAAGTACCTTGAAGTAATCCGAGAGCTCAACCTCAGAAAGTAAAAGAGTTCCAGGAGAGATTAAATGTACAAATGTCTTGAAATCGAGGTGGATGGAACTCCGATAAAAATTGAAACCCATCGCTGGGCCCTGCAATCAGACGGCTCCGCCCTGGTCAGCTACAAGGACACTATGATCCTGGTGACCGCCAACATGAAGCCCGAGGCTGACCCCGGCCGGGATTTCCTGCCCCTGATGGTCGATTTTAGGGAGAACACCTATGCCGCGGGCAAGATTCCCGGCGGTTTCTTCAAGCGCGAAGGCAAGCCCTCGGAAAAGGAAGTCCTGCTGTCACGCCTGATCGACCGGCCGATCCGCTCCCTGTTCGACAAGAGATTCAACCACGAGACCCAGATCATAGCCCTGCTGCTCTCGGCTGATTTCAGCGTTGATTACGACGCTCTGGCCATAATCGGCGCTTCGGCCTCACTGCTCTGCTCGACCATTCCCTTCAGTATCCCGGTCGGCGCGGTAAAGATCGGCTGGAAAGACGGTGAATTTCACATCAATCCAGGCCAGATCGCGGCCCGCGACATGGACATGGTCATCCTGGTGGTCGGCACCGAGGATGAAGTGGTCATGATCGAAGCCGGAGGCAGCGAGTTTCCTGAAGAACTGGCCCTGGAGGGCATTGAACGGGCCAAGGCCATCATCGCCCATATCTGCCGGCAGCAAAAAGAACTGATCAATCCGAAAAAAGCGGCCATAAACGACCGGCCGGGCTACAACGAAGCCGTTGAAAAAATCCTGAACGATTTCGCCTCCCGCATCAGGGAGGCTGTTTTCACCGAAGACCGCGATGCCCGCCAATCCCAGCTCAAGCAGATCTGGGAAGAACTGATCGCCGGCAAGCAGGAAGAGGCTGAAGAGTTGTCCCTGCTGAAGAGTGCCTTCCACGAAGCCGAGGCCCGGGTTTTCCGCGATACCCTGCTGGCTGAGAGACGGCGCACGGACGGACGGCCCGCCGATGAAATCCGCAAGTTGACCATGGAAGTCGGAGTACTGCCCCGGGTGCATGGTTCGGCCAGTTTCACCCGCGGCCAGACCCAGGCCCTGGCCACGGTCACCCTGGGTTCCCTGGACGACGCCCAGCGCCTGGACAGTCTCAACGGAGAAGAAAACACCAAGAGCTTCATGCTCCATTACAACTTTCCGCCCTTTTCCGTGGGCGAGGTCAGCTTCCTGCGCGGCGCCGGCCGGCGTGAGATCGGCCATGGCAACCTGGCTGAAAAAGCCCTGCAGGCGGTCATGCCCAAAATCGAGGATTTCCCCTACACCGTGCGCATCGTTTCCGATATCCTGGAATCTAACGGCTCATCCTCGATGGCCACGGTCTGCGGCGGCACCCTGGCCCTGATGGACGCCGGCGTGCCGATCAAGGCGCCGGTGGCCGGTATCGCCATGGGCCTGGTGCGCGAAAAAGACGATTTTGCCGTGCTGACCGATATCGCCGGTTACGAAGATCATTTCGGCGACATGGATTTCAAGGTGGCCGGCACGGAAAAAGGAGTCACCGCCATCCAGCTGGACATCAAGATCGGCGGTCTCAGTGACGAGATCATCAAGACCACCCTGGCCGATGCCCGCAAGGCCCGGCTCTTCATTCTGAACCGCATGAAACAGGTCATAGACAGACCTTCGGAAAAACTCTCGGAATACGCCCCGATCGTGCTTAAAATCAAGATTCCGGTGGAAAAGATCCGCGACCTGATCGGCCCCGGCGGCAAGACCATCAAGGAACTGACCGCTACCTTCAACGTCAAGATCAACGCCGAGGACGACGGCACGGTCATCATCTATGCTCCGAACCACGAAGTCGGAGAAGCGGTCAACCTTCGTATCCAGGGCCTGACCGGGGTAGCGGAGCTGGACAAGGTTTACCGGGGCAAGGTGATCCGCATCGAGGATTACGGCCTGTTTGTCGAGATCATGCCCAACGTGGTCGGCCTGCTGCACGTTTCCGAAATCTCCCACCGGCGTATCAAGGACGTGCGCAGTGAGTTCAAGCTCGGCGACGAACTGACCGTCAAGGTGATCACCATTGACCGTGACAACAAGGTCAGGGTCAGTATGCGCGCCCTCGAGGAAGCCCCCCAGGATGAAAGTCCCCGCCAGGACCGCAGGCCGCCGCGGCATTGAGGGCTTCACCCTCACCGAACTGATCGTAGTCAGCGCCATCATAGTGATCCTGGCCGCGGCTGCCCTGCCGCTGGCCGAGAACGCCCTGCGCCGGGAACGGGAAATTGAACTGCGGCGCAACCTGCGCACCATCCGCACGGCCATCGACGATTACCACCGTTTCGTAACCGAGAACAACATTCCCTTTGCCGAAAGAACCCACGGATTTCCAGAAAAACTCCAAGTCCTGGTCGAGGGCCTTACTTACCAGGACAGGGAAAACAAAACCAGGATAAAGAAATTCCTGCGCCGTATTCCGCCCGATCCCATGAACCCTTCCGGTGAATGGGGCCTGCGCTCCTATCAGGACAAGGCCGACAAGTCGAGCTGGGGCGGCCAGAACGTCTGGGATGTTTACAGCACCTCGGAACGCCGCGCCCTGGACGGTACTGTTTACCGCGACTGGTGAGTGTCTCCGGCCCCGGGCCGCAGTCTGAACCAGCCGTTCAGCAGGGAAATCAGCCAGAACAACATCATGCCCCCCAGGGCCAGGGCCGCTGACCACCAGGGGCCGAAACTCAGGATGATGAAAGGCGCGGTTGCGGTCAGCAAGCCTCCGCCCAGGAAGGGCTCGTAAACCATCTGCTTGAAACCGAAAGCCTCGGCCGTGCCGGTCTTGTACTGAGGGTCGACCAGGCGCAGCAGCAGGAGGCCCATGGCGGTCACCCCGCTCTGCATGCCGAATTCGGTTACTCCTCGTTCCAGCCAGAAGGCCGGGAACATACGCGGGGCCAGCACCAGCAGGCAGAACATCAGCCAGGCGATGCCGACGGCCATCAGTATCAGGAAGGGCTGGAAATTGGCGATGAACAGGTCCAGGCGGATGGTGGCGATAGCCGCCACCACCAGGAAATCCAGGGAAAACCCGAGGATGCGCTCGAAAGTCGAACGGTCAAAGTATCGGTTCAAACGCAGGGGCCCGGCCAGGGCCTGGATCAGCAGGCCGCCGAGCATGGCCAGGGGAAAGAGGGGAAAGCCGCGCAGCAGGGGGTGCAGGCCGCGCACCTGGCCGAGCATGGCCCAACCCAGCAGTACGGCCAGGGCGACAACGGAGAAGTGAAAGGCAAAGGGCTCCAGGGATTCCGGGGCCACCGTGGCCCGGGCCAGGGAGAAGCTTTTTTCCCGGTCCAACAGTCCGCTCTGGGGTTTGATGCCGGCGGCGCCCTCGCCGGACATGGTCCGGTAGCCGCGGCGTATCTGCAGGTTGATCACCAGGATGCCGCCGATGACCGCGGTGATGATGCCGACGGTGGCCGACATCTGGGCCAGGGCCGAGCCGGCCGGAAAGCCGATTTCACTGAATACTTCGCTCATGCCGGCGGCCGTGCCGTGACCGCCGGAAAAGCCGATTTCCAGGATGGTGGCGAAGGCGGCCGGCACGTCGAAAAATGGAGTCAGTAACAGCCCGGTGACCAGCAGGGCCACGGCGTACTGGCCCAGGCCGGCGACCATGCCGAAGCAGAGTTGGGCTCCGCCCTGGCTCCAGATCGCCCGGGCTCCGGGGATGGCCACGCCCAGGAAGAGGCAGGCGAAGACAAGGTTGATCAGCAGGCCGGGCAGCTGGGCCCAGTTCAGCACCACCCAGGCCGGCAGCAGGTCGAGCAGGTAGGGGCCGCAGAGCAGGCCGAGAAAACCGCCCAGGATGGATGCCGGCAGGAACAGGCGCTGGAAAAGGCGGATTGCGACCCGCAGGGCTTTGCCGGCCAGCAGGAAGAGACCCAGCAGGCAGAAACTGAAAAAGACCGCGCTCACTCCTTCCATTTTATTGCTCCAGGGATTGGTACAGCCCAGTCTTCCAAGGCTAACTCATTGCCCTGTTCAAGTCAAGCGGGTGGCTGAAGCCGAGGTCGATAAATCATATTGAAGTATTATTCAATTCGAGGGGTAAGCAATTGCCTGAAAAAGGCCGGTCAGTGGGCAAAACAAAATTCAGTCAGCAGGCGTAGCAGTAGAGACAGCCGTGGCCGCAGGTGTGGTAACGGCCGATGTCTACGGATCGGTGGCAGAGACAGTCCCGGCGCTGGCCAGGATCCTTGCGGTAATCCGGACCGGGGCGGCCGGAGGCGACCGACAGTGCGGGGTCCAGGCACTTGCCGGCCTTGATGCCGGGCAGGCTCAGCTCCGGCGGCAGGGCGCAGGCCTGGATGGGCAGGCTCCGGGCTGCGGCCGCGGCGGCCAGGCCCTGCCCCAGTTCTATCAACTGCCCGGTCCCGGGAGTTTCGGGGAAAAAGCCGGCCCGCTTCAGCCGGGCCAGGGGCCGGGAGTAGGGCTGAAACAAGGAGACGATGACCCGCGATACGTGTGGGGCGGCCAGGTCCAGCAGGCGGCTGAAATTGTCCAGGTGGAAGGAAAGCGGTGTCGATTCGGTCAGGATGATCGGGTCGTAGCGCCAACTGATCCGATCCCGGCCCAGCAGGTCGGCCAGCCGGGCTAGTCGTTCCAGGCTGATCCCGGTTGCCGGCGCCTGTGGTTCCAGCTTGGCGCCGTAGCCGGTCAGGGTGAAGAGGAAAAAAACCGGCAGGTCGGCCGCCTGCAATTCCGGCAGAAATGGAAGTAAAGGCTCAGGATTGCGGGTCCAGAAAAAAAAAGCCTCGATTTCTTCCGGGAGCAATGACACCTGCCTGACCCGGCTCGGGCGGAAGGGGTTGCCGACCAGGGTGAAGCCGCGCCGGAAATCGGCGGTGAACTCGGCGGCCAGGAAGGCCGGCAGGTCGGTGCGCCGGGAAGCGCTGATGATCATCTTCCTAGTCTTGCTCTTTTTTTTCGGCCGCTGTTTCCCCGTTTTTTTCCGGCAGCCAGCGCACCTGGAAGGGTAGTTTGAGTAAAGGCGTTGGACCGGATTCGCCCGAGCCCGGTGATAATCCGCCCTTGAGCAGCAGGTCGAGCAGGTCCAGCATTTCCCGGTGAGCCGGGCTGGAGCGCAGGGATTCCACCAGCAGGTCGATGGCGGCCTGGTTGTCACCGGTCCGGGCGCACACCAGGGCCCGGTTGTAGGCTATATCCGGGTCAAAGCCCAGCTCCAGGGCCCGGACCAGTAGTTCGGCCGCCGCTTCGCTTTCCCCTGACCGCAGGCACAGCAGGGCCAGGTTGTTGAGAACCGCACCGTCGGCCCGGCCGGAATTCAGCAGTTCCTGGAGCAGGGCCCGGGCTGAAGCCGGTTCCTCTTTTTTCGCCAGGATTGCTGCTTCCAGGAGCGGCGGGGCCGTATCGGGCCCGGAGGCGATGTATTTCAGGTAGACCAGGGCGCCGTTTAAATCCCCGCTTTCATACAGAGCCCGGGCCGCCTCGTAATTGAGCAGGGGGGAGTCCGGACTGAGGGCGGCCATGGGCAGGATCAGTTCCAGGCGGCGCTGCAGGTCACCCACCAGCAGGCTCTTGATCAGGGTTTCATACTGGTGGGGGCTCATATCCAGGCCTGTCGGCCGGATTACGGGGCCCGCCAGCGGGAATTGGCGGCCGACGCATTGCAGGAGTTCGTATTTCACGTTTTCCAGGTCGTTGACTTCACCCTTGAGCAGGGGCAGGTGTTGCTGGCGGAAGTCCGCCAGGTTGATCAGGAAAGACTTGATGACCACCCGGTCGGGATTTTGGGGATCAGGTACCAGCTCACCCCAGAGCAGCCGCCCGGCCCGGTACCTGGCAGCCAGATGCAGGGCGGAGGCCTTGGACATGGCGAAGGGGAATGGAATCCGGTGTTCCTGCAGGATGAATTCCGTTTCTTCGGAACTGAACACCGGGAGTCCGTTGGCCGCCAGCCCCATGGCCAGGTAGTAGGATACTCCCCGACCCAGCCATTGCCAGGACAGGGAATTACCCTCCGGGGTACGGAAGGGCAGGACCAGGGTTTTTCCCGGCAGGCCCCAGGCAATGAGCAGAATGAAAAGGCTTATTGTTTTTTTCATAAGCGGGCGAATTCGTCCAGGAATCTTTTCAGAAAGGGGGCGCCGACCAGCTCGGCCTTGCCGGCGCCCTGCAGGCGGAAGGCGAAGGCGTAGGCCGGTCGCTCCAGGGGAAAGAAACCGATCAGGATGGCATCGAAAGCCGTACGGCTGCTGCCTATGGTGCCGGTCTTCACCGCCGGGTGCAATGGTGAGCCGGCGGCCCGCCTGGCCGTGCCGTCGGCCGAGTTGACCACATCGGCCATGGCCTGGTGCAGGTAGCGGAAAGATTGCTGGTCATCGAGGCGCGGGCTGAATTGCGGCTGGTGGTGAAACCAGGCCAGGTCCTCCAGGTTGCGGGCGTTGCGCAGCAGGAAGGGTCGGGAATACTGGCCGCCGGTGGCGATCAGACCGGCGATCAGGGCGGCGTGGACGGTGGTCACCCTGATTTCGCGCAGGCCCACGGCCAGGTTGGCCAGGTCGAAGCGGTCACGCTGCCTGGTTTCGAACCCGCCGAAACCGATGGTGAAAAGCTCCTCGTTCAGGTCCGGGGCATTGAAGAAGAATTGGTGCAACAGTTCCTGGTAGGTTGTTTCACCGGCGGCAAAGATCATTTCGGCGAACGCGGTGTTGCAGGAAACGACCAGGGCCCGGCCGGGGTCGGCCACCGGACCGTGGCTGGTCCAGTCATAGAAGATGCGCCGGTCGAACAGCAGGTTGCCGCGGCATTCGTAGGGAAATAGCCGGTTATCGCCGTGGCGCAGGTAGGCCAGCAGGGAAAGTACCTTGGTGACCGAAGCCGGGTAATAGGATTCAGCCAGGGCGCTGTTGAGGGTTTCGCCGGATTCAGGCCGGGAATAGCAGGCCAGCAGGCCGAAGTCTTTCAGATCAAGCAGTACGAAAGACCCCTTCATGCTGCCGAACAGGCGGTGCACCAGGTTCTGCAGTTCCCGGTCCAGGCTCAGGCTGAAATAATTCAGGCCTTGCCCGATGCGCCCGGCCAGGGGAGCGAAGGAGAAGCCGGGCAGGTCAGCCTGGATTTCCCGGGTGGAAGGTTTGTATGCGGCCAGGGGTCGGCCGTTGCGGTCGAATACGAAGTTGAGCCTGTCCTGATCCAGGTCGGCCCCGATTTTCTCCAGCATGGCTATCCGGCGCTGGTATTTCTGCCGCCCGGCCGGGCTCAGGTCGGCCAGTTTTTCGGCTGCGGCCTTCCGGTTGAAGAGAGCACTGTGCAGAACGGCCCTGTACAGGCTGAGGTAATCGGCGTTTTTTGTTTCCAGGTGTTTCAGCCAGGTCTCAATGGCGCGGTAATCGCTTTTTCCCAGGAACAGAGCCAGGATGCTTTCCTGGTTCAGGCCGCGGCCCGGTTTTTTCAGCTCGGCCAGAATATCCCGGCCCCGCTCGTAATCATTTCGGGCCAGGGCGGCCAGGGCCTGAAGCTCACGGTTCTCCCGGCTCAGGGTGGGAAAACGGGCCCACAAACCCCCGGACTGCTCCGCTTCGAGATGAAGGCCCTGCAGGTGGAGCTCCAGGCTTTTCCGGACCTGGCGCAGGCCTAGCCAGTGTACGGCGGAGACGGCCAGGGCCAGCAGGATGAACAGCGTTGCAAGGATCTTCAGGCTGCGTCGTCTCTGCCTCATTTTTTTACGGCGGAAGGAAAACGAGGAAGCGGACTTTTGATCTATCAACATGGTCCTGGTAAAAACCCGGTGAACAGATTCAACTGCTTTTCAGCCATGCCTCGATCAGGTCAAGCCCCTGCTGCAGCTGGTCAAGGGCGGTGGCGTATGAAATGCGCAGGTGGCCGGGTGCGCCGAAAGCAGTGCCGGGCACCACGATGATGTTCAGCCGGTTGAGCATTTCCATGGCCAGTTCCTGGTCGTCGGCCAGGCCGAGCCTGGTTATCCAGGAACTGAAGTCGGCGAAGAAATAAAAAGCACCTTGGGGCAGGGCGAAATCTATTCCGCCAATGGCCTGGAGCCGGGCGGCCACCAGGTCGCGGCGCTTGCGGTATTCGGCGACCATGGCCTGAACCGTTTGCCGGCCGCCGTTCAGAGCGGCCACGGCTGCTTTCTGCGATATGGAGCACGGATTCGAGGTCGAATGCTCCTGGATTTTAACCATGGCCGCGGTCAGGTCGGCTCCGGCCAGGGCATAACCCATGCGCCAACCGGTCATGGCGAAGGTTTTCGATAGTGAACTGACCACGGCGATTTTATCCTTATCGGCCCCGGCGATGGGATAGGGCGCCGGGTAGGGTTCGTCGGTGTAAGTGATGTGGCGGTAACAATCGTCGATGATCACCATGATTCCGCGGGCTGCGAAAAAGGAAATCACCTGCCCGAGTTCATCAGCGCTCATCAGCATGCCGGTGGGATTCGAGGGGGAATTGATGATCACCGCCCTGGTGCGTGGAGAATGGCATTTAAGATAGGAATCGGCCGTTACGGCAAAGCGCCTGGGACCGCTGAGCTGGTCGGCGAAAACCGGTTCGGCGCCGCAGAAACGCACCATTTCCGGGTAGGATACCCAGTAGGGGCAGGGAACAATCACTTGGTCCCCGGGATTGACCAGGGCCTGCAGCATGATGAAAAGGGCGAACTTGCTGCCGGAGGTGACCACTATTTCATTGCTCTGCGGGTTATATCCCTGCTCCTCGGCGTAGCGCGCGGCTATGGCTTCCTTCAGTTCCAGAATGCCGGCGGTCGGCGTGTACTTGGTGAAGTCGTTTTGAATGGCGGCCAGGCCGGCCTGCTTGATGTGTTCCGGAGTGCTGAAATCAGGCTCCCCGGCGCCGAAATCCAGGATTTTGCGGCCCTGGGCCTCCAGTTGTTTTTTGATCTGGACCAGTTTCAGGGTCGGTGAGCTGGTGATCGTATTGACTCGGTCAGCCAGTGCGGGCATTTTTTCCTCCAAAGATGTTTTTTTCTATGGCCCCGGCCAGGAGGTGCAGCAGGAAAAGATGCATTTCCTGGATCAGCGGGGTCTCAATTGAATCCACGGCGATTACGGCGGTACAACCGGCCGCATCCAGGGCTTGCCTGTTACGTCCGCATAGGGCGATGGTCCGCAGGCCGAGTTCCCGGGCCTTGCCCAGGCTCAGCAGTACGTTTCTGGAAGTACCGGAAGTGCTCAGTCCCAGGGCCACGTCACCGGCGCGGCCCAGGGCTTCAAGCTGCCGGCTGAACACGGCATCGAAATCGTCGTCATTGGCGATTGAAGTCAGGGCGGCCATGTCGGTGACCAGGGAAATAGCCGGCAAGGCGGATCTGTCGAATAAAAAACGATTGACCAGTTCGGCCGAGAAATGGGCCGCCTGGGTTGCTGAACCGCCGTTGCCGAAAACCAGGATCTTGTGACCCTCCTTGAGGGCGGTGCAGATGATCTCAACGGCTTGGGCCGGGGCCGGGTCGAGGGCCAGGGCTTCCAGGGCGGAACAGCGGGCGGCTATGTCTGCCGGGGTGATCAGGTTGTTCATGCGGAGTTCCCGCCGTCCTTGATGAAAACGGGCCGAACTATTGATGAAACCATAAGAAATTCTGGCCCATTTTGCTTTTTTTGTCAAGACTCCGGCGGGGAGCCGTCAGCGGAAAAGCAGGGCGGAGACCTTGGGCAGGGGCCAGAGGGTCATGTCCACCCTTTCTTCGATTTTTTCAGCCAGCACGGCCGCTTCGGCCAGGCGTGGCCTGATCACGGTCGAGCAGTACTCAGCTTTTTCATCGAGGGATGCGTTTTTAAGTTTTTCGTTGTCCTCGTCGAACAGGGAGATGTAATCCATGGCCAGGTTGATTTTCTCGGTCCATTTCTCGATGAAGCGGTACTGCTGGTCAATGATGTTGGGTTTCTTGGCCAGGATCCGGTCCGGGTAATCGCGTATGGCGCTCAGCAGGGTGTGCTGGTATTTCAGGGCGGCAGGCACAATGGCCGTTCGCAGTAATTGACGGGCCACACGCAGTTCCATTTCCACGCTTTTTACGTACATTTCGATCTTGATCAGGGCCCGGGCCTCGACTTCCTCGGCGCTGAGCAGGTTGTGCCTGGTGAACAGAGCGGTGTTGGCCGGACTGCGCAGCAGGTTGATGGCTGCGGGAAGAGAGGCCGGAATGTGCAGTTTGCGCTGCCTGGCCTGTTCACGCCAGGACTGGCTGTAGTTGTCACCCTCGAAGATTATCTGACTGTGGTCGGCGCAAAGCCGGCTCAGCCTGGCCATGTTTTCCCGCTCTTTTCCTTCCTGCAGTAAAGCACTCACTTCGGCCAGGCCGTCGGCTATGACCATGTTGATGGCTGCCAGGGGAAAGGCCAGGGAAGCCGAGGAACCCGGCAGTCTGAATTCAAACTTGTTGCCGGTGAAAGCGATCGGAGAAGTGCGGTTGCGGTCTGAACCGTCGTGCCGGACCAGGGAAATGAATTCCCGGCTGCCGGAGCGTCTCCCGGCGGCAGTTCCGCGGCAATCCAGGAAGGCCTCCGGATCCCGCAGTATTTCCTGCAGACCCTGGCCCAGGTAAACCGACACGATGGCCGGCGGGGCCTCGTGCCCGCCCAGGCGCAGTTCGTTGCCGGCCGAGGCCAGCACGGCCTGGATTATCTCCTGGTGCCGGCAGATGCCGGTGATGAAGCCGCTCAGAAAAGCGAAGAAAACCAGCCGCCCGGATCGGGATTCAGGCGGAGAGAACAGATTGAGGCCGCGGTTGTCCTGCAAAGACCAGTTCAGGTGTTTGCCGCTGCCGTTGAAAAAGGGAAAGGGTTTTTCATGCAGCAGGCAGACCATGCGGTGGCGCCGGGCCGTTTGAGTCAGCAGTTCCATCAGCATCTGGTTGTGGTCGCAGGCGATGTTGGCTTCCTCGTAGAGCGGGGCGATTTCGAACTGGTTGGGGGCCACTTCGTTATGCCTGGTCTTGACGGGAATACCCAGCTTGAAAGCCTCGTCTTCCACTTCATCGAGAAATTCGAGTACCGGCCCCGGGATGGAACCGAAGTAATGATCCCCCATCTGCTGGCCCCGGGCCGGCCGGGCCCCGAAAATCAGCCGCCCGGTGTTGCGCAGGTCGGGCCGCAGGCAGTAATCGCTCTCCCGGATCAGGAAGAATTCCTGTTCCAGGCCGACCATGTTGCGCACCCAGGAGGCCTTTCGCCCAAGTTTCTTCGACAGTTCCAGGGAGACCCGGTTGATCAGCCTGAGTGAGCGCAGCAGCGGGGTTTTCTTGTCGAGTACCTTGCCGTTGTAGCCGTAGAAGACCGAGGGAATGTAGAGTACGGAACTGTTGCCCGTTTTCATGATGAAAACCGGGGAAGAGGGATCCCAATGGGTATAACCCCGGGCTTCGAAAGTGGAACGCATACCGCCGTGGGGAAATGACGAGGCATCGGGTTCGCCCTTGATCAAATCGCGGCCGCTGAAGGAATTCAAGGGCCGGCCCTGGCCGTTGTGCTCCAGGAAGTTGTTCTGTTTGCCGGCGGTCAGTCCGGTCAGGGGCAGGAACCAGTGAGTGTAATGGGTGACCTGCATGCCCAAGGCCCACTTCTTTATTTCACCGGCCAGTGCTTCGGCCACTTCGGGCGGCAGTACTTCCTTTTGGTCCACGGCATGACGGAATTGGCGGAAAACCTTGGCCGGAAGGCTCTTTTCCATCAGTTCGAAATGAAATACATTGGCTGCGAATTCCTGTGGCATGATTTTTTTCTCCGGGGTAAAAGGAATGATAGCATGTTTGTTCCTGCCGGGCAATTCTTTGTTTGATGGCGCTTGCAAAAGTTATTTCTTTTCATTATCATTAGTCTTGTAATCTTACGGAGGGGTCATGAGCGATAAAAATGCATTTCTGGATGAACTGGTGAGCAAGGAAAAGTTCTACCGCCAGCCGCGTTTCTGGGTCGGAGCCGGCCTGGTGTTGATCGGCCTGGTGGTTGTCTTTTTCTTTTTTTCCCGTGATCTGGAAGAGGCCATGAGCAGTGAGGAAGTGGCCGCGGCCCTGCAGGTGGTCTGGCATGATTCCCTGTGGGTGGACAAGGTCAACCGGCCCAATGAGGTGATCATAGTGCCGGAGATCACCTTCAAGCTGAAGAACACCAGCCAGAATGATATCCGCTATGTCCACATCCAGGCTGTTTTTGCCATGGAGGGTGAGAGTGAGAACCTGGGGGACGGCTTCGTGTCGGCCCTGCAGCAGCCCCTGCCTCCCGGTGAAACATCCCCGGAGATTTCTGTGCGATCAAGTTTCGGATATTCGGCTACTTCCAAGAAAGCCTTCTACGACAATATAATGGAATGGAAAAGGGTTAACGTCCGGCTCTTCGCCCGGGCCCGTGGATCGGGTTACGTACTGCTGGGAACTTACCCGATCAAACAGGCCATTTCGGGGGTGAAGGTGGTCGACAGCCTGGAGGAAGCTGAAGCGGACGACTGAGTTTGCACTTTTTGTGAAGAGAGGTTTTTGTTGCCGGTAAAAAACGTGCTGGCTGATTTTATCTTCAAGCGCAGTCCATATTGTCGTGATCTGCAGAAGACCGTGTCTTCACTCTCCGAATCCAGGCAGGACAGTTCTTCCCTGCTGGACCGGGTGCAGATAATGGTTATCGTATTCAACCACAGGCTGCAGCCTGTTTTTATCAATGAATTCGCCCTGCATAAACTCGGAATTCCGGCCGACGCGGACATTTCCCGGTTGCGCCTGCTGAAAATCGCCGATCGTGAAGTGGTGTCCAGGATCGAGGAAGGACTGCGTGAAAAAAGCGAGATCAACAACCTGGAAACCGAGCTCAAACTGCCCGGCGGTGAAAAGATCAACGCCGACATCTCGGTCTCCACGCTCTTTCACGGGGACGGCCGGATCAAGGGTTATGTCAGCTTGGTGGTTGATACTTCAAAGCGACGCCGGGCCGAGGAGAACCTGCGCAACCAGATCCAGTTCAGCCAACAGATTTTCCAGGCCGTTCCCGAAATGATCGTGGTGGTTGACCGCCAGATGAAAATCACCTACCTGAACAAAAAAGTCAGGGAAATAATCCCCCAGGGTGATATCCGCATCATCGGCCAGAGTATCATAGACATACTGCCCTCTTCTTCACTGCAAGACGGTTTTGACGAGCTGGTTCGCAACGTTATAGACCAGAACAAGCGGGTCAACCAGATCAACATCCGCAATCCTTTCCTGGAAAGGGAAAGCTACGTCGACCTGATCGTCGAGCCCCTGCGCGGAACCGGCAGAACCATCGGGGCTATCATCCTGCTGCGTGATGTTTCCGAGTGGCGTAACCTGACCGCCCAGTTGCGTTCCCTGCAGGGTTTCCTGGAAAAAATGCTCAATGCCAGCCCCTTTGCCGTTATTTCAATCGCCAGCAGTGATTACGTCATGCTCTGGAATTCTAGCGCCGAGAAAATGTTCGATGCTCCCTTTGACAGCGTTTTCGGCCGTTCCATTTACGAGGCCGTCCCCCTGTTTGAACAGTTCAGGGATACCGTGGACGAGGTCAGGGTACTGGGGAAGAACGTCTTTCTCAGCGAAGAAAAAATCCCCCTGCCCGGCCGGGAAAACCTGGTGGCCAACCTGACCTTTTACCCCGTTGCCGGCGAGGAGAACAGCGTGGTGGTTCATGTTGAAGACGTGTCCGCGGTCAAGCAGATGGAGTCCTCGCTCATACAGGTGCAGAAAATGGAGTCGCTGGGATTCCTGACTTCAGGAATCATTCACGACTTCAACAACGTGCTCAGCGGCATCCTGGGCTACGCCTCGCTGCTGGAAAACAAGATCCCCGATGAATCAGGCCTGCGCAAATACGTGAAAACGCTGATGAGTTCCGCGGAAAGAGCTACGGCCATCGCCAACCAGATGCTTAATTTTTCGCGCAAGAAAACCTCGGAAAAAGAGATAGTGGATGTAAACGACACCATCGTCGAATTGCTCAGTTTTCTCAAGGCCAACCTGCGCAACATAGACGTCCGGCTGGAGCTCAGCCCGGATAAGGTGTATGTCCAATCAGACCGCAGCAAGATCAGCCAGATCATCATCAACTTGATAGTGAATGCCCGTGACGCCCTGCAGGACGCGGACGATCCTTTCATCCTGGTCCGCACGGAAAAATGCAAGATTGACCAGCATGCCACCCTGCTGGCCGGAGAATACGTGCAGGTGGAAATCGAGGACAACGGCACCGGCATCGGCCGTGAAACCCTGGCCCGGATTTTCGAGCCGTTCTTTACCACCAAGAAGGAAGGCAAGGGTACCGGGCTCGGGCTGGCCATCCTCAAGGACCTGTTGCGTGACCTGGGCGGTGACGTGGAAGTCTTTTCCGAGGTCGGCCGGGGTACCTTGTTCAGGCTGTTCGTGCCTGCTTTCAGCAAGGCCGGTCCCAAGTCACAGAAGCCCGGTCGCGGAGTCGCCGCAGGCGGTTTTTCCGGAACCGTGCTGGTGGTGGATGACGAGGAAGTGGTCCGGGAAATCGCGGTGGATATGCTGGCCACGCTTGGGCTCTCGGCCCTGACCGCCACAGACGGCCAGGAAGGCCTGGATGTTTTCCAGGCCAACATCGGCAAAATCGACCTGGTCATCCTGGACATTGAAATGCCTTCATTGAGCGGAGAAAAAGTTTTCGCCCGGATGAGGGCAATCGATCCTGAGATCAAGATACTGGTGGCCAGCGGGTACAGCAAGGAATACCTGGAAAAAACGGTTTTCCGGAGTAAAATCGAACACTTCATGGCCAAGCCCTTTCAATTGGAACAGCTTGCCTTTCAGTTGAAAAAACTGCTCAAGGAAAACCTTGTTTAGCGATTTCTTTGTCAGGGCTTCCCTGGAAAACCTGGCCCTGGAGGCTCCCCGACTGAGGGAACTCGGCCTTAACCCGGAAATCTACGTCAGCAGTGAAAGTCTCCGTCAGCTTGAAACAAGTGCCGAGCTGGACGAACTGGTGGCCTCTTTCAGCGCCAATACCCTGCATGCGCCTTTTATCGACCTCTACCCGGGATCACCTGACCCGGACGTGCGCCGGGTCTGTTTCGAAAAACTGCGCCGAACCATGGAGCTGGCGGCCCGCTGGCGTTCCAGCCTGGTGGTGGCCCATCTCAATTACAATCCCGTTTATTACAGCCAGCATCACCAGCGCTGGTTGAAAGACAGTATCAGTTTTTTTACTGAATTACTGGCCGCGGTGCCCGGTCCCCTGCTGGCCTTGGAAAACGTGGCCGAACCAGGGCCCGAAAGGCATGCCGAGGTGATCGGGGCGGTGGCCGACCCGCGCCTGGTGTTCTGCCTCGATCTGGGCCACAGTCACGTGTTTTCCCATCTTTCCCCGGCAGGTTGGCTGGCCGGTCTGCCCGGTCTCGGCCGCCTGCACTTCCATTTTCACGACAATCACGGCCGCTTTGACGCCCACTTGCCGATCGGTGCCGGAAGTATTGACTGGATTGAAGTAAGGCAAACCCTGGAACAACTGGAACTGCCCTATTCCGTGACCCTGGAAGCCCACGGGGAAGCCGACCTGCTGGCCAGCCTGGCCGTTTACCGGTCTGCTTTCCTGCCCGCCCCGGTTCCCGGCTGATACCGGCCGAAGAATTCGGCGCTGGAGAGGCTCAGGCTGATTTTCCCGTCCTGCAGCAGGTTGACCCGGTCGGCCAGGAAGCGCACCCGCTGGAAATGATGGGAAATATACAGCACGCCGATTCCCAGTTGCCGGAAAACCCGGCGGCAATGATCGAGCAGGCGGGCGGCCATGATTTCATCCAGGGCCGAGAAAGGCTCGTCCAGGACCAGGAAATCAGGTTCCAGGCTCAGGGCCCGGGCGAAGACCACGCGCTGCAGCTGGCCGCCGGAGAGTTCATTCGGCCTGCGTTGCCATAGTTCCGGGTTGACGGCCAGGATTTCACACAGGTCGGCCAGTTTTTCCCTGATAACGCCCGCTGGAGCACCGGCGATGCGCAGAGGCTCGGACATGATGCTGTAGATTGACAGTACCGGGTTGACCGCCAGGTAGGGATTCTGAAAAACGATCTGGTTGCGCCGCCGGAATTCGGCCAGGGGCCAGTCGGCCAGCGGCCGCCCCTGGAACAGTATTTCCCCCTGGTCTGCTTTTTCCAGGCGCAGCAGGATACGGGCCAGGGTGCTTTTTCCCGATCCTGATGGTCCCATCAGGGCGGTCACCACTCCTTCTTCAATTTTCAGCTCAATGCCGCGTAAAGCTTCCAGCCTGGTTTTGCCGGAGTTGTTTCTGACCGGGAAAGATTTATAAACGCCCCGAAGCTCAAAGCGGGCCGGACCTGGTTTCATGGTTTCAGTTCCC
The DNA here is from genome assembly GCA_964457225.1 of uncultured Clostridia bacterium. Lineage (GTDB taxonomy): Bacteria > Acidobacteriota > Aminicenantia > UBA2199 > UBA2199 > CAYWEM01. The sequence goes on from CAYWEM010000007.1 coordinate 28,151, forward strand.
CAGGAGGGCGTCCAGCCGAACAATTTCCCGGCTGTAGAGATGTCGGGGCGCGGCCAGGATCCGGTCGGCCGGCCCGGTTTCCACCAGCCGGCCTTTTTCCATGATGGCCAGCCAGCCGGCATGGCGGCGCACCAATTCCAGATTGTGGGTGACCAGCAGCAGGCTCAGCCCGAATTCCACCTGGATTTCTGAAATCAGTTCCAGGGTCTCTTCCTGCAGTTCGGGATCAAGGGCGGCGGTGGGTTCGTCGAGAATCAGCAGTTCAGGCTGCAGGCACAAGGCCAGGGCCAACAGGCAGCGCTGGTTTTCGCCGCCGCTGAGTTGAAAAGGATAGGACTGCAGGACTCTTTCCGGGTCATTGAATCCCAGCCTGCTCATTATGGCGGACAGATCCCGCCTCGGCCTGCGGCTGCTTTCCAATATCTGGCCCTTGATGCGCCTGGTGGGGTTGAGACTGGCCGCTGCATTCTGAGGGGCATAAAATATACTGCGACCGCGCAGTTCCCGCGGATCGTCCACCTGCCGGCCGCGAAAGAAAATCCTGCCGGAACGAACGATCATCCCGGGAGGCAGGAGCGCGGTCAGAGCCCGGCAGAGCATGGTTTTACCACAACCCGATTCTCCGATTAAAGTGGTCAGGGCATTCTCAGGCAGTTCCAGATCGAGTTCGTGCAGCACCGGCTCTGATCCGGTTGATTCCGGCCCGACTTCCAGGCCGCTGACCCGCAGGATTGCTTGCCGGTCCCCGGGCTTCACGATCAGAGTCGGGCGATGACTTCGATTTCCACGGCCGCGCCCAGGGGCAGGCCTTTGACACTGAAGGTGGAGCGGGCCGGAAAGGGAGGTTCGAAATGGCGGGCGTACACTTCGTTCAGGGCCGGGAAGTCAGCCATGTCGGCCAGAAAAACGGTGGTCTTGAGCACCCGGCTTAAATCTGCTCCGGCCGCAGCCAGCACTGCGGCGATGTTTTTAAACACCTGTTCGGCCTGGGCCGCCGTGCCGCCCGGTGCCATTTTCCCCGAAACCGGGTCAATCCCGAGTTGACCCGAAAGAAAGAGCAGGTCTCCACTGCGCACGGCCTGGGAGTAAGGTCCGAGGGCTTTGGGCGCGGAATCGCTGTTGATGGCTTGTTTTTCCATGATGCCTCCGCTAATTATTTTCGGCCAGGGATTTTTCAATTTTGCTCCAGGAGTCCCGCAGGTTGACGCTGAGATTGAAAACCGGGTGACCCGGCCTGGAATCTTCATCGACCCGGAAGTAACCCTGGCGCAGGAACTGGTAACAGTCGCCCGGAGAAGCCTCGGCCAGGGCCGGTTCGACCAGGCAGGAAGAAAGTACCTGCAGGGAATTCGGGTTGACCTGGTCAGCCAGGCTTTTTTCCAGGTCAGCGGCCTGCGGGTCGGCTTCCAGAAAGAGCTTGTCGTAGAGACGCACTTCGGCTTTGACCGCGTGCGCGGCCGAAACCCAGTGCGAAGTGCCCAGTACCCGGCGCCCGTCCTTGGTCCAGCCCCCCCGGGATTCCGGGTCGTAGGTGCAGTGTACCTCGATGGGTTCACCGCTTTGCGGATCCCTGATCAGGTCCACGCAGGTTATGTAGTAAGCGTGCTTGAGTCTGATTTCCCGGCCGGGCGACAGGCGGAAATATTTTTTAGGCGGGTTTTCCCGGAAATCTTCCTGTTCGATGTAAATCGTCCGGGAAAAAGGCAGCATGCGGTTGCCCATGCCCGGGTCCTCCGGGTTGTTCTCGGCTTCGACTTCCTCGACCCGGTTATCCGGGTAATTCAGTATGACTACCTTGAGGGGGCGCAGTACGGCCATGGCCCTGGGCGCCCGCAGGTTGAGATCTTCACGCAGGCAGTGCTCAAGCAGGGCCAGGTCGACCATGCTTTCCCGCTTGGCCACTCCGATGATTTCGGCGAAGTTCCTGATCGCTGCGGGGGTGTAACCGCGTCGGCGCAGACCGGCCAGGGTCGGCAGGCGCGGATCGTCCCAGCCTCGGACCAGCCTGCTTTTAACCAGTTCCAGCAGTTTGCGCTTGCTCATCACTGTATGAGTGAGGTTCAGGCGGGCGAATTCTATCTGCTGGGGGTGGCATAATTCGGGCAGGTTGTCCAGCACCCAGTCGTAAAAGGGACGGTGATCTTCGAATTCCAGGGTACAGATCGAATGGGTGATGTTTTCCAGGGCATCGGAGATCGGGTGGGTGTAGTCGTACATCGGGTATATGCACCAGCTCTCCCCGGTACGGTGATGGGCGGCCCTTTTAATGCGGTAAAGGACCGGGTCACGCATGTTGAGGTTGGGTGAGGACATGTCGATCCTGGCCCGCAGTACGCAATGGCCGTCGGGGAATTCCCCGGCCCGCATGCGCTTGAAAAGATCGAGGTTTTCCCCGGGATTGCGATCCCGGTAGGGGCTGTTGCGTCCCGCTTCGGTCAGGGTGCCTCGGTACTGTTTTATTTCCTCGCCGCTCAGGTGGCAGACATAGGCTTTGCCGTCCTCGATCAGCCGGCAGGCCAGTTCGAAAAGCCGGTCGAAATAGTCGGAAGCATAGTACAAACGGTCCTGCCAGTCGAAACCCAGCCAGCGGACATCGCGGATGATCGAGTTGACGTATTCTTCTTCTTCTTTTTCCGGGTTGGTATCATCGAAACGAAGGTTGCAGAGCCCGTTGTATTCCTTGGCCAGGCCGAAATTCAGGCAGATTGACTTGGCGTGACCGATATGCAGGTAGCCGTTCGGCTCAGGCGGAAAGCGTGTATGCACCCGGCCCTGGTTTTTCCCGGCCGCCAGATCCGCGTTGATGATGTTCTTGATGAAATTGCCGCTGCTTTCAGTTTCATTCACTGCCTTTTTCCTCCTGCCCGGCCGCGGCGATCAGTCGCCGGGCTTTTTCCAGTCTGCGCAAAACCACTTCCCTGCCCAAGACTTCCATCATTTCAAACAGGCCGGGACCGGCGCCGGCGCCGCTCAGGGCCAAACGCACCGGGTGAATCAGTGCCCCGGCCGAAACTTCCAACCCGGCGGCGCATTCCCGGACGGATTTCTCCAGTTCGCTGGCGCTGAAATCTTCCAAAAGGGCCAGGCGCCGGCTCAGGTCTTCAAGCAGGGCCAGGTTCGGCAGGCGAAAATGCTTGGCCGCGGCCTTGGCTTCGTAATCCTGCGGATCCTGGAAAAAGAACCCGGCTTTTTCACCCAGTTCCGGCAGTTTCTTGGCCCTTTCCTTGAGCAGTCCGACGACTTTTTCCAGGTAATCCGCCTGGGCCCTTTTCGTTACGCCGTCCGGCCAGAATTCGTCCATGGCCCTGACCAGGCTGGAATTGTCCATGGCCGCCAGGTACTGGCCGTTCATCCATTCGAGTTTCTGTTCATCGAAAACTGCGGCCTTTGGCGTTATCTTATCCAGGTTGAAGGCGCTGGTCATTTCAGCCCGGGTCATTATTTCCCGGTCGTCTCCGGGGGACCAGCCCAGCAGGGCCAGGAAGTTGAACAGGGCATCCGGCAGGATGCCGTTATGCTTGTAATCGAGCACCGAAGCCGCTCCCTTCCGCTTGGAAAGTTTGCCTCCGTCGGGAGAAAGGATGACCGGGAGGTGGGCGAAAACCGGCGGCGTCCAGTCCAGGGCACGGTACAGCAAAACGTGCTTGGGCGTGGAAGCGATCCACTCATCACCGCGCATTACGTGGGAAATCTGCATCAAGCGGTCATCGACCACGTTGGCCAGGTGGTAGGTCGGGAAACCGTCCGATTTAAGCAGGACCAGGTCATCAAGCAATTCGTTGCGATAGGTGATTTCTCCGCGGATAAGGTCGTTGAAGGAAACCGAACCTTCATCGGGCACCTTGAGCCTGATGACATGGCTGTGCCCGGCGGCCAGCAGTTTTTCCCGCTCTGAGTCGGACAGGTTGCGGCAGCGGCGGTCGTATCCCCCGGCCGCGCTTTGCCCGGGCTGCAGTTCGCGGGATGAGCGCAGTTCTTCAAGGCGCTCGGCGCTGCAGAAACAACGGTAAGCCCGGTCGGCCTGCAGCAGGCGTTCAGCATAATCACGGTAAATGTCGAGTCTTTCGGATTGCACGTAAGGGCCGAAATCTCCGCCTGCATCCGGTCCTTCATCCCAGTCCAGGCCCAGCCAGCGCAGGCTGGTGAAGATTTCTTCCAGGGCCCGGGGGTCGAAGCGGCCGCGATCGGTGTCTTCAATGCGCAGGATGAAGCGCCCCCGGCCGTGACGGGCGAAAAGATAATTGAACAAGGCGGTCCTGGCGCCGCCGACGTGCAAGTACCCGGTGGGCGAAGGAGCGAAGCGCACCCGAATCATTTGTTCAGAGACTCCCGCTGTTTACTGAAAACGAAACGCATGATGCGGTTACGCTGGGCCTTCAGAAAGGGATTTTTGTCGTTTTCCAGGAAAAGGAAACCCAGAATCTGCTGGCGAGATACCGGGTGGTTTCTTTTATTGCGCAGTTCCGACCAGATCACTATTTCCTGCTCACAGCCCGGCAGGTTGAAAACTGCGTTTATCCAATCGCCCCGGTCGATTTCCAGCTGGTTGTCGGCCTTGATGGAAAAGCCGCCCCCGGACAGGTCAAGAACTTCGTATTCGTATTCCTGGATGCGCTCAGGCAACAGGGCTGACATGACCGGCACAGTGCCTTTGCGCTTGTAAACGTTGAAACGGGTTTTCAGAACCGGGGGCAACAGCAGGGGGATGCGGAAATACTCCCTCTTTTCGCCGTCTTCAAGCTCTTGGGGCAGGTCCACCAGCAAGCCGGGTTGTTCGGTTTCACGCAGGCGGTAGGTGCTGTGTTCCCTGGTGATGCTTTGAAACATGAAGCGGTTCGGCCCATTGCTGAAGAAAACCGAAATATTTTCGTTTCGCTGCAACGGGGGTGTGTTCGGCGAATCGGCCGACGGCAGGTCCAGCATGAGCAGATCTCCGCGGATTTCGATGAAACGGCTTTTGTAAACCAGGATGTTTCCCTGGCTTTCAACGAAGATGGTCAGGCTTTCATTGCCTTCGCACAAGGTCTGCAGTAGAGCTGTTTCCTGTTCCTTCATGATTGGCTTTGCTTGAATTGTATCCGGAAACGGGCGGCCCGTCAATCTCGGGCCGGGGACTTATTCGCAGTACCCGATTCTTTCCAGGGGATTGACCACAGAGGATGCGATGTTGGTCAGGTGAGACATGATTCGCTTCAGGTAGCGCAGGTACAGGGCCAAGGTCGCTGCCTGGTTTGGTTTAAAAGCTGATTTGTCGTCCTGGATCAACTCGTTGACGAATTCGTCGATCTGCCCGGATACCATGCCGTGCAATTCCATGGCCTTGCGCCCGATGTTCTTGTCCTTGTCCCTGAAGGCTTTCCTGGTCAGGCTGAATACTTCAATGGTCTTCTTTTCGAGTTCCTGCAGCAGTTCTTCATGCGGCCCGGCATTGAGCATCGGGGAATAATTCCTGGCCAGGTCAACGATGTTCTTGCAGTAATCGCCGATCCTTTCCACGTCGATGAGGATGTTCATCAGCACCAGGCCGGCATTGAGCTGTTCCAGTCCCAGGATGGTCAATTCCGTGAAAATCTTGCGTCTTGCTTCCATCTGGAAGGCGTTGATGTTCTTGTCCTCGGCGCGCACGTCGATGGAGTCACAGGCCCGGTCGCTTTCGCGCAGAGTCTGGCGGGCGGTCTGAAAAAGGGTGTATTCCAGGCCGAGTATTTCGTAAGTCTGGTCGAATATCTTGTCAAGATCCGACCTTTTTCGAAAAATCATGAACAGTTCTTTCATTTTGTTACCCCCAGAGATAAATGATGATAATCGGGATCAGGAAAAACTGGATTATCATCCATAAAAAAGGAATCAGGCGGTTGCGGGTGGACAGCCGGGCCATGGTCTTGGCCATCAGGATGGGCAGTCCCCGCAAGGGGCTGAAGATGATAATGCCGGTGAGGTTGAAAAAGAGGTGGGCCAGGGCGATCTGCATGCCCACGACTTCGCCCAGCGAAAGTGCGGCCAGCAGGGCGGTTACCGTTGTGCCGATGTTGGCTCCCAGAGTGTAGGGGAAGATCTGCTGCAGGCTTAGGATACGGGCCGCGGCGAAGGGTACGGCCAGCGAGGTGGTCACTGAACTGCTCTGCACCATGGTGGTCAGGGTCATGCCGGACAGGAAGGCCCGGAAATAGTTCTTGAAGAAAATGGTGCCGAAGGCTTCCCTGATACGATCCAGCACCAGTAGTTTCAGGGTCTTGACTATGTAGCGCAGGGAAACGAAGAGCAATACGATGCTGAACAGGGCGATCAGCAGGAAGTTCCGGGCGAAGAGTTGTTCGATCAGGGCCGAGGCCGGCTTGATCGCCGCCTTGATGGGCGAGGCGAATTTCAGTCCGCCGCTCTGTTCGAGCAGTCCGGTGAAGAAAACGGCCAGCCTGGACAGGTAACCGAAAAAGTACTCCAGCGGGAAGATGGCCGCCACGGTCAGCACGTTGAAAAAATCGTGCACTACTGCCGCGGCGAAAGCCGGTTCGAACTCGGTTTTGCGGGTGACATGGGGCAGGGCGACCAGGGAGTTGGTGATCGAGGTGCCGATGTTGGCGCCCATGATTATGTAAACGCCCAGTTGAAAGTCTATCACTCCGGCGCAGACCAGGCCGACGGCCAGCGAGGTGGTCGAGGATGAAGATTGGGCCAGCGAGGTGGCCAGGATGCCGATGAAAAGTCCGGTGAATGGGTTGCCGACCCGATTCAGCAGGGCGGCCATTGACCCGCCCGAGGCCAGGTTGAAAGACATGGCTATCAACTCGATGGCCAACAGGAAGGTGTATATGAAAAAAATAAAGGCCAGGCTGAGGATTGCTTTTTGCAGTTTGTCCGACATGATTCAGCAGTTGAAATGGAATTATAACATAACCGGCTCATGTGTTGCCAGTTTTTTCTTGCCGTTTGCAGCAGGTCCCGGTAGAATTAGCCGAGAATGAAGAAAAAAAACAAATCTGCTTCAGCGGGCTTTCCTTTCCGGGAGATCGAACCTTGCCGATGGCGCCTGCCGGCCGGCAGTGTGCGGGGCCAGCAGACCGACGCCGAGGTGATCGGCAATGCCGCCACCCTGAAAGCGGCAGAAGCTGACGGCGCCCTGGAACAGGTGCTCAACGTGGCCCGACTGCCGGGGATTCACGGTCCATCCCTGGCCATGCCCGACATCCACCAGGGCTACGGCTTCTGCATCGGAGGGGTGGCCGCCTTTGCCGCTGATTCAGGTCCGGTGCTCCCCGGAGGGGTGGGGTACGATATAAATTGCGGTGTACGCCTGCTGTCTTCGCGCCTGGCCGCGGCGGAGCTTCAGCCCCTGCTGGAAGATATCGGACTGGTCATGCTGCGCGATATTCCGACCGGCCTGGGTTCGAGCTCGGCTGAAATTTCCGGCCGGGAATTCAGTGCCGTGATCAGCAAGGGGGCCCGGGCGGTGATCGAAACCCAGGGCGGCGAACCCTCTGACCTGGAGCGGATCGAGTCGGCCGGCTGCCTGCCTTTCGGAGAACAAAGCGGACTGGTCAGCGCCCGGGCCCGGGAACGGGGTCTGGGACAACTGGGTTCACTCGGTTCGGGCAATCATTTCATCGAGCTGCAGCGGGTTGACGAAATTTTTGATCCGGTCGCGGCCGCAGCTTTCGGCCTGGAAAAAAACTGCCTGGCTGTACTCATTCACAGCGGTTCGAGAGGTTTCGGCCACCAGGTGGCCAGCGACTACATCGAGCTGTTCAAAAAAAAGAAAACCGATCAAGGAAAGCTCCCGGATCCCCAGCTGGTTTACGCCCCGGCCGATTCACCCCAGGGCAAGCGATACCTGCAGGCCCTGAACGCAGCGGCCAACTTCGCCTGGGCCAACCGCCAGCTTTTACAGGAGCGGGTGATCCGTATCCTGGAAAAAATGACCGCGTGTTCGCGCCGCGGACTGGGCATTGAACTGGTCTACGACCAGGCCCACAACATAGTCAAGACGGAAAAGCACCTGGTGGAAGGTCGTGAAATGAAACTGCTGGTTCACCGCAAGGGTGCCACCCGGGCTTTTCCGGCCGGGCATCCCGAATTGCCGGCCCTGTACCGGGAAACGGGACAGCCGGTCATCCTGCCCGGTTCCATGGGCACCTGCTCTTACCTGCTCAAGGGGATGAGCACCGGGATGACCGTGAGCTTCGGGTCCGCGGCCCACGGCGCCGGCCGCCGGCTGAGCCGCAACCAGGCGGTCCGGTCGGCTTCCGGAAGGGATCTGGTCCAGGACATGAAGCGGCGCGGAGTGCAGGTTTTTGCCTTGTCGCGCCGGGGGCTGCTGGAGGAAATCCCGGAAGCCTACAAGGACGTCGATGAAGTGGTCAAGATAACCGAAACTGCTGGACTGGCCGCCCGGGTGGCCAGGCTGGCGCCTTTGCTGGTGATCAAGGGCTGAGCGTTTCCCGGCTGCCGTCCAGTTCCTTTTCTTCGATCAGGGAGCCGTTTTTGGCCCTGGCGATATAATCCGGGTTGTCCGGGCTGCGCCGGGCCAGCAGGACTTCAACCTCGCCGGCGCGGCTGGAAATGCGGATGGCGGCGAAACGGGCCATGGCCGTGTAGTTGCCTTTCTGGTTGGGATCGTATACCAAAATGACCCGCTTGTTTTCCTGTTCGACCAGTAATTCAAGGATGCCCGGGCTGTTTTTCAGGTAAGCGCTCTCCCTGGCCAGGGAAGCAGAACCGTTGCCCGGTTGGCGGAGCAGGAGCCAGATGAAAAGTGAAAAAACAACAACCAGCCCGGCCAGCACCGGGTAGAGCAGTTTGTTGGTCCGGCCGGGATTGATCGCCTGGCGCTTGATCTTCATTTTCCCTCCATGCGGGCTGATTGTACCACAACGTGGGTATTCAATGCTTTTTTGTTATAAGCGCCGGCCGTAAACAAAAAATTCCTGATCGATCTTTCTTGACAACTTTTTCCCGCTGGGCTAAAAAGGTGCTGAAAGTGCTGGAGGAAAAATGAAAAAATACGTCTGGCTCCTGCTGATGCTTCCCATGCTGGCCGCTCCCCTGGTCATGCCTGGTGCTGAACTGTCCGGGGTGAAACTGGCGGAAAAAGTCGAAATCGAGGGCCATGAAATGGCACTGAACGGCATGGCCTTGCGTAAACGGATGGTTTTCAAGGTCTACGTGGCGGCTCTTTACCTGCAGACCAAAGACAAGCAATCTGAAAGCATCCTGGCCCGCGATGAGGCCCGGCGCATGGAAATGCATTTTCTGCGCTCGGTCAGCGCCAAACAGGTGGGAGAAGCCTGGCTGGAAGGCCTGGCCGCCAATACTCCCCAGGCCGGCCCCGATCTGAAGGAGCGTTTTGACAAACTCCTGAAGATGATGGTGGACTTGAAGAAGGGTGATGTCATGAGCTTCACCTATGTGCCGGGTTCGGGTACCACCGTGGAAGCGGCAGGGCAGGTGAAAGGCCTGATTCCAGGGCGGGATTTTTCCGATGCCCTGCTGGCCTGCTGGATCGGCCCTAACCCGGGTCCTGGAGAAAGCTTCAAGAAAGAGCTGCTGGGCAACTGAGAGTGCCGGCGGGTTTTCAGCTTAATCGGTAATACAATTTTATAAAGGGTTCCTGAACCGTGAAAGACCAGTGTACATCACGGATATGGGCGGCTGCGGCCTTAAAATCACCGGTTTCAAGGTGCTCAAGTAAACGCTCGTGTTCTACAAGTGAATTCTCTTCCCATTCCTTGATCCAGGCGCGCCGACGCGGAAAATCGTAAAGACGCCGCTTTAGATTGCGGCAAATTTTCTGCAGGTTCTGGTTGGCGGAAAGGTCCAGGTAAAGATCGTGAAAAGCCAGGTTCAGTTTGTAAAATTGATTGAAATCGTTTTTTTTGAGGGCTGCGGCCATGCTCAGGTTTAATTCTTTCATGGCCGAGGTTTTACTGCGGTCGAATTTTTCAGCGGCATTGAGGATGGCAGTGCTTTCAAGCGCGCCGATGATCTGGTAGAATTCCCGGATTTCGGCCAGCGAAAGCCCGTTGACCACGATCCCCCGGCGCGGCAGGATGGTGACGAAACCCTCCTGCTGCAGCAGCAGCAGGGCATCGCGCAGGGGTGTGCGTGATATACCCAGGCTGCGGCTGGTTTTTTCCAGGTTGATGGTGTCTCCGGGTTTGAGATCCTGGCCGTGAATCTGCTTCTCCAGGAATTCGTAGACCTGGTCTTTCAATGACTTGGTTTGAATGGGATTGATGATGTCTGGCATGAAATCTATATATCATAAAAGCGCGGAGGGCAAAAGTACGCCTCTGAGTATGTGCCTGAGTTTGTTGACAAAAACCAGGTCAACTGATATATTAGATATCAGATAGGAGTGCGGCTTGGACGGTGAGCTTAGGAAAAGCGATAAAAAGGGACTGCTATTTGATCTTCGTCTCTTTTCGGTCAATGACGGTCCCGGCATCAGGAGCACTGTTTTTTTTCAGGGTTGTCCCCTGTCCTGCACTTGGTGCCACAATCCCGAGGGACGGCCGGTCGAAGCCAGGGTGGTGCACCTGCCGGAACGCTGCCGTGCCCCGGAACACGCTTGCAGTGTTTATTGCCGCCGGGGCTTCATCGAACTGACTTGCGGGATGCCGAAAATACTGCCGGGTTGCGACGGTTGCCGGGAATGCCTGGAAAGCTGTCCTTACGGGGCCCTGAGCGGCGGTGCTCGGGCTTACGGCTGTGAAGAACTATTGGCAATCCTGGAGCGCGACCGGCCCTTTTACGAGCAGTCGGGCGGCGGGGTGACCTGCAGCGGCGGGGAACCTTTCATGCAGGCCGATTTCCTGCTTGAATTTCTGGCCGCCTGCCGGGGCCGTGGCCTGCATACCGCGGTGGATACCTGCGGTTACACTGACTGGTCGAAGCTTGAAGCGGCAGTGGAACACACCGATCTCTTTCTCTTTGATCTTAAACTCATGGATGAAGAACTGCACCAACTTCACACCGGGGTAGGCAACCGCCTGATCCTGGATAACCTGGAACGATTACTCGAGACCGGCGCCCGGGTGACGGTCAGGGTTCCGGTGATTCCTGGCTTGACCGATCGGCCGGAAAACGTTGAAGCCCTGAAAAATCACCTGGCTTCTTTACCGCCCTGTGCCGGGCTGAGCCTGCTGCCCTTTCACGGCAGTGCCGCGGCCAAGTACAGGCGCTTGGGGCTCAGCTGGCCTTTTTCCAGTTCTATGGCCGATGCCGGTTTGAGCTGCCGGGAGATGGCCGCGTCTATGGCCGGAGTCTGCCGGCGGATATCCATAGGAGAATGACAATGAATCCTAGAATTGAACGCCTGCGTTTGCAGAGCCTGGCCGCGGTTCCTTCGGTTTCTATCGAGCGGGCCCGGTTGCTGACCGAATTTTTCAGACTTGAAAGAACTAAACTGCTGTCTGAACCGCGCCGGCGCTCGGGTGCACTGGGTTATATCCTGGCCAACAAGCGGCTTTACTTCGGGGATGATGAACTGATAGTAGGCGAGAGGGGTGAGGAACCCAAAGCGACTCCGACTTACCCCGAGGTGACGGTGCATGAACTGGAAGACCTGCGGGTACTCGATGCCCGGACCCGCACCGCCTACCGGGTCGAAGACCAAGTGTTCGAAACTCAGCGTGATGTAGTACTGCCTTTCTGGCGAGGCCGCTCGCTGCGTGAAAGGATTTTCGCCGCCATGACGCCGGAATGGCAGGCGGCTTACCAGGCCGGAGTTTTCACCGAATTCATGGAACAGCGCTCTCCGGGGCACACCGTGCTCGACGACAAGATTTATCGCCTTGGTTTCCGGCAGTTGGCCGATCGTTGCCGGGAAGCGATCGCCGGGCTTGATTTCATAAACGATCCGGGGGCCCTGGAAAAAAGGGAAGAATTGAGCGCCATGGCCGAGGCGGCCCAAGCCCTGATCGCCTTTGCCGGTCGCTACGCTTCCCTGGCCAAGGAAAAAGCCGGCCTGGAGCAGGATGAAAACCGCCGCCTGGAACTGGAAAAAATCGCCGATGTATGCAGTCGGGTGCCGGCCCAGGCCCCGACCGATTTCTGGGAAGCCCTGCAATACTACTGGTTCGTACACCTGGGGGTGATCACTGAACTCAATCCCTGGGATTCTTTCAATCCCGGCCGGCTGGATCAGCATCTGCTGCCTTTTTACGAAAAAGGCCTGGCTGACGGCAGCCTGACTCGGGAAAAGGCCCGGGAACTGCTTTGCGCCTTCTGGATCAAGTTCAACAACCAGCCGGCTCCCCCCAAGGTTGGGGTGACGGCCGAGGAAAGCGGCACTTACACCGATTTCGCCCTGATCAACCTGGGCGGGGTGACCCCCTCCGGAGAAGACGGGGTCAATGAGCTGAGCTTCCTGATCCTGGAAGTTATCCAGGAAATGCGCCTGCTGCAACCCAGTTCAATGGTCCAGCTCAGCCGCAAGAACCCCGAATCATTCCTGCTGAGGGCCCTGGAAATCACCAAAACCGGTTTCGGTCAGCCCTCCTTTTTCAACAGTGAAGCCCTGATCCAGGAAATGCTGCGCCAGGGAAAATCCCTGGCCGATGCCCGCTGCGGCGGCGCCAGCGGCTGTGTTGAAACCGGTGCCTTCGGCAAGGAAGCTTATATCCTGACCGGCTACTTCAACCTCCCCAAGGTCCTGGAACTGGCCCTGAACGACGGCTTTGATCACCGGTGCGGCCGCCAGCTGGGCCCGCGGACCGGTCCGGCCGAATCCTTCAGTTCATTCGATGATCTGTTTGCGGCTTTCATAACCCAGCTCGAATACTTCGTCGACCTGAAAATCGCGGCCAACAACGTGATCGAACGCCTGTACGCCACTTACCTGCCGGCGCCCTTTCTTTCCCTGCTGATCGACGACTGCCTGGAACGAGGTGTCGATTACCATGCCGGCGGAGCACGCTACAACACTTCCTATATCCAGGGCGTCGGCATCGGGACTATGGCTGATTCGCTGGCGGCCATAGAGCACCACGTTTTCCGCGAAAAGACCCTGGAACTGGCCCGCCTGGTCGAACTGCTCAGGGAAGATTTCGAATCGGATCCCGAACTTCGCTTGCGCCTGCGGGCCGCGGCCCCCAAATACGGCAATGACGACCAGGCCGCGGACCGGCACATGCAGGCGGTTTTCCGGGCTTTTTTCCAGGCCGTGGACGGCAAACCGAACACCCGGGGCGGCATGCATCGCATCAACATGCTGCCGACCACCTGCCACGTTTATTTCGGCCGGGTCACCCTGGCCACGGCCGACGGCCGCCCGCAGTTTCAGCCGCTTTCCGAGGGGATTTCCCCGGTGCAGGGCAGTGACCGCCGCGGGCCTACGGCGGTGATCCGCTCGGCGGCCAAAATGGACCACCTGCTGACCGGCGGCACCCTGCTCAACCTGAAGTTCACCCCCTCATTCTTTGAAGCCCCTGGAGCCATGGCCGGGCTGGCCGCCCTGATCCGCACTTATTTCCAACTGGACGGCCATCATGTGCAGTTCAACGTGGTTAATGCCGAGACTTTAAAAGCGGCTGTAAATGATCCCCAGAACCATCGCGACCTGATCGTGCGCGTGGCCGGCTACAGCGATTACTTCGTCGACCTGGGCGCCGAACTCCAGGAAGAGATCATCAGCCGCACCGCCCACGCAGACATGTAATAAGGCCCGTGATATTGCCAGATATCTGCGGCAATCTACCCGATTTCCTTTACAGAATCATTGAAAAAAACTCAGAATTGAGAGCATATCCGGAATAATTGCCGAACCGGTCGCCCTGATCCGTTTAGAGCCGAGTTGAACTTTAGGGTTGAAAGCCGCGCCGCCCGCGCTGTAATTAAATGAAATCGGCTTTATTCTCTTCCTGAGCGTCGAATTTTCGGAATCAGCCAAAGAAAGAACAGCCAAACACAGGCCCAGACGGCTAAATCGACCAGGAAACCGAAAACGCCGGGCAGGTCCCTCAGTGGATAGAATCCGGTCAGCAGGAATCCGATTCGAATAGTGATATAACTCACAATGAAGACGATGAACATTTTTTTTATTTCACTCATAAACACTCCTTTTGCCGGGGCCTGAATAAAACATGAATAATTTCATGTACCTGAAGGATTGTTTTTTACCCCGTAGTGAATGGCGCTCCGCGGACAGCCGTCTACACAGGAAGCGCACAAAATACATTCCGGGTTTTCCATTTGCCCGGAGGCAACCATGGTGTGCACCGGCAGGCTCATCGGGCAGTTTTCAGTGCAGGTCCGGCATTGAGTGCAAAGCTTGTTGTCGACGGAAAGCCCAAGAGAGGGCCATTTAAACGAATTTCGTATTTTTCTGCTGATTATCATGAAGGGGGCCATCCAGCAGATATGATGGCAGAAAGATCGCCTGCCGAATAGCAGGGCGGGAATCACAATGAGCATTACCACGAAAACATAGGTGATCGCAGAATATAGGTCGGAAACGGAAAAACCCAGGATGGTCTGGTAAAAGAAATCCACTTCAGCATAGCCGGGGTTGCGGATGGCCAAAATGACAATCGCGGAAATCCAGGGGAGCCAGATTATCCATTTTATCCAGTTGCCCCTGGTCACCCTCTTTCCCCTGGCTTTGGCCAATGCTTCCTGGCAGCCGGCGGCGGGGCACAGCCAGGCGCAGAAGGAGCGTCCCAGGAACAGCGCCGATACGAACAACAGAATGAAAACCATGAAGCTTCCATTGATTATGCCCTGGCTCGTGGCCTGGATTATAAGGTAAGGTGACAGGTAATAAAAAGTCACCGGAAACAGGAAAAAAGAAACAAGAATTATTCCGGCTCGGATTTTTTGCCTGTTTTTCATGGCATTCTCCAACTGAATGTCATGATACTTCTTGTCAGAATTCGGGTCAAGTCTTGACGGACTGTTGCCCAAACAGGCAGTAGGCGAAGTTGCTTTAAAGTTCTGAATAGATGAAAAACAGTTGTTGCTGGTTCGATAAAGCTTTGGGGCGATGCATTTATTCCTTTATTTTCCGATCCGGGATTGTGAATCGGCGCGTATTCATAAAAACCCCTGCCCTGGATGTTTGCCATAAAATCTGACCGGGGGCTTACCAAACTTGAAACCGTGATGAAGTTTAAAATCCCGCTATAGCACTGACCGGGATAACACTCAGAAAAAAGCGGTTAAAGTTGTGATTTTACACCGGCTGTCAGTTTAGGAAGCAGTGTTTTAGCCTCAGCAAGAAAACGTGATTCGGTCAGGTTCAAGAGATCAAGAAGATCAGGCGGAAAGGTCTCCAGCCGGTAGACGAAGTAATCCGGCTCGAAAAGCGCCTTCTGCCGGGCCAGGTGAATCGCTCGGCTCCAGTCTATGGAAATCACCTCGGATATGGTGATCAGGTCAAATACGTCTTTTGGCTCGTCCCGGCTGACAACGGCGGTGATTTTGTTACTGAGAATGTTGAGAATATTGTCAATACGATAGCCCTGCGGGCTCAATTCAATAGGGCCCTGGTGTATGACCCGGTCATTTACCAGGTCAATCGTCAGCGATTCTTCAAAAAGGATGCGGATGAAATCACGGCTGTCGGTAATCAGCGACAGGGAATACTTCGAGCTTTCCAGTTTTTGCAGAAAAACTCTGGCCTGATCGCGAAAAAGATTCGGATCAGGACAAAAAAAATCAAGATCTTCGGAATAGCGTCGGCAGGCGATAAACCTGTGCAGGCAGGTACCTCCGGTGAGATAAAAAACGGTTTCGCACTCCAGCATGCTTTGCAGTACGGAATCCTGCAGGGCGTAGAGGTTTACAAAATCGGTTGGCGCAGCCATTGAGGCTCTTCCTCCCAAACCGTACCGGCGATAATGGCCTGGGCCAGGGAACGGCGGCGCTGTGCCGGCCCCGTTACTGTTATGGATGAGATCAATCGCAGGGCGTCATCCCTGGAAAACAAGGCCAGCAGTCTGCAGGCCGGACTTAAGCTGTTGCTGACGATACGGGACACAAAAAAGCGCAGGAAATACTGGTCATTGCCGGAAATTTTCTGCTTGGCGGTATGCAGGTCAATCCGGTAATCCCCCCGGAAGAGTTCATCCAACGTCCGCTGCAGTTGCTTTTCATTCTGTATTTCCATGATGAAATGATAACATAAATAAAATTTCAGGAATACAAAAAACCCCGGAGCCTTGAGATGGTCTTGCTTGTCAAGACCGATATTGAATTAATAAGTTGAAGACGGGAAGCCATATAAAATAATTGTATTTCCTCAATCGGACCATAATAAGTTGACTTTTTGAGGAGCCCGGCAAATGCGTTTATACAGGATCCCATCAGGATTATTTTCGGATTAGAATAATTTGGCTCATGGGGCTTAGCCGTTTAAATATTCAATAGGATCTTGTGAAAACGATTATTTTTATTATTCTAGGGGTGGTAGGTTTCTTTCTGGTAGAATCAATCGAAAGCGAATCCAGGGAGACCGTTAACACATCAAATCATTAAGCAATTAATCACGATCTTATTCCGGCGTTTTCGTCTCAAACGCAAGTCTTGGTAATTAAGAGATTGTCCGCGGCAAGAAACAAATCGATGGTTTTTACGGAAAGCGAAGTTCGTAATCAGATGGATTTACGTTTGTTTTTCAGTTTTATTTCCGGCATTCGATCAATTATTTTCATAAATTGTTCAGCGATTAGATAGGCATTTTCAGTATCAATCCCGGACGATGCTGCAAACTCTTCGATATCGATTTCTTTACCCGCATTATGGGCCTCTGTGAGATGGTTGATGAATTTGTTCATTTTCTCCAGTCCTTTTGAAGCCTTTTTTTTAATCGGTTCTGAGAATGCTTTTTCATAAGGATTAAGTTGAATGTCTCTGTTGAGAATTTCATTTGCCGTTTGCAGCATATTGGGTGTTACCCGGTTCCCGGGGACGGTGGGCAGCTCAAATCCCATTTTCCTGAACCGCTCAATGAGTTTTGCATAGCCAAGGTCAGTCAGAGCTGAAAGAATAAGCCGATTTTTTTTCTTGTGATAGAAACAGGTGGAAAAATGGGGGAAATCTTCCCAGCGTTTTAGTGACATCTTATAGAGCGGGGGCTTCCTTTCGATAAAAAAATAATCCACAAACTCTTCCGGGTTGAATTCTTCCTGGTGAAACTCTGAGCAGTTTAAGATCAGCATGTTGTTCTTGTGATACGTGAGAGGCATCTCGCCGCTTATCCACAGCATTGACCAGGGCAAAGGGTCCTGTTCGACCAGGTCCGGTATCTGGTCCATGGAAGTAATATCAGAATCCAATTGTCGTCCGAAAAAGAGCAGGTCAGAGGGGATAATACCTTGAAAGTAGGCATGTGCCCCGTATGTTTGCCAGCATTTCCCGTTGAAAGCAATCAGGAAGAGGTAAAGGGGCATTGGGTCGATTTTTTTTACTTTATCCGCAAGACTTTGAGAATAAAGCAGGAAATTTTCGTTGGTCAGCACATCAAGCATTTCGAAAAAGTTTGGAGCCGGATTGCTCTTGATTGAGCAGAAGGAATAGCGCCAGGGGTTTTCGATTTGAAATGACAAGAATTCTCTTTCATGGTCGCTTCGACATAGTATTTTACGGTGATTTATATACTGCCTTGCGTAACCGTTTCTACGGAAGAGCTGAAAAGCGACATGTTGAGATATTAACCAGGATGACCAATTATCAGGCATCTTTTGCATGATTGAGCGATACTTTCCGAGTTTTTTTGCAAAAACCTTATCCAGTCCCTCTCGTTCAGCGCAGTAGTAAATCAGGAAATCGGTCACCAAGGTTGCCAGCAATTCGCTTTGCTTCATGCAGATCTTTTCGATTTCAAGATAGTCAGTCAAGGATAGTCCTCCCTTCGATAACTTCGGCCGCAATAGCGGCATTTTTACTTTTCGAGAGAGTGAAAATGGAATTCTTTTCATTCCGCGATTGTACTATATTTTTTTGTTTTATCTAACTGGTTGTTTAGTCCAAGCACTCGTAGTGCCGAAAGAGGGGAGTAAAAAATCTTGTAACCGGGGAGGTATAACCCGGCGGCATGGATGCTTGAAATCGGTATTCAGCTGCTGGTTTGAAAGGGTAGGGATATGGAAAACACGCTGCCACGGCCCTCGGTGCTCTGCACCCGGATTTCACCACCGTGCAGGTGGACGATGTGCTTGACGATGGCCAGGCCCAGCCCGGTACCGCCGTTCTGACGGGAACGCGCCTTGTCAACCAGGTAGAACCTTTCAAAAATGCGCGGCAGATGCTCGGCCGCGATGCCCCGGCCGTTGTCCCGGCACTCGATCAGCAGGCGGCCGGCTTCGAGCCCCAGGCTGATGGCAACGCCGCCCTGATCGGTGTACTTGACTGAATTGTCCAGCAGGTTGATCAGCATCTGCTCCAGCCGGAAGCGGTCGCCTTTAAACTCGGCCATTTCAACCTCGGGCGCTATCGATACTTCAATAGTCAGTTTTTTTTCCCGCAGTTTTTTTTCAAACAGTACGCGCAATTCGGCCAGCAGATCGGGCCATTTGATGATTTCCCGCTGCAGCTTGACTTCCCTTGATTCCAGCTCGGCCAGGGTCAGCAGGTCTCGGGTCAGGTCGATCAGGCGGTCGGTATGGCGCAGTATTACTTCGAGGTGTTTTTTTTCATCACCCCGGGCTTCCTCGGCCAGGGTTTCGGCATAGCCCTTGATGGCGGTCAGCGGTGTGCGTAATTCGTGTGATACATTGGCCACGAAGTCCTTTTTCTGGGTTTCCAGTTGCCTTGATTCCGAAAGATCGTGCAGGGTGATAACCCAGCCACCGGGAGGCGGCAGGGGGGAAACCCGGGCCAGGTAACTGCGGCCCTGGAAATCGAATTCACCGAAAATGCTTTTTTCGGCGGCCTGGCGGACCAGGTCGGCCAGCTCGCGACTGCGCAGGTATTGCCAGTACGGTTTGCCTGTCGGGTCGGCTTCGCCGATGAGCTGGCGGAAACGCGGCCCGGCGCGCAGTATGTTTTCCTGGCTGTCGATGACCAGCAGACCGTCTGAGATGGAATAAAGAATTGCCTCCAGTTCGGCCTGGCTGCGATTCAGCTTTTTCATGGTGTCGCGCTGGGCCTCGGCCATTTCGTTGAAATCCTGGGCCAGCTGGCCGAGTTCATCCTTGCGTCTCAAGTCCAGTTGGCTTTGCCAGTTGCCGTCTTTCAGGTTGCGGGCCGCCCGGGCCAAGTTGGAGATCGGCCGGATCAGGTTACGGGAAAGCAGCAGGGAGAAGAGCACAGATAGAAACAGCAGGGCCAGCAGGGCGATCTGCTGGTTCCAGTGCCAGGGAAAAAAGCTTTCATCGATGTCCCTTACAAAGAGGCTGAGCCGCAGCGCGGCCACCGTTTTTCCCTCAACTTCCAGGGGCAGGGCCAGGTAAAGCATGCGCTCCTGCAGGGTGAAACTGTAATTGAAATTCCATTGCTGCGCACCAAGCAGGGCGGCGGCGATTTCCGGCCGGTCCAGGTGGTTTTCCATCAGCCCGGCATCCTGGTTGGAATCGGCCATTACCCGGCCCCGGGGATCGACCAGGGTCAGGCGGACCTGGCTGAGCCGACCTTTCTCCCTGACGATCCGCTCTATCTGCTCCGGCTCAAGTTCGGTCCAACTTGAGCTCATCTCGGCGCTGATCAGGTTGCCCAGTCTTTGCAACTGTTCCAGGGAAAGCTGCAGGTGAAAAGACCTGGCCTGTTTCAGGCTCAGACTGTAAAAAGCCAGGGCCAGTCCCAGGCAGAGAACGAAAAATGCCAGGAAGAACTTCCAGAATATTTTTTTTTTCATGGTTCTATCTTGTAGCCCACTCCGCGGATGCTTTTTATGAGAGAACCGGCCGGGCCCAGTTTTTCGCGCAGGTTCTTGATGTGAACGTCAATGGTCCGGTCGATGACGTCTTTTTCATCGCCCCAGAGGTTGTCGAGAATGTGTTCACGGGAAAAGACCCAGCCGGGCTTGCGGCTGAGAATCAACAGGATGGAAAACTCGGTGGATGTCAAGGCGATCGGATGATCGTTGACCAGGGCGGTGTGCCGGCCCTGGTCGATGGCCAGCATGTCTCCGACCCTGACCAGGTTGGCTTTTTCTTCGGCCGGCCCACTGCTGCGTCTCA
This sequence comes from uncultured Clostridia bacterium, assembly GCA_964457225.1. Classification (GTDB taxonomy): domain Bacteria; phylum Acidobacteriota; class Aminicenantia; order UBA2199; family UBA2199; genus CAYWEM01. The sequence continues at coordinate 48,262 of CAYWEM010000007.1, forward strand.
GGACGGCCTTGACCCTGGCCACCAGTTCCGCCGGAGAAAAGGGTTTGACCAGGTAATCGTCGGCGCCCAGCTCCAGGCCGAGCACAACATCGGTTTTTTCGCCCTTGGCGGTCAGGATTAAAATGGGCAGAGTGCTGGTGCGGGTTTCCCTTTTCAGTGTCTTGCAGATTTCCAGCCCGTCTCCGTCAGGCAGCATCAGGTCGAGTACCAGCAATTCGGGCAGTTGCTTTTCCAGGTACTGGAACAGAGGCCTGGCGGCGGTAAAACCTTTTACCCTGAAGCCGGCCCGGGACAGGTGCAGGGAAATCAATTCCAGGATGTCCGGCTCATCGTCGACTACGGCGATTATGCCTTTCGGGGAACTGGGGGGCTGTAATGGATTCAATTATTTCTCTCCCGGTCAATATCGGCGCCGGCGTGGCTCAAGGCAGCTCCCGGCGATGGCGGATGATCTTGCCCTCGATCATGTAAATCACATCCTCGGCGATATTGGTGGCGTGATCGGCTATGCGCTCCAGGTGTCGGCAGATGCGCAGGTATTCGACCAGGAGGTCGGTATGCTGCGGCTGTTTTTTAATCTCGTCTTTTAACTCCTGGAACAGGGCGTGAACAGTCTGATCTATTTTCAGGTCCGCTTCGCGTACCTGGTGGGCCAGTTTTAGATCCAGTCTGACCAGTGCGTCGAGGCAGTTGCGCAGAACTTCCTGGACACTGCGGCAAAGCGGGCCGAAATCTACGGTCAGTCCGATCGGCGCTTTCCCGGAAATGCGCAGGGAACGCTCAGCGATGTTGCCGGCCTCGTCACCGATCCGCTCCAGATCGTTGTTGATTTTCAGCACGGCGATGATGAAACGCAGGTCAACCGCCACCGGCTGGTGCAGGGCCAGGATCTTGAGGCACTCTTCCTCGGTGTCCACTTCCCACTGGTCGGCCTGGTCATCGGCCGCCAGAACCCGGCGGGCTATATCGATGTCCCTGGTCTGAATCGAGCTGATAGCTTCTTCCAGGTTTTTTTCTATCATGCCCCCGAAGAGGATGATTCTTTTCTTCAGCCTGTCAATTTCTTTGTGCAAATGAACGGCCATCACTTACTCCTTGTTAACCGAAGCGCCCGGTCATGTAATCCTCGGTTTGTTTTTCACGTGGATTGGTGAACATCTTTGCCGTCTCACCGTATTCTATCAGTTCACCCTCGTATAGAAAAGCGGTGTGATCAGACACCCGGGCCGCCTGTTGCATGTTGTGGGTAACTATGATTATGGTGTAGTTACCCTTCAATTCGGCGATCAGGTCTTCTATCCTGGTGGTGGCCCGCGGATCAAGAGCCGAGGTGGGCTCGTCCATCAGCAGGATGTCCGGATCAACGGCCAGGGCCCGGGCGATGCACAGGCGCTGCTGCTGGCCGCCCGATAACCCCAGGGCGTTGTCGTGCAGGCGGTCCTTGACCTCGTCCCAGAGGGCCGCCTTGATCAAACTGCGTTCGACTATTTCCTGCAGATCCTGGCGCCGGTAGCGGCGGTGCAACTGCACCCCGTAGGCAATGTTGTTGAAAATGGTCTTGGGAAATGGGTTCGGTTTTTGAAAAACCATGCCGATACGCTTGCGCAGGGTGACCACGTCAACCCTCGGTCCGTATACTTCCTGCCCGTCGTAGATCATTTTACCGCTGGCCCGGCAGCCGGGGATCAGGTCGTTCATGCGGTTCATGGCCCGAAGAAGGGTGCTTTTACCGCAACCGGAAGGGCCTATTATCGCCGTGACGCCGGCCTGGGGAAATTCAAGGCTGACTTCCCTGACCGCCTGGTTCTGCCAGTAGAAGACGGAAAACCGGTCGCAGACCAGGGCTGTACCGTTTGCCGCGGCCGACTGTTTGTCTTCAAGCCGTTCGCGGGCTACCACGTTATCCAGAATGTTTATCATTTTTCTATCCTCTTGCTTTCTTGGCAATGCGACTGCGCAGGATGATGGCCAGCAGGTTGAGGGCCAGGACCAGCATGACCAGGACGAAGACCATGCCGAACTGGACATGCCTGATTTCATCGACCGCCTGGTGCTCAGTGGCCAGGTTGTAGATGTTCCAGGGCAGGGCCGGGGTCGGTTCGTTGAAAACCTGTCCCAGGCGCAGGGGACGGCCGACACTGACCGCGGCGGTAAAAATTATTGGAGCTGTTTCTCCGGCGGCCCGGCCCATGCTGATGATGATGCCGGTTAAAATCCCGGGCAGGGCGGCCGGCAGGATGACCGTCGCCACCGTGTGCCAGCGGCTGGCGCCCAGGCTTAGAGCGGCTTCCTTGTAGGTCTGGGGTACGGCCATGATGGCTTCTTCCGAAGCTCTGATAATGGTCGGCAGGATCAGCAGGGCCAGGGTCAACGAGCCGGCCAGCACACTCTTGGAACCTGACACCTTGATGGTGTTGATGAAAAAGGCCAGGCCGAACAGGCCGAAGACGATACTGGGCACTCCAGCCAGGGTGCTGATGAAGGTTCGCAGTCCGCGCACGACCAGGAGTTCTATTCTGCTGTCTCCGGCGAATTCGGTCAGGTAGATCGCCGAAATGATGCCGATGGGGATGGCGAAAAGCATGGCCCCGAAGGCCAGGTAAAAAGTGCCCAGCAATTCGGGCATGATACCGCCGAAAAAGTGAGCGTCATGTGAATCATCCAGCAGGAAACGCCAGTAGAACGTCAGCCTGGGCCGCATCATGGCCTCGATGTTTTCCTGCAAATAGGTAAAAATCGGCTCCAGGGAAGTGCCGCGGTAGAAATCAACCCTGGGCGACTTGACTTTGAATCCCATGGAAGAAGTGTTGCTGTGATCCCACTCCTCGATGTGCAGTATTTCGTCCAGCTTGACCAGGGTGCGGTCCCACCTGGTCTGGCCGTATTGCTGGCGCAGCAGCACCGGGGTGTCATCGTCCGGCAAGGGGCCCAGCAGGTTCTTGATACTGCTTTTCAATTCGCGGTAAGGTTGGCGGAAATGATCACGCCTTTCATCTTCCATGCCGCGCATTTCTTTTTCGAAGGCGGCCATCATGGTGAAAAACGGTTCCCGGGCCCGGGCGGCCAACTCGTTTTCCCGGTCGATTGCAGCCCGGTCACCGCGATGAAACTGGGAGAACATCACTTTGCGGTATTCGATGGTCCCCCGGAAGACGAAAGCGCCCAGGCCGCGGATGATTATCGGGGCCAGCAGGACGATCAGGGCCGCAGCCAGGAAGATGATCGAAAAGATTCCTGCTCCGGTGAATGAATTGTCAATCAGTTTTCTGGTTTGCAGTCTCATGTCAGCGCCTGCCCAGTTTTTTTCGTGATTTTCCCACCACCCACTCGCTGAGCAGGTTGAAGAAGAAGGATATCATCAGCAGAGACAGCGCCATGGCGAACAGCACGTGGTAACGTTCCGAGCCGGTGACGTGGTCGGCCTCGCCCATGTCGCCGGCAATGGTGGCGGTCAGGGTGCGCACCGGTTCCAGCACGTCGTACCAGGGACTGGGAATCTGGGTGGCATTGCCGGAAGCCATCCAGACCACCATGGTTTCGCCCACGGCCCGCATCAGGCCGAGGATGACGGCCGCCAGGATGCCGGAAGCGGCCGCCGGAATTACTACCTTGAAAATGGTTTCGGCCCGGGTGGCGCCGATGGCGTAACTGCCTTCGCGCAGTTCCCGTCCGGCGGCCTGCAGGGCGTCCTCGGAAACCGAAACTATGGTCGGCAGGGCCATTATGCCCAGGATGATGGAAACGTTCAGGGCATTGGTGCCGCTGGATATCTCCAGCGCGTTCAACCTGGCGGAAAAATAGGCCAGGCCCCAAAAAAGGAGGCTCCCGAAAACAAGGTAACCGGCCAGGCGGCCGTAAAGAGTATGGCGTTCGGGAATTTTGTTGACCAGCAGGTCGGTTAATACCACCACCAGGATAAGTCCGAGCGGCAGGAATATCACCCAGAGAGCCACGGCCAGCAGGTGACCACCGCTTCTCTGCAGCAGCGGGGCGAAAACCACCAGGGCGAAGAAGCCGTAAGCCACCGAGGGAATGGCGGCCAGGATTTCGATTACCGGTTTGACCAGCTGGCGCAGGCGGAAAGGCAGGACGTCACTGAGACAGACGGCAGATGATACCCCCAGTGGCACGGCCAGCAGGCCGGCGCCCAGAGTGACCAAGCCCGAGCCGAAAAAAATGGCCAGGGCTCCGAATTCCGGTTCAGCAGCGGCCGGGAACCAGCGCAGGGTGGTGAAAAACTCAGCAATTCCGCGCAGTTTGAAAAAAGGCAGGGCGTCCCTGGCGATAAAGTAGATGATGAACAGCACGGCCAGCATGGAAAACGAAGTAACCGCCAGCAGGAAGCCCTGGCGGAGCAGGGAAGCCAGCCGCATCATGCGGCTGGCTTTCTTGCTCAGGATCAGGTTGACTGAATCGTTTTTCAATGCGGTTCCGTTTTCAGTAATTGGTGACGGGCACGAACCCGATTTCCTCGACTATTTCCTGGCCCTTGGCGCTGAGGTAGATGGTAATGAAGCCGTGCAGGTGGGAGCCGAGTTTGGGATACTCGTTGGTGAACATGTACAGTGGACGGGAAACGGGGTATTTGCCGCTGGCCACGGTGGCCCGGGTGGGGTACACCTGGTTGATTTCCAGGGCCTTGACCGTGTTGTCGACAAAACCGAGACCGGCGTAGCCGATGGCCGCCGGGGTACTCTGCACGCGCTGGCGGATGGCGCCGTTGCTGCCCACGTACTCGCAGTTGGCGGCGATCTTTTCTCCGCGCATGACCACCTGGTCAAAGGTTTCGTAAGTGCCGCTGTTGGTGTCACGGCTGACCATGACGATCCTGACGTTGGGGCCGCCGACCTGGTTCCAATTGGTGATCTTGCCGGCGTAGATGTCGCGCACCTGGTCCAGGCTAAGGTTCTTGACCGGGTTGCCGGGGTGCACCAGGATGGGCAGGCCGTCCATGGCCACGATGTGAGCCACCGGCATTTTCTTGCCGGCCACAGCGGCTTCGTATTCACCGAGTTTCAGGAAGCGGGACAGAGTGGCTACGTCGCAGGTGCCGTTGATCAGGCTCTTGGCGCCATTGCCGGAACCTGATTCGGAAACGGTGATGTTGACACCGGGATTTTTCCTCATGTAGAACTCGGCAAAGGCCTTGGCAATGGGGCCGACCGTGGTGGAACCGTCGATGACGATCTTGTTGGAGTCGGCGAACAGGCCGCTGCCGCCGGCGAGCAGGAGCAGGGCGAGAATGGTGCTTAAAACTTTCATCATTTCCTCCTTTTCTTATGGACAATGAAATTACAGCCTGATTGTCTGGTGGGCTGATTAAGGAGGGATAAGTGAAATGTTAATTTTCGGTTAAGACTTGAAAAAGCCTGCTCTTTAGCTTTTTTCGGGTATTTATGCTGTCATAAAAAAACAGGATAACCGGCCTGCGGGCCGCTGAGTTAAGACAGGATTGTTATTAAAGAAGATTCGTTCTGCTCGGCAGGAGACATTCAAGCGGACTGCCTTGTTATCATTTTCCATTGTTGCTATCATAAAAACATGCAATTTGAAGATATCCTGGAAAAGATCCTCGCTGTGGAAGCCCCCCTGATCCGCCAGCTTCTCATGACCGGCTTGATCACCAAAGTGCTTGAACAGAGAGGTAAGCCTGCGCCGGTGCTGATCGGAGGTTTGGCCCTTTCATACTACACCCGGGATGTCTATTTCACGGCTGATATCGATCTGGCCTACGCAGATCGCGATGCTTTGGCGCAGGTTTTGAAAGAGTTGGGATTCGAGACCTCCGGACGCTACTGGGTACATCGCGGACTGGATATAGCTGTTGAAGCTCCCGCTTCAGGATTGCCGGGAGAAGATGCGCCACGGGAAACGGTGGAACTCGACGAAGGTCTTTTCTGTGTTGTGATCGGCATTGAGGACCTGATTGTAGACCGGTTGAATGCCTGTAAATACTGGAAATCTGAGGTCGACTGCGAGATGACCGAATTGCTGATCGCACGCTACGGCAAAGAATTGGATTGGGGCTATCTCGAAAAAAAAGCCGCCAGACCGGAGAATGACACCTTGGCCAGGTTGCGCGAGATCAGAGGGAGAATACCCTCATGAGCCGGGCTAACCGCAGGCGGCCATCTACAGTCGAGTTTTTGCTGCTCCGCGATCATCTTGGTCTCGGCAGATTTCGAAAAACAGCGTCCCGGGATCCGGTCAAGAAAAAAATTCTGCTGGAATTGGCCCTGGGCAGGATTGAAAAAGCCGAGCGGGAAAACTTCATCCCCATGGGGCCGAGGAAACGCCGCGTCCGCTGTCTGTAAAGAAGTGTGGGGTCAGTGCTTGTAAATATGAAAATATGTATAAATCAGAATGCCTTTGATTTTTAATAACGGTACAGCGTGCCAAGTGAGTTCATTTCCACACCGGCAAACTAAGGTGATTTGGCAATCTCCCGGTATTTCAATCCACCGCGATCCTTGAGCTGCAGCAACAGGACCCGGCGCATTTTTTGCCCATGGCGGGTGCCAAAACCAAATGGGCGTCCCCGGAGGTTGATTATTCCGCCAGTTCACTTGATCTATTGCATTTATTATGACTGTTCCATAGAATCTCTTCATGGAGAAAAATTGCTTTTTCAGAAGCCGGCGGATGAATTTCTCTGAAATCAACATATTATCTTACTATACCAAGTTTTAACTGGAGGATGCTGATGAACCGAGCTTTGCATTTTGAATTTTCCGATACCATTGCCGGTTACGTGACTGAGTTTGATCAGGAAAAAAACGTTTTTGGATTAAAAACCACCGATAACAGGATGTTTCAGGTCAAACTCACTTCCAATACCTTCGCCCGCAGGCTGCGTAACCTGGAGGAACCGTATTCCGATTGCACCGGTCAGATAGCCGGGTTGTTATCTCCGGGACAATACGTTTTTGCCTATGGAATTTTTTACCCTGAAAAAGAAGGTCATGTGTTTGAAGCAAAAACCTTGGATTTTCCCGGCAGCAAGGTCGGTCAATTCCGCTTTGAGGAACCCGATTGGTGGATCAGGCAAGCCCGCAGTATTGCCGATTTTTTTATCAGGGCCCAATTTTTGGGTAAACCCATTGATTATCGAAACTATCGTACTCAGCTGTCATTGAGCGGTCGGAGAAAAGACAGTCACCGCCAGGAAACCGATACTATATCCCGCCTGGTTTACGGCTTGGCTTCGACTTATTTATTGACTGGAGAAGACCGTTTTCTGGAAGCCGCGGAAAAAGGAACCCAGTACTTACGGGATCATATGCGCTTTTATGATTTTGATGAAAACATCGTCTATTGGTATCACGGCATTGACATCAACGGCGATCGCGAAGATAAGATTTTTGCCTCCGAATTCGGCGATGATTACGATGCCATTCCCATGTATGAGCAGATTTATGCCTTGGCCGGCCCGACTCAGACCTACCGGATTACCGGAGATCCGGCCATCATGAAAGACATTCGTCTGACCATTGATTTGTTTGACCGTTTCTTTCTGGATAAACAAGGAGAAGGATATTTTTCTCACATTGATCCCATTACCCTGGACCCGCGCAGCGAGAGCCTGGGGATTAATAAAGCCCGAAAAAACTGGAATTCCGTCGGGGATCATGCTCCGGCTTATCTGATCAATTTATGGCTGGCCACCGGAGACCCCAAATACCGGGACTTCCTGGTTTATACCGCTGACTGTATTGAAAGGCATTTTCCTGATTATGATAACAGTCCATTTGTCAATGAGCGGTTTTTCGAGGATTGGAGCCAGGATCTGGAATGGCGTTGGCAGCAGAATCAAGCCGTGGTCGGCCACAATCTGAAAATCGCCTGGAATCTGATGAGGATAAACAATTTGAAAGCAGATGACCGTTACGTGAAACTGGCCCGAAAAATTGCCGAAGTGATGCCCAAAGTCGGCATGGATGTGCAGCGGGGCGGCTGGTATGATGTGATGGAGCGGACGCTTCAGGCAGGACAGCAGAATTACCGTTTCTCCTGGCACGACCGGAAAGCCTGGTGGCAACAAGAGCAGGGAATCCTGGCCTATCAGATTCTGTACGGTATTCTGAAAGATCCTGAATACTTAAAGCTGGGACGCGAATCCGCATCGTTCTACAATACCTTCTTCCTGGACCATGATGACGGCGCGGTTTATTTTAACGTTCTGAACAATGGACTGCCTTATCTGATGGGGAATGAACGTTTAAAAGGCAGCCATTCCATGAGCGCCTATCATTCCATTGAATTGGCTTACCTGTCTCAGGTCTATCAGAATTTGCTGTACACAAAGAAAGAACTGAACCTGTATTTCAAGCCCCAGGTCCATGGATTTCCGGATGGAATTTTGCGGGTATCACCGGATATCCTGCCTCAGGGCAGTGTGCGGATCAAGGAAGTAACTATTGATGACGTTCCCTGGAATAAATTCAATGCTGAGGAATTAACTGTGCAATTGCCGGTACTGACGGTTCGTCCCAGAATCAAAGTTACCATTCAGCCTTTGTGAGGCTAATCAGAATCGGAGCTGATGAGTGGAATTGAAAAAGACATCCCACGAAGGAGTCATTGTTTTTGCATTATCCGGGAAATTAGACGGAACCACAGCCAATCAGGCTGCTGAAGAGATTAATTCGGTCCTGGCGGAAAAGTCGGCTGTGGTTCTGGAGATGAGCGCTTGTACTTATGTGTCCAGTGCCGGCTTGCGCATGTTGTTGATGATTGCCAAGCAAATTGCCGCCTGGAAAGGGAAATTGATCCTCTGCAATGTGTTGAATGAAGTACAGGATGTCATGGATATGACCGGATTTGTAAATTTTTTCATTATCACCGATTCCCTTGAATCTGCCATTGCAGCGGTGAAAGCTCAATGATCCGCATAGACGGCAACCCGACTCATAACCACGGTGATTTCCAATTACGGGTGGGAAAACCATTACCATTCGGAGCTACCCTCATTCCCGGCGGAGTGAATTTCTCAGTTTTCTCTCATCATGCCTATAGCTGTGAATTGGTATTGTTCAAGAAACACGACGCCCAACCTTTTGCCATTATTCCCTTTCCAAATGAATTTCGCATCGGCAATGTATTCACCATGGTGGTTTTTGATCTGGATTATGAAAACATTGAATACGGCTATCGCATGGACGGCCCGTTTGATCCGGCACAGGGGCATCGCTTTGACAAAAGCAGGATTCTGATGGACCCTTATGCCAAGTTGATCGGGGGCCGGGATGTTTGGGGGGTCGAGCCAAACTACAATGACGTATTCCCCCACCGCAGCCGGATCATCCAGGATGATTTTGACTGGGAAGACGACCATCCTTTGGAAATTCCAATCGAAGATCTGGTCATCTATGAGATGCATGTGCGCGGATTTACGAGGCATATTTCCGCCCAAGTAAAATACCCGGGCACTTTCGCCGCCATACGCCAGAAAATTCCCTATCTTAAGGAATTGGGAATAAACTGCATTGAATTGATGCCGATTCATGAATTTGATGAATTTGAAAATTCCCGTATTTCTTCCATAACCGGCCAGCGCCTGATGAACAACTGGGGTTACAGCAATGTCGGTTTTTTTGCCCCCAAAGCCGGGTTTGCTGCCACGGGGAAATACAGCATGCAAGCCGATGAATTAAAAGCACTTATCAAGGAATTGCACAAAAACGGCATTGAAGTTATTCTGGATGTGGTTTTCAATCATACGGCCGAGGGCAATGAACATGGCCCAACCATTTCTTACCGCGGGATTGACAATAAAACCTACTATATTTTAACTCCCGAAGGCTATTATTACAATTTCAGCGGCTGCGGCAATACCTTGAACTGCAACAATCCGATTGTCCGCAACATGATCCTGGATTGCTTGCGATATTGGACGGCCGATTACCATATCGACGGTTTTCGATTTGACCTGGCCTCTATTTTAGGCAGGGATCAGAACGGCGCACCGATGAACAATCCTCCTTTACTGGAGACCTTGGCATTTGATCCCATCTTGGGAAAATGCAAATTGATTGCCGAAGCCTGGGATGCCGGAGGCTTATACCAAGTGGGGTCATTTCCTTCCTGGGGGCGCTGGGCGGAATGGAACGGCAAATTCCGGGACGATATCCGCCGTTTTATCAAAGGTGACGCCGGTATGACCGGGGCGGTCGCTCAACGGCTCAGTGGCTCACCGGATCTTTATCATCCCCACGAAAGGGGATCCCGGGCCTCGATCAATTTCATAACCGCCCATGACGGTTTTACCTTGATGGATTTGGTTTCCTACAACAGCAAACACAATGAGGCCAACGGAGAAAACAACCAGGACGGCAATAACGATAATTTCAGTTGGAATTGCGGCTGGGAAGGACCGACCCAAGACCCCGTCATTCAGCGATTGCGCCTCAAGCAAATAAAAAATGCCGCCGTCTTGCTCTTATGCAGCCAAGGTACGCCGATGATTCTGGCCGGAGATGAAATGGGACACAGCCAGCAAGGCAATAACAATGCTTATTGTCAGGACAATGAGCTGTCATGGATTAATTGGAATCTGCTTGATGAAAACCGGGAGATTCATGATTTCTTCAAAAAGATAATTGTTTTTCGCAGAAACAACGCCATGCTGCGCGGCCGTGATTACAAAAAAAGCAAAATTCACAACATCCGTGATTACCCGGATATTTCCTGGCATGGTCGCAAAGCCTGGAATTGTGATTGGTCAAACGACAGTCGTCTGATCGGAATGATGCTTTGCGGTCAGCAGGATATGCCGACCCCATCACCAAATGAGTTCATTTATATTCTTATGAATATGCATTGGGAAACGCAGGCTGTTGAATTACCGGTTCTTCTCCCTGATTACAGCTGGCATGTGGCAGTCAATACCGACATGCTTCCTCCCTTAGATATATTTTCACCGGGAGAAGAAATAACACTGGAAAATCAACGGGAAATGCTTGCCGGCCCGCGAGCGATTATCGTTTTGGTCGGAAAAAAAAACAACTAGAAAGGTAAGGAGAAGAACAATGGAATCAGGATGTTCAGTCGTGATGGAAGGCAGCGTGGTGAAAATAACCTTGACGGGTCGTTTGGATGCCACCAATGCACCGGCATTTCAGGAGGAATTGAAAAAACTGATCGGCAAACCCCTCAGCCAATTGGTTTTCTTTGTGCAGGATATGGAATACATTTCCAGTGCCGGATTGCGTATGATTATTTTTGCCAAGCAAAAAATCGGAGCTCAAGCCACGGTATATTTCATCGGCGCCCAGGAAACTGTGAAAAATGTCATTACCATGAGCGGTTTGGATTCATTTATGATCCTGCAGGACAGTTATTCCGCCCTTGAATGATTCCATGAAACAAACGTTTACTGCGAAACTGGAGTACCTGGAAGCGATGATGCGGGCGGTTGCCGATGCGAGTCGGCCCCATGTGTCGGATAAAAAAACGCTGCATGACATTCAATTGGCCGCTGAAGAAGTCCTGGTCAATATCGTCAATTATGCTTATCCAAACCAGGAAGGCCGGGTGGAAATCTCCTGTTTGCTTAACCAAAACCGGGAACTGGTCATTGAGATCAGCGATTGCGGCATCCCTTTCGACCCCTTGGCTAAAGCGGCCCCGGATGTCAGCTTGCCCATGGAAGAGCGGCAGATTGGAGGCTTGGGAATTTTCCTGGTAATAAAACTGATGGATAGGGTGGAATACCGGCGGGAAGGGCAAAAAAACATTCTTACCCTGACCAAGAAAATATTGCCATGAATAAACCATGTCCGGCCGGAAAACCTTCTGGGGCTTTTAGCTAAATGTCCTTGATTACTCCATAAAGCAGGTGAGGAATGCTGAAAAACAAAAGCCTGGTTTTTAAAATGATTGTCTTGATTTCCGGGGGGATGTCATTGGTGTTTCTGGCAATCTTCGCCTTGGATTATTACTATTCCGATGCAATTTTGATGAACAACATCCAGGAAAACGCCCGTAATTTCACTTTGAGAAAAGTCAATCAAATTGAAACAGTGCTGGCGTCAGTAAAAAAAATTCCAGACAACCTGGCTTATTTTATCGAAGAAATCCCTGATCAACAGGATCAAATGATCCGCATGTTACAACTGGCCGCAGCCCGTAATGAAGAAATCTACGGAATCGGCATTGCATTTGAGCCATATAGCTTTGATCCCCGAAAGAAGTATTTTGCTCCTTATTATGCCAAGGAAAGAGGCAAACTGACCCTGGATTTTCTGGGATCCGCCGATTACGACTATTTTTCTCTGGACTGGTATAAGAAAGCCATTGAGGCAAACCGCCTTTACTGGAGCGAACCTTATTTTGACGACACTTTGATGGTGACCTGCGCCGTTCCGTTTTATTCAGACCGCAACCAGCCGGATCATCCATTGGGTATAGTCTATGCGGATATTTCCCTGGAATGGTTGACCGGCCTGGTCAACTCTATTCAGGTGCTGCAAAGCGGAGATGCCTACCTGGTTTCCAAAAGCGGTGTCATTGTCGCTCACAAAGTAAAGACCCTGATCGGCAGTCAATCGATTTTCCAAATTGCTGAAGAGCGCTCGGACGAAGCTTTACTGGAGATCGGCAAACAAATGATTGAAGGCGAATCAGGCTTTGTCCCATTTGTTTCCATCGCCCGGAAAATGAAGGGTTGGCTTTGTTTTGCCCCGGTTCCTTCCACGGGCTGGTCTTTGGCCGTATTTTTCCCGGAAAATGAATTGTATCAAGACATCAGACATATCAATTGGATTATTCGTTTCCTGGCCCTGGCCGGATTGCTGCTGCTTATTACCGTGGTTGTCCTGATTTCCCGTTCCGTCACCAGGCCGTTGGTGACCATTGCCAAGGCTGCTGCTGAAATCGGCCGGGGACAACTGGACATCGAATTGCCGGGAAGTCAATACAAGGATGAAGTGGGCAGGCTGGCCGCTGCTTTCAATCACATGAGTTTTTCGTTGAAGGATTATATCCAAAAACTGACCGAAACCACCGCTGCCAAGGAAAAAATCGAAAGCGAATTGAAAATTGCCCATGATATTCAAATCAGTATGCTGCCGCGCATTTTCCCTCCTTTTCCCGATCGGCGGGAATTTGATATTTATGCGCTTATGGAGCCGGCCAAGGAAGTGGGCGGTGATTTTTATGATTTCTTCATGATCGATGATCACAAACTGGGGTTCGTTATCGGCGATGTTTCCGGCAAGGGAGTTCCGGCCGCTTTATTTATGGTCATCAGTAAAACCTTGCTTAAAACCGCATTTCAGAATCATTTGCCGCCGCATCAGGTCTTGATGCAAGTAAACAATATGCTATACAGTGACAATGATTCGAGCATGTTTGTTACCGTGCTGTGCATGGTGCTGGATTTGAGAACCGGAAACCTGCAGCTTTCAAATGCCGGACACAATCCGCCCCTGATTTGTTCCCGGGAGAGCAATTTTTCCTATCTCACTCTGCCCAAGGGATTCGTATTGGGCGCCATGCCGGACATGCAGTATAAACTGCAGGAATTGACTTTGAAACCCAATGACACTCTTTTCTTGTACACCGATGGCGTAACCGAAGCCATGGATGTTTCGGAAAACCAGTTTTCCGAGCAGCGGCTGCAGCAATCCCTGCAACAATGGCAAGGTGGTGATATTTCGGAAGCAGTTAGATCTATCCGTTCGCAGATCGCTGATTTTGCCAGAGGCGCCGAACAATCAGATGATATTACCATGCTTACCGTTCAGTTTATAAAATACAGTTAATAAGAATGATAATTAGTAAATTTTTTCTGAAATGAAAAAGAGGAGGACGTTACTCTTATTCTTACAAAGCAGATTGAAGAATAATAGTCAATATACCAGGCGGAGGTGTCTGGCTGGAAGTTACAAAAATCTTTTTCCTTGCTTTCAGCACAGATCCTCCTCCCTCGTGGATGCTAGGGAAGAGGACTTGAGCGGAGGGAGTAGGATGAGTGCCTTCAGCACAGATCCTTCTCCCTCGTGGATGCTAGGGAAGAGGACTTGAGCGGAGGGAGTAGGATTCGAACCCACGGTCCCCGTAAAGGGACAACGGTTTTCAAGACCGCCGCATTCGACCGCTCTGCCATCCCTCCGGAAAAAGCATTTTAACAGAAGCACCTTCCGGCCGTCAAGTTTGAAACGAAGCGGCCGGGTTTGACTAAAACTGTTTCCTGGTCTAAGCTTGATCTTGAAAAACAGTTAAAAAAAGGAGTATTCCTTGCCAATTTTCAGTGCTGTCTGCGTAGCCGGTCTGGAAGCGGTGCTGGCCCGGGAACTCGAACACCTGGGGCTGCAGGTCGAAGAACGTGAAAACGGCCGGGTTTCATTTGTTTCCGATTTCCAGGGCGCAGCCCGGGCCCTGGTCGGACTGCGGACGGCTGAGCGGGTGATGGTCCGCCTGGGACGATTTGCGGCCGTCGATTTCGACCAGCTCTATTCAGGCATGCATGATTTGCCCTGGGAGGAGTTCTGCGCTGCGGAAGACCGTGTATTGCTGGCCAAGGTGCGCATCCGCGGCTCTAAACTGGCCGCCCGGACTTCGGTTCAGTCCGTGGCCCACAAGGCGGTTTACACCAGGCTGAGTGAGCGGCATCGCCTGGCCAGGCTGCCTGAAAGCGGAAAAGTGAGGGAAATCAGGCTTTACCTGGAAAACGATGTCTGTACCGCCGGTCTGGATCTGTCCGGAGAAAACCTTTCCCGTCGCGGATATCGCCTGAAATCCGGGGAGGCGCCTTTGCGGGAGACTATTGCCGCTGCCCTGGTTCTGCTTTCCGCCTGGCGGCGCAAACATCCTTTTCTTGACCTGTTCTGCGGCAGCGGCACCATTCCGATCGAGGCCGCCATGTTCGCACTGGATCAGGCTCCGGGATTGGAAAGGAGTTTCAGCCTGGAAAGCATGTCCTGCTGTCCGCCCGGGCTCTTCGCCCGGGCCAGGGAAGAGGCCCGCGACCGCATCCGCCGTGACTTGCGTGTGCGTATAACCGGGCTGGACCACGATCCGTCCCTGATCGCGGTGGCCGCTGAGAACGCCCGCCGGGCCGGGGTCGCCGCTTTCATCACTTTCAAGTGCGAGAAAATGGAAAGCGCCCGTCCCCGGGAGGAAGATCCCGGATTTATCATTTCAAACCCTCCATACGGCTTGCGCCTGCAGAACAAGGACGAGGCGCTGCTGATCTGGAGAGCCCTGTCTGAAACCAGGGGGCGCTTTCCCGGCTGGACTTTCGGATTCGTCGTCAATGACGATGAATTCCCGCGTCATTTCGGTGCCAGGCCTGATCGCAGCTGGAAACTGGCCGGAGGGGCTGAAAGCTTGATTTATTACCTCTATCGGGGCATTACCGCGGGACGCTTAAACCAGGATGGTGTTTCCCGGGGCGGAAAAAAGCTGAAAAGCCGTTCAGACTGTTCCGGCCGATGACTTGACGGCCTTTTTTTCCTTCTTTTCCGCCCGTTTTTCCTTGAGGCTCTTGCTTGCTTTCTTCTTGGGTTCTTTCTTGGGAATTTTTTCTTTGCCCACAGCTGGCTCCTTTTCGATGTATTTCCTGCTGAGATTATATAACAGCTTGACATAAATTTTAAATCCCATTGAAAAATAACGTCTTCACACCCAGGGAACCCGATCTTGTTGCCTCGAACAATCAAATCTTTAATCGGGCTTGAATTTGGTCAGTGGCTTTGCTAAAATCCGGTCAAAGGGGAAAAATGGAAGTCGGACAAAGTGCTGAAAAGAGAATGAAAAAGCGGATATATAAAAAAGTTGAAGTTTCCCTGATCAAGGACGCGGAACACTTCCAGGCGGATGCCCTGGATATTTCGCCCTGCGGGCTCAGAATCCGCAGCAACCTGCCTCAGGCGGTAGGGGAAATTGTAGAGGTCGAATTGAACGGTCCGGCCGAAAAAATCCGCCTTTCAGCCAGTGTCAGCTGGCAGCGGCAATATTCTGGAATAGAAGGGAAAACCTGCAATGAAAGTGGTTTGTCATTGACTTCCGAATACCCTGATCTGCCGGATTTTCTCTTCACTTTCAAGGGGCGGCCGCTTTCAACCTACCTGGACAGATTGTCCACCCTGCCGACGGTTATACTAGATCTGATGGCCATGCTGAACGATGCCCGGGTTTCCCTGACCGAAATCACCCGAAAAGTGTCCACTGACCAGGTGTTGGTGGCCTACTTGCTCAAGGTCATCAACTCCCCCTTGTATGGATTCTACAATCCCATCAATTCTATCTCCCAGTGTTGTTCCCTGCTCGGCTTTTCCAACCTGAAATCACTTTTACTGACCTATTTCACCAGGCAGCTCAATTTCTCCGCCGGCAAAAAAGTTCTCAGGGAAAAGCTGTGGCGCCACGCCCTGGTTTCCGCCCTGCTGGCCAGGGAATGCGCCAGGTTGAACAAACTGCCGGATGAGGAGGCCTATATAGCCGCCCTGTTGCACGACATAGGCAAACCGGTCATGGTAATGCTCGACGAAGCGCTGTTCATGGAGGCTCAGGCCAGAGCCGATTGGCATGATCCTTCGCGCCTCCAGGCTGAGCAGGATCTCTTTGGTTTTTCACACGATATCCTGGCCGGTTACCTGATGGGCAAGTGGAACCTGGGAACAGCTTACTGTGAGTCGGGGACTTTTCACCACCGTTCTGAAGAATACCAGGGTGCCGATCCGCTTGTCTGGAACACGGTCCTGGCCAATGCCCTGGCCAATGCCCGTTTCGGAGACGGCGGGGCGGTGGCTGAAGCTTGCTGGACCAGGGCCGGTGTGCCGGCCGGGCAGGAAGAAGCAATCGTCAAGGCTGTTGAAACACAGCTTGAAACGATGGTTTAAGGCCGAAACTCGACCCGAATCATTCCTCGTTCTTCTTGTCTGTTTCTTCTTCCTTTTCCACCACCAGAGTCATCTTGGCCACCAGGGCGGCCAGGGCGCCGATGGCCGCCAGTACCGGGGCCAGGGCCGCCCCGACGACCCCCAGGGTCAGCGGGAATTCAACCAAGGTTTTTCCTTCTTCATTTTTCAGAATGATCCGCCTGATATTTCCCTGGTGGATGAGTTCCTTGATCTTGTCGACCAGTTCGCCGCCGTTCAGGGTGAACTCTTCCCGGCGTTTTTTTCCTTCGTTTTCCGGACTCATGGTTCCTCCCGGCCGCATTTCAACGTGAGCGGCCTTTTTTTAAACGAAATAAACTGCGAAAAAGTTTTCCCGGAACGGGACCAGCTTGCCTTGCCGCCTGCTCTCTGTTACACTTGCGGCGGTGACCAATGACTGAAGTAATCACTTCTCCGGAAAAAAGAAGGGCCCGGCGCCTGCGTCGGAAAGTGAAGGTGATCCTGCATGCCGCGACCGGTGATTTCGAAGGCCAGATAGTCGATATTTCCTGCAGCGGAGTCCGGGTGCTGAGCACCATGCCCCAGGCGGTGCTGGACGAGCTGGAAGTTGAATTGCTGGGAGCGGATACCAAGCTGCGCCTGCCGGCCCTGGTCAGCTGGCACCGGGAATACAGCCGCTCCGGCAGCAAGTGGCGCAGTGAATGCGGACTGCGCTTCGCCGAAGAACACTCCGAATTACCTGATTTCCTTTTTTCCTTCAAGGGCAAGGCCCTGTCAAGCTACCTGGAGAAACTGTCAACAATCCCGACCGTGATCCTGGACCTGATGGCTATGCTCAACGATTCGCGGGTTTCCATCGCCGAAATCAGCAGGAAAATCTCGGTGGACCAGGTACTGGTGGCCTACCTGCTCAAGGTTATCAACTCTCCGCTATACGGTTTTCACAGTACGATCAGCTCGGTTTCCCAGGCCGTATCACTGCTGGGCTACACCAACCTGAAATCGGTCTTCATGTCCTATTTCACCCAACAGCTCAGCCATATTGCCGGCAACAAGGCGGTGCGCGAGGAACTCTGGCGCCACTCCCTGCTGACCGCCGTTCTGGCCCGGGAATGCGCCGTCCTGCGCAAGATTCCCCAGGAAGAAGCCTACATTGCCGGTTTATTGCACGACATAGGCAAGCCCATACTGATCACGCTTGATTTCGGGCTCTTCCAGGAGTCGCTCAGGCGCAGCCGGGAAGAAGAAAAGGCCCAGGTTGACCTGGAAAAAGAAATCTTCGGTTTTTCCCACGACGTGCTGGCCGCCTACCTGATGTTTCGCTGGAACCTGGATCCGGTCTACAGCGAAGCCGCCAATTTTCATCACCAACCTGACGAATACCCGGGAAGGGATCCCCTGGTCTGGAACACCGCTCTGGCCAATGCCCTGTCCCATCTTGCCGTCGATCCCGGCCGGCCGGTGCCGGAGACTTACTGGAAGATGACCGGCATCAACCCGTCGGCCGGGCCCGAACTGATCGAAAAAAGCAACCAACTGCTGGCCGGCCTCCTCTGAGCGAGAGGCTGGTAAATCCAGTCAACGGCGGGGCCAGGGCCGCCTCATTTTGTCCTTTTCATTGATCGGGTTGGCATCCAGCACCCACATGCCCCGGCCGTGGGTGGCGATGATTATCATGTTGTCCCGGGGATGCACGGCCAGGTCGTGTACGTAGGCAAAGGGCAGGTCGCCCAGCACTTCCCATTTCTGACCGCCGTTCTTGCTCAGGTATACCCCGGCATCACTGCCCAGGTAGAGAATATCCTTGTTAACCGGGTCCTCACGAATGACGTTGATCGGGCCCACCGGGATGTTGGCCGATATGTCCTGCCAGGTAGCGCCGAAGTCGGTGGATTTCCAGAGGTAAACCTGGAAGTCGTCATCCCGCCTGCCGGTTTGGGTCAGGTACACCGTGCCCAGGTCCCAGCGCGATGCCACCAGCCTGGACACCCAGCGCTGGGGGACGGCTCCGCTCCTGATCTCCTCCCATTTGCGGCCGCCGTTCAGGGTTCTCCAGATGCGGCCGTCATCGGTGCCGGCGTAGAGCAGGCCGAAGCGCAGGGGAGATTCATCGAGTGCCGAAATGGTCTGGAAATTGATGTCACCCTGTTTCTTGGGGTCATTCCAGCTCAGGTCGGGGCTGATGATTTCCCAGGTGTCCCCTCGGTCACGGGACATCATGACGTACTGCATGCCGTGGTAAACGATGTCGGGATTGTGCGGCGAGAGCAGGGTCGGGGCTACCCACTGGCCTCGCAGGCGGGGCTCTCCTGGCAGGCGCGGGGGGAGCAGGCTGCGGCGCGAGGCCGGGTAATTGTCGATTTCGGCCCGGGCCAGGGCACCGTAAAAAGTGCTGGCGTAAACCGTGTTGTTATCGCGAGGATCAACGACGTGTGAACTGCCCTCGGCTCCCAGGGTGTTGGTGAATTCCCCGGGCCTGACGTTGTCGCGGCCGCGGGACAGGTCGACACTGCCGTAGAAACTGTGATGATCCTGGATGGAACCGAATACCCTGAAGGGCGTGGAGAAATCGTAGGCTATGTTGTAGAACTGGGCCAGCGGCAGTTCGGCGATCGGGTACTTCCAGGTTTTGCCCTGGTCGTATGACATGGTCAGGCCACCGTCCTGGACGTTGAGCAGGTAATTTGAATTGGCCGGATCGATCCAAAGTCCGTGATGATCGACGTGCGGACCGCGCAGGGGTTTGAAAGTGGCCCCGCCGTCGGTCGACTGGTTGAGCATGATGCCCATGGTGTAAATGGTGTTTTCGTTGTTGGGGTCGACCTTGATCTGGCCGAAGACCCAGCCGTAGGTGGCCGAGTGGCGTTCCATGTAGGTTTTTTGTTCCGGGGTCAGACCGCTGACCTGGCGCCAGTTTTCGCCGTGGTCGTCACTGCGGTAGATGGTCGAGCCCTTGATGATGTCCTGTTTCTGGCGACCGTAGGCGTCGAGATCGCCGGGCTTGGCCTGCTGGGCTATTTCGTAATTGTCCAGGTAGGCATAGAGAACTTTGGGATTTGAAGCTGCGATGTCGATGCCGATGCGGCCGCGGTAGCGCGGTGCCGGCAGGCCCTGGTTGATCTGGCGCCAGTTACGGCCGCCGTCGTTCGATTTCCAGATGCCGCTGTTCCTGGTGCCGGGATGGTTGCGCGGATCGTTCCACTTGAGACGCATCCGCTCCCAGGTGGCGGCGTAGATTGTTTCAGGGTCGGCTGGATCGATAACCAGGTCGATGGCCCCGGTATTCTGGTCGACGAATAGAACTCTTGCCCAGGTCTCACCGCCGTCCTCGGTCTTGTACACGCCGCGTTCCGGGTTGGGAGTCCATTCATGGCCGCTGGCGGCTGCGTAAACGATGTCGCTGTTCTGCGGATGCACCTTGACCCGGCCGATGGTGTGCGTGTTTTCCAGGCCCATCAGCCTCCAGTTGGCTCCGCCGTCGATTGTTTTGTATATTCCGCAACCTGCGTTGGAACTGCGGAAGATGTCCGGTTCGCCGGTGCCCACCCAGACGATATCCGGGTTGCGCGGATCAATGGCGATGTCTCCGATCGAGGCCGTGGCCTGGGTGTCGAAAACCGGCTCAAAAGTGGTGCCCTCGTTGGTGGACTTCCAGACTCCGCCGGTGGCCGATCCGACCCAGATGGTGTACTGAGAACCGCGCGGTGAAACCGCTTCGACATCGGTACAGCGCCCGCTTATATTGGTCGGCCCGATGTATTGCCAGCGCAGGGCGGCATAGGGTGATTCCGCCTTGAGGCGGCCGTGGTTTTCGAACATCCTGACCCTGTCCTGGCCGCTGAGCACAGGTTTCTTGACCTGGGCCGGCAGGAATTGCAGAGTGCAGGCCAGCAGAACTGAATAAATGCATAATCTGATGATAAAGAAGTTGTTTTGTTTCATGAAACGATTATATAAAACCGGGAAAAAAGCCGCAAGCCGCTTTTCAGAGCCTGGGCTTGTTGATGCGGTAGCGGATCAGCAGTCGTTCCCCTTCCTCGTCTTCGGCGTAAACCAGCAGACGGTCTCCCTTGATAAGGAAAGGTCCGGTTATGATCAGCTCGCCCGGAAGTTGAAAAGAAGCGCGGTAGAGATACTCTCCCCGGGGCGAAAACACGTCGATTAACCGGCTGTTTTCCCTGTCCGGGTCATTCAAATAAACGTAGATCAGGCCGTCTTCCTCGATGCTGATGCGGCTGAACAGAGTGGCCAGGTCAGGCATCGACTTGAGTAATTGTTCCTGCATTTCCGCCGGAATCCGGCTGCCGCCGGTTGACATGGCGCTGATCCGTCTTTTTTTTGCCTGGGCGGAAATACGCTTACGGGTTCTGCCGGGAATGGAAAAACTCATTTTTTCCCTCCCGTTCAGATCACACTTCACGATCCGGTATAAATCGTTTTTCCCGTAAAACAGGGTGTCTCCGTGCAGGGCCGCAACCACCATCGGAGTGGCGTCACTGATTTTCATTTTCATGACCATGGTCCGACCCCCTGATTCCAGCTTTGCGGTCAGAGCCGTTTCGGCCTGAATCGTGAGCAGGCTTTGACGTTCTCCGGTGGCTGTGTGGAATATTTCCAGCTCATCCGTGGCCTTGCCTTCCGGTTCACCTTCCCTGACCGCCAGGAAACGCCTGCTGTCCAGAAAGAGGCGCGGCATCAGCATGGACTGCGGCAGAAGTACGGTATGCTGAAAAGTGCCGTCCTTGCGGAAATAGTGCAAGCGACCCTGATCCGGCACGATCAGCAGGTCATCGACCAGGAAGAAGGTGAAGGCCATGCGGTATTCTCCCGGCCCTTCGCCCTGCTTGCCGAAGGTGAAAAGAAATCTGCCGTTGACATCAAAAACGTAGAAACGGTTGTGGCGGGCCTCGTATAAAAAGACTCTTCCATCTGAATCAATCTGGAAGGTTTGTACCCGTGCCAGTATGTCTTCACCGGCCCGGTCGATTCTCCATTCCTCCTGCAGTTCAAAGGACCAGGCGCCCCTGAGGGGCCGGTCTTCATTGCGTATTTCGGCCTGCAGGCAGACCAGGCTCAGGATCAGGATGATTACAAGCAAGATGATTTTCTTCATTGTGTTCTCCTTGACCGGACAGCCGGGCAGACCGACTGCTTATCCCGGTCCCGTGACGGTTCAATTCAGCAGGTTCCGGACCGGAATCTAAAGACGCCGGAAATATTCAAAAGGTTTCAAATGAAAAGTTTCGGGCTTCACTTGTTTGACAGTTTTTTTTTATTCAGTTATGCTTGGCCTTGACGGGTTTGTTCAGATTCCCGCCGGAGCATGGATGGAACAATGCAAGTCTGAACTGTTGACCGCTCCCCCGGAACGTGAAGAGATCAACCTCCTGCCGGTTGTAAAATACAGCGGCCCGGTGCAGGTGGTGAATGATGAAACCGGAATCCGGCAGGCTCTCGAGGTTTTAGGCTCTGAAAGCCTGCTGGGTTTTGACATCGAATGCCGCCCTTCTTTTGTCAAGGGCCGGAGCCACCCCCCGGCGTTATTGCAGTTGGCCGGAGCTGAGCTGGTATGCCTTTTCCCCCTGCGCGACCCCGAAATGCTGGACGCCCTGGCTCCGATCCTGGCTGATCCAGGCAAAGTTAAGGCCGGGGTGGCCATAGCCGATGATCTCAAGAAACTGCAGGTCCTGAGAGCATTCAGGGCCGAATCTTTCGTCGACCTGGGTTCGATGGCTGCCCGGGCCGGGCTGAAAGCCGCCGGTATCCGCACCCTGGCCGCCCATTTGCTGGGCTGGCGCATATCCAAGGGAGAACGTTGTTCCAACTGGGAAAGAGCCAGGCTCACGCCGCGCCAGGTCTTGTACGCCGCCACCGATGCCTGGATCAGCCGGGAAATCTACCTCTGCCTGGCCGAACTCCTGCAAAGTAAAGAAATAGACGGATGAGGGTTTTTTCTTCGCTGAAAACCCGGTTTGACTTGCCGGCCTGAGGAAGCTATTATCCAGCAGTGAACCTGTTGTCGCTTTTTTTCTCCGCCCGGGAGCCATTGTCGCCGGGCAGCCCGGCCAAACTGCAGTGGCCCCTTTTGCTCCTGCTTCTGTTATTGGTTTTGCTGTTCGTGCTAGCTTACTGGCTGGATACCCGCCGCAGAAAAAAAGAAAAGGATTTTTTCCGGGCAGTACTGGCGGTGCGGGAAAAGCGTGACAGCAGCCGCCTGGTTCTGCCTCCATCCTGTTCAATTCAGATCACTCTGACTGATCCGGTTTCATTCGGCTGGAGATGCCGGGTGCTTGACCTGTCTCCGGCCGGGTTGGCCGTAGAGCCGGATTTTCCCCTGAGGCGCCTGCCTCTGCAGCAGCCCTGGCATAACGTTCTCCTGCAGACTTCATGGACTACGGTGGTGATCAGAACACTTGAACCGGTTCGCTTCGAGCACCGGGCAGGCAGAAGGCTGCTCGGCCTGAAAATTGCGGCGATTGACGATGACCAGCGCCGGCTCTGGCTGAATCTGGTCAAAAGCATCCAGGAGAGTGCTGATGAAGGGGCATGACTTCAGCTCGCTCGATTTTCCGGGCCGTGATTTATTTCTCGAGCTTTTTGGTGCCGACGCCTACCTGATCGGGGGAACGGTCCGGGACTGCCTGTTGTACGGAGGGCTGTCCGAGGGAAAGGATATCGACCTGCTGGTATGTGGCCGAAGTTACGAAGAAATCGCCGCCGCCCTGAGTCTCCACGGCCGGACCAACACGGTGGGCAAGAGTTTCGCCGTGATCAAGTTCAATTTCCAGGGGCTGACTTACGATATAGCCGTGCCCAGGCGGGAACGCAAACTGGATCCAGCCTCTCATGATCACAGGAATTTCCGGGTTGAATCCGGTCCCGAGGTCAGCCTGGAGGAAGACCTGGGCCGCCGGGACTTCACCTGCAACGCCATGGCTCTCAGGCTTTGCGATGCCGGGCTGGTGGATCCGCTGGGCGGTTGCCGGGATATCCGCGACCGGGTTCTGAGAATGGCCAATCCGGAATCTTTTGCCGACGATCCCCTGCGGGTTCTCCGCGGGGCCCGCTTTGCCGCGGTGCTGAACTTCAACATAGCCGAGGAAATATACCGGCAGGCCCAGGACGTGGTGCTGAGTGAACTCAGTGCTGAAAGAATCTGCGAGGAACTGCTGCGCTTGCTGCTCGAGGCGCAAAGGCCGGCGGTCGGCCTGCGGGAATACCTGCGCCTGGGTATCCTGGAGAAACTTTTCCCGGAACTGTATGCCTTGACTCTGACCATCCAGGACAGCTGGTTTCACCCGGAAACCGATGAGTTCGGACATCACAGTGTCTGGGCTCACACCCTGGCCGCGGTTGACCTGGCCGCGCACCTGGCCCGCTCCTACTGTCTGGACCAGTCCCGTTCCCTGGCCCTGCTGCTGGCCGCATTGTTTCATGACTTGGGAAAAGCCCTGACCACCCGCTGGGAATATCGTCGCGGCCGCCTGACCGTGACTTCACCCTGGCATGACTCCCGGGGGATGGAATTGCTGGCCGGCGCGCTTGAGCGTCTGCGGCTGGACAGCCGTCATTCCTTTCCCCTGCGCGATACGGTGCTGAGCTTGGTCCGCTACCATCACCGCCTGCATGATTTGTACCGCAACCGAAGCGAAATCAATTTCAAGGCTATATCACGCCTGGTCAGGGACATGAACGGTGAAGACCATCTTCTGGTATTGCTGGACCTGGCCGACCGCCGCTCGCGGCTTGCCGATCCCTGGACCTCTATTGAGCAAGATGAATTGCTGGTTTGGTTCGCCCGCCAGAAAGAGATCTTCCGGGTCAACGCCGAGGTGATCAAACCCCTGGTCATGGGACGTCACCTGGCTGCCCTGGGTCTGCCATCCGGAGTGGAGATGGGACGCTGGCTGAAACTGCTCTACGAAAAGCAGCTCGACGGTGATTTTTCCACCCTGGAACAGGGCCTGGAAATATTCCATCGGGAATGGTCCTCCACAAGACATGAATCCGGAAATGGCAACTGATTCCGAGCGGCTGAATACGGAGTTTTCGCCCTTGCTGATGGGCATCATCAACGCGACGCCGGATTCATTTTCCGACGGCGGCGCCTGCCTGGATCCGGACCGGGCCCTGGCCAGGGTCAGGGAAATGCTGGAAGCCGGAGCCGGAATCATCGATGTCGGAGGTGAGAGCACCAGGCCCGGATCCATGGGCGTAGACCAGGAAGAAGAAGCCCGCCGGGTGCTGCCGCTGATCAACGCCGTCAGCCGGCGCTGGCCGGTTCGAATCTCAATCGATACCAGCAGGTTCTCGGTGGCCAGGCAGGCTCACGATGCCGGGGCCACCATGGTCAACGACGTGAGCGCCCTGCGCCGGGATCCGCAAATGGCCGCCTGGATAGCCGAAAAAAGACTGGAAGTGGTGCTGATGCACATGGCCGGTACTCCGGCTGATATGCAGCTCAATCCCTTTTATCACGATCCGCTTGAAGAGGTGGCCGGATTCCTGGCTGAAAGGGCAGACTGGGCCGTGAGACAGGGTATCTCCCCGGAGCGCATCATCATCGATCCGGGCATCGGTTTCGGCAAAAGACTGCAGGATAACCTGGCCCTGATCAGGGGCCTGCCCCGGTTGAAACGCCTGGGATTCAGAGTTCTGATCGGCCTGTCGCGGAAGACTTTCCTGGGAGCCATCTCCGGAGAAAAGCGAGCCGCGGCCAGGGATCCGGAAAGCCTGGCCGCCAACCTGCTGGCCGCCGCATACGGAGCCGACATCCTGCGCGTGCACGACGTGCCGGGTACCCGTAGAGCCCTGGCCGTGCTGGCTGCCCTGGGCCTGCCGAAAGATTCCTGAAACCCCCGCATCCAGGTACCCGGCCGGTTTATTCCCTCTGAAAAAAAGCCGGGTCGAAAAAAAAAGAGCAATGTTGTATATTTGGAATATACCAGGAGGCATAAATGAGATCAGACAAGTCCAGGAGGAGTTTTTTAAGAACATCGGTGGCCGGACTGGCCGGAGTCAGTGCCGCTCCGCTGGTTTTCGGCCGATCGGAAGAAAAAATGCAGTCCGACAAGTCCAAGAGCGTGGTTTACCGTACTCTGGGCCGCACAGGTATTAAGGTCAGCGTTGTTTCACTGGGGGTGATGAACGCCGACAATCCCCAGCTGGTCAGGGCGGCGTTGGATGGCGGCATCAACCACCTTGACACGGCCAACGTTTACCAGCGGGGCCGCAACGAGGAAATGCTGGGTGAGGTGCTGAAGGATTACCCCCGCGAATCCTATACCATCGCCACTAAAGTAGTTGGTGAAGCCATGGATCGGCGCACCGGGCAGTTCGATCCGGAAAAAACCACCGCCGAAGCTTTCCTTGAAAAGCTCGATACAAGCCTTCAACGACTGAAACTCGACCAGGTCGACATACTGTACAACCATGCCCTGTCAACCAGGGAAGCGGTGCTGTTCGAGCCGCTGATCAAGGCATTGGAAAAAGCCAAGAAGGATGGCAGAACCCGGTTTATCGGGGTTTCAACCCACCGCAATGAGCCGGAAGTCATCAGGGCCATGATAGAAAGCGGGGTTTACGATGTGGTGCTGACCGCCTACAACTTCCGCCAGGAGCACCTGGCGGAAATGAACCAGGTCATCAAGGAGGCAGCAGCGGCCGGGCTGGGAGTGGTGGCCATGAAAACACAGGCCGGCGTCTTCTGGGACAAGGAAAAACAAAAGCCGATAAACATGGCTGCCGCCCTGAAGTGGGCCCTGCAGAATCCCGATGTGCACATGGCCATTCCGGGCATGACCACCTTCGACCAGCTGGAGCTTGATCTGGGGGTTATGGCCGACCTGAAGATGACTCCACGGGAAATCCAGGATCTGCGGGAGGACAATGCCCTGGCCGGGCTTTACTGCCAGCAATGTACCGCCTGCCTGCCGCAATGTCCCCGTAATCTTGCCGTTCCCGATTTGATGCAGGGGTTTATGTACGCCTACGGGTATCGCAACCTGGAAGCGGCTCTCGACTTGGTTGAGGCCAATCCCGGCGCCGCCCGGGCTTGCACCGACTGCGGCAGCTGCCGGGTTTCCTGCCGCCTGGGTTTCAACGTGCGCGAGCGAATCCTGGATGTTTCCCGCCTGGCCGGATTCCCCCGGGAAATGCTCGCCTGAGGAGAGTGAAATGAACAGTAAAAAAACCTGCCTGTTGATCGTCTGGCTGATGATGGCGGCCTCGTTTTCCAAGGCCGCTGACCCGGCCCGTTTCTTTCCCGCGGTGCCGGGCTTGCAGCAGGAAGGGGAAGTTGAGCTCTTTTCTCCCGACACCCTTTATGAATACATCAATGGAGCGGCCGAGGTGTTTCTCAACTACGATTTCGTCCAGTTGGCCATGCAGACCTACCGTTCTCCCGAGGGAGGCGAAATAGTGGTCGAGGTTTACGACCAGGGCGCCCTGGAAAACGCCTTCGGCATGTACGCCCAGGAAAAGACCAGCGCCGGAGAGTTCCTGGAAATTGGGGCCGAAGGCTATTACGAAGAAGGGGTGCTGAATTTTTATACCGGCAAATACTACGTCAAGATGTCGGGCCTGGATGCAACCGAAAAGGCCATGAAAAAAGTGGCCGCGGCCGTGAACGAGGCAATCGGCGCCGGCCGGGAAACCCCCGCCCTGTTGAAGGCTTTTCCGGAAAAAGGTCTCCAGCCTCATTCCCTGCGTTTCGTTCTGCATGATTTCCTGGGCCTGCATTTTCTGAACAACGCCTATATCGGAGATTACCGGAACGATTCCCAGGGATTTCAGCTTTTCGTGATCAAAGCCCGGGATGAAGCCCAGGTCGGCAGGATGTTGAACGACTTGCTGAAAATGGCCGGTTCAGCGGAAGCGCCGGCTGATCGGAGCAGCACCCTGCAATTGCGCTACATAGGCACCATGCATTTGCAGTACCGGGGCAATTTTCTCTGGGGCATGGTCTGCCAGGAGGAAATCGAGAATCATGAGGCTTGGCTGGCCGAGCTCGGCCGGGGCCTGCACTGAGGCTAAACCAGGAAATAGACCAGGCAGAGCAGGTTGATCAGCCAGAGAGTGGGGCTGATGGCCCTGATTTGTCCCCGCAGGGCGGCCAGCAGTGAATAGGATAGGAATCCGAAAGCCAGGCCGGTGCTGATACTGAAAGTAAAAGCGATAAACAGGATTATCACGAATGAGGGAAAGGCTATTTCCATCCTGGTGAAATCAATTCGGGTGATACTCTTCATCATGGCGAAACCCACCATGATCAGGGCCGGGGCCGTGGCCTGGGGGGGGATTACGGCCAGCAGGGGCGCCACCGGTAATACCAGCAGGAAGAGCAGGCCGCAGACCACAGCGGTCAGACCGGTGCGACCGCCGGCGGCGATGCCTGAAGCCGACTCTATGTAAGCCGTGGTTGTTGAAGTGCCCATAAAGGCTCCGAACATGGTGGCCGATGCGTCCATGGTCAACAGGCGGTCAATGGACTTGGAATAGCGGCCCTGGCTGTCCAGATCGGCGGCCCGGCCGCAGGCCAGCAGGGTGCCGATGGAATCAAACAGGTCCATGAACATCAGGGTGAAGATCGGGGCCAGCAAAGAGAGACGCAAGGCTCCCATGATATCCAGCTGCCCGGTCAGGGCTGAAAGGTCAAGTCGAAAAGAGACGGCTTGTTCCGGCCAGGGAGTCAGGCCGGCCAGCATGAAGAGTGTTGAAGTAAAAACAATGCCCAACAACAGGGCGCCGCGGATCCTTTTCATTTCCAGGAAAACCATCAGGCCGAGTCCGGTTAGTCCGAAAAGCACCGGGCGGCCCAAAGCTCCGACTCCAATCAGGGTGGCCTCGTTGCTGACAACCAGCCCGAGGTTCTGCAGGCCGATGAAGGCGATGAAAATGCCTATACCGACCGCGATGGCCTGCAGGAGGTCTGCGGGAATGGCTTTGACGATGCGCCTCCGCAGTCCCAGCCAGGTCAGTACCAGAAAGAAAAACCCGGAAATGAAAACAATGCCCAGAGCTGTCCGCCAGGAAAGGCCGTGGCCCAGTACCAGTCCGTAGGTGAAAAAGGCGTTCAGGCCCATGCCCGGGGCCATGGCCAGGGGGGTTTTGGTGAATATGCCGCTGGCGATGGTGATGATGCCGCTCACCAGGCAGGTCACGACTACCAGTGTGGTTTTATCCATGCCGCTTTCGGCCAGGATCTGGGGATTGACGAAGATGATGTAGGCCATGGTCAGAAAAGTGGTCAGACCGGCTATGGATTCGATGAGATAATTCTTTCCGGTGTTCATTTTTCCTCCTGGGGCAGTCCTACCCGGTAAACAACAGGCATATCAGAAGCAAGAAATAAATGCAATGTTCAAGTCGCAGTTAAGTTGATAACGAAACACTCAAATAAAATTGACAAAGAAGCGATTAGATGTTGACAGGAGAAAAAAACGGCGGTATATTTTTATCGTAAATTCAATAAAGGAGGTGCGCTATGGCACTTGAAAAATGGCGTCCCTTTGGTGACTTCCTCACTCTGCACGACCGGATCAATCGGCTCTTCCAGGACGAAATGGAGAGAAACATGGACCGCGGTTCTGAATCGCCGATGGCCTGGTACCCGGTTACAGATATTTACGAGACCAAGGACGATTACGTGTTCAAGCTCGAGGTGCCGGGTATGTCAAAGGATGACATCAACGTTGAGTTCAAGGACGACACTCTGCTGATCAAGGGTGAGAAGCGTGAGGAAAAGGAAATCCGGCGGGAAAACTATCACCGCATCGAAAGCCAGTTCGGTTCTTTCGCCCGTTCCTTCCGCCTGCCCCGCGACATCGATCACAAGAAGATCAATGCCGAGATGAAAGACGGCATCCTGGTACTGAAGATCGGCAAGGTCGAGGAAAAGAAGCCGAAATCAATTCCCATCAGCATCAAGTAAGGAAAGTCACCGCAGACAAGAGGGCCGGTTTTGCCGGCCCTTTTTTTTATGTTTCCAAGTCAGGAAACTGATTCATGTTCCGAGTATTTCTCCAGTAAAGCGGTTATTTCATGCAGATTGAATGGTTTACGCAGGCTCCCGGTAAACTTGAATTTCCGGGGATCAGCCATTACTTGATCATCGGCATATCCGCTCATAACGAAAACTCTGAGCTGAGGAAACAATCTTCGCACTTCTTCAATTATTCCCAAGCCTCCCGGGTCTCCTGGAATAGTCAGGTCAAAGAAACAGGCGCTCAAGGTTCGGCCTGAAGAGAATGCTTCCTGTAAATACGCTAGAGCCTGAATTGTGTTTAAAAAGGGCAAAACATCGAAACCCAGGTGGATCAGCAAACCGCCCATGGTGTCGAGGATTGCTTTTTCATCGTCAACAATCAGAATGGTCCCCTGGCCTCCGGTGCTGGTTCTTTTTTTCTCTTCCCTGCTGTTGACCGGCTCCCTTTCAGCAGGCAGATAAAAACTGAAAACACTTCCCTGCCCGGGCACGGAATCGACTTCGATACAGCCCCCGTGACGGCTTACAATTGAGTGGCTGGTGGCCAGTCCCAACCCGTAGCCCATGGCTTTGGTGCTGAAAAAAGGATCGAAAATATGGGGCAAAACATCTGGATCAATTCCTGTACCGTAGTCTCTGATTGAAATCATCACGTAGTAACCCGCCGCCAGGATAGGATGTTCACCTTGTTTCAACTGGATGCTGTCGGCGGTCACTTCTATGTTTCCCCCGGAGGGCATTGCCTGCTGGGCGTTTATCACCAGGTTTTCTATCACCTGACTTATCTGGTTTCTGTCGAAAGCGCAGGCCGGAAGTGGTTCTTTGAAATCAAACCTGCAGATAACAGCTGAACCGCTGAGGGCGAATTCAATTGATTCCTGCAGAAAAGGCAGTAAATTTTGTTTTTCTACAACCGGGGCACCCCCCTTGGCGAATGTGAGCAACTGGCGGGTCAGGTTCCGGGCCCGGTCCATGGTTTTCAGGGAAGCTTCGAGGTGACTCCTGGTATAATTGTCTTCCAGGTTCAGCAGGGCCAGGTTGATATGCCCATAGATGCCCCCAAGCAGGTTGTTGAAGTCATGGGCGATGCCCCCGGCCAGAAAACCGAGTGATTCCAGTTTCTGAACCTTTAAAAACTCCTCCTCCATTTTCCTTTTTTCAGTGATGTCTTTCACCGCGGCTAAAATCGAACAGATTCTTCCTGTTCTGGAGTCGGACTCCGACTGGGCGGTTATGCTTATCCAGCGCAGGCTGCCGTCATGTAGATAAGACCTGCAATGCATTTCAGCCTTGAGTGGTTTTTGCAGGAGGCTGCTCAGAAAAATCTGGACCTTGTCAAAATCATCGGGGTGGAAGATTTTTTTCCATGACTCCAGGTCGATCGCTTCCTCAATCCTGCGCCCGGTTATTTTAAAAAAGTTTTCCGATACGTATTCCAGTGAAAGTCTGCCATCCGGGGCGACACCCAGCCGACAGAAGTAATCGGTAGTCAACCCGGAATAAACTTTGTACCGCGCTTCACTTTCCTTCAGGGCTTCTTCGGCTATCCTTCTTTCCGTCACGTCAACAGTGAAACCGGCCAGATAGGAAGAATTCTTTTTCTTGATTATCGGAAACTTGGTGGTCTGATAATACCTGCCGTTGAGGTGTTCTTCCCGAAAAACAGGGATGCCTTCATTCAGCACCTGCTTGTCATCGGAAATCATGCTCCCGGCCAGGTCTGCGGGGAATAGTTCGTCCATCTTCTTGCCAAGGATTTCGGCCAGGGGTCTTCCGAGCATGTTTTCATAGTTTCTGCTCAGGTGGATCGGCCTGATCTCGGTATCCTTGAAAAAAATGTAAATCGGGCTCTTTTCCAGCAGCTGATCAAAGAGTTCCTCCTTGGGAGGAATTCCGCCACTGTTGGTTTTTCCCGTTTTCTTCTTCATGTTCATCTCCTGTTCAGGGGGCTCGGATTATATTAATTACAAATTCGGAAATCAAGTGCACTCATTTTCTCATCATTTGTTTTCATGTGTTATAATGCGCCCGGCGACCGGATAAAGGAGGAGACATGAAAAAAGACAATCTCATTTCCCGCTTGGTTGTTTTATGGATGCTTTTCGCAGTTTTCCCCTTTTTCATGCCCGGCTTGGAGCAGGAATTACCGGAGGAACCATTCGCCCGGGGCAAGGCCCTGCTGGAGCGCGGCAAATTCGCCGAGGCCCGTGATCAGTTTAACGTGATTTTGCAGGCCGAGCCGGACCGGCTTGAAACAGCCTACTACCGAGGGATGGCCTTGCTCGGCCTGGGCGATGCGGATGGCGCCTGGAATGATTTTTCCCGGATCCTGGACCGGGATCCCGAAAATGCCCTTGGTTATATCGGCCGTTCGCGGGTCTGGGTGCAGAGAAAAAACTACGATGAGGCCCTGCGGGATGCCGAAAAGGCAATTGAGCGGGGTGGGAATCTTGCTGAAACTCATTACCAGAAAGGAGTGGTTTTGGGCTGGCAAAAAAGAATCGAACCCGCGATGGAATCTTTGAAAAAGTGCCTTGAGTTGAAGGCCGACCACGCCTACGGCCATTATCAGCTCGGATTGGCCTACAACCAGCAGAAGCGAAAGGATTTGGCCATCTCCCACCTGGAACGTTTCCTGGTTTTGGCGCCCCTGGCCCCGGAAGCCGAACAGGTCCGTAACCTGCTCAATTTCCTGCGTCGCTGAAACAGCTCAGAAAGCCTGGCCTAAGCTGAAAAAAAGCACGCTGCGGGATTCTCCGGGCCTGGGCCTGAGATTGAAGCCCAGATCCAGCCGCAGCAGGCCCAAGGGGCTGTCCAGGCGCAAACCGAAGCCGGCACCGTGCCTCAGTTCACCCGGTTTGAGTTCGGAAACCGCTCCCCAGACATTGCCGCAGTCGTGGAAGACGGCTCCTCCCAGAGGCCCCAGCAACGGGAAGCGAAGTTCATTGTTGACGATTAACAAGGCCATTCCTCCCGAGGCCCGATCAAGATAAGGATCGCGCGGCCCGAGGGAGTCAAGCCTGAATCCCCGCACTGAATTGCCGCCGCCGGCGAAAAAGCGCTTTCCGGGAATCAATTCTCCGGAAAAAGCGTCAGCCAGGCCCAGGCGCAGGCCGGCCGCCCAGACCAGCTTTCTTTTTATTTCCCGGGCCAGGGAGTACTGGCTGAAAAAACTCACATAAGGCAGATCCGATCCAAGGTATTCCGGGGCATAGGTCAGGCTGGCGGAAAAATATGATCCGGCGCTGGGGTTGAGGCGGTCGTTTCGGACATCGCGCAGCAGGGACAGGCCTATTTCCGAGAGTTTTATAGTGAAGTCGAAGGGGAAAGGCCCCCAGCTTTCAAGTTCATAGGTGTGAATACGGTTGAAACGGTAGAGGTAGGAAAAAGTGAAATCCAGGGGCAGGCTGATTTGCTGCTGGACGCTCAGTCCACGGGTTGAAGTGATGATATTCTCCCTGCTTTCTTCCTGGTTGTAAAGAGAAAAAAGGGTGTTAAGCTTTAGCCCGAAAAGATAGGGGAACAGCATTGAAAACCTGAGATCACGCTGCAGGCTGCTTTCCCGGTAAGATACAAAACCTTTTCGCCCGGCTCCGAAAAGGTTGTTGAAATTCAATTCGCCGTGACCTTCAATTTTTTCCTCGGAATTGTAGCGCAGGCCGTAATTCAGAGTCAGCAGGGGGGCTTCCTCGACTTCAATGAGCACGGTGTCCTGGCCGGCCTCGGCGGATTCGGTGTCCCGGGCGGTGATGCTGACGGTTCTGAAAGCACCGCTGTCATACAGTCTTTTTTTTGCCCGCGAGAAGTTTTGCAGGGTGCTGGGAGTTCCGAGTTTGAGACCGGATTCCCGGATGATGAACTTTTCCCCGGTTCGGCGCCTGCCCCTTACTTCAAGCGCGGCCACCTTGTGACGCAGGCCTTCCCGTATTTCAAACCGCAGGTCGATTTCATTTTGCTCGTCAGCTGCGCTGATAACAACGTCCAGTTCAGCGTTTTTGAAGCCACGGCTGCGATAGGCGGTCAGCAGGGCGTTTTGATCTTCCTGCAGTCGGATCGGGTTGAATGGAGAACCTTTTGCCAGGGTTAATTTCGGGCGCAATTCCAGCTCGGACAAAGACTCGTTGCCGGACAGGCTTACCTGGTTGACCAGGGTTTGCGGCCCGGGGTCGATTTCCAGGCTGATATCCAGGGTATGCCTCAGGGGGTCGGATTCGATCCTGGGCCTTGAAATCCTGGCCTGCAGGTGTCCCTGCTGGGCATAGGCCCGGCGCAGTGCTTCCAGGGCGGCGTTTTCGTCAAGCACCAGGTTCCAGGGACTTGCCGTTGGAGCCAACAGGTAGGAACTAAGGGTTCTTTTCAGTCGATTTTCGGAGATAGGGCCGCCGCCGGCCAGGGTCAGCCCTGCGATACGGTATCGCTTTCCCCGGTTTACCCTGAACCGGTACGATACCCGGCCCTGCTTTTCCTCGACCGAGGCTTCGACCCGGGCTGCGAAGTATTTCCTTCTTTTCAGTTCTTTCAATATCAGGTTGACGGATTCCTCAAGGTTGGTTTGTTCCGGAAAATCACCCAGCCAGGAAGAGCGGATTTCTCTTTTCAGTTTGCCGGGAATTGGATCTCCGGAAAAAACAAAACCTGCCGGCCGGCCCGGCCTGATCTCCAGGGCTGCTTTCAGATATCCTTCACCAACCTGATCGAGAATCGGGGTTACGCTGACATTGGCGTAACCACGGCGCCGATAGAAATTGAGTGTTTTTTCTACCGCTTTGTAGAGATCCTCGTGGGAAAAAGTCCTTCCGGGTTTCAATTGTCCGCTCAGTGACCTCAGTTTCTTTTCCGGGAAAAGCAATTGACCTTTCCAGCGGATTTCACTCAGTGTATTTTTCTCTGCGGCTGCCGAGATGCTGGTTCTGTGACTGCTCCCGGTGCCGGGGAATTGCAGGGAATGCTTGAAACTCGCGCCGTAACTGCCGTCATCCCTGCGAAAAGCGCCGACCAGCAGGGAACGAAAAAGGTCGTAATCGAGCATCCAGGTATGACGTTGATTGCGGGTTATATCCGCGGAATAGGTAAAAAGGGCTCGTTGTGAAACGCGCTTGCGGAAAGTGAAACGGGCGCCGGGATCGGTTTCCGAAGCGATTACCAGCGGTTCGATGATGACATCCTCCGCTTTCAGCAGGTTTTTCAACCCCTCGGTCAGGGGAGAGGTAAAAGGACTGGCAAAATGGGTGATCATCTGGGCGCCCAGGGTGTCGAGCGCGTTGCCGCTGAGATCGGCGGGCATTTTCCCGGTAAGCAGCAGGAAGGCCAGATCCTGACTGGAAAGATTGGGAAAGCGCGCCGTGGGTGCATAACTCAGGTCTAGTTCCGGGTCGGCCATCGGGCCGCTCAAGCTCAGCTTGACGGCAAAGTCTTCGCTGTCATAGCGCAACCTGGTATGGGCCAGTACTTCGATGTTGAAATCCATTAATTCGGTGCCCAGGTATTCGAGCCTGAGTCGTTCCACTGTGTACGTGCGGCCGCCGATCAGCAGCCGGCCGGCCGCGGAATTGACGATCCGGCCTGAAAAAACAGGAAAAGCAGGTGTTCCGCTGATCGTAAGCTGGGCTTCCATGTCAATGTCGGCCAGGTTGTTGCGGATGCGCAGCGGGGCGGTGGAATTCAGGGACAGCTGCAAACGCAGATGGCGCAGAGGGGCCGGAATGTCTTCAGGGCTGAAATCAGGGCTGTAACGGGCCAGGTTGATCAACTCGATTCCGGGATGAATGTTCTGGCGGTAGATTCCGCGCAGGATCCTGGTTTCTCCGCTCAGTAAAAGGCTGTTCCAGGGCCCGTTGAGTTCCAGGTCGGCGTCCGCCGCCGTGGCCATTCCTTCGGGATAGCTCAAGTTGAAATTTCGCAGTCTCAAGGCGATTTTATCGGCCTCGATTCCATTTTGGCCGGCGTGATTTATCCGGCCGCTGACATTCAAACTTCCGCCGTTGGCGATGCCGGTGAATGACTTGATAAACGTTTCTCTGGCCCGGAATTCCAGTTCAGAATTGATGCCGGTCAGGGTCAGCGGGAAATCGCGCAGCCTGATGAACAGATCGCGGAATTCCGCCCGGCCCCTGATAGCCGGGTCGGCCGGGCTGCCGCTGAACTCGGCTTTTGCGATCAGCCGGCCGTCGAACAAGGCTTCCGTAAAAAAGGAATTGAAAATGTCGATTTCGGTTTGCAGGCTCAGTTCCGCCTTGATCTCCGGTTCAGGCCCGAGCTGAAGTTGTCCCGAGATAAGGGCTTCATTTTCCGCGCTTTTCAGTAACAGCCGGTCCAGGCTCAACCGTCCTTCATGCAGGTTCAGCCGGGCTGGCCGCGACATGCTGACAGGCAGGCCGGCCAGATTCAGGTCCAGCTTTTTGAGATACATGTCAGCTTGAAGACGCTGTAGTTCCGCCGGGTTGCCGGCCAGAGAGAAATTGCCCTCCAGTTTTTCCAGGGCTGGTTTAGCAGCGTCCTGAAGCTGAGTCCCCGGCAAAGCAAGATCGATAACCGAAAAAACGCCTTTCAATCCGAAGGCTTCAGTTTGCATCAGGGGGAGAGCCCAGTCGAGCTCAAGGTTCAGCTCGCCTTCAGCCGGTGAAGCTGAGTCGAACCCCGCCTCCTTCATGACAGCCGCCAGCTGAGCCCGGTCCATGACCAGATTGCCGTTTGCCTGGTAAGGTTTTTCCAGAATGAGTTCAGCCCGGGATTTCAGCCTGAGGCTGGGAATGCTCAAAGTAGCCTGTGATTTGCGGCTGTCGGAAAAGGCTTCAAGTTCGATCAAAGGGATCAGGAAATCACCAGCGGCCAGTTCTTCGATCACCAGGGTCAGGTTGAACTCGGGTTTTTCCAGCAGGCCCCGGCCTTCCAGCAGAAAATCCCCCCGCCCGGCCCGGATGGGAAATTCTGGAAAAGCACGGTGTAAACTTCCCGGAGAAATTTCACTGCCTTGCAGCAAGGTCCGAAAACTTCGGGTTTTTGTGTCTAACGATAAAGAACCGGACAGCAGTCCCAATTCACCCAGGCAGTGTATTCTTTCCAGTTTGAGCTCTTTTTCGCTGACAGAGCCTGAAAGTTCAATTTTGTTCAGGGGAATGGTTCCGTCCGGAGAAAAATCGGCTCCGGCCTGGAAATCGGCCTGCCAGCCCTTGGAACCATGGGAAAAAACGGCAACAAGACCGGCGCTTCCAGGTGTTTTATGCTGTTTGATCCCGGGCAGCAGTGCCAAGAGAGGCTGGAGCTCAAGTCCCTGTAATTCAAGCTTGAAATTGGAATCGAAAGCGGGTTTTATTTCAGGAAGCTTGAGACGCAGCCGACCTGATCCGGTCAGGGGGGCGCTGTTGATTGAGCCGGAAACATGGTAAATGCTCAGGGCCTGGCGATCGGCCGCCGTTCTGATTTCCAGTTTATCCAGGCTGATATCCCGCCAGCTGATTTGCTCTGAACTGATTACCGCGGCCAGCCGTGGTGTCTCAACCGTCCCGCTGATTTCAGCCTGGACGATTACCGGCCGGCTGATCTCCGGCATGAACCCGGGGAAATCCAATCCCAGAGATGCGGCAGTCAGGCGAGGTTCGGTCAGGGTCAGGGTTAGCCGGCCCCCGATCAGGCCCTGTTCATTCCTGTGGCCCAGAAACTGCAGGTTAACTCCGGGAATATCGATTTTCGCCCTGGCGTTGAGCCGGTCGCCGCCTGCCTCGAACTCAATCCGGCCACGTGGGGATAAGCTTTGCCGGGCAGTCGGCCGGGAATCAGCATCGGCCGGGTTAAGCAGCAGTAATCCTGTTGCTTTCAGGTTTGCCGCCCCGGTCCCGGTCCATTCAGCCTCCAAGCGGCCATCGGAGCTGGCCGCCAGCACCGGCAGAAATTCCGGCAGCAGCCGGGAAAAAACCGGCAACTCGATTTTTTCCCAGCTGAGTTCGGCGCGGGAAGGATCATTTTCAAGCAGGGTGAGAATCGCCCCGGCCCTGGCTTGGCCGCCTGCCGCGCCCAGCAGCAGATTGCTTATTTCCAGGCGTTGGAGATTGCCCTGAAAGTTTCCTGCCAGGGAAAACGGTTGCCGGTCAGCGGCTAATTCAAGACCGGCTATTTCCCCGTGGTAAGACAATTCCGACCCCAGGCCGAAGGCCCGGGCCGAGATTGACAAGGCGCCGGAAAGCGGAATTTGCCTGCCGGCCAGGGTCATCATTTCCCTGCCGTCCAGCCGGGTATTCACCTGTAAATCAAGTTCGGGATCTGCATCGAAAAGCGACAGCGATCCATGTATTTCAATCCAGGAAGCCCCGCTCTCCAGGCGGAACGCATCGATTAAAAGCATTTCGTCTTGCAGGCGTCCCGACAGGCCGGTCGAGCTGATGTCGAAAATGTTCCCCATGAAGCTTATGCGGCCCGCGCCAAGGTCCAGGCTTCCGTAATGGCTTTTTTCCCGGGGCCGGTATTCGACGGAGGCCCTGATGCCTGAAGCGGACAGGTTCAGTTCTTCGGTTTCACCTGCAAAGTGCAGACTGCCGTCATGGAGTTCGAACCGATCGATGCGGAATTTCAGCGGCCGGGCGGCAGTGGTGCTGTCAGCAGGCCGGCGATCTGCCTTGATGCTTTTACCTGATGTTTGCCGGTTTCCGGCGGTTTCAATCTGCGGCTTTTGCAGTATGATTTTCTGCAGTCGCAGTTCGCGGCCCAGCAGAGCCGACCAGGCGGCATTTATTTCCAGCTTTTCGGCCTTGAAGGTGTACTGGAAGGATTCACCCGGCTGGAGACTTTTCAGAACAACTTCTTCCAGGGTGAAGGCCAGGGCCAGGGGGCGGGGCCTGACCCGGGCCGCCTGCAAGGTATAGCCGTGCTTTTCCCGCAACTGGCGGTCGACCATGCCCAGCAGCCAGTTCCCGGCGGCGCTGGTGTGCAGAAAGGCCAGGGATGCTACTGATAAAGCTCCCAGGAACAGCAGTATGACGAAAGTCAGTTTTCTGGCGCGGCTGAAGGTCGTTTTTTGCTTTCCCGGCATGAATTCATTATATAGTAAAGCGCCACTATAATTAAGCAGGGTTCAAGGTCGGGAACCCGCGCTTATGTGTTTTTTTTCAGTCAGCCTGTTTCAGTTCCGGGTCAGAATTCACTGCCCCCCGTCGGAGCATTTTTTTGTCGTTACTCCCGCAGGGGCGAATTCAGATAACAGGGAAGAAATAGCCAGGCCTTCAACCCTGTTGTTGTTCTCATTTAATTCCCGCACCTTGTTTTCCGGGTCGATGACGGCCGTCATTTCCTTGTTGCCCTTGGTGCTGAACCTGACATCCCGGTAAAAAACTTTTTCTTCGCCCTGGGCCAACCTGGGTACGTTTATCCACTTCACGTCGTTCTGCTCCACGTACCAGCGTAGTCTTGAAGGCGGGGCATCCGCCGGCCCCCGGTTCACGACCGAGACCCAGACTTTCTTGGTGGTGCCAATGTCAACGCCCACCGGAGTGCCCAGGCAGACCACCAGGTCGGGCAGGGGGTTTACTGAATGATGAAAGTTTTTTTGATTGTTGCTTTCATCTGATTCGTTGATTTCATTTTTTTCATCCAGTTTGACTTCCACCCTGACCGCCCCCCAGTGAGTGCAGGTGTAATCAAGGAATACGTTTTCAGTATCCCCGGCCGGCAGCGGCCTGATGCGGAAAGTTTTTTCCACCGGCATGAAGCCCTGGGGGCCGAATACCTTGACCAGGCAATCAAACGCTTTCACCGAGGCCGCCGGTCCGTTGTTGCGCAAAGCGGCCTGGAATCGGACCTTGTCTCCCTGGGCCGGATGCTGGGGATTGATTCCGCAGTTTGCCACGACCAGGTCAGGCAGCAGTGTTTTCCCTGGTGTGAGCTCAGGTTTTTCTGAAAGCGGCGCCTTGATGGTAACCATCTGCATCGGATTGCTGTCCCCGATTACCGGGGGGGTGGCGGCTGATCCCGCGGTGCGCACCCGTATGTAGTAGGTGCCCGGCTGCAGCCCGGTACAAAGAGACGAATTCCAGGCATAACTCAACTGGATCAGTGGGACATTCTCCTGGATCAGGCAGATGACGTTGTTGCCATCACGCAGAACTATTCTGACTGTTTCCTGAGCCGGGTCGGAAAAGCCCGAATGCGTCCAGCTGATGGTGTGGGTGGCGCCGATCACCCAAATTTCACCGCCGGCCGGGCTGGTTACAGTTATGCTCTGTGCCGCCAGCGGCAGCACCAGGCATAAAGAAAACAGGATGCCGGTTGCAATGGTTTTCATGATTCCCTCCCTTTTATAAGTATCCGCTTGGCCGCGGATAGGCCCATATTCATAATGCCTGGATGTTAATGCCGGTAAAGCGAATTGTCAAGTCATTTATGATTGATTAATCAATTCTGTTTCTATGGGATTGTTAAAACGATTGATATGTGTATTTTTATAGTTATAAAAGTAAACTATATAATGCAAAATTGAATTGAATTGTCTGCTGGTGGCAATTTAATCAATGTCTTTTGTGTTTAAGATTTACCTGGAATCATGATGAAGATGTGATTACAATAATTGATGATAATCTTTGCCGGTTATAAACTATATCATGCGATTTATTGTTACTTGCCGCGGCCCAAGGTCGCCAGTCCGGCCAGGGTGTAAGCCAGGACCGCCAGGCCCATGGGGAGGTTGAAACCGAATGTCACTGCCAGCAAGGCCGCCCCGCTGGCGCTGATTACCGATGATACACCGTCCAGTCCCCAGGCCCAGGCAATGCGTGTCCGGCTCGGTTCTTCCACCCAGCGCAGGCCCAGGGGAAAGGGCATACCCATCAGGAATGCGGGCGGAAGCAGGACCATGATGCCCAGCAGGCCGCGCCAAACCAGACTGAAACCCAGGGTGGCCCGGAAAAAAACCGGCAGCAGCAGGATGTAGAACAACAGCAGCAACGCCAATAGCAGGCATACCCGGCCGGCCTGGATCCGCTCGGCCTTGAGTGCGGCCGAGTAAAGACTGCCTGAACCCATGCCCAGCAGCAGAATGGAAATCACCCCGGCGGCGGCCATCAGCGGGTGCCCCCAGTAAAGGGTGAATCGCTGGATCATGATTATTTCCCAGCACATGAAGCCGCATCCGACGGCGCCGAAATACAGGAATGGCCGGCCGAAGCCCCTGGCCCTGCGGCCCAGGCGCAACAGGGGCAGGACTATCAAAACCAGGCTGAGACCCGCGATCTGGATAAAGGTCAGAAAAAGAAGCGGCAGGCCGATTTCCATGAAAGGAGATCCGCTTTCGATAAACAGACGGCGGTAGGCCGGCCATTCGGCCAGGCGCAGAAACTGGTTGAAATAGGGGCGGTTGTCTGTAGGCACGACCAGGTCGAAGGGATAATCCGACTGAACTTCCGCGATTTTCCCGGCCATGATTTTCTGCAGTCCCAGCAATAAAGCCCGGTCTTCCAGCGAGTGATGACTTTCCGAAAGACCGGGCCGTTCTTCATTTGAGGCGGTTATCAGGTCGAATCCGTGCAGTTCGGCGAATTCCCGGGCTCGTTCCAGGATTTCCCGGCTGAAGGGTTCCAGGGAGGCGATGAAAACCAGCTGGGCCCAGTTGCGCATCAACAGGAGGTGACTGGGCAGATCTTCGATTCCCCGGCCGATTATGGAATCGGCCAGCAAGACGGCCAACCGCAGGGGGATGCGGGGCGGGTAGTCGATCCAGGCGGCGGCGCTGATCATGCCTCCGGGGCTGGTTCTGTTCCAGACTTGCTGCAGGGCTTCCCTGGAGAAAATGTAGTTTTCCTCCAGGGCGCGCCGACCCGAATCCCCGCCGAATTCTCCGGCAACGGGCATTATCACCAGGTCGTAGCCGTCCTGTTTCAGCCCGCTTCTGTTGCCGGCCAGCCAGGCCCTGGCCGTGCCGGGCATCCAGGCCAGGGAACCATTCAGGAGGTGACCGGTGGAATTGGCCGCGGCCAGGCGGCGTACGATCGGGTGTTTTTCCACGGCCGTTGTTTCTGCCGTGTCGTGAAACAGGGCATGAGTGACGTCCACGCCGGCGCCGGCTTCCAGGATCAGCACTTTTCTCGGTTGAACCAGGGCATAGGGCAGGCCCCGGGGGGTTGCATCCAGAATATGGGCCTGGCCCGGCAAAGGCGGGGGGAGTAAAACTCCGTAGGCATCACCGTTGACGAAAAGAGCTGGTGCTGCCGGCGGCTCCTGCCGGTAATTCAGGCTGAGGGCTGGAGCATAGCGCATTACCGGGGAATGAACCAGCCGCACTTCCCCCCAGGGGCTGGGCCAGGGGCCTTCAACGCTTCTTTGCGGCATTTCCAGGGCCAGGGCCAGATCCTTGTAGGCCGAAGGCTTGACCTGGGGCGGCCAGGCCAGCCCGGCCAGGCAGATCAGTCCCAGGAATATGCCCAGGTACCTGGCCCGGTTCAGCAGACCGCACATCCCGGCCGCCGTCCAGGCGGCCAGGGCCAGGCCCGAGTTGACCGATGCCGCTGGCATGAAAGTCAACAGCACCAGGGCCAGCGGCCCACCCAGAGCCGATCCGGCCAGGTTCCAGGCGTAAAGAGAAGCTATGCCTCCGGGTTGGGCGGCCAGGGACAGTCCGATGGCCAGGGCGCCGAAAAAGAACGGAAGGAAAAAGGACAGGTAGGTGAAGATCAGTTTCCAATGCCGTGCTCCGCCCATGAACAATTCCATCATGTCGAAACGGAGCTCCGGGGCCGCGGCCAGAAAAGGAGCCAGGCTCAGGCCGACGGCGGCAAGGGCCATGCTCAGCGGCACCCAATAGCCGTGGTTCTGCAGCATCCGGTTGCCGGCCACAGCCAGCCAGGTGCCGCTGGCCCCGAAACCGAGCATGGCCACGGCGATTACCATGTGGGCGAAATGAGACCATTGCGCCTGGGCCAGGGTCTGCATCAGGGCTATCTGGCCGCCTATCAGGGCAATGGAAAGCAAGGCAACAGCCGGCCCGGTGCGGGGA
Source organism: uncultured Clostridia bacterium (assembly GCA_964457225.1). GTDB lineage: Bacteria > Acidobacteriota > Aminicenantia > UBA2199 > UBA2199 > CAYWEM01. The sequence goes on from CAYWEM010000007.1 coordinate 91,064, forward strand.
TGGTTCAACTCAATTTCCGTCCCTGGTGAAAGGCACGAACCTGACCGGCATCAGGTGCCGGGAATTGATGCGCTCTCCTTTTTTTTCGATCAGCAGTAATTGCTGGGTGCGCAACGGTGAACCCACAGGGATGATCATGCGTCCTCCGTCTTTCAGTTGCTCCAGCAACTGCGGAGGCACGAATTCAGCCGCGGCGGTAACCACAATGGAATCAAATGGAGCGGCTTCCGGCCAACCGTGAAAACCGTCCCCCCGGCGTACCCGAACGTTGTCGTAACCCAGTTCGCTCAGCCTGTTTTGCGCTTCCAGGGCCAGTGAGTCGATGATTTCCATGGTGAACACTTCCCGGACTATCTCGGCCAGCACCGCAGCCTGGTAACCTGAACCGGTACCGATTTCCAGCACCCGGTGTTCAGGCCGCGGCCGGACTGTTTCGGTCATGTAGGCCACGATGAAAGGCTGGGATATCGTCTGGCCGTAGCCGATCGGCAGGGGGCGGTCCTGGTAGGCCTGGGCGTACAACTGCGGGGGCACGAACAGGTGCCGCCTCACTCTTTTCATGGCCTGCAGGGTGGCGGCGTCCTGAATACCCCGGCCGGCCAGTTGGTTCCTGACCATGGCCTGGCGTTTAGCCGTCTGGTCTGATCGGCTGTCGGCCCGGATTGGCGCGGCCAGTATCATCCCGATCAGAAAAGAAAAAGTCAGTGTCTTCAGGCTTGGCATAAGCAATTTCCCCGCGAAAGTTACTCCCCGGCTTCCTGGAATTCTTCTGAAGGCGGTTCTTTCTCGGGCAGCAGATCGGCCGCCTGCCCGGGTATTTTTGCCAGGATTTCCGGTTTTACCAGGAAATCGTACTTGAGATCGAGGTTGCGGACCACCAGTTCACCAGCCTGGCTGGAAGCGAACAGCAATTCAATTTTCCGTTCCTCCTGGTCCGGGCTTTCCGGTTTCAAGCGCAGCGTGATCCGGCGGTTGAAAGCGGATTCCGGTAAAACCGGGCGGTCGATGAAAGAAACGGCTTCCAGGTCCTGCAGGTCGTAAAGGATATCCCGCACTTTTCCCTGGTCAACTTCGGTCATGGCTTCCAAGTCGTCGCTGATCCAGGTTTCATCGGTCTTGCTCAAACTGATTTTCTCCGTTTCACCGGAAAAGATGATTTGCTGAACGTTGAACGGGTAGAAAACCGCTACTTTGTATTCTCTATAATCTTCGGCTGTGGTGCTGAACAGGGCGGGTAATTCTTCGCCGATCCGGAAAACTTCATTTCCTGCCGGTATGCCTGCGTAGTACTCCCCGTCAAGACTGCCAAGCCGGAGTTCAACCCGGGAACCGGATCCGGTCGTGAAAATAGCCTGCAGCACCGGTTTTTCCAGGCCGAATTCGTTTTCCGATCGTTTTTCCAGAAAGGCCTTGGCCTCAAGGCCGGCGACCCGGCGCAGGATGTCGTCGATTTTCTGGCCGCGGGCCAGGGCCTGAACGGGGGTTTTCAGCCACCAGGACCCGTTTTGGCGTTGAAAAGTGAAACTGCTGCCCTGCCAGTCAAGCGAAAAACTCTCGACTTCGGATGCGGCAAGGTCCAGGAATTTTTTCTCGCGGAAATCAAAGACTTCGCGGTCAAGGTGATTCACCCTGAAAGCAGGCAGCATCACTACCCGCCGGTCATCCTGGAGCCGGGCGTAGGAAGATCCGTCGATTTCGTTTTTCAGGCCGATCAGCAGTGTTTTTTGCGGTTTTTCCAGGTCGCCGCTGAAAAGTTTCAGTTCCAGGCGGGGCTGATCCAGGCCGTAAACGCTGAAATCCGTGCTCTCGCTTTCGACCAGGCGGTCGTAGCGCAGGGCACTGAAAGAACTGACCAGGTTGTCCAGGGCTCCGGTATCGACCCCGGACTGGACCGGTTTTTCCAGGCGCCAGCTTCCATCTTCCTTCAGGAAAACCAGGGTTTCACCTTCGCGTTTCAGTTCTATGCCAAGCAATTCTTCAGCCGGGAGGGAATACAGGAAATCCTGACTCTCCTGGATTTTGCTTTCCCTTTTTTCCAGCAGTGATATCACCAGCAGAAGAAAAATCAACAGGGCGCTGAGGGCGGCGATTTTTTTCCAGCTCACAGTCTCCTCCGGTAAAACCAGACGGCGATGCCGGCCAGGAAAACGAACAGCGGCAGAATGATCAGGGTGTAAAAGAACAGCATCCGCCCGCTACTCTGGGTCAGGTGCACGGTTTTCGGCGAGCTGGTTCTGGGCGCGATGGCGATCAGGTCTTCTTCCTCGGCCAGCCAGGAAACTATATTGGTAAGGAAGTTGCCGTTGCCCTGGAAGTAGTAATAGCGGTTCAGGGCGAAATCGGCGTTGCCGATCACCACCAGGCGGTTTTTAGCAGTTTCGTTTTCAATGGCCGCGGCCAGGTTCAGGGGCCCGGGATAGTCGTTTTCATCGCGGGTAATCTCCTGGCGGGCCTTTTCCTGTTCAAAACTTGTTTCACCCCAGGACTGCCTGCTGGTCTGGGCGATGAAGTTCAGTTGGACTCCGTCGGGAACCGGGCTCAGTTCCTCCAGGCTGCGGGCATAAGGAAAGAGCACGGCGAAACTGAAATTGCGGGTTATCGAGTGTTCCGGGAACTCTCCGACCACCGGCATGAAAGCGTCTCCACTCATGAAGCGAGAAATGGTCGAGGTTTCCACCACGATGTCGTTGCGCAGGGCCAGTCCGTATTTTTCCAGTAACGATGCCCATTCAGCCCCGGTGAACGGGTTGAGCATCAGCAGGACCCGGCCGCCTCTCTGCAGCAGGTAATCCTCGATCAGAGCCAGTTCACCTTCCAGCAGTGGTTTTTCCGGTCCGGCTATAACCAGGGCGGCGGCATCATCCGGCACCGCCTCTTCCTGGAAGAGCAGCAGGCTCTTGACCTGGTAAGCCAGGCTTTCAAGGTTGGCCTTAACCTCTGAATAACCGTCTTCCTCGGCCTTTTCCAGGTCAGGTTCCCCGTGGCCGCGGGTAAAATAAATGGTTTTGGCTTCATCCCTGGTTATCTTGATCAGGGCATTGGTGATCGCTTCCTCGCTTATTTCCTCCACCCGGGTGTCACGGCCGCGGTACTCCAGTACCAGGGTGCCGTCGCGCTTGATGTCGTAATGCTTGACCAGGGCCGGGTTCTTGTACGGGTCAATGGTTTCAAACCTGATGCGGTCGGAATAGTAGCGGTACAGGTCCATCAGGCTGCGGAAGCTGAACAGGGAGGGATTGCCGTCGGCGAAAAAACCCTTGATGTTGATTTCTTCTTTCAGGTTCCGGACAACCTGGATCGATTGATCGGCCAGGGAGTGGATCTTGCCTTCACTCAGGTCGATTCGCTTACCGGTCTTGGTGCCCAGGTAGTTCAGGGCCGCCAGTATGGCCAGCACCAGGATTATCAGGACAGCCAGGTTGCCGGCGAAGATGAAGTTCATGCGCATGTTGCGGTTCCTGAGCAGTTCGCGGTGCAGGTACAAGTAGCTGAGCAGGGCGAGTACGCCGGCCGCAAGTACAATCGGCCCCAGCAGGCTGGAACTCTCGTAGGTGCGCCAGACGGCGAACCCGATCAGAATCAGGCCGATGCCGATGTAATTCAATGAATTGACGAGTTTTTTCACTTGCTCACCTCCACTTGCGGAATTCAAAGACGGCATAGCTCAGATACAGGCCCAGGAAGATGAATGAAGCGAAGTAGATGAGATCCTGAGTGTCTATGACGCCCTTGACCATGTTCTGAAAATGTGAGAAGAAAGAGAGATAGGTCAGGATGCCCTGCCAGGCCGAGCCGGCGCTGTCGCCGATCCAGGAAATTATCCAGATCAACAGGATGGAGGAAAAAGAAATCACCGCTGCTATGATCTGGTTTTCGGTCAGAGCCGAGGCGAAAAGGCCGATGGCGATGAAAACCGCTCCCAGCAGGAAAAGGCCGAGGTAGGCCGCCAGCAGGGGGACCAGGCTGGGGTTGCCGTAGATGAAGATGAACAGCACGCAGGTCATGGTCAGCAGCAGGATCACCGTGTAGATGATCAGTGCGGCCAGGTATTTGCCGATGATTATACTGCTGATTTTTACCGGAGCGGTAAGCAGCAATTCCTCGGTCCGCATTCTCTTTTCATCGGCGAAAAGCCTCATGGTCAGGAGGGGCAGCAGGAACATCAGCACTATAGTCAGGTTGTTGAAATAGGGTTCAAACAGCATGCGGTTGATGTTGATCTGGGGCATGTACTGGGCGTATTGCTGGTTCTGCATCAGGCGCATGGTCTGCTCGTTGACCCAGACCGTGATGTTGTAAAAGAAGAATCCGGAAACCAGCAGGAAGAAGCTGGTCAGGATATAGGCGATCGGGGAATAGAGGAAAGATTTAAGTTCTTTCTTGGTGATGATCCAGGCGCTTTTCATTGGATCCTCCCTTCTTCGGAAGATATTATCTTCATGTAAAGACCTTCCAGTCCGGACTTAACTTCCCGGATTTGCACTCCTGAATTGATCAGGTAACTCAACAGCGGGTTGATGTCGTCGATCAGTTCGCGGTATTCGAGTTTGATCGAGTCATTGCGGATGACTGCTTCGTTGATGCCCGGAAAAGCCTGGCGGATCTGCCCGGCCGACAGCGAGCCGGTGTTGCCGGCCATTATTTCCAGGTGTTTTTTCCATTCATCACGGTTCAGGTAAGCCATCAGGCGGCCGTCCTTGATGATGACCGCACCGTCGCAGACCTGGGTGATTTCGGCCAGGATGTGAGAGGAAAGAATCACCGTGGCGCTCTCGCGGAAAGAATTGATCATTTCTCTTATCTCAATGATCTGGGCCGGATCGAGCCCGATTGTGGGTTCATCAAGGATCAGTACTTCCGGTTCGTGGATGATGGCCTGGGCTATGCCCAGCCTTTGCCGGTAGCCGCGTGACAGGTTGCGCACCAGCCTGGGGAAGACTTCGGTCAGATTGGTCTTGCTGACCACCCGGTCGACCGCGTAACCGATCTTTTTCTTTTCAATTCCGGCCAGTTCGGCCACGAAACGGAGGTATTCCCTGACCGTCAGTTCCGGGTACAGGGGTACGCTTTCCGGCAGGTAACCGACAATTCGTTTAATCTTCAGTGGATTGGTGTTGACATCGATTCCGTTGATATGAACATCGCCCTCGGTCGGAGGCAGGTAGCCTGTCAGCATACGCATGGTGGTGGTTTTCCCGGCCCCGTTGGGTCCGAGAAAGCCCCAAATGGTACCTTTTTCGACGTTAAAGGAAATGTTCCTGACTGCTTCGCAGGGTCCGAATTTCTTCACCAGCTTGGCGACTTCGATCATTTAAACCTCCTTACATTCTGGCGGGGAGCGGTATCCCCAGGACCTGAAATAGCCTGTTCAGGGTCTTCTTGACTGTCAACAGCAGGTGCAGGCGCGTCCGCCTCAGGTCAAGGTCGGGTTCGGCCAGTACCGGGAAATGGTGATAGTAATTGTTGAATTTCTGACAAAGGGAATAGGTGAAAGATGCGATCATGGACGGTTCACGGCTTTCCAGGGCCAGTTCGAGCTGGCATTCGCAGGAATAAGCCTGTAAAAGGATTTCCCAGGTCGCTTCCAGTTCGTGCGCTTCGAGCCGGTCTAAAAGGCCGGCTGTCGGAGCTGCAATTCCGTCCGGCTGACCGGGGCAGCGATTCAGTATGCTGTTCAGCCGCACCAGGGTGTATTGCAGGTAGGGGCCGCTGTCTCCTTCAAATGCCAGCGCTTCCTTGAAGTCGAATACTATCATGGTTTTAAGACTGTACTTGACCATGAAGTAGCGCAGGGCGCCGACCGCGATTTGTCCGGCGGTCAGTTCCAGCAGTTCGGCGGACATGTCGGGGTTGCGCTGCCGGATTTCCTGGCCGGCCTTTTCCCTTAGCTTGGCCAGCAGGTCATCGGCTTTGACCGCGATGCCCTTCCGGCCGGAAACGTTGATCGAGCTTTTTCCCTGCTGGTCTTCGGGAATGACGAAACCCATTTCCCTGGCACAGGCCGGGGACAGGGTGACCATTTCGTAGGCGAAGTGGCAGAAGTTGGCCGCGGCCCGCGGTTGGCCCAGGTCTTCCAGTACTTGCCTGATCAGGTTCTGGAGGTAGGCCTGGCGGCAGTCTATCACGTTGAATACCAGGTCGATGCCGCTCCTGGCTAAAACCGGGCATGATGTGTCCATGGTTGAGATCAGCACTTCCTTGCCGTCCGGATAGCTGAGGAAACGCTTGAAGCGCAGGCCCGTTTCGGTGAAGGCGAATTTCCAGAGATGGTAGGCCAGGTCTTTGCCTATATAGGTGACCGTGTCATTGGAACGGATGATTATCTTATCGATCTTTTCCGGCCGGTAGTGAATGATCTGGCAACCCTGCTGGGCCTCTTCCCTGGCCGGAAGTAAAATGCTTTCCCGCCTGAGCGTCCGGGCCGTTTCGCTGAACAGTCCGGAAGCCATGATGTCGCTTTCCCTGACCATCAGATCGTATCGAATGTCCAGCCCGGCCATCAGTTCCAGGTGTTCGGCCAGCACGGTGCGGGAAACGTATTCACTCACGGGGTATTCCGGGTCGAGCCCCTGTTCGATTCTGCGATGGACTTCCCGGCGTTCGGCCGCGGCTTCCTGATCCTCGCCCAGTATTTTCCCCGCTTCTGAATACAGTTCCCAGAGATAGGCGGAAAGGTTTTTGATGGCCTGGATTTCAGGCAGGGGCATCCGCCGCAGCCGCAGCAGGCCCCATACTACGTCCGCCACCTGGATGCCCGTGTCATCGATGTAGTTCTGAACTTCCACCTGGTAACCCAGGTTTCGCAGGGTCCTGACCAGGGTGTCGCCGAGGCAGACGTTGCGCAGGTGACCGATGTGAGCCGCCTTGTTGGGATTGATGCTGGTGTGTTCCACGCAGACCAGGCCGCGGTCTGCGGTTTTGTCTTCTTCATTCCCCAGCAGGTGTGCGAACACTGTGCCGCGGTCCAGGTAAAGGTTAAGAAAACCGCCGCCGGCGACCTGGGCGGCGCTTATTTCAGGTAAAACGTTGCTAAAACTTTCGGCCAGGCGCCTGGCGATGATAAAGGGCTTGTCACCGACCAGCTTGGCCAGGCTGAAGGCCAGCGGGCTGGCCAGGTCACCGAATTTACGCTCCGGCGGAATACTGAAAACGATTTCCAGCTCCCGGACGCCCCACTCTTTTTCGATAAAAGCAGAGAGATGACCGGCCAGCTTTGCCTGCAATTTTTTCATGGTGTTGCCTTGAATTGCGGGGATATGTTCCAGGCGCTGAGCACCGTGTAATCTCCCCCTAAACCGTTGGAAATGATAAAGCGCGAATAGTGGCAGTTGCCGCAGCGGAAGAAGCGGGCCGTCGCCGGAACCAGGCCCAGCAGATGGGCCAGGATGGCCCGATTGACCGAGGCATGACCCACAACCAGAATGCAGTCCGCCTGATGGTTTTTTATTTCCGCCACCGGATCCTGCAACCTCAGGTAAACCTGGCGGAAGCTTTCGCCGCCGGGAATGGGCAGGGTGTCATCGGCCAGCCAGCGGCGGTAAAAATCAGGTTCTTCCTTTATTACCTGCTGGTAAAGACGGTTTTCCCACGAGCCCAGGTCGATTTCTATCAATCCGGGCAGAACAACTGCCGGCAGTCCGCGTTTTTCAGTAAGGATGCGGGCCGTGGAGCGTGCTCTGTCCAGCGGTGATGAAAAAACCGCCTTGAAGGGGATATCGGCCAGTGAAACGGCCAACTGTTCAGCCTCGGCCAGGCCGCGTTCATTGAGCGGATTGTCGATCCGACCCTGGAGCCGATCTTCTTCGTTGTAATCGGTGGTGCCGTGCCTGACCAGAAAAATCTCTTTTGTTTTTTGTGCGGTCATGGATTTTTTCATTATAGTCGAAATATTCGCCGCCGGTCAACAGCTGATCCGGTCGTTTCGATCTGCTGATCTGAAACAAACAACCCGAAAACATTTGATTTACTGCATTAAACAGTTGAAAAACCGAATCAGGTGTTTTATCATTTCAAACATGACCGCTCCACCCATTGAAGTGACTCTGAGTGATGATGAGTTGCAGGCTTTTCTGAATTATTCCGGTTCTGCTCCCGAACCGCCCCTGAATGAAACCAGGCTGAAATTCCTGCTCAAGGGGCAGGGAGTGGTCAGCGGTATTGACGAGCAGGCCCTGGCCGCGGCCGTAGTTGAGATCAATGCCGGAAGGCCGGTGCGCGACCTGCTGGTGGCTAAAGGCACGCCGGCAAAACAGGGACGCGATGCCTCGATGGAATTGCATTTCGAGGTTTCCAGCAAGCCGCAGGAAGATGAAAGCGGCCGCATCAATTATCGTGAAATCGGGGCACTGGTCATGGCCCGGGCCGGTCAGCTGCTGGCGGTTAAGTACAAGGCCCGGGGAGCGGTCAATGGAGTAACCGTGACCGGAAAAGTCTTGTTGATGCCCAAGGCGGAAGACATAGCACTGACCGCCGGAGTCAATGTCGAGCGGCTTGAAGAAGATGAAAAAATCATTTTCAATGCCAGGGAAGACGGGGTGATCAAGTTCGAGAACAACACTCTGTCGGTTTTTCCTGAACTTGACATCGAAAAGGACGTCGATTTCAATTGCGGCAACATCGATTTTTCGGGTGATGTCCGGATTGGTCGGGATGTACTGCCCGATTTTATCGTGAAGGCGGCCGGCAGGATAAGCATCTGGGGGTCGGCGGTAGCCTGCCGGCTGGATTCCGGCCAGGACATCGAGGTGCGGGCCGGCATAGTCGGCAAGGGAAAAGGAGTGGTTAAATCGGCCGGTTCGATCAAGGCTGGTTTCGTCGAGAACGCCACTCTGGAAGCGCTCGGAGACATCACTGTGCGCAGCGGTATAATCGGCAGCAGCGTTAAATGCAACGGTATGCTGAAGGTGGATACCCGCGGCGGCCGTATTGTGGAAAGTTCGGTCAAGGCCGGACGCGGCATAATAGTCGGTAACGTCGGCTCACGCTTCAGTTCGGCCACTGTGCTGATCACCGGCATCATCGGCGACAAGGAAACCGTCTGGCTGGAAGCAAAACAAAAACTGGAAAACAAGATAACCGAAGCCCAGGGCATTGAAAGGCGTTACGGCCGCAGTACCCTGGAGAATAAGAGCCTGCCTCCGGGTTTCATGGAGAAATGCCGCAAGGACCTGGAGTTATGGGATGCGCTCAAGGAAGAAATCAGGCAGATTCACGAACAGGTCAAGGAAATAGAGGAAGAAATGTTCGACTACCAGGCCGTTATTCTGATCAAGGAACAGCTGTTCCCAAAGGTCACACTCAAGATCGGCAGGTATGAACTGGTTTCCGCCCGGGAATACCAGCGGGCCACGGTGCGTTATTCCCCCGAGGAAGACCGCTTGATTATCGTCTGATCTTCAGGAAAGGTAGAATTTTTCATCCATGTGTTGCTGAATGTTCTTTTCCAGCAGGCGTTCCATGGCGAAATCCTTGACTCCCATGTAGTAGAGTGCTGATTCGATGAAGGCAATTTCAGGGATCAAACCGATCATTTCCACTTTCCTGATCCTGATGTTGTAGCGCCGGCCTTCCATGCGCACCATTTCCAGCACCCGGTACATCGGTGTGTTGCGGTAATTGGTTATGGAAACGGTCAGGTGGGTTTCCTGGCTTTCGGCGTCTATTCCGGAATGGGACTTGACGAATTGAAACCCCCCGTAGAGCTGCTGGATGGCCCGGCTGATGGCCTTGGTGGCATCCAGGTCGCGGGTGGAAAGAAAGATTTTAAAGCTGACCAGAGGATGGCGGGCCCCGATGATGGTCGCCCCCGTGTCCGGCTTGAAGATCTCAGGACCGAAATCAGGTTTCCAGCGAGGATCTTTGAGTTTTTCTTCCAAACCCTCGTATTCACCCTTGCGGATGTTTTCGATGTCTTTGCGCAGAGGAAACTGGGCTGATTCGCTGAACAGGTAAACCGGAATGCGGAATTCTTCGGCCACCAGGGCGGCGAATTCAACCGACATTTCAACCGCTTCTTCAATGGTGACGTCTTTCAGGGGCACGAAGGGAAACACATCGACTGCACCGATACGGGGGTATTCACCATGGTGGCGGCGCATGTCGATTTGCTTGAGTGATTCCTCGTAGAGCAGCATTCCACCCTTGAAAATAGCTTCCCTTGAACCGGTGAAGGCGAAAACAGTGCGATTGCGAGATTTGTCCATGGAGACATCAAGCAGGGCCAGGCCGCTGACATTCTGCAGTTTTTCGGTCAGGGCGTCGATGAACTTCTGGTCCTTGCCCTCGCAGATGTTCGGGATTACGGAAATGATTTTACTCATGGTGGCTCCTTAAAAAATTCCCAGGAAAACTCCGGCGGCGATGGCCGAGCCGATGACTCCGGCAACGTTGGGGCCCATGGCGTGCATCAGCAGGAAGTTGTTGGGATCCTCTTCCTTGCCGATCATCTGAACCACCCGGGCCGAATCCGGAACCGCGGAGACCCCGGCGGCCCCGATCAGGGGGTTGATCTTGTTTTTCAGGAAAAGATTCATGAACTTGGCGAACAGAACTCCGCAGGCGGTGGCTACTCCGAATGATATGACACCGAGGATGAAAATCATTACGGATTCACGGTTCAGGAAGACCTGGGCGGTGGTTGAAGCACCCACGGCCAGGCCCAGCAGGATGGTGCAGATGTCTATCAGGGAGGAGGCCGCGGTTTTGGCCAGCCGGGTGGTGACTCCCGATTCCTTGAGCAGGTTGCCGAAGAACAGCATGCCCAGCAGGGGGATGGCGCCGGGGGCTACCATGGTGGTGACCAGGAACCCGATTATCGGGAAAAGGATCTTGGTGCTCTTGCTGACTTCACGTCCGGGTTTCATGCGGATCAGGCGTTCTTTTTTGCTGGTCAGCAGTTTCATGATCGGAGGCTGGATGATCGGCACCATGGCCATGTAGGAGTAGGCGGCGATGGCAATCGGGCCGATCAGGGAAGGAGCCAGGCGCGAGGAAAGGAATATGGCCGTGGGACCGTCGGCTCCGCCGATTATGCCGATTGCTGCGGCATGGGCCGGGGAAAACCCGAGCATGATGGCGCTGATGAAGGTGATGAATATCCCGGTCTGGGCGGCGGCTCCGAGCAGCACGCTTTTCGGATTGGACAGCAGGGTGGAAAAATCGGTCATGGCGCCGATGCCCAGGAAGATCAGGGGCGGAAACAGGCCGGAACGCACACCGAAATAGATGATGCCCAGGACGCTGTTGGAAGTGGTGTTGAAAACGTACTTGTGAGTTACCGGGTCAATCATGTACAGCGAGATTGAATCGAATATCTGCAGGGGCAGGGGGATATTGCCGACCAGGATGCCGAAGCCGATGGGCACCAGGAGCAGTGGTTCGTAATCTTTTTTTATAGCCAGGGTTATAAAGATCAGGCCGATCAGGATCATGATCAGGTTCTTGTAGGAAAGGTTGACGAATCCGGTTGAACCGATTATCTGGTCGGCATAGTCCTGGAAATGGCAATAAACCGCATCCAGGTAATCCACGTTCGGAGCCAGGTTGGTGATTTCCGCCAGCGATCGGTTTTCGTGAACTGTCAGAATACGGAAAAAACCGGCTGTTTCACCGTCCTTGTCAAGCAGCCGGCCCTTGCTGTTGGCGTGGATGCCCTGGACACTGCCCCGGCCGATTTCGAAAAACCTGGCCGAATCTTCCCAGCTCAGGCGGACATTGGTCAGTAAAGGCTCTTCAAACCTTGCTGAGACTACGTCTTCCTGACGGAAACGAACTCCGGAGTCAATGCGTCCGTAGGCGAATGACTGGTCGACCGCCACCAGCTTAAAACCTACCAATGGGTTGTCCTGGCTGTCGAGCAGCAGGCCGCGCATCCCCGTTTCCAGGCCGTCTTCCCGGCCGCGGAAAACTTTGACCATGATGTCCTTGCTGAATTCCGGTTGCAGGGATTCCGCCGCGGGCAGCAGCAGGCAGGTCAGCAGGGCGATGCAGCAGAGAAACAATTTCTTGTTGATCATCTGGGATTCCTCGCCGCTCGTTTCACAGGGTGGTCATGAAGGGGCGGTCGATTTCGCACAGTACTTCGCCCTCGGTCACGGTGTCGCCGTTGCGGAAATAGATTTTTTTCACCGTACCGTCATGAGGGGCCTGGATCTGGTTTTCCATCTTCATGGCTTCCAGTACAAGCAGGGCCTGGCCCGCTTTCACCTGGTCTCCCTCAGATACGCGTATTTCCAGGATCATGCCCGGTAAGGGTGATCTGACTGCGCCGCTGTCCACGGCCGGGGTTTTTTTCATTTTTTCGGTTTGCGGCGGCGGGGTAGCCGGGGCCGTCGGCGTGTCTACCTTTTTGAATACCGGCTGGTTTTCCCGGCTGCCGAACTGTTTCAATTCAACCCGGTAATCCTTGCCGTCCACGGTGATCAAGGCGTATTCGGCGGTCAATTCCCTGATTTCGGCCTGGTATTCCTTGTCGGCGATGGTCAGAACGTATTCCTTCATTTGCTTCAACCTCTTCTGTTGGCGGGAACGGAAAGTTTTTCCTGGCCCGGAGGGCAGGCGGCGGGCGCCGGGCGGCGGAAAGTAAAGCGGCTGCTGCCGTAGGCCCGGTGGAGACGGATTTCAGTCTCCAGCACTGCGGTCAACACGGCGATTATTTCAGGTTCTATTGGCGCTTCCGGGGCTGGGACGGCAGACGTGACCGCTTTGTCCGCAGTTTTTTTATTCCTGGATTTCATCATGGCCGGAAAGAAAGACAGCGATGATATGAGCAGGGCGGTCAGGATCAGTCCGCTGAAGACCACGGAAATTCCAAGCGCGGTTATGACCAATGCGTCTGCGATATCCACTTCTTGCTCCTCAAAGGGGAATATTGCCGTGTTTCCGCGGCAGGTTGGCGTCTTTTTTCCCGGCCAGCATTTCCAGGGCCTTGATAACCCTGATCCTGGTGTTGGCCGGAACAATGACGTCATCTATGTAGCCTTTTTTTGCGGCACTGAAAGGATTGGCGAAGAGATCCCGGTACAGTTCCTTCAACTCGTCCTTTTTTGCCGCAGGATCGGCGGCAGTTTTGAGGTCTGCGCTGTAAATGATTTCCACTGCGCCTTCCGGCCCCATGACCGCGATTTCAGCCGTGGGCCAGGCGAAAACAACGTCACCGCGTATATGCCGGGAATTCATCACGCAGTAGGCGCCGCCGTAGGCCTTGCGCACTATCACAGTGATTCGCGGCACGGTGCTCTCGGCAAAAGCATAAAGCAGCTTGGCGCCGTTGCGGATGATGCCGTTGTATTCCTGGCTGGTGCCCGGCATGAAGCCCGGTACGTCTTCGAATACCAGCAGGGGAATGTTGAAAGCATCGCAGAAGCGGACGAATCGGGCCGCCTTGATCGATGAATTGTTGTCCAGTACTCCGGCCATGACCTCGGGCTGGTTGGCCACGATACCGACCGTGCGGCCGTTCAGGCGGCCGAAGCCGATGACGATGTTGGCCGCGAAATCCGGTTGAATCTCGAAAAAATCACCGTTATCCAGCACGGTGGTCACTATCTGCTTCATGTTGTAAGGCTTGTTGGGGTTGTCCGGCACCATGTTGTTGAGGTTGACTGCTATTCGATCCACCGGGTCGCTGTTTTCCATGCAGGGGGGAGCCTCGTTGTTGTTTTGGGGCAGAAAGGAAAGCAGTCTTTTCACGGTTTCCAGGGCCTCATCTTCATCGGCGCAGGCCAGGTGGGCTACCCCGCTCTTGCGCGTATGGACCTCGGCTCCGCCCAGCGATTCGGTGGTCACCTCTTCCCTGGTAACCTGTTTGACCACCTTGGGCCCGGTCAGGAACATGTACGATGTCTTTTCGGTCATGATCACGAAATCGGTTATGGCCGGGGAATAAACCGCGCCTCCGGCACAGGGACCCAAAATCAGGGATATCTGGGGGACAACGCCTGAACTGAGCACGTTGCGCAGGAATATGTCGGCGTATCCGGCCAGGGCGTCAATACCTTCCTGTATCCTGGCCCCGCCCGAATCGTTCAGCCCGATTATCGGGGCCCCGACCTTGACCGCCAGTTCCATTATCTTGACGATCTTCTCGGCATATGCTTTTGACAGCGATCCTCCGAAAATGGTGAAATCCTGGGAAAAGATGAAAACCAGGCGGCCGTTAATGGTGCCGTATCCGGTTATAACTCCGTCAGTGGCCGGCCGGTTGTCGGCCATTTCGAAATCCTGGCAGCGATGGGTGACGAAAATGTCAAACTCTTCGAAACTTCCCGGATCAAGAAGCTTTTCAATTCTTTCCCGCGCCGTGTATTTACCGGCCTGGTGCTGTTTTTCGATGCGGGCTTCGCCCCCGCCCAGGCGTGCTTTTTCCTTTTTGTGGATCAAGTCCAGCAGTTTTTGTTCACTCTTCATCGGTCCTCCACGGGAAATAGGTCATTCTACCACTCCAGGCAGTCCGGGTCAATTCAAATCCGGCGGGTGGCGATCAATTCATGAACTTTAAAGCTGAATTCAACCATGTTGACCGGCTTGAGCAAGACCGGCAGATCGGGGAAGTCATTGAGATGGTTTTTCCTGCTCTCGGCGGAAATACCGCTGAGCAGCAGCACGGGAATCCCGGGAGAGTGGGCCTTGATGGCGGCATAGGCCTGCGGGCCGCTCAGGTGCGGCATGACTATATCGAAAATCAGCAGGTCGATGCGTCGTTCGGCCCTGAAAAAAAGCTGCCTGGCTTCTTCTCCGTCGGCGGCCAGGATGACTGAGTAACCCAGGCCGCTCAGAAGCTTGTACAGTACTTCCCGGACTGTTTCATCGTCTTCGGCCAGCAGAATGACACCCTTGCCGCTGGTCAGGTCCTTGCCGGGCTTGAGTTCTTCCCGAGTTTCGGCGGTGATTTGCCGGCTGGGCAGGTAAACATCGAAGCGGGAACCGCAACCCGGTTTGCTCTTGATCAGTACATAACCCTTGTGCTGCTTGACGATGCCGAAAACCACCGAAAGACCGAGGCCGGTTCCGGTGGACTTGGTGGTGAAGAAAGGCTCGAAAACCTTGGCCAAGGTCGCCTTGTTCATGCCGCAGCCGTTGTCGCTCACCGTGATCTTGATGTAGGGGCCGGGTTTGAAAAAAGGAAAAGAAGCCAGGAATTTGTCGTCGGTTCGGCGTGAACTGATTTTTATTTCCAGGCGGCCGCCCTGGGCCATGGCTTCCCTGGCGTTCACCGCCAGGTTCATGATGACCTGTTCCAGGGCGCCGGGATCCGCCCAGACGTATCCCGCCGAGGCTGAAACGGAAATCCTCAAGTCGATGTCCGGGCCGACCAGTCTTTCCAGGATGGGCTGGAAATTGCGCAGTAATTTTCCGACATGGACCTGGCCCATGTAGAGCATTTGCTGACGGCTGAAGGCCAGTAATTTCTGGGTCAACACCGAGGCTTTTTCAGCCGCATCCCGGATTCTGTTCAGCACGCTGGCGGCAGGATCGTTAGCCGCACTGCGCAGCAGGCCCAGTTCGACGTTTCCCAGGATTACGGTCAGCAGGTTGTTGAAATCGTGGGCCACGCCGCTGGCCAGTAGTCCGACCGCCTCCATTTTCTGGGCTTGAAAGAGTTGTTTTTCAAGCTTGCGTTTCTGGGTTATATCCCTCAGCATCCCCATTATGAACAACAGCCTGCCATCGCGGTCACGTACCGCGTTGGCCGTGTTCAGGAGGGTCATCAGGCTGCCGTCGCGCCTGCGGGCGATGATTTCGTAATCCCTGACGCTTCCCGTCCGTTCAATGGTGCCGGTCAATTCTACGAGTTCCTCCGGGTTCTTGAAAAGCGAGGAAATGCGGGTTTTAAGCATTTCATCCCGGTCCCGGAAAGCGAATAGTTCTACTCCGGCCCGGTTGATGTCAAGCAGGCGGTCCTGCAGGGAAGCAAAAAAGATGGCGTCCTGGGACTCTTCGAAGAGAAGCCGGAATTTTTGCTCTGACTCGCGCAGGGATGTTTCCGCCCGCTGTCGTTCGTGTATTTCTTTTTCCAGCGCCGCGGTTCTTTCACGAATGCGCTGGTCGAGTTCCTGGTTGAGTTTATGCAGGGCTTCTTCGGCGGTTCTGCGGGCGGTGACGTCGATCAGGCTGCCTTCGTAAAAAGCTATGCCGCCTTTTGAGTCGGGAACCGCCCGGGCATGATCACTGACCCAGATGACACGGCCGTCGTATCGTCTCAGGCGCATTTCGTAGCTTTGCAGTACCTGGCTGTCTTGCAGAAGTTTCAACTCCTTTTGCCGCTCCAGCAAGTCCGGGAAAAGCTCGGTCACCCGGATAGCCAGCAGGCTTTCCCGATCCGGGAAGCCGAGTAATTCCACCAGGGCCGGGTTGGCGTCTATCAGTCTTCCGTCCGGAGTTGTACGGTAGATTCCGATCGGCAGGGCATCTATCAGGTCCTGCCTGGAGATGTTGTCCTTGGCCGTTTTTGCCGGTTTCATCGACTGAAGTCCAGCAGGATATCCCGGCGGCGGAAAAGACAAGGGCAAGCTGAGTTCAAATTGGTCACGATGTTAAGTATCATTATATCATCAGAAACTCAATTAGTATACGTTTGACGGGACTTCAAGCTTTCCGGGTCCACCAGTTTTTCAGGAAAACCACTTGACAAGATGCTTCAGTTCGGATATCGTAACATGACCGTTGGTCATAAAATGGCTGATGGTTGATGCCCGACTTTCATTCAGGAGGAGCCATGGGTGTGCTGGAACGCAAGGAGCGGGAAAAGCAGGAGCGGCGGAAGATAATCGTCAAGGCCGCGGAAAAGATAATCCAGGTCAAGGGAGTTGAAGGCATGACCATGGACGATGTGGCCGTGTTTGCCGAACTGGGCAAGGGCACCATTTACCTTTATTTCAAAAACAAGGTCGACCTGTTTCATGCCGTGGTCTGCCGCGGCCTGCAAATTCTTTTGAAGGATATCCGCCGCGAGGTCGCCG
Organism: uncultured Clostridia bacterium; assembly: GCA_964457225.1. GTDB lineage: Bacteria > Acidobacteriota > Aminicenantia > UBA2199 > UBA2199 > CAYWEM01. The sequence goes on from CAYWEM010000007.1 coordinate 108,022, forward strand.
CCCCGGCTTCGGCCATGGAGCGAATGGTGGCCGCCGGCCGGGCTTATTACCGTTTCTGCCTGGATCAACCTCTTTACTTCAATGCCATGATGCACATGGAAAACATGGATTTTGAAATCGAGGCTCGGCATGAAATGTCCGGGGTGGAATGCTGTGAAAGAGTCAGCGATGAAATATTTTCCCTGCTGGCTGATCTGGCGGCCGTGGGGGTGGCCGACGGTACTCTGCGGACTGAAATGGACCCGAGAAAACTGGCCGTTCTGCTCTGGGCCCAGATCAGCGGTGTGGTCAAGATGGTTGCCGCCAAGAGCGATCTTTTTGAAAAACTCTGGGGATTCTCGCCTGAAGAGATGATGGAACTGCAGTTCGGCCTGATCCGTCGGGCCCTGGCTCCCCGGCCCGGGGAGGCCTGAAAATGGCCGGGTTCGAACGCCTGGTGGCCCGCTTTGTGGGCCTGGTGCTGAATCGCCGCCGGACGGTCCTGGCGTTTACAGTGATGCTGACCCTGTTCTTTTCACTGGGCTTGGGTCGGCTTTACTTCATGAACCAGTTCACTTCCTGGCTGGATCACGATGATCCGGTGTCTTCGTTGTTTATCGAACTTTCCCGTGAATTCGCCATAAACGAACTGGTGGTGGTGGTGGTCGAATCCCCGGTCCGGGAGATCGACCAGGGGATCCTGTCCGGGATCGCGGATTTTTCCCGGGAGATACAAAACCTGGAGGAAGTTTCCCGGGTCACTTCACTGAGTACCATGGTTGATATCAGTGCTGATCTCAGCGGCGACCTGCTGGTTCGCGATCTGCTGGAGGTTGCCGCCGACCTGTCCCCGGAGGAATTCCTGAATTACCTGACGGCCAATGAATTGTACCGAAACCAGGTGATTTCAGCCAATCGAAAACTGGCCATGGTTTCTGTTTTCATCAAGGGCGAGAGCAACAGTGAGGAAGTGCTGCAGCAAATGATAATGCCGCTGGCCCGCCGGCATTTCCCCGAGGATGTGAAGCTTCATTTTTCCGGAATGCCGGCCAACGCCCATTATTTAAATCTCTATTCCCTGCAGGATATAAAGATTCTTTCACCCTTGATCGTACTGCTTATCGCCCTGATCCTGGTTGTGAGTTTTCGTTCCTGGCCGGGCTTGCTCTACCCGTTGCTGACAGTTTCCCTGGCCGCTGTCTGGACCTTCGGCCTGATAGGTTTCAGCGGCCTCCCGCTGACCTTCGTCACGGCCATAATACCGGTTCTGCTGGTGGCCCTGGGCTCGGCTTACGGCATTCACCTGGTCAACCGCTACCGCCGGCTGGATCCCCTGGCGGCCGATTACCAGGCGGAATTGCGGGCCGCGACCGGGGAAATATTCGTCCCGGTTCTGCTGGCCGGCACCACTACTCTGATCGGCTTTCTTTCTTTCAGTACCGCCGGTTTGACCCTGATAGCCAATTTCGGTGTTTTCGCGGCCTGCGGTATTGCTTTCGCCATGTTCATTTCCCTGACCCTCCTGCCGGTTCTGGCTTCGTGGTTTCCGGCGCGAAGCGGCAAAAAAACCGGACCTGGGGAAATCGGTCCGGCCGGGGCCCGCATAGTGGCACTGGTGCTGAAGCACCGGCGGCCGGTGTTCTTTTCCTGCCTGCTGCTGATTCTGTTTTGCCTGCTTTTTGTCAGCCGTATCCGCCGCGAGGTAAACTTCCTGGAGTACTTTCCACGTGATTCACAGGCCTATATCGGCAACAAGGTGGTTGAACAGGATTTTCAGGGTGCCATGCCGGTAATCTGCGATATCAGGGCTGCAGATGTCAGAAGCCCGGAAATGCTGCGCCTGGTCCGAAGTACAGAAAACTACCTGTTGGCTTATCCCGGCCTGAGCCGGCCTTTTTCGCTGGCCTCCCTGCTGGGAGAACTTAACTTCCAGCTCAACGGCCGTTTTGCCCTGCCTGATACTGAAGCCGGAGTCGGGAATCTCTGGTTTTTCATCGAGGGCCGTGGGGAGTTGGAACAGATTTTGAACCCTGATGACAGCCGCACCCTGGTGTTTTCACGTTTTTCCGATCCCCGCACTCCTGAGCAGAAGCGTTTGCGTGACTATCTCGAATCCTGGTCAGGCAGGGTTTCAGCAGGTTTTTTCAGTTTCAGTCCGGCCCAAACCGGGGAGTTCGAAGCCGAATTACGCCGCCTTGAGCGGGACAACCTGGCCCTGGAGGCGGCCTGGCTGCTCAAGGCCTACAGCGGCCGCGATGTTTTTCCGGAAGAACTGCTTCCCGAGCTTGAAGCCTTTTACAATGAGCCGCTGAAAAACTCGGAAGAACTGGAGTATGGCCCGCAACTGCTGGCCGATTATTTCGATTCTTCCGAACTCGATTTCGATATCAGCTTTTCGGACAAGGAAAGAATCCTGAATGCCCTGAACAACCTGTTGTCATCGGGTGAATTCAGCCGGGAAGAAGTTTTCGAAGCAATGTCCGGCCTGCTTGCCGTTGGAATTGATGAGGCTGATCTGGCTTTTCTGGCTGATACACTGGTTTTCAAGGTGGAAGAAGCGGGCATCAACCGCCGGGTCGAGCGGGCTGCCTTGAAGTTGTTTGAAAGGTACGGATTACAGGATGAAAACCTGCAGAAAAGAATTTCCAGCATTCTCCATGACCTGCTGGATGACCTGGCGGTCCTGCCGGATCCCGGCCCCCTGCTGGCCGGTCTGGGCCGGAAAATGGAGTTTTCACTGGTCCAGTCGGGAATGCCGGCCCTGATGAGCAGGCTGGACGATTCCCTGTTCAAGGCCCAGGTGCAGTCACTGGCCCTGGCTTACGGACTTACCCTGGTTTTAATGATCCTGATCTATCGGGATTTCCTGCTCGGACTGCTGGCCACCGCGCCGATAGTCTTTACCGTGTCCGTGGTTTACGGTTTCCTGGGAATTTTCAATATGAATCTCGATTACGCCACCATGCTGACCGGGGCGGTGGCCATCGGTGTCGGTATAGATTACGCCATACACTTCCTGCATTCCAGCATCATTCAGCTCAAGCGGGAGGTCGAATTGGAAGATGCGCTGGCCGCGGCCATGGCTGACAAAGCCCCGGCCATTCTGACCAACGCTTTTTCGGTTTTGACCGGATTTGCCGTGCTGCTTTTTTCGTCCATGCTCATTCTGAGAAATTTCGGCGCCACCATGATCGCGGCCATGATGCTGGCTGCCTTCGCCACCCTGGTTTTTCTGCCTGCCGCCCTGCTGGTGCTGAGGCGTTTTTTAACTTACAGGAGGAACAAATGAAAAAATCCATTTTTTACCTGTCGGCTCTATTTCTTCTGACTTCGTTTTACCTGTCCGCTGATCAGGGCAACGAGATATTGCGGCAGGTTGAAGAGAGACTTACCGGGGCGGCCGCCCCCCGGGACATGAGCGCCCGCATGGACATGACCATCACCCGGGGCAATGACAGGCGTGAGAGGCAATTGCTGGCCTGGACCAGGAACAATCCCGGCGGTGACAACTGGCGGGTCATGAAACTGCAGGCTCCGGCCGATGTCCGGGGCATCGGCCTGCTGGTGCTGGCTGAAGACCAGATGTACGTTTACCTGCCCGAATTCCGCCGGGTCAGGCGCATAGCTTCAGCCAACCGCAAGGATGCTTTTGTCGGTTCCGATTTTTCCTACGAGGATCTTTCCGCATCCGGTTTCCTGGAATTCTACGAAGCCCGCCTGCAGAGCAGTGATGAATTTCAGCACGAACTTGAACTGCAGGCCCGTCCGAACAGCGGCAAGCCGTATTCAAAGATACTCATGACCGTGTCGGTTGAAACCATGCTGCCGGTCCGCCTGCGCATGTACGACCAGGGCGGCCGACTTTGGAAAGAATGCACCCAGGTTTCCCGGCATATCGGTAAATATCACGTCGTTAAAGAGTTCACCATGCTCGATCTGCAGAAAAACAGCAAGACCATGCTGGTGCTCAGTGATATTGAGCTGGACCAGGGACTTGACGATGAAATCTTCAGTGAACGATTCATCAAGAGGTGAAACATGATCAGGCTGAAGGCTGCTCTGTGGCCGCTTTTGATTCTGACAATGCTCTCGCCTCTGCAGGCGGTGGATTTCAGCGGCAAGCTGAACCTCTTTTCCTCACTTTACCTGCTCGGTGAAAACGAAGGCGGTTTCCTGCGGCACCGGGCCGGCGAATTCGCCACCCGGCGGCTTGAGGCCATGCTGGGCATAGGCTCCAGGATTTCACCGAAGTTGAGCTGGCACTTGCGGCTCGATGTTTTTGCCGGGACCGCTACCCGGATTGACGGCGGGTTGTTCTCAGAAAGCACGCCCCTGGCCGCCCCGCGGGGTGCTGAAAGCCTTGATTTTGCTTTGTACGAGGCTTTTTTCAAAGCTGAGGACTTCCTGGTCAGCCGGCTGGATCTGACCGTCGGTAAACAGCGGATTTTCTGGGGGACGGCTGACAAAATAGGAGTACTGGACAATCTGAATCCACTTGACCTGGCCCAGTTTTTCACTTTTTCTCCGGAGCATTTCTTCGCCCGCCGACCCCAGACCGCCCTGAATTTTGAATACTATTTCAGCGGCCGTTCCAAACTGCAGCTGGTGTTGCTGGCGCAGAAACAGTTGTCACCGTTGCCGGCCGGTTTCAACGCCATGGTGCTCGACCTGAGCCCGGGATTCCGTAATCTCAGGGTTTTTAAAAACTGGGCCGGGGAAAGCCTGTCCACGCTGAACTGGGGCCTGCGTTTAACCGGGGTCCTGTTCAACCTGGACTGGGGGCTCAGCTGGTATCGAGGCAATCACCAGCTGGCCTACCCGGTCAAGCTCAAGCCGCTGACCGGGGAAATGGTCTTCCTGTATTCCGGTCAGCAAGTACTTGGGCTGGACCTGGCCGGGGATGTTTCCGGGATCGGTTTCTGGGCCGAGGCCGGGCTGTTCCTGCCGCAAGCCGTTGAGGCCGCTATCAGTTACGCCATTCTGCTGGAAGGCCGGCCGGTGGAAGTGGACCTGCGCGGCGACCTGTTTCGCCCGGCTTACCTGAAATGGGTGCTTGGCGCGGATTACCATTTTCCGGCCGGTTTTTATTTTAATCTGCAGTACTTGCGCGGATTTTTTGACGAAGCCGGTTTCAGTGATTTTGCCAGGGAAAACCTGGGCCGCGACCGGGGTGTTTTCTTCGGTGACCTATCCGATTACCTGCTGGTCAGCCTGGAAAAAAAGTTCTTTTCCGAAAAGCTGAAAGCCAGGCTGGCCGCCATCGGCGAGTTTCAGCCATCGGGCACCTGCGTACTGCTGCCCGAAGTCGAATTCCGCCCCAGGGACAACTTCAGCCTGCAGGCGGGACTTTTTGCCCCGCTGGGCAGTAAAAGCGAGGCCAGCCGTTTCCGGGCCATGAAAAACAACAGCATGGCCTACCTGATGTTCAAACTCGATTTTTAAACCCGGTGGAGTTTTTCTCACCGGAATCGCAAATCGGGGTTATGGGGAGGTTGACATGATTCGGTCGGTTTGCCTGGCGGCATTGATCCTGCTGCTGTTGCCAGCGGATTCGAACACCGCTGATCATGATTCTCCGGTGGGTTTGTGGCGCACGGTGGATGACCGGACCGGGGAAGTCCGCTCCATTATTCGGATCTGGCTGGAGCAAGGCAAGCTTTTCGGTCGGGTGGAAAAGAGCTTCCCGCGGCCCGGAGAACCGAAAAATCCGCTCTGTGAAAAATGCCCGCCGCCCTTTCGCGGCCGCCCGGTTATAGGCTTGACCTTCATGTGGGATTTCGAGCTTTCCGGAAAAAAGTGGATCAACGGCCGGGTGCTTGATCCGGAGGAAGGAAAGATTTACAACTGCGAATTAACCCTGGCTCCGGACGGTCAAAGTCTGAAAGTGTACGGGTATATCCGCCTGCTGGTCAGGATAGGCCGCAGCCAGACCTGGCTAAGGGCCGATCCAGATTCCCTGGAATAGGTTTTTCCTTTTTTTAGGCTGGTATCAGCTTTGTTTGCAAATAATTTCATTTTAAATTACAATTCGCAACTCAAATCAAGGAAGTCAAATGAAATGGCGTGATTTAAAGCTTTCCCGCAAGCTGCCCCTGCTTTTCCTTGTTAACACTGTGATTTTAACCGTTTCGGTGATCCTGGTGGATCATTACGTTTTCGGGAGCGGAAGGTCCGGCCTGCTTTTCCTGCTTTTAATAGGTCTGGCCGTATCTCTCTACACTCTGTCACTGTACAAGATCCTCGACCATTACCTGTTGTATCCTCTGGGCTCGGTAAGACGTCATTTCGACAAGATCAACCGCCTGCATGATCTCTCAACCAAGATTGCCGTGCACAGCCAGGATGAAATGGGCAATGTGCGCCAGTCGATCAAGGATTTCCTGGCCACCCTGTGCTTCATGGTCGCCGAGATCAAAACTTCTTCAGAATCAGTAGCTGAAGCTGCGGCCAGCCTGAGCACCCGGGCCGGCTCTTTTTCCCTGACTTTTGACGACCAGGCCGACCATTCCATGGCCGCGGCCGACAAGGTCAGGGAAATAACCGCGAACATCGGGGCCAACCAGCAATTACTGCAGGAAACAGCGCAGAGGGTTGAAAAAATGAAAGAAGCCACTGCCGAGGGGTCGGTGATTATCGGCGATACCCAGAAAGCAGTGGATACGATTGCCAGAAAGTCGGAAAACCTTTCTCAGGTGATCGAAGGCCTGGGAGATTCCGCGGCCGGGATAGGTGAAATCCTGGCGGTGATCAACGATATCGCCGAACAGACCAACCTGCTGGCTTTGAACGCGGCCATTGAGGCGGCCCGGGCTGGGGATGCCGGCCGTGGTTTCGCCGTCGTCGCCGACGAGGTGCGCAAGCTTTCCGAACGCACGGCCAAGTCAACCGGAGAAATAAACCGCATCGTGGCCGAAATTCAGAAAGCGGTGGCCGGAGCCGCCGGCGGTATGGCCGAAACTCTGCAGGAAGTGGAAAAAGGGCGGAGCTTTGCCGGTCGTTCCCAGGAAATGATGGGCACCTTGCAGGAAACGGCCCGGCTGGTGGAGCAAACCACTTTTACCATCCGTGATGCCGGGGTGTCCCAGGCGGCCATCATGCAGGAAGTCAACACCAACGTTCAGAGTATCGCCCTTGCCGCCGGTTCGGCCAAGAACACCCTGGCGGACATTCATCACACGCTTGAAGAGCTTTCCTCGCAGGCGGTCAACCTCCGTTCCCAGGTGGAGCGTTTCAAGACCGCCTGATTGTATTCAGGGATTATCTTCATTCCAACAAAGAGGCATCAGTCCATGTGCAGGGGCGACTGGCTTTCCGGTTCGCGGCCCAGCAGGACCATGCCGAACCTCTTGTAAATGTGGTTGTGAACCGGATCCAGGTCGTGCCAGCGGGCCAGGAATTCGGATTCCCTGAGCCAGGTGCGCCGGAATGAGGCCGGGTCCTCGAAGAGCATTACTCCACGGTCATAGCCGATCAGAATTGCGTAATGACCGTCATTGAAGTTTTTCAGCCATTCCCTGATGGTCAGCTTGGTTTCGGCCCAGGCCTGCAATAAAACTATCACCGGGTGGCCCTGATCGATATACCCCTTGATGTCGCACAAGGGCCAGTGTTCACGGGCGATCACCTTGAATCCGGCGGCAACGGCCACCTCGATCATATGCTCCACCCGGGTGCCGTCCCGGCCTGAGCCCAGCCTGGCGATCAGTTCGTCTTCGCGCAGTTCTATTCCATAATAGGCCATGACCAGCTGGAGTGACTTGGCTCCGCAGTCGTAGTCGAAGGTCTGACGGCCTGAATGGAGGTTCAGCACCATGGACATGTCATTTTCTCCCGCAGGTTCTGCTCCAGGCTGTCCGCAGGGATACAGCGAAAGCGCGGCGCAGTCTGTTCAGAGCCTGAACATCAGGACTGCGGTCCTGGTTCAGGTAGAGTCGCTCGTTGGTCTCCTGGATTATGGCCGGCACCCTGTTGCCCTCGCGGCGGAGGGAGTTGACTGAATGAGCACTGCATATATGGCCGTATACCTGGTGATAAGTGGAAGCATTGACGGTAACCAGGATTTCGGGCAGGTTTTTGCGCAATTCGGCCGCGTATTCCTCGACCAGTTCCTGCGGGCAGAAAGTTATGGCCTGTTCGTCAAAAGCGGAATGCTGATAGTTCATCAGTTCCACCTGGTGATCGGCCATGCCCCGGGCGCTTACCGTGGAGTGTCCGTCAAGCATTAATTCCGCCCCGGCCATGATATTTTTTTCGATTTCCGAGTGAAAGGATTGCAGGTATTTGACCGCCAGTTTGCGCCGCAGTTTTTGACCGGGCTGCCTTTGTCTTCGGTAAACTGCCCTGCCGTACACATCCCGCAGGGGGACGGACTCTTCGATATGGCCCGGATGACGGTTTGCTTCCAGGATCAGGCTGCAGTAGGGGAAAACCAACTGACGGTTGTCCAGTAAATCTCGAAAATCGTACAAACAGTCGGTGTACCAGTCAACGCTGCCGAGCAGGGTGGTGAAATGCTCGGACAGGCTGTCAAGCGGTATCTCCACGGGTACGGCCAGGCCGCTGTGTCCGACCACCACCAGGAGCTCCGGCATGCTTTCAAAGTTCACAGCTGTTTCTTTCATCACCCTTGCTTTAAACCAGGATGAACGGGGGCTGAATTTGCCCGGGATTCAAGGAAAACGGCCTGCGTTTGTTCAGCGCCTGCTTGCTTTATCTTGCAGGTTTTTCCGGCCATGAAAATGATTCCGGGGCCGAGATTAACAGAAAAGAACCTGGTTTTCAAGAGTCAACCGCCTGTTTCAGCAGGATTTGTCAATCAGTGAACTACTCAAACCGGCGGATCGGGTGAATCGCCGCTCGACTTTTCATTTAAGTCGGCCAGGGCCTGGCGGGATCTTTGGGCCAGGAACGAATGCGGGGCGAGTTCGATGCAGAGCCGGTAACCCTGCCGTGCTTTTTCCGGCTGACCGGCCAGTTCCATGGTCTGGCCGTAGGCGTAGGCATCGTAAAAGAGCCAGAAACGCGGCCAGAACTGGCCCCGGGACATTTGTTCCAGGCGAATGAATGCTCTTTCAGCTCGCCGGGCCGCGTTGACCGGATCATGACCGGCCTCGGTCCAGGCCAGGGATACCTCGGCGAAGGGCCGATGCAGGATTGAATTGGCAGTGTAATGGCGCAGCAAGGGTTCAGCCCTTGACATATCTCCCCTTGCCATCAAGAGTCGGGCCAGTATCAGTTGCAGTTCGCTCAGGTCAAACAGGGTGCTCAGCTTGCTTTGCGGGCTTAGCATGGCCTGCAGGTCTCTTTCCAGGCGCTGGTCGTCATTGCGGTGCAGGGCTTCCAGGCCAAGCAGGGAGGCCCGGTTGTCGAGTGTGTCCGCCTGGCTGGCTTTGAGCATGCGCTGGTGCGAGTCCGCCGCCCCGGCCAGGTCGCCGCCCATCAGCAGGCAGGCCATGCGGAAGAGTTCATGACCGTAGGCCAGCCCCCAGAACGATTCCGAGTAGGGGGTCTGTTTTTCGAAAAGCTCCAGCCCGATCAGCGGTCCCTGCTCCAGAACATCCAACTCGCTGACCCGGTTGGCGGCATCGACATTGTAAGGATCATGAGCCAGGCTTTGCTTGAAAAGCCGCCTGGCCCCGGCCAGGTCTCCTTGCTGAGCTTTGCTTTCGGCCTTGAAATAGAAGATCAGGGAGAGCAGCCAGGGATTCTTGATCAGTTCAGTGTTGATGCCGGTCAGGATATCAGCGGCCTTGAGTCCTTCCTGGCGGTAGAGGTGAAAGTAGGCCTGGTTGAGCATGGCCAGGGCCGTGCTGTTGGCTGCGAAGTTTTCCTGAAAGACTGTTTCCTCGAAGCCCTTGATCCTGACCAGTCCCGAACGTTCGATTTCCAGGCTGACCCGGCTGCGGGCGCTCCTTACCTCTACCCTTTGCGCCGAATGCCAGTCATTGCGATGCAAGTTGCTGTGCTGGGGCAGGAAAACCAGGTCGGTGGTCTTGATCGATCCGAACAGGAAAGCCAAGGGGCTGGGCGGAATGACGGTGGCGCTTTCCCTGCTTATGTTCCAGGCCCAGATGTAATAATGACAGAAGGGATTCGAGGTCAGCAGCAGGCTGATTTCCGGGTTTTTTTCTGCCTGACCGGGCTTGAAGTTGTCCAGCAGGGTGGGAATGCTGATCCGTCCCGGAGAGAATATTGAAAAAATCGGGTTTGTTTCGTGTCCCCAGATGGTCAGCAGGGAGGGGAACATGCCCAGGGCTTGTTCGGTGCTGATCAGCATTTCAGGGCGCCGATCGCCGTCTATGTCCAGCTGGCGGACCTCGCTGAGTCGGGACCAGGGGAAGAAATCGAAATAGGACATCATTTCTATGTTGATATCCTTCTCGGTCTGCAGCCGGCCCTTGCCGTCCCAGGTGCGGCGCCGGATGGTGTAATCCGAGGGCAGAGCACTGTCAACAGCAAAACTGTAGGGATAGCCGGCCGGGGCATATACCGCGCTGAGTTGCCGGCCGACGTTTTCGTCCACCGTGCTGATCCAGCCGGCCAGCCTGCTTCCCGGATCCGGACTGTGCCGCCACAAAACGCGGCCCAGCAGGTTGCGGCCCAGCAGTTCATCTCCTTCCAGGCTGACCGCCTTTACCGGCATGAAATAAAAGAGACCGGCCGATATGGCCAGCAGGGAGATCAGCAGCACTCGAAGCAGGCGGGCCGGTTTCCAGTGCAGCAAACGGTGCAGAACAATCCGACCCTGCTTGGTCAACAATATGGCCAGCTCGGTCGCGTCAGCCGGCCGCAAATCGGGGTCTTTTTCCAGGCAGAGGTTGAAAGCGGCGCGTGTGGATGCGGGCAAATTTAATGATCGGGGGATTTTCAGCCGGGTGGTCAGTTGACGGCCCAGAATATGGGTTGTTTCCTGCTCATCTTCGGCAAAGGGATGTCGGCCGCCCAGCATGAAATACAAAACCAGGCCGAGCTGGTAAACATCGGCCGCCGGCCCGGCTGACTGGCCCAACAGCAGTTCCGGGGGCAGGTAATGGGGTGAACCGACCAGTTCACCGGTTGAAGCGGTCTTCTGCAGGTCGTCCAGTTCACGGGTCAGGCCTAAGTCGAGTAATACCGCCTGGCCGGTCATAGTGATGATTATGTTGGATGGTTTTATATCGCGATGTACTGCTCCATGACCGTGAATACTGCCCAGAACTGCCAGCAGCTGGTCGATGATCGGGGCGGCTTCCGTCCAGTCAAGTGCTCCCGACTCAGCCACCCGGGCGCTCAAGGTGCTGCCTTCAACCAGGTCCATCACCAGGAAGTTTATTCCCCGCCATTTTTCCAGGCTGTGCAACCTGACCAATCCAGGGTGGCGCAGTTTCTGGGCCACTTCGAATTCGCGCTGAATACGACGCTCCCGGCCACTGCCGCGGATTTGATCGGGATTTATGAACTTGAGCGCCACCCGGTTGCCGTCGCGCAGGTCCAGGGCGGCGAAAACCAGGCTGAACCCGCCGCGGCCCAGGAAGGACTGTAACAGGTAGCGGTTGTTTAATCCCATTTCCTGTCCAGGTCTCCAGCAGACCAGTTCATTCCAGGTCATGCTTTCCTGGACTTCATCCGGCGGTTCGATGCGACCGCTTTCCGCGAGCAGGTTTAAAACAGTTTCTTCATTCTGCATTAAGGGTTGCGAATAATAGCTTGTGCCCGACAATTATAATTTGTCAGCTTGATGTAGTCAATCTTGGCCCCCATGGTCCCCATGTGGTCCCCACCCTGTGATGCTTGCAATATGCAGTTTAAGAACCACAATGGGGGACGGTACTTGATTTCTTGAATTCTTTGTCTTACCCTGGATAGAAGCTGTAGAGCGTAACCCGGAAACTATGATCTGGTCACGTTTATTACTTCGGCCAACAGGCGCCATTCCTTATGAATGTTACGGCGCCAGACGCGTAGAAAACCGAAGCTGCCTGAGACAAAACCACCCTGCCCGCTGCCGTATACAACTCCGAAATCACCCGATTCCGCTGAAATTTCCCCGGAGCATTCCCAACTTACTTTTTTCCCGGCCAGCAGGAGCAGTGCTTCCCTGATTCCTTTCTGCGGCATTTTACCGGGAAGATGGAGGCGGTAGCCGGAGTCGGCCCAGTTTTCCAGGGCTCGACCGGGATCTCGGCCGGCTTCTTCCAGGTAGGCCGATTCAGTGTCTTGCAGTGCTGAAGGCCGAAAATGCTCTTCTGAAAAAGGATAAAGAAAAGTGGTTTCGTCCTGGCGGCCGGCAAATAATTCTGGAGTGTCCGTTCCGAGGTCGGCGATCACTTCCCAGATACCTTTTTCATTCCGCCGCCAGATAGAAAAATATGTACCGCAGCGGACCGGTTCCGTGGCTGAACGGCGGCTTTCCACCGGCCCGGTTGAATATGCCAGCCGACCATCGGCCGAAACGGCGATTTCTGTCGGCCACCAGTACAGGCTGATGCCCCAGGAAGGGCTTTGAGAAAGAATCTCTGCCGCCGAAACGGGCATGGGATTAAACATCAGGGCATCGGTCGCAAAAAACTCCAGGAAGGCATCCTTCGGGTCGATGACCTGGGCACGGGCTGCAAAGGCTCTCTCTCGTTCAGCGACTTCCGATGCGGCCAGGCGCTGGACTCCGCTTTCACGGGAATCAGTTTTGATAATCATGGCAATTGGCGCAATTACAAAGACGATCAGACAAATCAGGAACAATCCGGGTAACGAGGTCATGTTTTCCGCCCTGGTCTTTTGTTTTTCCACCGAAAAAATGTACTCCTCAAAGCCGGTTTTTGCAAGTCGGCAGTGAAGTTTTGATTCCAGGCAAAATAAAAAAGTTTCGGATCCACTGTTATAGTCTGTCGGTCGTGAAGAAGTCAAGAAAACAAGAACCGTCCCCCCCCCTGTGATGCTTGCAATATGCAGTTTAAAGAGTTATCATCCTGAAAATGATCAAGCGGCCGGACAAGGACATCTATTATCTCGATATCGCCAAGGTGGTGGCCAATCGTTCCACCTGTCTCAAGGTCAGGGTCGGGGCGATTATAGTCCGTGACGACCAGATCATCGCCGCCGGTTATGTCGGGGCGCCCCGCAACACCAGGAGTTCCCTGGAACACGGTTTCTGTCTGCGCCGCAAACTGGAAATTCCCTCGGGCACCCAGTACGAGTTATGCCGCTCGGTGCATGCCGAGCAGAATGCCATCATCAACGCCGCCCGGGCCGGAGTCAGCTTGTTCCAGGGTGATATGTACATCTACGGAGCCAGGCGTGAACCCGATGAAAGCATCTTCGCCTTTCCCTGTTTTATCTGCAAGAAAATGATCATCAACGCCGGGCTGGTCCGGGTGATCGTTTCAACGCCCGAAGGCGATCCGGCTTGCTTCAGGGTGGAAGACTGGATCAGGGAATGGCAGGCCAAGGACATCGTCGAAGACCAGGTCCGCTACCAGGGGTAATCTTGAACGGATCACGACTGCATATCGGCTTGACCGGGCCCATGGCCTCCGGCAAGGGTGAGGCCGTGGCCGTCCTGGAGCAACTCGGTTTCAAGTACGTTTCACTATCGGACCTGGTTCGGAAAAGGGCGGCGCTCCAGCCTGGCCCGGTGGACCGGGCCGCCATGCAGAAGATCGGCAATGAATTACGCCGCCGTGGCGGAGCCGGAGTGCTGGGCGGGATGATCCGGGAACTGGTGGAATCCGGCCCGGAAAAGAAATGGGTAATTGACGGTATCCGCAACCCGGCTGAAGTGAACGAATTGCGCCGCTTGCCCCGGTTTTTCCTGCTGGGGGTGACGGCTGAACCGGAAGTAATTCTGGCCAGAATGCGTTCACGCAGTCGTCCGGGAGATCCCTTTGATGAAGAAGCAGCTCGCCTGGTCCTGGCCCGGGAATGGGGTGAAGGACAGGCTGAAGAAGGCCAGCAGGTCGGCCGCTGCCTGGAAACGGCCGATTTCACCATCAGTAACAACGGCGGACTGGAGGAATTTCGCGCGGCGGTCCGCGCGCTGGCCCTGTCCCTGGAGGATCAACATGAAAACTGAAAACCTGGCCGTCTATCCGGGATCCTACGATCCACTGACCAACGGCCATCTCGATATCATCAAGCGCGGGTTGGAGTTATTTGATCGCATCGTGGTGGTATTGCTGATCAATCCCCAGAAAAAATACCTGTTCACCACCTCCGAGAGAATGGCCATGCTCGGTGAGGTGTTCGCCGCTGAACCCCGTATTGAAATCGATCATTACCAGGGCCTGCTGGTCGATTACCTGAGACGCAGGCGGATCATGACCGTGGTGCGCGGATTGCGGGCTATTTCTGATTTCGAAATTGAATTCCAGATGGCCCTGATGAACCGGAACATCGAGCCGGCCATGGAAACGGTATTCCTGGTGCCCTCAATCAAATATTCATTTCTGAGTTCCAGGCTGGTCAAGGAAATATACCAGCTGGGCGGAGATGTCCGTTCACTGGTTCCGCAGGAAGTTCATAACAGGCTTGAGCAAAAATTCAGAACCGAAGAAGTGATTTCCTGATCCATTTAGCTTCGACCCGGGATCAGAAAAAACACATGTTGCCTGCGGATTTCTTGACAAATTCAGGCTGATGTGCTAATTGCAGTTTTTGGAGGTGCCGATGAACAAGAATCAGCTGGCCAAGGCCATGAGCGATTCCTTGCAGGTAAATCGCTACGAGGCCTATCAATTCATCGACCTGCTGCTTGAAACCATGATTGAGCGCCTCTTGAAAAAAGATAAGATAGTGCTGTCAAATTTCGGCACCCTGAAGGCTGTGGTCAAGAAGAGTAAAAAGGTGATGAACCCCAACACCAGGGATATAATGGCCATTCCTTCTTACAGGGCGGTCAAGTTCGTTCCGGCGGAAAAGCTCAAGGACCTGGTTAACGGCAGGCAAAAAAAGAGCAAGTAAGTCGGCTGTCCGGGCGATATTCTTTTTGCGGCCCGGTTTTCCGGGAGCGGGGCAGGATCATTGATCGAGCGGGCGTCTGAAGCATTGATCAAAAAAACCGCCCTGCACCTGCTGGTACATCGTCATCCGGGAATCGTCCGCCGCTTGCGCCGCCTGAAAATCGAGCCCAACCTTTTACCGGAGTTGACCGAAGCTGAGCTGGCTGACATCGGTTGCCGGCCTGAAGAAATCAGCGACATCAGGAATTCCTATCCCGAGTGCGGCCGGCTGGAATTGAAACAGGCCGCGCTGCACGGCGTCAGAGTGATTGCTTCCGATGATCCCGGTTTTCCTGAATTACTGCGCCGGATTTACGATCCGCCGGGTATCATTTACGTGCTGGGAGATGCCGGATTGCTGGTCCGGGACAGCCTGGCCGTGGTCGGATCAAGGCGGGCCAGTTCTTATGGGTACCGGGTGCTGGAAGACCTGTTGCCCCCGATTTGTCACAGCGGGCTGGTTATCGTGTCCGGCATGGCTTTCGGGATTGACGCCCGTTCTCACCTCATCGCCCTCAGGGAACAGGGCAAAACCATCGGTGTAAACGCCGGCGGTCTGCTGAATCTTTATCCGGCCGGCAACCAGGGAATGATCAGGTCGATTGTCGCAAAGGGCGCGGTCGTTTCCGAGTTTCCCCTGGCCGTTGTGCCCAGGCCTTTTTACTTTCCGATCCGCAACCGGGTCATCGCCGGACTGACCCGGGCGGTTCTGGTGGTGGAAGCGGCTATGAAGAGCGGATCATTGATCACCGCCCGACTGGCACTGGAACAGAACCGGGAAGTACTGGCCGTCCCTGGTCCGATCAGTTCGCCCTTGAGTGCCGGCACCAATCGCCTCCTGCAGGAGGGAGCCAAGGTGATACTCGAAGCCGGGGACATACTCGAAGAATACGGCCTGACCTTGCCCGGGGTTTTTCACGGCTGCCAGGATCTGTCGCCCCGGGAAAGGCGCGTACTTGACTTGCTGGCCATAAATGAGGTAAAGAGTATTGACGACTTCGTGGAAGAACTCGGTTTGTCAACGCCTGAAACCATCGCCCTGTTGATGGGATTGTTGCTGAAAAACCTGGTGCTGGAAGAAGGCGGATCTTATAGAAGGAATGTCAATGCCTGTAAAAGACTTGATCGTTGTTGAATCGCCGGCGAAATCCCACACCATTTCCCGTTTTATCGGCCAGGATTTCCTGGTCGCCCATACCCTGGGCCACCTGCGCGACCTTAAAGCCAACATTCTCTCGATAGACGTCGAAAACGGGTACAAACCTTACTACGAGGAAATCGAGGCCAAGAAGAAAGTAATAGCCGAATTGCGCAAGCTGGCCGCCCGGGCCGGGCGTGTTCTGATCGCTTCGGACCATGACCGGGAAGGTGAGGCCATCGCTTTTCACCTGCAGGAAATACTTAAAAAAACCAACCCGAACATTTTCCGCATCATTTTCAATGAGATCACCCGGAATTCCATCATCGCCGCCCTGGAAAATCCCATGGCCATTGACCAGGACAAGGTGAATTCACAGCAGATGCGCCGCCTGCTCGACCGCCTGGCCGGATACAAGATCAGCCCGCTGCTGCAAAGAAAAATCGGCGGCCCCCTGTCAGCCGGCCGGGTGCAATCCATTGCCCTGAAGATCATCGTCGAGCGTGAAAAAGAAATCAGGGCCTTTCAGCCGGAGGAATACTGGACCGTGCAGGCCTTGCTTTCCGGGTCGGTCCCCCCTCCCTTCAACTGCAAGCTGGAAAAAATCGCGGGCAAAGCGGCCAAAATTCAGAACGAAAACGACTGCCTGGCCATAGTTGAATCCCTGGGGCAAAACGATTACCTGCTCCAGGAAATAAAGAAGCGTCTGAAGAAAAAAGCGGCTCCGCCGCCCCTGATTACTTCCACCCTGCAACAGGAAGCATTCCGGCGCTTCAAGATGCCGGTCAAGAAAACCATGCAGCTGGCTCAGCAACTGTACGAGGGAATTGACCTGGGCAATGGTGAAATCACCGGCCTGATCACCTACATGCGCACCGACTCGGTGCGGCTGTCCGAGGATGCCTGCCGGGAGGCCAGGGAATGGATCAGCCGGCATCACGGACCGGATCACCTGCCGCAGAAGCCGAATGTTTTCCGCTCCAAGGGAAAAATCCAGGATGCCCACGAAGCCATCAGGCCGACTGTGCCCCTGCATGAACCGGCTTCGCTGAAAGGCAGACTCAGTCCCCAGCAGGCTAAAATTTACGAGCTGATCTGGAACCGCTTCATGGCTTCTCAGATGAAGGAAGCCGAGATCGAGGAAGTCGTCTTCCAGGTCGTCAACGGTCCTCACTTGCTGACGGCCAAGGGCGAAAGGCTGCGTTTCCCCGGCTTTCTGGCCGTATTGCCCCAGGCCGGCGAGGATGTACTATTGCCGCCCCTGGCCCAGGGAGAGGTGCTGAAACTGGAAAACCTTGAAAGCAAGCAGAATTTTACCGCTCCCCCGTCCCGATACAGTGAAGCAGGCCTGGTCAAGATACTTGAGGAAAAAGGCATCGGCCGGCCTTCTACTTACGCCACCATTATCGACACCTTAAACAAGAGAGCCTACGTGATCCAGGAAGATAAGAGATTCATGCCCACCGCCCTGGGTGAAACGGTAAGCGATTTTCTGGACAGTAATTTCCGGGACCTGCTCGATTACCAGTTCACAGCCAAACTGGAGCAACAATTGGACCAGGTGGCGGACGGTGCCCTGGACTGGGTCAGCGGCATAGACGATTTTTACAGGAAACTGGAAAACGACCTGTCGCGGGTGAATAAAAGTGAAAAAATGCAGTTGTTGACCGGGAAAAAATGCCCCTTGTGCGGACTGGAACTGGTAAGGAAGTATTCCATGAAGACCAGGGGCTGGTTTATCGGTTGTTCCGGTTATCCCGACTGCCGCCACGTGGAGAAAAGTTCTGAACTGGAGGGCGGTGAAGTGCCGCCGGACGAACCCCTCGATCGTACTTGTCCCCAATGCTCCAGTCCGTTGATTAAAAGGTTTTCACGCAAAACCAGGGCTTTTTTCATCGGTTGTTCAGCTTATCCCAAATGTCGGTACATAGACCAGGAAAGCCCGGAACTGGGAGTTTGCCCTGATTGCGGCAAAGCACTGCAAAAGAGATATTCCCGTAAAACCCGGCGCTTTTTTGTCAGCTGTTCCGGCTATCCTGACTGCACTTACGTGGAACGCAAAAAAAACAAATGAAAAGAGTGCGGGTCATCGGGGGCGGCCTGGCCGGTGTTGAAGCCGCCTGGCAGCTGGCGGTACGAGGCCTTGACGTTGATCTCTACGAAATGCGCCCCCTGGTTCAGACTCCGGTTCATGAAACCGGCCTGCTGGCGGAAATGGTCTGTTCAAATTCCCTCGGTGCGGGCGAGTTGCATTCCGCCGCCGGATTGCTCAAGGAAGAACTGCGCCTGCTCGGTTCGATTGTCCTGGAGCAGGCTGCTCTCTGCCGGGTTCCAGCCGGAAACAGCTTTTCAGTGGATCGCCTGCGCCTGGCCGAACTGCTGACTGAAAAAATCAGCGGTATGCCAGGAGTGCGATTAATCAGGGAGGAAGTCAGGGAATTGCCTGCCGGAGAAACCGTGATTCTGGCCAGCGGCCCCCTGACCAGCCCGGACCTGGCCCGCTCCATCAGCCGCCTGACCATGCGCCGCAACCTGTTCTTCTTCGATGCCACCAGCCCCATAGTCAGGGCGGAGACGATAGACCAGGAAAGCATGTTCCGGGCTTCCCGCTATGAAAAAGGACCGGCCGACTTCCTGAACATCGCCCTGGACAAGCAGGTTTACCTGGATTTTGTTTCGGCCCTGACCGCCGCTGAAACGTTGCCGGTCAAGGATTTTGAAAACGACCGTCTCTTCGAGGCCTGCCTGCCGGTTGAAGAGATCGCCCGCCGCGGAGAAATGACCCTGGCCTTCGGGCCGTTGAAGCCGGTTGGTTTTAATGACCCCAGGGACGGATCACGGCCTTTCGCGGTGGTGCAGCTGCGCCAGGATGACCTGAACAAGGATTTCTACCAGCTGGTCGGTTTTCAGACCCGTTTGAAATGGCCTGAACAGAAGAGGGTTTTCCGCATGTTGCCCGGCCTGGAAAATGCTGAGTTCGAAAGGTTCGGCCGCATGCACCGCAACACCTATGTCAATGCCCCGCTGATCATCGATGACCTGCTGCGTTGCCGCCTGCGTTCATCTGTTCGTTTCTGCGGCCAGCTTTCCGGAGTGGAAGGTTACCTGGAATCAATCGCCACCGGACTGGCCTGCGGTATCTTCACGGCCCTGGAATTGCAGGGGCTTGAGCCACAGCCCATGCCCCGGACCGGCGCGCTGGGCAGCTTGATTCACACGATCTGCAATTCAGGCTGGCAGGATTTTAAACCCACCAAGTTCAGTTTCGGTTTGTTGCCAGACCTGCCTGAAAAGATCCGGGATAAAAAGGAACGCAAGGAAAATCAGGCCGACCTGGCCCTGGAAAGCATGCGCCAATGGAGCACGAAGCAGGTCATTTGAAAAACTACCTGCGCTTCCTGGCGGAAACCAGGGGCCTGGCCGACAATACCGTCAAGGCTTACCGCCAGGATATACAACAGTTCATAGATTATTTCCGGGAAAAGAAGTTTCCCGTTGACCGCAATCACATCAGGACTTTCATGAGCTTCCGCTTTCAGCAGTCAGGCAACAAGCGCACCCTGGCCCGCAAGATTTACGCCGTGAAATCTTTTTACCGCTACCTGAAAGACCGGGGGGTTATTGAAAGCGATCCCTTCCAGGGGATAGGCGCGCCCAAGCAGGATAAAATCCTGCCCGCGGTTTTGAGTGAAAAGGAACTGGCGGTCTTCCTGGACGCCCTGCCCGAGGAGAATTGCTGGCAGGCCAGGAACAAGGCCATGTTCGAATTTGCCTATGCCACAGGTTTACGGGTTTCCGAGCTGACCGGGGTCAAAAAGCAGGACCTGGATTATGCCGAAAGGCTGGTCAGGGTGCTGGGCAAGGGGCGAAAGGAGAGAATCGTTCCGTTCACCGCCAGGGCCCGTGATGCCTTGCTCCGCTACCGGGGAAAACTTGAAAACGCATTGCCGGAGCCCGGGGAATTCATCTTCGTCAATCGTCGCGGCGGCCGCCTGAGCGACCGATCGGTTGAGCGCATCCTGGCCGCATCATTCCTGGATCTGGCCGGATCGCAGAAAAGAGTGCATCCCCACCTGCTGCGCCATTCTTTCGCCACCCACCTGCTGCGCCGCGGAGCCAATCTCAGGGTGATCCAGGAATTGCTGGGGCATGCCAACCTGGCTACAACTGAAAAGTACACCACCCTTGATTACAACGACCTGCTTGAAGTTTACGGCCGCTTTCATCCGCGTGCCGGGGGAGAGGAATGAAAAGCTGGCTCAGTATTTTGTTGAGAACCATCTTCGGTCTGGCACTGTTGTTTTACCTGATTTTTTTTGTGGCTGAACCGTCGCGCATCTTCGAAATCCTGAAATCCTCATCACTGCCGCTGGTTGCCCTGGCCCTGTCCTTGAACATAGTGGGACTGGTCGTATCAGCGCTGCGCTGGAAACTGCTGCTTGACGAACAGGGGAAATCGTTTTCAGTAAAATTTCTCCTGGGTTCCTACCTGGTCGGCACCTTTTTCAACCATTTCCTGCCGACCCGATTCGGCGGAGACTTGTTGCGCATGAACGATACCAGGTCAGTTCCCGGAGGTCGGGCCGGCGCGGCCGGGGTGGTGGCCGCCGAGAGAATGAGCGGTATCCTGGCCCTGTTGGTTTTCGCCCTGATAGCAGCCCTGGCCAGGATTTCATTCGTCAGCGCCATTCCGGTGATCTGGGTGGCCCTGGCCGTTTCCCTGGCCGGCATCCTTGCCGTCACCGCCTTGTGGCTGATGATTCCGCCCGGCTTCTTCGCCGCCCGCCGCCCGGCTTCAGCCCTGCTGCAGAAAGTTTTCCGCCAGATCGATTCCTTTCACCTGACCATTCAGAATTTAATGGCCAAAAAAAATGTCTTGACCAAACTTATGCTGGGAGCCTTTATTCTGCAACTGAACGTAGTAACTCATTATTTTGTGGTCGGCCGGGCTATAGGCCTTGCTTCCATTCCATTTTTCGATTACTTTTTCATCATACTTATTCTGACTTTTGTTCTCAGTGTGCCTGTTTCCATAAACGGCATCGGAGTGCGTGATCTGACCATGCTGCAGATGATGGCTGTTTACAGCTATTCTCCGGCTCATGCCATTACTTTCTCTTTTCTTGATTTCAGCTTGAACCTTCTGTTGGGCTTGGTCGGCGGCCTGGTCTACCTTTTCAGAAAGAAATGAAGCCGGTGCTGGTGTTTACCCTGATCCTGCTGGCGGTCCTGCTGCCGGCTACCGACCGGGAAGACCGCCTGCAGGAACTGAGCCGCCAGATGGCCGAGCTGGAAAAGGCCATTGAGCGCCTGCAAGCGGAAAAAAAGGGGATCCTTGACGAAGTCCAGGTCATAGAACTGGAGCATGAAAGAGAAAACATGGCCTGGCAAAAGATGGAATTGGGTCTGAAAGCCCTGCGTGCTGAAATAAAAAAAAAACAGGAGCAAATCTCTGAGCTCGAAGTCCGGATAGAAGCCGGCCGGGAAAAACTGGCGACCCTGATGCGAGTTCTTTACAAGTCCGGCAGTACCAGGCACCTGCGCATGATATTCTCGGTTGATCAACTGGACCAGCTTTTCCGCAATTACCGATATTTTTCCCTGCTGATCAGCGGAGGTGAACAGGAGATTGCCGCTTTCCGCCGGGATTTGCTTGAACTGGCTGAGTTGAACAGCACCTTGCAGTCCGTCCTGGAGCAGGAGGCCGCAGCCGCGGCCGGGCAGCGTGAAAAAGTGGTCCGCATAGCTGCCTTGAAGAACGAAAAGCTCAGTTTTCTGAGGCGGATCGACCGGCAGCGGGACAGCCATCTGCGCCTGCTGGAAGAAAAAAAGGGTGAGAGCGAAAGGCTTTCCGGAGTTCTGCAACGCGGATTCCCGCAGAGCCGGATGGAAAGCATGGCCGTCGGAGAATTACGCGGTCGCCTGGACTGGCCCCTGCAGGGAGAAATAACCAGCCGTTTCGGGCGCGAGAGGAATGTCCGCTTCAACACCTATACCATCAACAACGGCATCCAGATCAAGCCGCGCCGCGCTGATGAAATCAGGGCGGTTTACGACGGGGAAGTGGTTTTTTCCGATTACTTCCGCGGCTACGGCAGGTTGCTCATCATTCAGCATGCCAGGAATTTTCACACTCTTTACGGTCATTGCGACAAACTCCTGGCGGCCAAGGGCGAGCGGGTGAGTCGCGGGCAGGTGATCGCCATGGCCGGTTCTTCGGGTTCGGTCACGGAAAAAAACCTGTATTTCGAGCTGAGAGTAGACCTCAAGCCTGAAAACCCCTTGCAATGGCTCAGGAAGAGATGATAAAATGACATCCGCGGCTGATAATTCCGGCCTGCCGGCCTCATGAACAGACTGTCCAAATACTTGCTCGTTGCGGCCCTGGTTTTACTGCTGATCCTGCTGGCGGTCGGCGGACGCCAGCGCCGGGGCCTTTTGCTGAACGACAGGGCCGACCGGCATCTCAAACTCTTTTCCGAGGTGCTGACCCTGGTTGACAAGGAATACGTCGATCCACTCGATCCGGGGGCAATCGTCAGCGGCGCTTTCAGCGGTTTGCTCTCTTCACTGGACCGGGTTTCCGCCTATCTTCCGCCTGAGTACCTGTCTCTATACAAACTGCGTCAAGCCCGCCAGGCATTTGATACCGGGATCCGCGGCCTGAAACGGGGGAATTCCTTCATGATCACCTGGCTGCAGCCTGGTTCTCCGGCCGAGGCGGCTGGTCTGCAGCGTGGAGACCTGATCCGCCCGGCCGCCGATAAACCCGATTTCGCCCTTTCGCGCTGGACCATGCAGTTGAGCATGTTTTCCGATCGCCGGGAAGAACTCGAATTCATGCTAATTCCCGTCGACGGCACCGGCCGCAGACTGGTCAGGGTCGGTACGGAGCAATCCGGACCTTCCGCCCTGGTCGATGTTTTACAGCCGGGTCGATTCCAGGTCAGCCTGCGTCGCATAGACGATGAAGCCGTACAGATTCTGAGCCGGGAGTTGCCGGGGGATGGTTCTTTTTCCCTGCTGCTGGACCTGCGCGGCTGCCAGGATGGTGATCCGCGGGCTCTGGTTCCCCTGGGACGGCTTCTTTTCCCCCTTCCCCTGCAGCTGGAATTGCTTGAAAAGGGATCAACCCGGCAAATTCTCCTGGGAGAAAAAAAGCGATTTTCCCGGCCCACCCTGGTGTTGATCGATCAATCAACCCTGATGGAAGGGGAATTGCTGGCTGCCTTGCTGCAGAGAGCCGGCGCTTTGGTGGTCGGCCGCCCCAGCCCGGGGATCGTAGCCGCCCGGAATCTGTTCGAATTTCCCGCCGCTGACGGCCTCATCCTGGCCGCTGGCTTTTATCGGCTTGAAGGGGAGGAACTGCATGCCCGAGGTGTTAAACCGGACAGGTCGATACCCGAAAATGAAATGTCGACGGTTGCGGCCCGGCTGGATGAACTGCTGGCCGGTGAATGATGGCCGCGCCGAAGAAGAAGAGCGGAGCAGGTCCGGCGGTCTTCTGGTATTTTCTGCTTTTCCTGACTGTGGCCCTGGTAACGGTGCTCTTGCTGGAATACGGGGATTTCAAAGCCGGACGTCATTCCTTTCTGTTTAACAAGATCCTGGGGTTTTCCACCGCCCCCGGGCCGGAAGAGATAAATGCCGGGCTGGCAGCCCTGGCCGAAAGTGAACAGGTCGCTTACCGCAGGCAATACCTGGAGGGAGGTCCATGGGTTTTTCACTTCACCATGGAGCGTTCCCAACTGAAAAATTTCAAACAGTCCCTGCAGAAAACCGTGCAAGGCTTGGGAGCCAGATTGGTGAGCGGACGGGAACAGCCCGAGGAAACCGAGGAACTGATCGGCATTTTTTATGGCGGCGGCACCGGTCACCTGCTGCGTATCAAGGTGTTGCCGCCGCCACCGGACCGAACTCCTCCGGAAGCTCCGGCGGTCATAGAAAAAAAACGGAGGCCGGCCCAGCTCAGAATAGCCCTGGTCATTGACGATATCGGCTACCAGGAGGGATTGGCCGCCCAACTGCACGGCCTGGGCATTCCCCTGAGCGCGGCGGTTATCCCGGACAGCCCTTACGCGGAGTCTGAAGCCCGCCTGCTCAGGCAATACGGCCTGGAAACCTTGATTCACCTGCCTATGGCCGCCAGGAACAACCAGAACAATTACCAGCGCGGCCAGATGGTCTTTGCCGACTCCAGCAGTGCTGAAATGGGCGAAATCCTGGCCCGGGCGCGCCGGCGCCTGCCTCATGCCGTCGGACTGAACAACCATATGGGGTCACTGATCACCGCCCGCCGAGACATCATGGAACGATTTTTCGAAGTTTTCCGCCGGGAACCGCTTTTCTTTGTCGATTCCCGCACAACGGCGGATTCGGTGGCCTACGACCTGGCCCGTTCCATGGGCATCCCCAGCCTGTACCGAGATGTTTTTATTGATGACCAGGTCAGTTACGAGAACAGCCGCCAACAGCTTCAACGCCTGATCCTGATCGCCCGCCAGAATGGCCGGGCCCTGGCCATCGGCCATCCACATCCCAGTACGCTTAAAGCCGTTCGCGACGCCCTGCCGGAATTCGAGGCGGCGGGCATCAAGCCTGTTTTCGCTTCCGCCCTGCTGGAAGCCGATAGATAAAATCGCTGAAAGCCCTCTTTCAGATGTTTTTCAGCGGCGCTGAATTGCATTGTTCTGCCTGCCCCGTCCCGGTTTTGTCCCCGGGAAATAAAATCTGCAAAATACATTTAGTAAAAAAAGAAAAAATATTATAATATTCCCTTTGCGAGGAAAAAATGAGCCATAAATTAGATCCCGATCTTACCCTGCAGAAAATCCTGGAAAACAGTTGCCGCAATCATGCCGATTGCCGGGCCATGGGATTTGTCGACGAGGAGGACATCAGTTACGCTGATTTGAAGAAGCGGGTCAGCGAACTGCAGGATTTCCTGCATGACCGGGGCGTGACCCACGGCGACCGGGTGGCCGTGCTTGGTGAAAACAGCCCCAACTGGGCCATCGCCTACCTGGCCGTGACCACCATGGGCGCGGTGGTGGTGCCGGTGCTGCCGGATTTCCATGCCTCTGAGATCCAGCACATTCTGCGGCATTCGGAAAGTCGTGGTATTTTCGTTTCCGAGCGCTACTACAGCAAGGTTGAAGAGCTGGATTTCAGTTCATTCGCTTTCGTAGCCCTGCTCGACAATTTCTCCCTGATCGACACCAACATCAGCAAGGACAACCTGCGCCGCCTGCTGGCCGAGGGCAGTCGCGAAATGAGGCGCATCGGCGCCATCGCCCTGCGCATGGTCGGCCTGAAACAGAGCGAAGTCAAACCTGACGACACGGCGGCCATCATCTATACTTCCGGCACCACCGGGCATTCCAAGGGCGTCATGCTTTCCCATCGAAATATCTCCGCCAATGCCTGCGCCGGCTCGATAATTCAACCGCTCAGCCCGGCTGACCGGACCCTTTCCATCCTGCCCATGGCCCATGTCTACGAGTGCACCCTGGGCCTGATCCTGCCTCTGTTGGAAGGGGCGTCCATTCATTACCTGCGCAAGCCGCCGACTGCCCCCGTGCTGCTGCCGGCCCTGGAGAAAGTCCGGCCGACTATTATCCTGACCGTGCCCCTGATCATCGAAAAAATCTACAAGACCCGAATACTCCCGAAATTGCAGGAACGCTGGATACTGCGCAAACTGGGCGCCGTGCCCGCCTTTCGCCGCAGCCTGCATCGCCTGGCCGGAAAAAAACTGATGGCCCTGTTCGGAGGCTGCCTGAAGTTTTTCGGTATAGGCGGTGCCGCAGTTCAGCCTGATGTCGAACAGTTTTTAAGAGATGCCGGGTTCCCCTATGCCATCGGCTACGGACTTACCGAGACTTCTCCCCTGATCGCCGGCTGTAATCCTTCCGGCACCCGCTTTCGTTCGACCGGGCCGGCGGCTCCGGGCGCCGAGCTGCGTATTGCCGATCCGCTTCCGGAAACCGGAGTCGGGGAGATCCAGGTGCGAGGCATCCAGGTGATGAAAGGATACTACAACGACCGGGAGAGCACTGAAAACGCCTATACTGCTGACGGCTGGTTCAAGACCGGAGACCTGGGTGTTTTTGACCGGGACGGCTATCTGTACATCAAGGGGCGGTTGAAAAACATGATCCTCGGACCGAGTGGAGAAAACATCTACCCAGAAGCCGTTGAATCGGTGATCAACCGTTCACCCCTGGTCCTGGAATCCCTGGTTTACGAGGACCGGGGTACTATCGTGGCCAGGATTCACCTTGACTACGAAAAAATCGACCAGCAATTCAGCGCGGACCGCCTCAGCGAAAGTCAGTCCCGAATTAAAATCCAGTCGATGCTCAGCGAGTTGCGCGCCGAGGTGAATGCTGGCCTGGCTTCTTTTTCCCGCATCAGCCGAATGATCGAACAACGTGAACCTTTTGAAAAAACCCCTACCCAGAAGATAAAGAGATATCTTTATACCCTGGTTGATCCGCTTGATTGAAGCCATAAGGATTAGCTCATGAAGGAAAGCCTGGGGCAGTACGGTAAGCTTATCGCCCTGGCCGCCCCTTTATTGCCGGATGGTTTTTCCCGCCGGGAAGCAGGTCGGCGGGAATATGAAACACTTTTTTCAGCGATCGTGCTGGTTCTTGACGCCATCACCAAGGCCGACCCCGGTCATCGCGGCCTGCACCCGCCGCGGCCTGCTCCGAACAGCTGGTTCAGCCCGGAAACACGGATTGCACTTGATAACCTGGCTTTCCTGCTGACCAGGTTTAATTCTCCTGCCCTCAGGCTGAGCCGCACCGATCGCCAGACCCTGGTCTTCATCCTGGAAAACATGGCTGATTATTTTCAGCGGCTGGATGCTGAAAAAAGTGAAAAATCCCGGGCCGTGCTTTTCCAGGAATATCGTTTCTGGCTGGACAGTTTTTTCAAGCTCATCCAGCAGAAAATGCAGGGTGAACTGCAGGCGGCCGACGAATCCGGAGCGGACCCGTTTTTCAGCAGTCCGAATGACTGCTTTCCCCTGGCTCCCTTCATGCTCAGCGATGGGGCCTTTCTCTGCGGGCTGGCACCGGGAAAACTGATCTACCGTCTGTTCAACAGTGATAAAACCTATGCCAGTCAAGATCGGGAAATGACGGCGAAAGTTTCTGAATTCCTGCTCGAAAACCTGCTTTTTGAAAATTGGCATGAACTGGCCGCCGGAAACGACCATCCCCTGCCCGAAAAATGGCGCCTGCTTAAAAGAGCCCTGGAAAAGCACCAGGGCCGTGAATTCCAGGCCAGTCACGACATTCTGGCTTCCGGGGTGCTGGATAACTGTCTCACTCCCCCGGCCTGGTTCCTGCAGGCGCGCAATTTCATCTACCTCAAGCAGTTTGCCGCGGCCAGGAACCATCTTGAAAAAATCCTGAACCTTTTTCCCTGGCATGCCGATGGCTTTGAAATGATGGCCGACATATGCCTGCGCGAGGAAAACCAGGCCGCCGCCCTGAATTACTACGACCGGGCCCTGCAGTTATCCCTGACCAAGCCGTTGACCGAGAAAGTCCGGCGCGTTCGTGAAATGAGCCAGAAAGGCCCGGAAAAAGCACCGCCCGGTCGCGAGGACACCCTTTACGACCTGAGTGAAACAGCAGTTGCCAGGCAGGCTGAATTGCTGCCCAGACCGGCCGAAGTCAACCGCATGCTCGAGGTGCTGGCCGGAGATTCGCGCCGTAATCTTTTGCTGGTGGGAGAGCCCGGAGTGGGCAAGTCGAGCCTGGTCGAACTGCTGGCCCTGCGCCTGGCATCCGGTGAAGTGCCGCCAGCCCTGAGGGGTCTGCGGATCAAGGAAATCAACTACGTTTCCCTGCTGGTCGGAGCCAAGTACCGGGGCCAGTTTGAGGAGCGGGTGCTGAGTTTTTTGAATGATTTCAAGGGCCGGCCGGCCATCCTGTTGCTTGAAGACATTCACCTGATGGTCTCCGGAATGGGATCAAGGGCCACCACTCTTGACCTGGTCAACATACTCAAACCTTTTCTGCGGGATAAGTCGATCCAGGTGATCGCTACCACCGAGTACGAAGAATTCAAGAACGTCCTGGAAAAAGACAGCTCCTTTTTGCGGCATTTTCAGAGAATTACGGTCAGGGAGATGGGCGAGGGCGACTGCCTGCTCCTGCTGCAGGGTGCCGCCCGAAAGCTTTTACAGGAAAACATCGTGCTTCCCTACCGGCTGCTGCCCGAGATTGTCGAGAACGCGGCCCTGGCCATTCGTTCCAGGCGCCTGCCCGACTCGGCCCTGTTACTGCTGGAGAGAATGACAGCCAAGCTGATCGTCGCAGACGAGCAGGGCGGCGAACTGGGAGAAAAGCATCTCGAAGCGGCCCTCGCCGACCTGCTGAACCTGGATCCCGACCAGGGCGGTTTTTCCCGGCGTCTCCGCCTGCAGGGCCTGCGCCGAAGCCTTATGGAAAAGATCATCGGTCAGGACGATGCCCTGGCCAGGCTGGCCGATTGCATCATCGCCGCCAAATCCGGCTTCAGGATCAACAGCCAGCGTCCCCAGGGAGTCTTCCTGTTTATCGGTCCGACCGGGGTAGGCAAAACCGAAACGGCCCTGGTGCTGAGCGAGATCCTGCTGGGATCTCGTCAGGAAATGATCCGCCTGGATATGTCGGAGTACATGGAGAGGTTCACTTTTTCCCGTTTCGTTGGAGCCGCCCCGGGTTATGTCGGCTATTACGACAGTAACCAGTTGACCGACCGGGTTCGCCAGCAGCCATTTGCCGTGATCCTGCTGGATGAGGTGGAAAAAGCCGATCCCCAGATATTGAACCTGTTCCTGCAGATTTTCGATGCCGGCCGCCTGACCGATGCCCGGGGCAACACGGTCGATTTTTCCCATACCCTGGTGATAATGACTTCCAACGTTGGAACATCCCTGTACGGCCGTACCGGGCTGGGTTACCAGCCGGACTCATCGGCCGAGAAGGTCAGCGGCTCCGCACTGCAGCGGGAGATAAAGCGCTTCTTTTCCCCCGAGTTTTTGAACCGGATCGATGAAGTCATTGCTTTTCGTCCCCTGGAAGAAACCGATGTCCTGAAAATCGCCCGCCTGGAACTGGAAGGTATCAGGCGGAAACTGCGCAAGCAGGGTAAAGATCTTGAACTGGGCTCCGGAGTCGAGGAATTCCTGGCCCGGCTGGGGTATTCAAGTGAATACGGAGCCCGCAATCTTAACCGGGTTCTGCGCCGGGAAATCCTGGAAAAAGTCGCTCCCCTGAGTCTTACCGAGGACTGGTCCTCCGCCGCCCTGGTAATCTGCCGACTGGCTGGCTCTGAATTGAGTGTTGAACTGACCGGTACGGGAGAAATCCTGGCCGCCTGTTCCGAATCAGAAGAACTACAGGCCGACCGGGTTCAATTTGACTGAGGTTCGTCCTCTGCTTCTGCCAGTAGCGCTTCCCGGGCCGCCGCGGCCTGATCGCGATTCACCAGTACCCTGACCCGGGCCAGCCCGTCTATCTGGATGCCGAACAGGCGGCCGGCGCTTTCATAGTCGAGGTGGGCCCGAATGCCCCTGCTTTCAAGCTTGCCCCTGACTATCTCTGCTTCCATCATGCCGTCGGCAACGTGTACTTCTTCCAGTTCAGGCAGGTTTGTTTCCATGTTTTACAGCCGGATGACCATGCCTCCCCAGGTGAAACCAGCGCCGAAAGCCGACAAAAGCAGGTTGTCCCCGGGTTTGACCCGGCCCTGTTTCAGGGCCATGTCCAGTGATATTGGAATCGTGGCCGCCGAGATGTTGGCGATCTTGTTTATGGTGACCATGGTTTTTTCCAGGGGGATGCCGGCGCGCTTGATGGTCGCTTCGATGATCCTTGTATTAGCCTGGTGGGGGATGAACAGGTCGATATCCGAGCCCTGCATTCCGGCCAGTTCCAGGGCCTTCATGGCGGCTTCCTGCATGCGCAGTACAGCGTGCTTGAAGACTTCATTGCCCTTCATCTGAATGCAGTGCAGCTTTTTGGCCACTGAATCGCAGGAAGCCGGAATGGCACTGCCGCCGGCTGGCTGCATCAGCAGTTCGGCCAGGTTGCCGTCCGCCCCCCAGCAGGATGAAAGGATACCGCGCTCTTGATCTTCCCGGGCCTGCAGAATCACCGCGCCGGCGCCGTCTCCGAAGAGCACGCAGGTGTTGCGGTCTTCCCAGTCCATTATCCTGGTCATGACTTCGACTCCGGCCACCAGCACGCATTTGGCTCCGCCGGTCTTGATGAAGCTGTCGGCCACGGTCATGGCGTAAAGAAAGCCGGAACAGGCGGCCCCCAGGTCAAAAGCCGGAACGGTCCGCAGGCCGAGCTTTTTCTGCACCCAGCAGGCGGTCGAGGGAAAAGGCGTGTCACCGGAAATGGTGGCCACTATCAGCAGGTCGATCTCGGAACGATCGATGCCGGCGCCGGCAATGGCGGCTTCGGAGGCCCGGCTTACCAGGTCGGAAGCGGCCTGCTCCGGGGCGGCGAAATGCCTTTCCTCGATGCCGGTGCGGGTGCGGATCCATTCGTCAGTGGTGTCGACCATTCTTTCCCAGTCGAAATTGGTTACCACTTTTTCCGGCAGATAAGAGCCGGTGCCGGTTATGACTGAGCGGATCATTTATCTGCGGTCCGGAAATAGAGAAAGAAAACCTGCATGCCCAACTCCCGGTTGTCGGTGCTGTCCGGGTTCACCAGGGCCGGCACAAAAGCCTTGTCAGTCTCGATTATCAGGTAGAATTCGTCGTTTTCGCCCATCATTTCAGGAGTCAGCAGGAAGTCGCGCCTGAAAAAGGCTTCCTCGGGAATAAATTCGTCCAGAATGCGGTCGTTTATCCTGATGGTCACCTGCTGGTCCTGGTATATGCCCTTGTTGACCGCGGCTTCGATGATCAGACGGGCATCCTTGCGGGGATTCTCCATGAAACAGGAAGCCTGCCTGGCCGTCCAGCGCCAGGAGTTGCGGAAGGGATCCTGGGAGCCCGGATCGATTTCCATTTCGTACCAGCCCTGGTCGTAGATCATTTCGGGGGCCACGAAGGATGCCGGTTCAAAACGCAGTTTGCGGCTGAACAGGATTATCTTGTCTTCTCCTTTTTCAGCAGGCCGGGCCAGGCCGACGGTCAACTGGATGTCTTCGTAACCTTTGAAATCGATATCGAATTCGTTCATGAACTGGGGCACGAAGACCTGGCGGCTGTAGGAGAAGCTGCTGCCCGCCCGCCACTGGCCAAGGGGGGTTTCCGGTTCGTGGTCGTCCTGAAGCAGCATCTGCTTGTTTCTGATACGCCAGAAATGGACGAACATCTTGTAGTCTTCGGGAATGCCGCTAAAGCTCTCGTTGATGGTGAAGTTGTAATTGACGTTAAGAAAAAGAAAATCAGTCGGCTGTTCCGGAACCAGGCTGACGGCCAGATCGATCCCGCGGGTGTCCGTTTCCTTCTTGCAGGCCGTGGGCACCAGGATCAGGGCCAGTAAAGACAATATCAAGATATGCTTTTTCATTTAACCTCCTGAATGGGGTTCGGCAGTTGTTGTCTGTCGGCAAGTAGAAAATTTATCACAATTGTTTTTACAAAGCAAATAAAAAGCCCGGCCGTCCCCGCGGACAGCCGGGCTTTTCAGCACTTATGCTGCATCCGGTTATTTTTTCCTGTCCACGTCTTCGTATTCGGCGTCGATCACTTCTCCCTCATCGTCAGTCTGGCCGCCGCTGTCTTCCGCGGAGCCCGGTTGCTGAGCCTGGTCCTGGGGCGGGGCCTGCTTGTAAAGCTCGGCCGACAGCTTGGCGCTCAGGTTGTTGATCTTTTCCATTTCGTTGTTTATCCGGGTTTCATCGTCGCTCTGTACAGCTTCCCGGGCTGATTTCACCGCTTCCTCGACCTCGCCGGTCATCTCGGCCGGAATCTTCTCCCGGTTTTCCTTGACCAGCTTGTCCAGGGCGTAAGCCAACTGGTCAAGCTTGTTGCGGTTTTCAATGGCCTGCTTTTTCTTCTTGTCTTCCGCCTGGTGTTTTTCCGCGTCCTTGACCATTTTTTCGATTTCCTGCTCGGCCAGTCCACTGGACGAGGTTATGGTGATGGCCTGCTGCTTGTTGGTTGCCAGGTCCTTGGCCGTGACGTTGAGAATGCCGTTGGCGTCTATGTCAAAGGTCACTTCCACCTGGGGCACGCCGCGCGGCGCCGGGGGCATTCCGGTCAGGTGAAACTTGCCCAGGGTGCGGTTGTCACGGGCCATTTCCCGTTCACCTTGCAGGACATGGATTTCCACGCTGGACTGGTTGTCCTCGGCGGTGGTGAATATGTCCGTTTTCTTGGTGGGGATGGTGGTGTTGCGTTCGATCAGCTTGTGGGTTATGCCGCCCAGGGTTTCGATGCCCAGCGACAGCGGAATGACGTCGAGCAGCAGGATGTCCTTGGCTTCACCGCCCAGCACTCCGCCCTGCACGGCGGCCCCGGCCGCCACCACTTCGTCCGGATTGACCCCCTTGTGTGGATCCTTTTTAAAGAATTCCTTTACCAGCTCCTGCACCCTGGGGATCCGGGTGGAGCCGCCGACCAGGATGATCTCGTCTATGTCGGAGACCTTGACACCGGCGTCCTTGACCGCCTGCTCGCAGGGAGCCAGGGTTTTTTCAAAGAGATCCGCGGCCAGTTGTTCAAACTTGGAACGGGTCAGTTTGAGCAGCAGGTGCTTCGGCCCTGAGGCGTCGGCGGTTATGAAGGGCAGGTTGATGTCGGTTTCAACGGTGGTCGAAAGCTCGATCTTGGCCTTTTCCGCCGCTTCCTTCAGTCTCTGCACGGCCATCTTGTCCTTGCTCAGGTCAACGCCCTGGTCTTTTTTGAACTCGGTGACGATCCATTCGATCAGCCTCTGGTCGATGTTGTCTCCGCCCAGGTGGGTGTCGCCGTTGGTCGACTTGACTTCCACGATGTTTTCACCGATTTCCAGGATGGAAATGTCGAAGGTGCCGCCGCCGAAGTCAAAAACGGCTATCAGCTGGTCTTTTTTCTTGTCCAGCCCATAGGCCAGGGCGGCCGCGGTCGGTTCGTTGATGATTCTCTTGACGTCCAGCCCGGCTATGCGGCCGGCGTCCTTGGTGGCCTGGCGCTGGGCGTCGTTGAAGTAGGCCGGAACCGTGATGACCGCTTCGCTGACCTTTTCGCCCAGGTAATCCTCGGCCGATTCCTTGAGCTTCTGCAGGATCTGGGCCGAGATTTCCGGCGGTGAGTACTGTTTACCCTGGATCTCAACCCGGGCGTCGTCATTCGGCCCCTTGACCACCTTGTAGGGCACCATTTTTATTTCTTCCCCGACTTCGGAAAAGCGCCGGCCCATGAAACGCTTGATCGAGTACACCGTGTTTTCCGGGTTGGTGATCGACTGCCTCTTGGCCACCTGGCCGGTCAGCCGCTCGCCGTCCTTGCTGAAAGCCACAACTGAAGGCGTGGTCCGGCCTCCCTCGGAATTGGTGATTATCTGGGTTTCTCCTTTTTCCATGATGGCTACGACCGAGTTGGTCGTACCCAGGTCAATGCCTATTATTTTTCCCATTTCAATTAACCTCCGTTTGCTGAAAATTGATAACACCAAGAATATAAGCTAAATAAAAGCCAATGTCAATAACTTAACATCATCAGTATTAAGTAAATATGAGTTAGTTGTTGTCAATGTTTGGGTTTCGCCGGCTGCCGGAGCGGTTTACTTGCCTGGCAAATCATGCTATAAATTTTTCTGAAACTGAGCCGCTCCGGTTCTGATCAAGTTGACAGGAGGTCATCGTGATAGACAGGTACATGAATGAGGAAATAGCCCGGATCTGGAGCGAGGAAAACAAGTATCGCCGCTGGCTGGACGTTGAGCTGGCCATCACCGAAACCTGGGCCGCCCGCGGCCGGGTGCCTCAGGACAGCCTGGACCGCATCAGGCGGAAGGCGGCCTTTGACGTCAACCGTATTCACGAACTTGAAAAAAAGGTCAAGCACGACGTCATCGCTTTTCTCACTTCCCTGGAGGAATCCCTGGGTGAAGATTCGGCTTACCTGCACATGGGGGTGACTTCCTATGACATCGTAGACACGGCCCTGGCCCTGCTGCTGGCTGAATCAAGCGCCCACCTGCAGGCCGGACTGGCCCGCCTGCGCCGTGAAATCCTTAAAAAAGCCCTGGCCTACCGTGACCTGCCGGCCATCGGCCGCACCCACGGCGTCCACGCCGAGCCGGTGTCTTTCGGTTGTCGTTTCCTGCTCTGGTACGAGGAACTGGGCCGGGCCGCGACCAGGCTGGCCGCGGCCGCGGCCGAGGTCAAGGTGGGCAAGCTGTCCGGCGCGGTCGGCTCTTATTCACAGTTTCCGCCCGAGGCCGAGTCCGAAGTCCTGCGGCGGCTGGGCCTGGACCAGGCCCGGGTGACCACCCAGGTACTCCAGCGTGACCGCCACGCCGCCCTGCTGGCCGCCCTGGCCATACTGGGCAGTTCTCTGGAAAAAATCGCCCTGGAAATCCGCCACCTCCAGCGCACCGAGGTGCTGGAAGCGGAGGAACCCTTTACCGCCGGCCAGAAAGGCTCTTCAGCCATGCCGCACAAGCGTAACCCGGTACGCTGTGAAAGGATATCCGGACTGGCCCGCCTGTTGCGCGGTTACCTGCCCCCGGTGCTGGAAAACAACCTGCTCTGGCATGAACGCGATATATCCCACTCCTCGGCCGAGCGGGTCATCTTCCCGGATGCTTTTCACCTGGCCGTGTTCATGGTCGATGAACTGAGCGATATCATGGCCGGGCTCATCGTGCACGAACGGAATGTAACCCGCAACCTCAACCTGACCGGCGGCCTGCACCATTCCCAGGCCGTGCTTTCCCTGCTGTTGGGCCGGGGCCTGCCGCGCCAGACCGCGTACGAGCTGGTCCAGGCCTGTGCCATGGCTTCATGGTCCGGGCGGGGTTCTTTCCTGGATTTGCTGAAAAAAGATGAGAAAATCGGGGCTCTCCTGCCGGCCGCAGAAATCGAGCAGGTGTTCGCCGCCGCCGGGCCGCCGCCGGCCACGGCTGAAATCTACCGACGTTTCGCCGCCGATTTCGCCGCTTTACAAGACCAGGATCAGTCTTGAGCCTTCAGCCCGACAAGAGTGACAGCCTGGGGCAAATCAAGGCCCTGCTGGCCGGGGAAACAGCGGCTGATGATTTCAGGTTCAGGATGGAACTGGAAGCCATGCTGCGCCGCGGCGGGCGCGAGGCCGAGGACCTGTTTCACCATTACATGGCCGCCGGTGTTCTGCCGGAAAGGATCAGGCTCAACCTGATCCGCATCAGCGGTTACTGGCAGAAGCCGCGCTTCCTCTCGGCCCTGAAGAAGGTGATCGAACTGGAAGTCTCGGCCCAGTTGAAGCGCGAGGCCGTACTCTCGGTGGCGAAATACCGTGAGCGTCGCGCCCTGGACATTCTCGACCAGGTGCTGGAAAAAACCGATGACCTCGAGCTGGCCGGCCTGCTGCGCCGCCAGATCGGGCTGATGCGCCGTCACAGTCCATTGCTGGCTCTCATGCCCGGATTCCTGGCCGGCTCCAGGGACCGGGATCGTTGCCGGGTCACGGTCAAGGTGCTGGGGAAAATACTGCCGGCCGCTGATTCCCGTGCTTTCATCCCCCATCTGGCCGATCCGGATACTGAGATTTCCGGCGGAGCCTTTGAAATACTCTGCCGCCGCGGAGACGAATCCGCCTGGGTGTTTCTGCTGGAAAACCTGCGCGCCGAATGGCGCCGGGTCGGAGCGGCCGCGAATCCCGAAAACTTCAATTTAAATAAACGAGCCGGCCTGCTGCTGTTCTACTGCCTCCGTTTCCCCGATGAATCGGCGGCCCGGCTGGCCGAGCTTTCCTTTCTCCCGGAGGCCTGGCTCCGGGAGGAGCAGGCTCCTCCCGGAAGCAGGTAAAGCGCTATTTTCCGCCAAGCCGAATGACTACGCCGAGCATGCTCTGCACCCCGGTCCAGTCACCGATGATACCGATATTCACCCGCAGGCTGGCGCCTATGTTGTCAGTGAAGTAGTAGCGGCCGGCCACGAAGGGATAGAGGTAGAGGCCGGTGGTGCCGGAAAAACCGCCGCCGGCGTTGTAGATGGCCATGCCCAGGCCGGCGCCGCCGAAGAGATCCAGCTTGTCAACGCCCAGGCTGGTGAAATGATAACCGGCTTCAACCGCGGGCAGAAAGACGCTGGCCCCGCTCCAGAACCACATCATCAGGGTGCCGCCGACGCCGATGTTGTCGGTGACGCCGTACTCGAAACTGGCGCCGAAGGGCACGGCCCAGGAGTTGATACCCAGCTGGGGGGTGACGTACTTGCCGCCCTTTTCAAATTCCACGGCTTGCAAAGACAGTCCGGCCAGCAGGCTCAGGCAGATCAGTGTGCAAATAAATCTGGTTTTCATGTTTTACCTCCGGCGGCCATTCTGCCACAAAGACAATTCTTGCGCAAGGCCGATGTTCATCTTGATTTACTGAATGCATTTGATTTTATTCTGAGAGAGTTAATGAGTGGATAGAGAATTATCAAGGAAGTTAATTATTGGATTTAATTAATTCTTTTTTTATCTGAGTGGCTTTTTTAATTCCTTTGCCGGGGTAGCTTTTCGGAAATCCGAACCTTAATTCCCATTTCCGAATTATTTCCAATGCCGCGAAATCAGGGTAGGCCGGAAAAGGCAAGTGGGCAAGTATTCTCGCGGTTTTTTGCCGGTCACCGGTAAACCTGGCATTAAAATTGCTTAAATAAATGTGGTGTGAAGTTAATTTAAACACGCAACTAAGCATAGGAGGTTAAATGCTTAAAAAACTACTCTTAACGACCATGGTCGTGCTGCTGCTGGCCCCGTTCGCCTGGGCCCAGATGCAGCAGACCGGCTCCCTCAGCGGGACGGTTAAAGACGCCGAAGGCGTCCCCATCCCCGGTTTCGAAGTTGTGATCAAGTCACCGGCCCTGATCCTGCCGCAGTTGACTGCCGTCACCAATGAAAACGGAGTTTACCGTTTTCCCACCCTGGCTCCCGGTTTCTATGAAGTGACCTTCCAGCTCGAAGGCTTCAAGACCATCGTGCGCCGTGAAATCCGCGTCCTGGTCGGCCAGACCGCCTTCGTGGACGTCACCGTCGAACTCGGCGCCATCGAGGAACAGATCGTGGTTTCCGGCCAGGCTCCGACCATCGACCGCCAGAAGACCACCCGCACCGCCAACCTCGACCGCACCTTCCTGTCGTCGATTCCGGCCACCCGCAACCTGGGCACCTACTTCAACATGACCCCGGGCGTCACCGGTGACACGGCTCACGGCTCCTCGGTGCGCGACAACGCCTACAACCTGGACGGCGTCAACCTGGCCGACGCCACTGTCGGCACCCCCGGCGTCTTCTTCGGCATGGACATCATGGAAGAGATTTCGGTGCAGACCGGCGGCCTGAGCGCTGAGCACGGTTCAGTGCGCGGCGCCGTGGTCAACGTCATCACCAAGTCCGGCGGCAACCGCTTCAGCGGCTCGGCCTCCATGTACTACCGCGGCGAGAAGTTCCAGTCCGACAACACCAAGGGCACCCCGCTCGAAGGCCGCACCAGCGGTTTCAAGTACGAGATGGAGCCTGGTGTCACCCTGGGCGGCCCGGTCATCAAGGACAAACTCTGGTTCTTCATGAACCTCAGCTTCAACAAGAGTGAATCCTTCGTTGCCGGCTATCCCTACGATCAGGCCACCGACGTTCCGCCCGACGATTTCCGGCCCTTCCCCTACATCAAGTTCACCCTCCAACCCGACAAGGACAACAAGTTCGTCCTCTCCTACAACCTCTCCGACATCCGCCGCAATCACCGCGGCGCCTCCATGTACCAGACGGTCGACACCACCTGGAAACAGCTCACTCCGACCCATGTCTTCAACTTCCACTACACCCGGCTCTTCGGCGCCGATTTCTTCATGAACTTCAAGATCGGCATGGCCCTCTCCAAGTTCGACCTGCTGGCCAAGAACGACCAGGCGGCCTTTTACAATTACAACACCGGTCAGTACTGGGGCTCCTACGGCTACGACGACATGAATCTCCGTGACCGCTACCAGTTCAACACCGACGGTACCTTCTTCATCGACGGTTTCGGCGGCTCACACGAGATGAAGATCGGCGCCGAGGTGCAGTACGGCAAAACCGGCCGGGCCATGAACTTCCGGAATGTCGGCCCCCATGACTGGTATTACGTCATGTACTACATGGGCGCTCCCTACCAGGCCACCCATTACAGGAACCTCGACAAGCGCGAGAACATGCTCAACTTCGGCGCTTTCTGGCAGGATACCTGGTCGGTCGGCTCCCGTCTGACCCTGAACCTGGGCATCCGCTTCGATCACCAGGTCGGCATCATCCCCAAGCAGAACGAGAGCGCGGTTGACGCCGTGCTGATCCCGGGTTACCCCTACATCTACAACACCGCCGTGCCCGAGGCTCTCACCGCCCTGAAGTGGACCACCCTCTCCCCGCGCGCCGGCTTCGTCTTCGACCTGACCAACGATTCCAAGACCCTGCTCAAGGGTTCCTACTCGCGCTATACCATGGCCAACATCACCCAGTGGTTCAGCGGCGCCAATCCCAACGGTTTTGTCGCCTACGGCGGCCGGGTTGACGCTAACCTGAACATGACCGTCCTGCAGAGCATCGGCCTGCCCAACCCGACCACCATGGGCTATCCCGGCTACGACCTGAAGGCCCCCTACATCGATGAAGTGACCATCGGTATCGAGCGCGAATTCGCCACCGACTGGTCGGTCGGCGCCCGCTACATCCGCAAGTGGGACCGCAACCTGCAGGAACAGGCCGACGCCTCACAGCTCGACCTTGAAAAGCTCCTGAGCGGCGGCGGTTACGACTGGTACAACTGGACCCCGGTGAATGTCACCGATCCCTACAACGGACAGTCGATCACCTTCTGGAACCGCAAAACCCTGAAAGTCGCTGATAACTACGCCATCAACCCGCCCGACGCCATCCGCGACTACCAGGGCTTTGAATTCACCCTGAACAAGCGCTTCAGCAACCGCTGGTCCATGAACGCTTCCTACGTCTATGCCAAGTCCACCGGTCTGATCGGCACCGACTTCAACGCTTCCTGGGGCGGCACCGCTCTTTACACCAATCCCAACGCCCACACCAATCTCACCGGCTCCCTCAGCCTGGAACGGCCCCACCAGATCAAACTGCAGGGCCTCTGGCAGGGTCCGCTGGGTATCAACCTGAGCGCCTACTACCGCTTCCTCTCCGGCCTGCCCTATGCTCGCAGCATCCGCAGTCTTGATGTCGGCTTGACCCTCGCACAGGGTACCGCCACCATCCTGGCCGAGGAATCAGGTTCGCGCCGCATGCCCGATCTAAGCATCCTCGACCTGCGCGTGGAAAAGGTATTCCGCATCGGCAAGACCAGCTTCGGCGTCTTCGCCGACATCTTCAATGCGCTGAACGCCAACAAGGCTACCGCCGTGGTCACCACTTCCGGCCACCCGACCCTGGTTTTCGAGCAGATGACTGGAATCCAGGATCCGCGCATGTTCCGCGCCGGCTTCAAGTTCGAGTTCTAAGTTATAAGAACCAAGCCATTAAAAGGGGCGTCCTTCGGGACGCCCTTTTTTTTTGCCCCGGCCGGTAAAGGCGCTTATGCAGGCAAGGGTACATTACTTAATTCTTCTTTCCCTTTTCGGCCAGAGTCGCCTTCCGGGTGTTTTTTTACGGATTAATTCTTTTATATACAGTAAAAAAATATCATTAATACTTGTCCGGAGCCGCAGATTATAGTGCTGGTTATTGATGGCGTTGCCCCCCCGGGGGGGGGACGATTATTTTGCCGGTTTGCCAGCCATCCTGAATACCAGTGTGCCGCCGGCCGTGATCTGCTCGTGGTTCAGGAAAGGGCCCGGCAGGGGGCGGCCGTTGAGCAGGATGCGGCTGACGTAGACGTTTTCCTCGGCCTGGTTCTCGGTCTCTATGCGGAAAACCCGGCCGTTTTCCAGCCGGATTTCAGCGCTTATCACCAGCGGACTGCCGATAACGTACTGCCCGTCGCCCGGGGCCAGCGGGTAAAAGCCCAGGGCGCTGAACAGGTACCAGGCGCTCATCTGGCCGAAATCGTCGTTGCCGGGCAGGCCGTCCGGGCTGGGCCGGTACATCCGGCGGCAGATCATCCTGACCGTTTCCTGGGTTTTCCAGGGACGGTCGCTCCACAGGTAGAGATAGGAGACGTGGTGCGAGGGTTCGTTGCCGTGTACGTAATTGCCGATGATGCCTTCAGTGCTGATGTCCTCGGTGGCCGCGAAGTATTCTTCAGGCAATTCCATGCTGAACAGCCGGTCGAGATATTGCCCGAACTTCTTCCTGCCTCCTTTCAACCGCACCAGGTCCTGCGGGGCATGTGGAACGTAGAGGCCGTAATTCCAGGCATTACCCTCGATGAAACCCTGGCCGTGGGTGTCCAGGGGATCGAAGCCGGGCAGGAATGAACCGTCGCTCAGGCGCGGCCGCATGAAGCCGCTTTGCCGGTCGAAGACATTGCCGAAGTTGGCGGCCCGGGCGCTGAACTCTTCGTAAATGTCCCGGCGGCCCAGGGCCAGGGCCAGGCGGGCGATGCACCAGTCGTTGTAGGCGAATTCCAGGGTCTTGGAGGC
Source organism: uncultured Clostridia bacterium (assembly GCA_964457225.1). Lineage (GTDB taxonomy): Bacteria > Acidobacteriota > Aminicenantia > UBA2199 > UBA2199 > CAYWEM01. Next base: position 148,825 of record CAYWEM010000007.1, read on the forward strand.
TGAATTGGAACTGAGATCTTCTGGAACGTAACCATGGGCCGCATACCAGGGCAGGGCGTCGTAGTGTGGGTTACGGGCCGTGTTCAGGCAGGCTTCCAGGGCCAGTTCGCCGTCAAAATCACGGATGCCTTTGATCCAGGCGTCGGCGATCACCGATACCGCGTGGTATCCGATCATGCACCAGTTTTCATTGGCGTAATGCGACCAGATCGGCAGCATGCGGTGCACGCTCTGCCGGTAATGAGCCAGCATGGATTTGATCATGTCGCTGGTGCGGCCGGTCTGGATGATGGTGAACAGCGGGTGCAGGGCCCGGTAGGTGTCCCAGAGGGAAAATGAAGTGTAATTGGTGAAACCTTCAGCCCGGTGTGTTTCCTGGTCCAGGCCGCGGTAACGGCCGTCCACATCCATGTACACCGTGGGGCCGAGCATGGCGTGGTAGAGGGCGGTGTAAAAGCTGACCCGATCTTCGGGAGTGAGAGTTTCCACTTTGATGCGCTCCAGCTCTCGGTTCCAGGCCTGCTGACCCTCGTTTTTAAGACGTTCGAAATCCCAGTGCGGCACCTCGGCCCGCAGGTTGGCCAGGGCGCCGGCGGCGCTGACCGGAGAGAGGCCCACCTTGATCAGAATTTGCCGGTCCTGGCGGCAGTCGAAACTGAAATAGGCCTTGAGCTCGCGTCCGGCCGCCTCGGGGAAATTTCTCTGCTGGTCGAAGCGGCGCCAGAAACCTATATAAGGCTGTTTGCCGTCCTGGATGAAACCGTATTCCCTGACGGGCCGGGAAAACTCGACGGCGAAATAAACCGTGCGGGTGCGGGCCCAGCCGCTGGTCAGGCGATAGCCGGTCAGCAGATGTTCGTTTTCCAGGCGCAGGAAGGTCCAGACGTTTTTCCCGGGGTAGTTGTAGATGCCGTGCACCAGGTCGATCAGGATGTGGGCCTGCTCGGTTTCCGGAAAAGTGTAGCGGTGCAGGCCGACCCGGGTGGAAGTGGTCAGCTCGGCCAGTACGCCCGGTTGATCCAGCATGACGCGGTAATAATTTGGCTCGGCAAACTCGTTTTGCTTGGCGTAAGCGGAGCGGTAGCCGCTCCCCGGGGCGTCGGCCCGGCCCGGTTCCAGCTTGAGTTCTCCAACCTGGGGGATGACCAGGAGATCGCCCAGGTCGGAATGGCCGGTGCCGGAAAAATGGGTGTGACTGAAACCGACGATGGTCGGGTCGTGATACTGGTAGCCGGCGCAGTAACGGTACACTTCCGGATTGTAACTGCCGTCTTCCCTGAACATGGAAATGCTTTCCGTGTCCGGGCTCAACTGCACGGCCCCGAAGGGCACGGTGGCCCCGGGAAAGGTATGGCCCATGCGGTCGGTTCCTATGAAGGGATCGACGAAGCGAATCAGGTTTTCCGCTTCCGCTTTGACCGCTTTTACGTCGGCCCGGCCGGGCAACAGGCCAAATAAAAGGAAAACTGCAGCAGCGCTCATGGTAAATCGATTTTTCATGCCTGGATGGTATGTCAGGGCAATCGTAAATGTCAAACCGGGCGGCGGGGTTTACAGGCCGGGCCGGGCATGCGATAATTCAGCCATGATAGACCTGCGGGCAACAGTCAAGGAAATGCTTCCCCAGGGAGGCGACTGCTGGCTGGCCAGGATAGCCTGCCCGCCGATCGCTTCGGTTTTTCAACCCGGTCAGTTCGTCATGGTCAAGGCCTGGCCCGGCAACGACCCCCTGCTCAGAAGGCCGCTCGGCATTCTCAAGGCGGAAGCGGGAGATATCTTTCTCTACTTCCAGGTCATCGGCCGGGGTACGGCTCTGCTGGCAGCCATGGAGCCCGGCCGGGAAATCCAGTTGCTCGGCCCCCTGGGCCGGCCTTTCCCCAGGCCGGAACCGGGTCCGACCCTGCTGATCGCCGGCGGCCGCGGCATCGTGCCGCTGCTGGGCGCGGCCCGGGCCTGGGCCGAGTTCATGCCTCTTCATTTTCTCTACGGAGCCCGGCGTGGAGTGGATTTACACCTGGCTGACGAACTGGAAAGCCTGCCCCTGGCCGGTTTGCATCTCTACAGCGAGGACGGCGGCCGCGGCCGGTCCGGCCTGGTCAGTTGCGGCCTGGAGGAATTACTGGCCGAACATACTCCGCAGAATACTTTTTCCTGCGGTCCGGAAGCAATGCTCAACGCCCTGGCCGGCCTGCTGAAACAACAGCCCGGCCGCCATTACTTTTCCCTGGAAGCCCTGATGGGCTGCGGTTTCGGCGCCTGCTACGGCTGTGCCGTGGCCCGGCCGGGTGGTTATTACGCCCGGGTCTGCGTGGACGGACCGGTCTTCTCCCTGGAGGAACTGCAATGGCCGATCTGAGCATCGATCTCGGTTTCCGAGTGCTCAGAAGCCCGCTGATGACAGCTTCCGGCACCTTCGGCCAGGCCGAGGAATTCAGGCCGGTGCTGGACCTTGACCTGCTCGGGGCCATCGTTTTCAAGGGTGTCTACCTGGAAGCCAGGCCGGGCAATCCACCGCCTCGCCTGCATGAAACCCCGGCCGGCCTGCTCAACTCGGTCGGCCTGGCCGGTCCGGGAGCCGATGCCATGGCCGCCCGGATCAGGAAAGTGGCCGAACTGACTTCCACTCCGCTGGTGGTCAATGTCTGCGGCGGCGATGACCGGGAATTCGTTTCCGTGGCTGAAGTATTCGAGGCCTTGCCCGAAGCCGCCATGCTGGAATTGAACATCTCCTGTCCCAACGTTCATCTCGGCGGCCGCTGCGCGGCCCAGGACGCCAAGCACACCGGCCGCCTGGTCAAGCTGGTGAGGCGCCGGGTCAGCAAACCCCTGTTGGTCAAGCTTTCCCCCAATGTGCCCGATATAGCACCCATTGCCAGGGCGGCCGAGGCGGCCGGGGCTGACGCCCTGACCGTGGCCAACACCTTTCTCGGCCTGGCCGTGGACCTGGAAAAGCGCCGCCCGGTTTTCCGGCGTTTCTACGCCGGTCTTTCCGGACCGGCGATCAAGCCCCTGGCCCTGCGCCTGGTTTACGAGGCGGTGCAAAGCGTCAAGATTCCGGTGATAGGCTGCGGCGGCATCAGCAGCGGCCGGGACCTGCTGGAGTTCATCATGGTCGGTGCGGCGGCCGTCCAGATCGGCACTGTCAACCTGGTCGAACCGGGAGCGGCGGCCCGAATTCTTGCCGAAGCGGCCGAACTGATGGACCGGCTGGGCATTGAGAGCCTGGCCGGCCTGCGCGGCAGCCTGCAGAATTGAAAGGATACTGGAATGACGGCCGGAACCGGGAAAAAGAAAGGAGTCACCCTGAAGCTGACTCCTTTCCGCCCCAGGTTGAAATCCTACGGCCGCCCGCTGGTGGAAAAAGTCAGGGAAAACGCCCGTCGTAAAAACCGGCGCAGGCAGTGGCGCCGGGAAATGATGCGGGAACTGGCTGAAAACAAAGACTGATAAAGGAGAACGCCGAAAAATGAGCGTCAACGACTTGCAGATCAGGGAATTATTGGCTGAAGGTTCTGAATACCGGGGCCGCGATGTGACGGTCAGCGGCTGGCTCAGGACTTCGCGCAGTTCCAAGGCGGTGGCCTTCCTGGAACTCAATGACGGATCGGGCCTGGTCAACCTGCAGGTGGTCGTTCCCGAAGACCATCCGCAGATAAGTGAAATCGTCAAGTATCCGCTGGGCACGGCACTGCGGATCTGCGGCAGGCTGGAGCCTTCACCGGCCGCCGGCCAGGCTTACGAACTGCTGGCCGACCGGGTGGAATGCGTGGCTGCCTCCAGTCCGGATTACCCGCTGCAGAAAAAAAGGCATTCCTTTGAATTCCTGCGCAGTATCGCCCACCTGCGGCCGCGAACCAATACCTCGCTGGCCGTATTCCGCATCCGCAGTCTGCTTGCTTTCGCCATTCACCGCTTTTTCAACGAGCGCAATTTCGTCTACGTGCACACTCCGATTATCACCGGCAGTGACTGCGAGGGGGCCGGCCAGATGTTCCGGGTCAGCACCCTCGATTTCGCCGATCCGCCGCGCCGGCCGGACGGGAGCGTGGATTTCGGCCGGGATTTTTTCGGCCGGGAAACCAGCCTGACGGTCAGCGGCCAGCTGGAAGTGGAATCGTTCTGCCTTGCCTTCAAGAGGGTTTACACTTTTGGACCTACTTTCCGGGCCGAGAATTCCAATACCCAGCGCCATGCTTCGGAGTTCTGGATGATCGAGCCGGAAATCGCCTTCGCCGACCTGGCGGACAACATGGCCCTGGCCGGTGATATGCTGAAGTACGTGGTCGGCTATGTTCTGAAGGAAGCCGGCCCGGAAATTGACTTTCTCAACCGCTTCATAGATACCGGCCTGCGGGCCAGGCTGGAGAAACTGCTCGAATCGGATTTCGCCCGCCTGAGTTACACCGAGGCAGTCAGTCGTTTACAGCAGTCCGGCCGCAAGTTCCAGTTCAAGCCGGAATGGGGCTGTGACCTGCAGACCGAGCATGAGCGCTACCTGAGCGAGGAACTGGTCGGCGGCCCGCTGTTTGTCACCGACTATCCCAAGCAAATCAAGGCATTCTACATGCGGCTCAATGACGATGACCGCACCGTGGCCGCCATGGATCTGCTGGTCCCCGGGGTGGGAGAGATCATCGGCGGCAGTCAGCGGGAGGAACGCCTGGAAGTCCTGGAAAAGAGGCTGGCCGAATGCGGCCTGCCGACCGATGATTACTGGTGGTACCTGGAACTGCGCAAGTACGGAGGCGTGCCGCATGCCGGTTTCGGCCTGGGCTTCGAGCGCGCCCTGATGTACCTGACCGGCATGGAAAACATCCGCGACGTCATTCCTTTCCCGCGCACTCCGAACAACGCCGCTTTCTGAGCAAGAGAAAATAAAATTCCGGAGGAGGACAAAGAGATGAAAAAAAACCTGCTTTTCGCGGCCATCCTGCTGATGGTCACCGCCCTGGTCCACTCCTCGGCTTTCAAGCTTGATGTCAGGGAACACACCCTGGACAACGGCCTGAAACTGCTGATGGTGGTCCAGAAAGACGCCCCCCGGGTGGTCTGCCACATTTACTACAAGGTCGGCTCGGTCAACGAACGTCCGGGCATCACCGGCATCGCCCATTTCCTGGAACACATGATGTTCAAGGGCACCGAGATCATGGGAGTCAAGGATTTCGCCGCCAACGACGAGCTCAACCGCAGGCTCGACAAACTGATGGTCGACATCTACCGGGAGAAGTACTGGCGTGAAGACGGCGACCAGGAAAAGATCGCCGCCTGGCAGCAGGAGGCCGACCAGTTGGCGGCCGCGGAAAAGGACATGCTGATCAAGGACGATCTCTGGGAGAGCTACATGCGCCATGGCGGTACCGGCCTGAACGCCTCCACTTCATACGAGGTGACCGGGTACTACGTGACCCTGCCCGCCAACAAAGTCGAACTGCAGATGCTGCTCGAGGCCGATCGCATGCAGAACGCCTATTTCCGGGAATTCTACTCGGAAAAGAACGTGGTCATGGAAGAACGCCGGCTGAGTGAAAACTCCCCGGGCTATCTTTTCGGGGAGCAACTGCGGGCCGCTTTTTACACCGCTTCGCCCTACCACTGGGGCGTTATCGGCTGGATGGCCGACCTGGCCCGGGTCACCAAGGCTGACATGCGCGAATTCAAGGAGCGCTTTTACGTGCCCAACAACGTCGTGGCCGTGTACGTCGGTGACCTGGATCCGAAAAACATCATCGCCCTGGCAGAAAAGTACTTCGGCCGCATTCCGGCCGGACCGGATCACGAGCCGATCCGCACCCCGGTACCCAGGCCCGAAGCTCACAAGCGCTTCTACGGCGGCGGCCCGGCTGCCACCAGTGTTACCATGATGTTCTGGGCTCCGCCGGCCGGTCATGCCGATAATCCGGCCCTGACCGTTCTGAGCGAGGTATTGTCAGGAGAAACCGGCCGTCTGACCAGGAAACTGGTCCAGGAGAAGGGGATGGCCAGCCGGGTTTACGCTTCGGCTTCACCCATGTGGTATGCCGGCTCCTTCACGGTAGGCGGACAGCCTTCATCCGAGAAGGGCGTCAGTGCCGAAGACCTGGAAAAGGAACTCTGGAATGAACTGGAACTGCTGATCAAAGAGGGTATCAGCGCTGAAGAACTGCAGAAAGCCAAGAACAAGCAGCAGGCCCGCTTCATCATGGGCATGCAGAATCCGATGTTCGTAACCATGCGCCTGGGCCGCGCCGAACTGCACCGCGGCTGGCGCAGTCTGGCCCGGGACCTGGAAGACCTGCTCAAGGTCAGCGCCGCCGATGTTCAGGCTGCGGCAAAAAAATACCTGGTTCGTGACCATGCCACAGTCGGCCTTTACACCCGCCGGGCTCCGGCCGGCCGACCCGCAGGGAGGTAAAAATGAGAAGAGTTCTGACTGTTTTACTGATCTTTGTTTTGACTTCCTTGGCCGCCCCGCTGGCGGGCCAGGCCGTTCATCCCCGTGACCTGAGTTTTCCCCCGCTCTCCTTTGAACCGCCTGATCCGCATAGCCTGCGCCACGTGCTGAACAACGGCCTGCGCGCTTACCTGGCCGAGAACCGCAGCCTGCCGCTGGTCAACCTGGTGGCCATGATAGATTACGGCTCTCTTTACGATCCGCAGGACAAGGCCGGCCTGGCCTCCCTGCTGCAGAATTCCCTGGTCAAGGGCGGCAGTGCCGCTTACCCGGGAGCCGGGCTGGAGGACAGGATTGATTTCCTGGGCGGCAGTATTTCCTTTTTCGTCGGCGATCGCACAGCCACCCTTTCTCTTTCCGTGCTCAGCAAGGACCTGCAGGAAGGTCTGAAAATCTTCTTTGACCTGCTGCAGAATCCGCTGTTTGCCGAAGAAAGCCTGGCCGTGGCCCGCAACCGCATGATCGAAGGACTGAAGCAGGCCAATGATTCGCCCCGGCCGGTGCTGGAACGCGAATACGCCCGCCTGCTGTACGGCGAGCACCCCCTGACCCGAATTACCCTCAAGAGTACGGTGGAAGCGGTGGAGCGCGCCGACCTGCTGGCCACCCACCGGAAGTATTTCTTTCCGGGCAACGTCATCCTGGCCGCCAGCGGGGATTTCCGCCAGGCCGACCTGAAAAAGAGGATCAACAGCCTGACCAAACAGTGGAAGAACCAGAAAACCGAACGGCCTCAGATCGCGGCTGAGTTCGCCAAAACCGCCCCGGGAGTTTATTTCATTCAGCGTCCCATCAACCAGGGCTACGTCAACATGGGGCACCTGGGCATCAGTGATGATCATCCGGATTTTTTCGCGGTACAGGTGATGAATTTCATCCTGGGTGGGGGCAGTTTTACCTCGCGTATCACATCCAAGGTGCGTTCGGACGAGGGCCTGGCCTACAACACTGGCAGCCGGTTCACCTTCAACCCCGGCCTGCCGGGACTTTTCGCCGGATACGTGCAGACGAAGTCGGAAACCGTGAGTTACGCCATCGAACTGATCAGGCGTGAATTTGAGCGGATCCGCAACGAGCCTGTGCTGGACAGTGAAATGGAAACCGCGCTCAATTATTACCAGGAAAGCTTCGCCAATATCTTCGCCACCCCGGACAGCACGGTGCGCAATTTTGCCATGCTGGAAATGCAGGGCAAACCATTTGATTATTACAAAAACTACCGCCGGCGCATCGCCGAGGTGGACAAGGAAAAAGTCATGGCCGCCGCCAAAACGCATATTCGGCCTGAAGACCTGGTCATCCTGGTGGTCGGCGACTGGGAACCCTGCAACCAGGGTTCGGAAAAATTTCCCCACGGCCTGGATCATTTTGGTCCGGTGCAGAAAATAGCCCTGATCGACCGCCTCAGCGGCGAGGAGATCAAGTAAGAACATGCCCAGGGTCATTGCTGAACTCACGGTGGTGCCCCTGGGCACCTCTTCCCCTTCACTCAGCGCTTACGTGGCGGAAATCAGCAAGGTGCTGAACGCTTGCCCCGGGGTCGGCGTCATGCTGACCCCGATGGGCACCGTGCTTGAGGGTGAATGGGAAGAAGTGCTGGCCGCGGTGCGGGCCGCCCACGAAGTTCCCTTCAAAATGGGCGCCCTGCGGGTGGCCACCCGGCTTTCCATTGATGAACGCCGCGACCGGGAAATGACCATGGCCGGAAAAGTCGAGTCTGTACGGCAAAAAATCTGACCGGGTTTACCAGTATTGTCAGGCAAAGCCTGTTGCCTTATATTAGAATCTACCTGAAATTAGGTTGACTTGCGGCATCGGCTTGTGTATAATTCTCTTTTGGCCGCGGGGTGGAGCAGTCAGGTAGCTCATTGGGCTCATAACCCAAAGGTCGTAGGTTCAAATCCTACCCCCGCTACCAATTCCTTTCAAAAATTCCTTCAATTCAGTGATTTTCAAAAACCATGTCAATCTGAACAACATCCATGAACACTGAAGCAGAAATGTTTTCAACCGAATGTCGGCTCTGCCCGCGGCTCTGCCTGGTTGACCGGGCCGCCGGGAAAAAGGGATTCTGCCGATCCGGAATCGGGCTGGAAATTGCCTCCATCTGCCTGCACCGGGGCGAGGAGCCGCCGCTGGGCGGGGAAAACGGCATCTGCAATGTCTTTTTTTATCACTGCCACCTGCAGTGTGATTTTTGCCAGAATCTGCAGATCAGCCGCAATGACCGGCCGGTCAAAACCCTCGATCCCGATGAAGCCCTGGCTGAAATCGCCGGCCATTACGACCGCGGAGTCCGTCTGCTCGGCTTTGTGTCGGCCAGCCACATGGTTCCCCGCATGATTGAAATCACCAGGGCCCTGCGGGCCACGGGCCGGCGGCCGCGGGTGGTCTACAACTGCTCCGGCTACGAAAGACCGGAAATCCTGGCCGGGCTGGAAGACTGGGTGGATGTTTACCTGCCCGATTTCAAGTACGGCGATGCGGACCTGGGACTGCGTTTGTCGGGGGTGCCCGATTATCCCCGGACGGCTTGGCGGGCCCTTGTGGAAATGACCCGCCAGAAAGGCCTGCGCCTGGTACTCGATGAGCAGGGTCTGGCCCGTGCCGGGGTGCTGGTCCGCCACCTGGTACTGCCCGGGCAACTGGAAAACAGCAAGGCTGTACTGCGCCTGCTGGCCGAACTGTCACCCCTGCTGAGCATTTCCCTGCTGGCCCAGTACCTGCCCAACGGCCTGGTTCCGGCTCCTTTCGACCGCCGCCTTGAAACAGCCGAATACGAGCAGGTGCTGGCGGAATTGAGCGAGCTAGGTTTCAGCAACGGCTGGCGCCAGGAACTGTCCAGCGCTGATTTGCATTGCCCGGATTTCGATCGGCTCATCCCCTTCAGCTAGGTTTTGCCGCCTGTCTTGAGTGTGATAATATGACGCCATGCTGAAATCCCTGGATCGCTACCTGCTGAAAGAGATCGCCGCCCCCTTCGGCCTGGGCCTGATGGTCTATACTTTCACCCTGCTGATCCACAACGTGCTGATCCTGGCCGAGACCCTGGTTTCACGCGGAGCAACCCTGGGCACCATCATGCAGATCTTCGGCTACATGCTGCCGGATCTTCTTTCTTTCACAGTGCCCATGTCCACCCTGATGGGAGTACTGGCCGGGTTGAGCCGCATGGGCGCGGACAGTGAAATCATCGCCCTGCGGACCATGGGCGTGAGCAATGGCCGTGTTTTCAAGCCGCTGATGCTTTTCGCACTGCTCACCTGGATGATGTCTTCCTGGCTGATCATGTACCTGGCTCCGGAGGCCAATTACCGGCTGAACCAGTTGGTAACCCGGATTTTCTTTTCCCAGGCCGTCTCCCAGATCAAGCCGGGTCAGTTTTACCTGCAGTTCCCCCAGTACGTGCTTTATTTCAGGGATACCGGGCCCGCCCAGGGGGAATGGCGGGACGTCTTGCTTTATTCCACCCGTTCAGCCGAGGACGACACCCTGATCCTGGCAAGTTCAGCCCGGTTTATGGCTTCCGACGACGAGGAACAGGGGCACCTGCTGGTGCTGGAAAACGGCCTGGTGCATTCCCACAAAAAGAAGGATCCCCGGAACTATACCCAAACCAGGTTCGGCCGCAAAATTGAGAAACTGCCGACCCTGCTGCCGCTGAAACAGTCCCGCCGCAGCACCCAACTGGTTTTTCCGGAATTACTGCGCCGCTACCGCCAGGAACCGTCCGACCAGAGCCTGGCTACCGAGTTTCACCGGAAATTCGCCCAGCCTTTTTCCTGCCTGATCCTGGCCCTGCTGGGGTTGGCCCTGGGCCTGGTTTACCGCAAGGGAGGCAGAACTTCCGGTTTTATCCTGTCGCTGGGTTTCATTTTCCTTTACTACCTGGTGGCTACCAGCGGCCGCAACCTGGTGCTGAAAGGCTCGATTTCGCCCTTGCTCGGGGAATGGCTGGCCAATTTCTTCCTGCTGGCTGTGGCCCTGTTTTTTACCCGGCGGGCTTTCCGCGGCGAGCGTTCCGCTCCGCCCCGGCGGGTCGTCCTGCGGGTGCTGATCAGGCGGCCTTCCAGATCCGGGATTGATTTCATGCGGAGATTGACGGGGCGCATCCCGGGACTGAAAATCATCGACCGCTATGTCATGGGGCGATTCGCGGCTATCTTCGGCCTGGTTTTTTTCTCACTGCTGATGGTTTTTTACATAGTCACGCTGGTGGAAATGCTGGGCGAAATCATGGAAAACCAGGTGCCTTTCATATACCTGCTGCGCTACATGTATCATTTCACTCCGCAGATGATCGGATACGCTCTGCCGGTAAGCGTCTTAATGGCCGTTTTATTGACCTTTTCCCTGATGAGCAAGAACAACGAGGTGGTCGCGGTCAAGGTAAGCGGGATCAGCCTGTACCGACTGGCCCTGCCCAGTGTCATTCTCGGCCTGTTCTTTTCCTTTTTCTTTTTCTGGATGCAGGAAAAAGTGATTCACAAGTCGAATCGCCTGGCTTTCGAACTGCGTGACGTGATCATGAACCGGAGACCACAGCAAAGCGAATTTGAAATGCAGCGTAACTGGGTGCTGGGCCGGGGCGGGGAAATCTTTTTCTACGATTTCTTTGAAAAAGAGCGGGGTCGTTTCGAAAACTTCAACTTGATTCACCTGGCCGATGACTTTTCCCTGCTTCGCCGCGTCCAGGCCGACACCGCTTACTGGAAAGACGAAAAAAGCCTGAATCTTGAAGATGCGTTTGTTCGTGAATTTACCGACAACCTGCCGCTCTCTTTTTCAACTCATCGGAGTACAGTTCTGCCCCTCGAGGAGGGACCCGAGTTCTTCCGGCAGAAAATACTGCTGGCCGACAACCTAAACATCGCCGAACTGCGTGACTACCTGGAGTATTTACGGGAAAACCGGCGCCGCACCGAGCGTTACGAGGCCCAGTTGTACGCCAAGTACGCCTTTCCTTTTTCCGTGCTGGTCATGGCCCTGATCGCCGTGCCTTTTTCCTTCAAAATGGGACGGCATGGAGCTCTTTACGGCATCGGCATTGCCGTGATGGTTTCCATGGTCTTCTGGACCCTGGTCGGGCTGGCCAATGCCCTGGGAGCCAGCGGCGCGCTCCCGCCCCTGTTGTCGGCCCTGGCGCCCTACCTGCTCTTCGCTTTTACTTCGCTTTTTTTCACCCTGAGCCTGAAAACCTGATCCCCAAGCCTTTTTCATTATCTCGCTGCGGTGATGACTTCGGCGTGAAGCTTCAGGCCCAAGGCTTTCAAGATTTTTAATACCGTGTCAAAACTGGGTGTTCGTTCCCCGGAAAGAGCTTTATATAAACTTTCTCTCGACAATCCAGTATCTTGGGCTATCTGGCTCATGCCTTTGGCTTTTGCAATGTCTCCAATGGCTTTGGCGATGAAGGCCGCATCTCCGAAAAATACCAGTTTGAAAAATATCTCGAACCCGGTAATGCCGCCCGCTCAATCAAACTTGATCTGCTAACCGGCCCGGCGGAATGCTTCCAGGGTACTGTTGTAAAAACCGATCAGCGCCGGGCCCGGCCCAATCCATCGGTAGGAATTCATGCGCATCCGGTTGCTGAAGCCCTGACCCTGGAAGAAGGTTTGCTCCCGGTAACTCTGAAGAACAGGGGGCAGGTGAACCCTGGGCAGGTGTGGTCTTATTGCCCACGCCATTCACCTATCTCATGATGAAACTCTTTGCCTTCAGGGATAGATTCCCCGATCAAAACAAGGCCTTTGGACAGTATCATGCCCTTGATCTATACACCATCCTGGCCACCTGCCTTGAAGAGGAATGGGATCTGGCCTGCGCACTCAGAGACCGTTATCGCAATGATCCCCGGGTCCGGGAAGCCGGCTGTATCGTGAAGGATTACTTTGTAAACAAGGATAGTCCGGGAAGTTTGCGTCTGAGAGAAAGCCCATATTATCGAAAAGAATTACAGCTCGATGATTTTCTGTCCGCGCTGCACCAGCTTTTTAAGCCATGCTGAAAGACTTTCAGAAAGTATTAACCATTTTTCTGCTGCTGATCAGGCCGGAGATAAAAAAAGACCAGGAAAAACTCAATGAAATAGTTTCCACCTGGTTTAAAGCGCCCAATCCGGCTT
>CAYWEM010000008.1:0-129986 GCA_964457225.1 uncultured Clostridia bacterium
CAAGTCTGCTTCCGGCGTATCCGCTTGTTATAATGAAAGACCTGACACCAGGGTTAAAGACCTGACACCAGAGTTGGGTACTTGTTATAATGAAAGACCTGACACCAGGGTTGGGATTGTTGCCTCATGCCCCGGCTCAAGTCTACTTCCGGCGTATCCGCTTGTTATAATGAAAGACCTGACACCAGGGTTGGGTACGGCGTATCCGCTTGTTATAATGAAAGACCTGACACCAGGGTTGGGTAGACGCCATTCAGTTGCCTCATGCCCCCGGCTCAAGTTGGCTTCCGGCGCGTATCCGCTTGTTATATTGAAAGACCTGACACCTCGGTTAGACACCTCGGTTGGAGTTCAGCGGGGGTACTTGTTCTCGATGTAGTCTTTCAGGTAGCGGATCTGGTATTCGCGATCCTGCAGGGTGGCCTTGATCAAATCACCGCTGGAAACCAGGCCGCATAGTTCACCGTTATCGTCCAGAACCGGCAGGTGGCGGATGCGCTTCCCGGTCATAACGCTCAGCAGTTTTTCCACGTCGTCTTCCTGCTTGGCCACGATCAGTTTTTCAAAAGGAGTCATTATTTCCCGTACCGCCACTTGCTTGAAGTCGGTCCTGGTTTCCCTGCTGTGCCGGATGATGTCCCTTTCACTTATTATTCCCCGCACTTGCCGGCGCCCGTCGAGGACGATCAGGGCGCCGATATTTCGCTTGCCGAGCTCCGCCAGGGCGTCAGCCACCACGGCCCGGTCTGCAATGGAATAGACCTGGCCGCCTTTCTCTTTCAGGATATCCCTTACTTTCATGTTTTCCTCCTTCCCGCCCGGAGACGGGATACCCTGAAATATAATTCATTTGTTAAATTATATCAATTGAAGATCGGAAAAAAATAAAAGGATCAGCGCGGGCGGCGCTCAGTAGGCCAGGGCCGGGGGCCAGGCCTGCAGGGCGCGTTCGATATCGGCGTCGTCGATGTCCTTGTGGGTGATCATGCGCACCCGGCCCGGTCCGAAGGGCAGGGCCAGCACCCCGGCTTTCTTCAGCCCGGCGCAGACGCGGCCGTTGTCCAGGCCGGGCGCGGCCAGCTCGACTATTATTATGTTGGTCTGCACTTCAGCCGGATCGATCCTCAATCCGCTTATTCCGGCCAAGCCTGAAGCCAGGCGCCGGGCCCGGGCATGGTCCTCGGCCAGACGCAGGCGCATCTGCTTTAAGGCCACCAGGCCGCAGGCGGCCAGGATGCCGGCTTGGCGCAGGGCGCCGCCGAACTGCTTGCGGGCCAGCCGGGAAGCGGCGATGAAATCCCGACTGCCGGCCAGGATTGAGCCGACCGGGGCGCTGAGCGCCTTGGACAGGCAGAACATGATTGAATCACAGGGCGCGGCGATTTCCGCGGCGCTTACTTCCAGGGCGCAGGCCGCGTTGAACACCCGGGCGCCGTCGAGGTGCAGGAAGAGCTGTTTTTCCCGGGCGAAGGCCGCGACGGCCCGCATGTCGGCCGGGCTGATCACCGCTCCGCCGTGGTAATTGTGGCTGTTCTCCAGGCAGATGCCGGCGCTGGGCGCCACGTGCATGTTGCCGGCCGGCTTCCAGGCCTCGGCCAGGTCGGCCGGGTCGAGCCTGCCCTTGCGGGAAGGCAGGGCCCGGGGCATGGCCCCGATCAGGTTGCTGATGTTGCCGGCCTCGAAGAGCAGGATATGGCATTTTTCTTCCAGCATCACTTCCCGGCCGCGGCAGTCGTGCACCTTGAGCGCGATGGTGTTGCCCATGGTGCCGGAAGGCACGAACAGGGCCGCCTCCTTGCCGATCAGCTCCGCGGCGGTTTCCTCAAGTTCCCTGATACTGGGATCGTCTCCGAGCACGTCATCGCCGAGCTCGGCCGCGGCCATGGCCGCGTACATTTCGGATGTGGGCCTGGTAACGGTATCACTGCGAAAATCGGACCAACCCCCGTAGGACATGGTCAGCCTCCTGGATAAAAGTACTTCTTATTGTCCGGCTTGCACCGGCGGCAGGCGATTCAGCTGGCGGGTGGCCCGGCGTGCGAACTTGGAATTGGGAAAGCCGGAGATGACTCTCTGGAAGAAAGAGCGGGCCGTTTCAATGTCGCCCATGCCCCGGTAGCTGAGGCCGGTGTAGTAGTAGAGGGCATCGTTGCCCGTGAATTCCGGGTAATCGTTGATCACCTGCTTGAAGCGCTCGATGGCGCCGACATAAGTCCGCAGGCGGTAATTGGCCAGCCCGATCAGGTAAAAGTGACGGGCCAGGTTCTGGCGGGCGGCCTCGATTCTTTCCTTGCCCTTCTCGGCCTCATTGGAGGTCGGGTAAAGCTGGATCAGGCTTTCAAAAGCCTTGATGGCCTGGTCGGTATTGCTCTGGTCGCGTCCGGGCTTGCGCATCTGGCGATAGTAGCATTCTCCTATCTGGAACTTGGCATAGGCCGCGTCCGGGGCGTAGGGATAGAGATTGACGTAGTCCTGGTATTCGGAAGCGGCCAACAGCAGGGAACCGCTGTCCTTCTGCTTGAAGTAGGAGTCGGCGATACCCAGCCGGGCGCGCTGGGCGTAAATACCGCCGGGGAACAGGTTGATGATTTCCTTGTACAACATGCGGGCTTTTTCCTGGTCGCGGCCGGCGTAGCGCTGGGCGTTCTCGAACATGGCCTGGTCGGAACCGATGTCGCCGGGGTTCAGGGTCAGCGCGGTTCTCGATTTGCAGGCCGGGGCTAAAACGAGCAGGGTGAGAAAAAGAATTTTTGCCAGGCGGTTCATTGTTTGTCTCCATTGATAAGGCTGAGCATTTCACGGCCGCTGGCAACCAGGTCAGCGGCATTGTACAGGGCGGTGCCGACGATGAAAATATCGGCTCCGGCCCGGTGCAGGCGGGGTATGTTTTCCCGGTTGACGCCGCCGTCCACCTGGATGGGGCGAACCGTACCTTTTGCGGTCATTTCACGGCGCAGGGCCCGACAGCGATCCAGGGTGCCCTCGATAAAGGACTGGCCTCCCCGGCCGGGATGCACGCTCATCAGCAGGATGAAGTCCACCGCGGCAAGCCAGGGAAAGGCTTTTTTCACCGGAGTTTCCGGGTTGAGCACCAGGCCGGGCTGACTGCCGTGCGCCCGGACTTCTCCGGCCAGGCCTGGAATGTCGGCCGTGCTTTCCAGGTGAAAGGAAATCCAGCGGGCTCCGGCGGCGGCGAATTGGGGGATCAGCCGGGCCGGGTTGTCTACCATCAGGTGGGCGTCGAAAGAAAAGTCGAAACGCCCGCGAATTGCTTTGAGCAGGGAGGGACCGAATGATATGGTTTCCACGAAATGGCCGTCCATCACGTCCAGGTGGATGAAGTCGATGCCCAGTTCCCTGAAGGCGTTCAGTTTTTCCTGCAGGTCAAAATAATCGGTGTTCAGTATGGATGGAAAAATCGGGTTCATTTGCTGATCTGCAGGTTGATGAGGCTTTTCTGGCTGATTTCAAAGCCGGCCGTGGGCGTCTGCTTGATGATGATGCCCTCGCTGAGACCGAAATAGGGGATTTCCTCGATCTGCACTACTTTCAGGCCGTGCCCGGCCAGAAAAGGAAGTACTCTGGCCGCTTTCCGGCCGATCAGGTTGGGCATGATGAAAGAAGTGGACAAAGGTCCCTTGCTCAACAGCAGGTCGACCGCCGCGCCTTCCGGCAGCAGCAACCCGGCCGGGGCCGACTGGCCGAGCACGTTGTCCACCGGGTGGTCCGGCGAATTCATGTAAGCCAGGTGACCGCGACGCAGTTTGCTTCGCCGCAGAATCTGGTCGGATTCACGCAGGTCCAGGCCGGCGAGTTCCGGCACCTGTACTTCGTTCACGGCCGCGGAAACGAAGACCTTGATGATCGATTTTTCCTTGACTGCAATACCGCCCTGGGGAAACTGGTCCACCACGGTGAGCGGTTCGAATGTCGGACCGAAGTCTCCGACTTCCTTTTTCAGAAAAACGCCTTTCTGTGCGGCCAGGGCATAGGCTTCGTTCAGGCTGAGCCCGACCAGGTCGGGAGACTGCACTTCCTGGCCGCGGATCAGCACGCTCATGGTCAGAAAAACCGAGGCGGCCAACAACAGGATGTAAGCAGAGCTTATGACTATGATCTTGGAAATGCGAAAAAAAAGCGCTTTCATCAGCTTGAACTTTAACACAGACCCCTATTTATTGCAACCGGGCCTTCCTTGACTCCAGGCCGCCTTCTGCTATAATTTTCAAGTCTAAGCACCAGATTGCCAAAGGAGAGTGATCTTGTACGCAGAACCAGGACCGAACCTGACCTGGCAGCCCGGCCGGATTGACCGGCAGCAGCGTTCCCGCCTGCTCGGCCATGCTCCGGCCTGCATCTGGTTCACCGGCCTTTCCGGATCGGGAAAATCGACCCTGGCCGCCGCGGTCGAGGAAAGACTGCACCGGGCCGGAGTGCTGACCTACCTGCTGGACGGCGACAATTTGCGTCACGGGTTGAACGCGGATCTCGATTTTTCCGCGGCCGGCCGCCGGGAAAACGTGCGCCGGGCCGGAGAAGCGGCGCGGCTCATGCTGGATGCCGGCCTGGTGGTGCTGACCGCCCTGATTTCGCCCTTCCGCGCCGACCGGGAGCAGGTCCGTTCCCGGATGCCCTCCGATGCTTTCATTGAAGTTTTCGTGCGCTGTGAACTGGCCTGCTGTGAAAAACGCGACAGCAAGGGCCTGTACCGCCGGGCCCGGGCCGGGCAGATCAGTGATTTCACCGGCCTGGACTCGCCCTATGAAGAACCCGGGGCCGCGGAAATCGTGGTCGACAACGACGATTCCCGGCCCTTGTCGGCCGGGGTGGAGCAGATACTCGCTTTTCTGGCGGCCAGGGGGATCGGAGCATGAGTTACGGTGACCGCCTGCAAAACCTGGAAAACCGCTCGGTTTACATCCTGCGCGAAGCCTACGCCGCTTTCAAGAATCTCTGCATGCTCTGGTCCATAGGCAAGGACAGCACGGTCATGCTCTGGCTGGCCCGCAAAGCCTTTTTCGGCCATGTACCCTTTCCCCTGGTGCATATCGATACTGCCTACAAGATTCCGGAAATGATCGAATACCGTGACCGCCTGGCCCGCGAGTGGGGCCTGAACATGGTCTTCGGCCGCAATGACAAAGCCCTGGCCGAAAAGAACACCTTTCCGGACGGCCGGGTCGGCCGGGTCGAATGCTGTCGCCTGCTCAAAACCGAAGCGCTCAAGAGCACTCTCTCCGGCCGGGGTGTCCGTTACCGGCTGAACCTGGCCAGCGGGCAGTACGAAGTCGACGTCAATCACGAACCCTATACCGGGGTGATCGTCGGGGTGCGCGCCGACGAAGAGGGCAGCCGCTCCAAGGAACGCTACTTTTCACCGCGTGACGGGGAAAGTTCCTGGGATGTCGGCGATCAGCCCCCGGAATTCTGGAACCAGTTCAAAACCGATTTCGCTCCCGGCACCCACCTGCGCATCCATCCCCTGCTCGACTGGACCGAGCTTGACATCTGGGCCTATATAGGCCGCGAATCGATTCCCACGGTCTCGCTTTACTACGACCAGGGCCAGGGCCGCCGTTACCGTTCCCTGGGCTGTTATCCCTGTACTTTTCCAATTGATTCCAAGGCCCGGGACGTGGCCGGGATTGTCGAGGAATTGGCCGGCGGACAGCTGAGCAATATAGCCGAGCGCTCGGGCCGGGCCCAGGACAAGGAAGACGGCGGCGGCCTGGAAACCCTGCGTCGCGGGGGGTACATGTGAGCCGGGATTCCCAGTTGACCATCGTGGTGGCCGGCCACGTCGACCACGGCAAAAGCACCGTGATCGGCCGATTACTCAGCGACACCGGATCCCTGCCCCAGGGCCGCCTGGAGGCGGTGCGCGCCATGTGCGCCGACCAGGGCCGGCCTTTTGAATACGCCTTCCTGCTCGATGCCCTCAAAGACGAGCAGGCCCAGAACATCACCATCGACACGGCCCGCATTTTTTTCAATTCGGTCCGCAGGTCTTACCAGATAGTGGATGCCCCCGGGCACATCGAATTCCTTAAAAACATGGTCTCCGGCGCCGCCCGGGCCGAGGCCGCCCTGCTGGTGATCGACGCCGCCGAGGGCGTGGCCGAGAACTCGCGCCGCCACGGTTACATGCTGACCATGCTGGGCATCAACCAGCTGGCCGTGCTGGTCAACAAGATGGATCTCTGCGCTTATGATCGCCGGGTTTTTGAGCGCATCCGCGAAGAGTACGGCGGCTTCCTGCAGGAAATCGGCCTGCAGGCCCAGGCCTTTATTCCGGTCAGCGGCCGGGAAGGCAGCAATATTGCCGCTCCTGATCCGCGGCTGGACTGGTTCCGCGGGCCCACGGTGCTGGAGCAGCTGGACGCTTTCCACCAGGCCCCGGGGGCGCTTGACGGCCCTTTCCGGCTATACGTCCAGGGGGTTTACCGCTTCACCGGCGGCGGCGACCGGCGTCGTATCGTGGCCGGCGAGGTTGACAGCGGCCGCCTGCGGCCGGGAGACCGGCTGGTCTTTTATCCCTCCGGGAAAAAGAGCCGGGTAGCTTCCCTGGAGGCCTTCAACGCCCCGCAATTGCAGGAAGTCGGGGCCGGGCAAGCCGCCGGCTTCACCCTGGAGGAACAGCTGTACGTAACCAGGGGCGAAGTGGCCTGCCGCCAGGATGAGCCGAAACCGGCCGTGGCCCGCCGCCTGCGGGTCAGCCTGTTCTGGCTGGGCCGGCAGAGCCTGCAGAAGAAGAAGAACTACCTGTTGAAGATGGGCACGGCCCGGGTCGGGGCCCGCCTGGAAGAAATAGAGCGGGTGATCGACGGATCCGACTTGAGTTCGGCCGTCGGTGCCGATGAAGTGCGGCGTCACGAGGTGGCCGAGTGCATCCTGACCCTGGACCGGGCACTGGCCCTGGATCCGGGCAGTCTGGGCCGGGCCGGCAACCGCTTCGTGCTGGTTGACGGTTTCGAGATCGCCGGCGGCGGCCTGATCCGGGAAGCCCTGCCGGACAGGCTGTCCTGGGTGCGCGAAAAGGTGCTGGAGCGTAATTTCCGCTGGCAGGGCGGCAGTATTTCCGCTGAACAGCGGGCCGAGAGGTACAACCAGCGCGCCACCCTGGTGCTGTTGAGCGGCCCCCTGGGCGCCGGCAAAAAAGAAGTGGCCAAGGAGCTGGAAGCGGGTTTGTTCTCAGCCGGCCGCATCGTCTACTTCCTGGGCATCGGCAACGTCAAGTACGGCCTGGACGCCGACGTGGCCAACGGCCAAAGCTCCCGGGACGAGCACCTGCGCCGCCTGGCCGAGGCCGCCTACCTCCTGCTGGACGCCGGGGTGATCCTCTTGGTAACCGCCCGCGACCTCCAGCAGGCCGACCTGGAAATCATCAAGACCATCGTGCCCCCGGAATGGATAGAGACCGTCTGGGTAGGTGAGGAAAAGGAGTCCGACCTGGCCTGCGACCTGCGGGTCAGCGGCCTGGCCGATGTCGAACAATCAGTGCGCGAAATCCGCGAGCACCTGCAGGCCAGGGGGATCATCTTCAAGCCCTGGAGCAATGGATGAAGGCTGAAGAGGGCCAGGCGGGCTTTTTCGTGCATCCCAGTTCCTGCATAGATGCGGGAGTGGAAATCGGATCCGGCACCAGGATCTGGCATTTCTGCCACCTGCAGGGCGGCGCCCGGCTCGGGCGAAACTGCATCCTGGGGCAGAACGTGAGTATCGGCGCCGGGGTGATCATCGGCGACAACGTCAAGATTCAGAACAACGTTTCGGTTTACAGCGGCACCATAGTTGAAGACGACGTCTTTCTCGGTCCTTCCTGCGTGCTGACCAATGTCAGCAATCCCCGGTCCCAGGTGGTGCGCCGTTCTTTGTACGAAAAAACCGTCCTGCGCCGCGGAGCCACGGTCGGGGCCAATGCCACGGTGGTCTGCGGCATCGAACTGGGACGCTATTGTTTCATCGCCGCCGGCGCGGTGGTCACCCGCGATGTGCCCGACTACGCCCTGGTGGTCGGCAATCCCGGCCGGCAAAAAGGCTGGATGAGCCGCCACGGTCAGCGCCTGCCGGCTCCGGATCACCTGGGCGTCATGGTCTGCCCGGAAAGCGGTTTTCATTACCGCCTGGATGAAGACGGTCGACTCCGCTGCCTGGACCTGGACGAGGAAGCCTGCCTGCCGGCTGAACTGGGCGTCGGAAGCCGGCCTTACCGTGATTTCAGCCCCAGGACGGAGCCGGAGCGATGAAGAACTTCGCCCTGATCGGCGCCGCCGGCTACATCGCCCCGCGCCACCTGCAGGCCGTACGCGATACCGGCAACCGCCTGGTGGCCGCCCTGGACAAGAGCGACTCGGTCGGCATCCTGGACCAGTACTTCCCCGAGGCCGATTTTTTCACCGAGTTCGAGCGCTTTGACCGCCACCTGGAGAAACTGCGCCGCCGCCGCGATGAAAGATCGGTTGATTTCGTCTCCATCGCTTCCCCCAATTACCTGCACGATGCCCATATCCGCTTCGCCCTGCGCATCGGGGCCCACGCCGTCTGCGAAAAACCGCTGGTACTCAATCCCTGGAACCTGGACGCCCTGGCCGAGCTGGAAAAGGATTTCCCGGGCCGGGTTTATACGGTACTGCAGCTGCGCCTGCACCCGGCCGTAACCGCGCTCCGGGAGGAAATCGCCGCCGGGACCCGGGCCGACAAGCACGAAATCGACCTGGCTTACATCACCGGGCGCGGCCGCTGGTATTTCTTTTCCTGGAAAGGAGACGAACTCAGGTCCGGGGGCATCGCCACCAACATCGGCATTCACTTTTTCGACATGCTGACCTGGGTCTTCGGACCGGTCCAGGAGATCATCGTCCAGGAGAAATCGGAATCCCGCGTCGCCGGTTTCCTGGAGCTGGAAAAGGCCCGGGTGCGCTGGCTGCTTTCCCTGGAGCAGAACGACCTGCCCGCCGATCAGCTGGCGCAGGGCCGGCGGGTCTATCGCTGTCTGAGCATAGACGGCCGGAATTTCGATTTTTCGTCCGGTTTCACCGACCTGCACACCAGGGTGTACCGGGAAGTACTGGCCGGCCGGGGCTTCGGCCTGGAAGAAAACCGGGCCGCCCTGGACATCGCCTACAGGATCCGCCATGCCGGGGTCCAGCCCGGACGCGGCCCGCAAATCCTGAATCCCGGCCGGGATTGAGCGCCATGGCCGTTCCTTTTTTTGATTTGCAAAGGCAATACGAGTCGATCAGGACGGAAATCGAGCCGGCCCTGGCACGGGTGCTGGCTGATCAGCATTTCATCCTCGGCCCGGAAGTGGAAGCCCTGGAAAGTGAATTGGCCGCTTACCTGGGCGTTCGTTATACCGTCGGGGTTTCCTCGGGCACCGATGCTTTGCTGGTGGCCCTGATGGCCCTGGGCATCGGCCCGGGTGACGAGGTGATCGTGCCGTCCTATTCGTTTTTCGCCAGTGCCGGGGTAGTGGCCCGGCTGGGAGCGGTTCCGGTCTTCGCCGACATCGACCCGGCAAGTTTCAACCTGGATCCCCAAAAAGCGGCCGATCTGATAGGCCCGAAAACCAGGGCCCTGATGCCGGTGCACCTCTTCGGCCAATGCGCTGACCTGGAGCCCCTTCTGGAACTGGCCCGGGATCATGGCCTGCCGGTGGTCGAGGACGCGGCCCAGACCATCGGCGCCGCCTACCGGGGCCGGATGGCCGGCAGCCTGGGCGACCTGGGCTGTTTTTCCTTTTTCCCGACCAAGAACCTCGGAGCCTTCGGGGACGGGGGGCTGGTGGCCGGCAATGACCGGGATTTAATGGAAAGGGTTCGCCGGCTGAGGGTGCACGGAGCCAGTCCGAAATACCACCACGCCCTGGTCGGCGGCAACTTCCGGCTGGATGCCCTGCAGGCGGCGGTGTTGCGGGTCAAGCTGAAACACCTGGACGGCTGGGCGGCCGCCCGCCGGGTCAATGCCGGCCTTTACGCCGCCGGCCTGGCCGACCTGGCCGGGCCGAAGCTGATCCTCCCGGCCGCAGTTCACGGTCCGGGCGCCAGGGACCACGTTTTCAACCAGTACACCGTCCTGCTGGCCGAACGCGACCGGGTGCGCGGCTTGTTGGCCGAGCGGGGCATCGGTACGGAAATCTACTATCCTCTGCCCCTGCACCTGCAGGAATGCTTCTCCGGCCTGGGCTACCGGCCGGGTGACCTGCCGGCGGCCGAGCATTGCGCCCGGCAGGCTCTTTCCCTGCCGGTATTTCCCGAGCTGGAAGAGGGACAGGCGGGCGAAGTGATCGCGGCCCTGCGGGCCGTGCTGGCCTGATACTGACCGCGCCCCGGGCTCAGGGCAGGCAGAGCCAGAGTATCAGCAGTAAAAGCAGGAACAGCAGTTTTTTCACATCACCAGCGGCCATTTTTTCCGGACCGCCTCCAGGTCTTTTTCCCGGTACAGGTAACTTTCCAGGTAGCCGCAGGCGCCGCAGACGTAGTTTTCCAGCGGGGCCGGCATGCTCATGCCGCCCAGGGGGATGGTATTGCTGTTGTTCATGCCGCGTTTGAAGCTTATGTCGGCGCCGCTGTAAACCTCGCGTGAACCGCATTTGGGGCAAAGGCCTTTCTTCATATTCACTTCTCCTTGGCGTCTTCAGGGCGTTCGGCCGCTTTCCCGGCCCGGCCGCGGCGTTCGGCCGCGGCCCGGCGCAGGATAAACTCGATCTGGCCGTTGACACTGCGCAGTTCGTCGGCGGCCCAGCTTTCGATTTCCCGCCAGGTCTCCGGGTCGAGGCGCAGCAGGAAACTCTTCTTCTTACTCATCAAACGAAATGGGTCATGTGTACAGGGTGCCGGCGTTGATCACCGGGCTGACTTCGGCTTCGCCGCAGAGCACTACCAGCAGGTTGCTGACCATGGCCGCCTTGCGTTCCTCGTCGAGCTCGACCACTTGCTTTTCCTGCAGGTCGGCCAGGGCCATTTCCACCATGGAAACCGCGCCGTGCACGATCTTGCGCCGGGCGGCGATGATGGCTTCAGCCTGCTGGCGCCTCAGCATGGCGCTGGCGATTTCCGGGGCATAGGCCAGGTGGGTCAGCTTGGCTTCCTCTACTACCACCCCGGCCTTTTCCAGGCGCTCCTGGAGCTCGGTCCGGAGTACTGACGAAACCTCCTCGATGCCCGAACGGAGGGTGATTTCCTCTTCCTCCTCGCCGTGATCGTAGGGATAGCAGTTGGCCAGGTGACGCAGGGCGGTGTCGCTCTGGATCTTGACGTAGTGTTCGTAGCGGTCGACGTCGAACAGGGCCTGGGCGGTTTCTTTGACCCGCCAGACCACCACCGCCCCGATTTCGATCGGGTTGCCGCGCTTTTCATTGACTTTCAGTTTTTCCACCTCGAAGTTGCGGATGCGCAGGGAAACTGTGTAGCGCGAACGGGGCAGGGCCAGTTTGAGCGGGTTCACCCAGTGGAAGCCTTCGCGGCGTACCGTGCCCTGGTAGCGGCCGAAGAGCACCAGCACCTTGGCCTCGTTGGGCTGCAGGGTGAAGTAGCCGCAGGAAACGAAGATGCTGAAAAAGAGAAAGGCCAGCATGGCCAGGGTCGGGACCGGCCAGGACCAGCCGGCGATGACGGTCAGCATGAAGACCAGCATGGAGAGCAGGATCATCACGAATTGAAGCGGAAAGACCAGCCAGCCGCTCAGGGTGGCCACGTTTTTTTCCTGGGTCATTTTTGTTCCTCCTGATAGCTAAATGATATCACAATCATAGCATAATAATAGCGGTAAAAAAATGATTTGTCAACAGCGGCGGAAAAATTCAGGATCAGTTGCCTTGAACAGAGGGTCGGCTAAGGGGTGATAAAACGTGGAAAGACGATGCAGGCCGCCATGCCGCCCCGGTAATAGAGCGGTCGCGCCGCCCAGAGATCCCGGTTTCCCGCGCTTGCCACCAGGAAGATTTTGGCCCTGGTATCACTGGCCCGGGCATCGGGATAAACCAGGTAGAAATTGAAAGCCACCCGGCGCAGGCCCAGGCCGGTCATCTTGTCTTGCAGAAAGCTGAGATAATCCCCCGGCTCGATGTGCCGGGCCGCCGGGAAAAAGCCGCGCGGCTCGCGGCCGAGATAATAGCTGAAGGTGGCCCGGTCAAGGTAAAACAGGGTGGATTGTTCCCAGCCGGGCCGGTTGATGAAATAGCGGGCCTGCAGGTAAGCGCCCCGGTCCGGGATGCTCCGGACTTCGGCCAGGGCCTGCCGGTGTCCGTGGCTGAAAACGATCAGCAGCAGGCCGGCAAAACAAGCCCTTATGAATACCCGGCCGTTCAAACGCCGGGAAAAAGCCACGGCGGTCCGGACCAGGATGATCTGCCAGCCCCGGAAGACCAGCAGCAGGAACAGGACTAGGAAGCTGAGCAGGCGGCGGGTGTGGATTTCCCCTGGGAAGGAATAGGCCAGGTAGCCCTTGCCCAGCAGGAAAAAGACCAGGTAATAGAGACTGGTCCAGGCGGAAAACGGCTGTTCCCGGCGCCGGCGGCGCCAACCGGCGGCCGCCAGCAGGAACAGCATCACCAGGGCGGTGTATTTCAACGCGGCCGGCCGGGCCGGCAGAAAGAACAGGAAGTTTCCGGCCAGGATTTCCAGCAGGCGTCCCGGATTGAGGATGAAAAAAAGCGGGCCGCGCTCCGGGTTGAAGATCCCGCTGTAGGCGATTGCTTTTTCCAGCCAGTTGAATTTCACGATAGATAAAACAACGCCGGCAAGCGCCAGGGGGCCGCCCAGGACGAGAACGAGGCGGCGCAGGCGGGCGCGGGGGATTTGCCGGAGCGCGTGCAGTAAGGCCGGCGGCAGTAAGAGCAGTCCTTCGTAGCGGGTCAGGGCGGCCAGCAGGCTGAACAGGATGACCGCTCCGGGTTTTTCCGCGTCCAGGGCGCGGAAGAAGGCCAGGACGAAAAAGAGAAAGAGCATGTCGCTGAGCGGCATGGAAAGGTGGACCAGGATGAGTGGAGACAGGGCCGTAAGCCAGGTGAAGGCGCGGCGGCCGGCGGGATGGCCTTGCCCGGCCAGCCGCTCCAGGCAGATTATCGTTCCCAGCCCGGCCAGCAGGCTCAGGATGCGGGCCGCCCAGGGTACGAAGCATTCCGCCGCGCTGAAGAGGCGGCCCAGCCCGGTCAGCAGGCTGAGAAAGAGTGGAAAGAGCGGGGGGATGCTGAGCCCGGAAAAATCGAACTTCGAGAGGCCCTCACCCTGGAAGTAATACTTGTAAAAATCAGGCGGAGCCAGGGGTTCGGCCAGGGCATAGACGAGCCACAGGCCGGCCAGCAGGAGCGGTAGGGCGAGCTTGAGCAGGCGTTCAGGCCCGGGCCGGGCAACGGCCGGCTTTGTTTTCAGCAGTTTCATCTCCCTGTTTAGGTGCATCGGCGACAAGGGCTTGATTATAGCAGAAAAAAAGCCCGTTTATGAACCCGGAGAGGTCCGGGGCTGTTCTCTCCAGCTCCAGGGCAATACAGTTTCCCGCCTGCAATGTATTTGACTATTTTACCGAACCAGATATAATTTCCGGGAGGAGCCCTCCAGGGAGGCTGATAATGAACAAACTGATTCTATCGATATTACTGTTGAGTTTACTCTTCCTGCTCAACTGCGGCGGACCGAAGGAAACCAGGGTCGAAGGCCAGGTGCTGGATGAAACCCAGGCTCCCTACGCCGGCGTTAAGCTGAGCGCCGCGCCCCGGGACACCGGCGGCCTGGGAGATACCCTGGAAACCGAAAGCGCCGCGGACGGCGGTTTTGTCTTCAGCGGCCTTTTGCCCTCGGTCATCTACAAGCTGACCATAGCCGGCGCCGACCTGCAGATCGAGTTCGCCAGCCCCCCGGCCGGCAAGACCGGCCGCCTGCCCGAGCCCCTGGTGCTGACCCGGGAGCGCTTCCGCAGGCTTAACCGGCGCATTGTCCAAGACACGTTGACCGGCCTGGAATGGCAGAGCGGCGCTTCCAGCACCTTTGCCGAAGCCCGGGCCTGGGCCGCCGGCCTTGAAGGAGGCCCCTGGCGCCTGCCCAGCCGGGAAGAACTGCTGAGCCTTTACCAGCCGGGGCAGGGTGAATTCAACATCGATCCCATGGTTTTTCCCAGGGCTCTGGCCCGGGTCTGGACCGGGGAAGAGACCGAAAGGCAGGGGCAACCGGCGGCCTGGGTGATCGATTTCAGAACCGGAAAGGCGCAAAAAAGCTTAAAAGGGGAGCTAAAACGCCGGGCTTTTGCAGTGAAAGGTTCACTCAAGAAAAAGTAAAAAGTTTTCTGGTTGCAAAGCCAGGTTTTGTAATCAATACGCGAAACTGGACCGATTTCTTTTGTCGATACTTCCCGGTAAAGCTGTTGTAGTTGGAAAGCCTCTTGTCAAGCACATTTTGACAAGATTACCCTGCTTTAATATAATGCAGGCGCGAACACTTGAGCTTGCGGCAGAAGAGAAGAATGAAAAAGAACAGCCCGGCCCGATTTGAACGGCGGCAGCCTGTTCGAGGGAAGGGGTTAGAGGGAAGGGGTTAGAGGTGAGGGGTAAGAGGTGAGGGGTGAGAGGTAAGAGTGGCTGGGTTTAAAGAATTGAGGGTCTGGCAAATATCATATTAAGGGAGACGAGCATGAAAGAAACGGTGGAGCAAGCATACCCGGTTGAAGAAGAAATAAACCTGATCAGCCTGCTGGCCGGGCTGTGGCGCCGGCGCCTGCTGATAATCGCCGGCACCCTGCTGATCTTTTTGCTGGGCCTGGTCTATGCCTTGAGTTTGCCGAGACGCTATCTAAGCGAGGCGGTGCTTAACCTCGGCAGCCTGGCGCCGGCGGCCTACAAGAAGCAGGTCGAGCGCTTGCGGGAGGGAGGGCGCCTGTTAGCCCTGGCCCGCTGGTCAGGTGAGTTCAGCACCGAGGAAATCGCCCGGCTTGAGAGCCGACTGTCTGACGGGCAATTTCTGCAGCAGGCGCTGACTCCGGTCACGGCCTTCAGTGCGGAGCAATTGCGACAGTTGCCCATTGCGGCCCGAGGCGACGAAACCCTGGCGGTAATCGGACTGCGCCTGAACTGGAGCGCCGAGGAAGCCGGCCAGGCGGCCCGCATGGTAGGACTGCTGGCCCGCCATGCTCGTAATGTAGTGCTTTACGAGCAGGTTTACAGCTACCTGGTCACGGGTGAAAACGAAGCCCGCCAGGCTATCGACAACCTGGAAAGCCAGTTGATCAACACCCGTTTCAGCCTGGAACGGCAGAAGAACCGGCTCAGCGACCTGGAGCGCATCAGCCGGGCCTACCCAGAGGCCGTCCGGCTGGGCAGTACCCAGATGCTCAACATCCAGGACGGCAGTGAACGCTTCCTGCCCCTGGTCCTGCAGAAAGTGGGCCTGGAAGTGGCCATTTCCAGTCAACAGCAGAAACTGCTGGACCTGCAGTTTGAAATGGCCAAGGCAGACCTGCGCGAGGCCTTTTTCAGCCGCGCTTACCAGCGACTGGCCGATTTGCCCGAGTTGGGTGAACCCCTGCTGGACATGGTCAGGGAAGTACACGCTGAAATCTTCGCCGGCCAGGACCAGTCCCTGGACCAGGTCAAGCTGGTGGGCAACCAGATCGGGCGGCAGATCAAATCTTTCGCCTTTACCTTCCAGGAAGGCCGACGCCTGCTTTCCGGGCCCACTCTGCCGCCTGCGCCCTATCAACCATCGCGCAGAAAAATCGTCATGCTGGCCGGCCTGCTCGGTTTCATGCTGATGCTGATTTTGGCCCTGGCAATCAACTGGTGGGGACGGTACGGCAGGGCGGTGACTGGACGGAGCGGTCGGGAGAAATAAGACCGTTGGAATGCGGCTGGAGGGGTTATGTTATTGTATTTCGGATAACACCGGAAATTTCTCAGTCATGACCGACATATTGAAAAGGGCTTTAAACAAGACAGCCCGTAAAGCCGTTCAGTTTTACAATGACCTGGCTCTGTTTTTTTTCGGTCGGGCCTGGCGGGTTATCCTGATCAACGAATATCCCAAGTGCGGGGCCAGCTGGTTGAAAAAAATGCTGGGCGCACTACTTGCTGAAGATGGTTACTGGATAAATCAGGATAAAAATAAAACCCCACTGGTCAGACCGCGTTATCTCATGCAAAGGCACTGGCTGAAACATGCCCGGCATTTTCACAGAATGATCGTGGTGCTGCGTGATCCCCGGGATGTTTATAATTCTTTTTACTTTTTCGAAAACTATCATCAGCCGGCGCCCGACCCCGGCCGCTACGGTTTCATCCCGGACAAGAGCGACCGGGAAAACCTTTTTCGCTACCTGCAGCATAAACTGCTGTTCCCGGAAGCAAGCAAGCCCTATTTTTCCTATGAAACTTTCTGGAGTCGTTTTAAAAGCCGGGATGATATCTGCCTGGTCAGGTATGAGGATTTGCGCCGCAACCCGGCCGCCGAGCTGGAAAGAATCCTGGCCTACCTTGGTCGGCCCAAGAGTGCTGACGCAGTCGCGGCTTGCATTGCTGAATTCGAGTTCTCCCGGATGAAAGAAAGGGAAAAGGATACCGATGAGCGGGCCGCCCTGGTTAGAAAGGGGGAAATCGGCGACTGGAGAAACTACTTCAACCAAGCGGCCGTGGATCTGTGCCGGGAGAAGCTTGGTTCGATGTTGTTGGAAATGGGCTATGAACAGGATGAATACTGGAACTCCGGTGCCTGAGAATAATCAGTTTGACATGAAAAAAGTGGATTTATTCTGAAATGTTTGCTCATCCAGTTATGCTGGTATATGATATCCTTGATGGATCTGTCTACAGGGAAAGATGGGATTATCGGAAACAAGGACAATCATGAAAAAAGTCTTACTTACCGGGGCTGACGGCTTTATCGGCTCGCATCTCTGCGAGCTGCTGTTGGCAAGGAATGTCCAGGTACGCGCCCTGTCCCAGTACAATTCCTTTAATTACTGGGGCTGGCTGGAAGAGATTGTCCCCCATCCCGGCCTGGAAGTCGTCTGTGGCGATGTGCGCGATCCTGATTTCGTCAAGCGGATATCGGCCGGCTGCGATACTGTTTTTCACCTGGCTGCCCTGATCGCTATTCCATATTCTTACCAGGCCCCGGGCAGTTATTTCGAGACCAATGTCGGAGGCACCCTTAACATTTGCCGGGCAGCCCTGGATATGGGCGGCATTCGGGTGATCCACACTTCCACTTCCGAGGTTTATGGTTCGGCGCAATACGCGCCGATCGATGAGAAGCATCCCAAACAGCCGCAATCTCCTTACTCGGCCAGCAAGATCGCCGCTGACGCCCTGGCTCTGAGTTACTACCACTCCTTCGACCTGCCGCTGACCGTAGCCCGGCCCTTTAACACCTACGGTCCGCGCCAATCGGCCCGGGCTTTCATCCCGACGGTGATCAGCCAGATCGCAGCCGGTTTGCCGTGTATCGAAGTCGGCGATTTAAGACCGGTCCGCGACCTGGTATTCGTCCGCGACCTGGCCGCCGGCTTCCTGGCCATAGCCGATTGCCCGGAGACCATCGGTTATGAAATCAACATCTCGACCAACAAAGAGATTTCAATGGGCGATTTACTGCATTTGATCAGGAAAATCATGAACAGTGATGCCGATTTTATAAGCACCCCGGAACGGATGCGCCCGGAAAAATCAGAAGTGCGTCGCCTGCTGGGAGACTATGAACTGATGCGCTCACTGACCGGCTGGCAGCCTCGGACTGCCCTGGAAGCCGGACTGACCGAGACTTGCGCCTGGTTCAGTGATGGCCGTAATCTGGCCAAGTACAAGCCCGGCCTGTACAATCTCTGAAAATGGACGATCAATTCCGTCGGATCGTTGATTTTGTCAGGGAACTATACGACAGACCCGAAGGATCTATCCCCCTGCATGCCCCGGTTTTTTCGGGTAATGAAAAAAAATACCTGTCAGAATGCATTGACAGTACTTTTGTCTCAAGTATCGGTCCTTTTGTGACTGAATTTGAAAATCAAATAGCCGCTTTCACAGGGGCCGGAGCGGCGGTGGCCTGTGTCAACGGCACCTGCGCCCTGCATTTAGCGTTGAAAATCGTCGGAGTTGAACAAAACAGCGAAGTCATAACTCAAGCTTTGACTTTCGTGGCCACGGCCAATGCCGTTGACTACCATGGTGCCAGGCCGATATTCCTTGATGTTGATTTTGACACCCTGGGGCTCTCACCGGCTGTCCTGCGAACTTGGCTGGCTGAAAACGTTGAACTGAGGGTTGAGACCCGCGGTTCCAGGGCAAAGCCTTATAACAAGAAAAGCGGTCGGCGGATTTCCGCCTGCCTCCCTATGCACACTTTCGGTCATCCCTGCAGGATAGAGCAGATAGTAGAAATATGTAACGAATATGAAATCCCAGTTGTAGAGGACGCCGCTGAAAGCCTGGGCAGTTTTTATAAAGGCAGGCATACCGGATCTTTTGCAAAAATCGGGGTACTCAGTTTCAACGGCAACAAGATAATCACCACCGGGGGCGGGGGGATGCTTTTGCTTGATGAGGAAGAAACGGCCAACCAGGCCAGGCATTTAACGACTCAAGCAAAAGTACCTCATCCCTGGAAAATTTCCCATGACGCTGTCGGCTACAATTATCGCCTGCCGAACCTCAATGCCGCCCTGGGACTGGCTCAGCTGGAAAGACTCTCCTCTTTCCTGGCAATCAAGCGGAATATTGCTGAAAAGTACCGGATTTTTTTTCAGCAACTGGGTGCTGACATTGAATTTATCGATGAACCGGCTGAAAGTCGATCCAATTTCTGGCTCAATTCCATCCTTCTGCCCAATGCTGCTGAACGAGAATCTTTCCTGTCCCTGGCCAATGACTGCGGCTTGCAGTTCAGGCCGGCCTGGGACCTGCTGCACCGCCTGCCCATGTTCCTTGATTGCGAACGCTCCGGGCTTGAAAACGCCGAAAAAATTTCAGCCAGGCTGGTAAACCTGCCCAGCAGTGCGAGGGATTGAAGTGAAATTGCCGGACTTTTTTATTCTGGGCGAAACCAAGTGCGGCACTACTTCGCTTTATAATTACCTGCAGCAACATCCTTGCGTGGCTGATACCCTTGGCAACGGTCAGGATTACGATCCCGAATACCGAACCAAAGAAATTCGGTATTTCGACCGCTACTTCAACCTCGGTTTGGAATGGTACAAGAGCCGTTTTCCGGAAACCCGGCCCGGAGAGATTAGCGGCGAAGCGACCCCCATGTATTTTTTCCGCACTATTTCCATCAGACGCATCAAGACTGTCTGCCCGCAAGCCGGCCTTATCGTGCTGCTGCGTGAACCGGCGGCCAGGCTTTATTCCAATTATCAGCACAACTGTAAATGGGTGCCCGGTTTCCGGGAAAAGTACCAGGATTTCAATCTGTTCTGGCACACGGTCCATGACCAGGACTATTATCTGGTTGAAAAAGGTTTATATTACTACACTCTGCTCAAGTGGTTCGATCATTTCCCAAGGCAACAATTCTGCATAATCAGGTCTGAAGATCTCTTCGATAATGCCAGGGAAACCTGTAGCCGGGTTTTTACTTTTCTCGGATTGCCTGATCACCGACTTACCGAGATCAAGGTTTTCCGCGGCAATGACTATCCGCCGCCAGATGAGATTCTGCGTCGAGAAATAGAGGGTTTTTACGAGGAATACAATAAAAAACTGGCTGATTTGCTTGGAACGAGTCCGTTCTGGACTTACAGGTGGCAAACATGAAGAGAATTCTGGTCGTTTCCGCTCATCCCGACGATGAAACCCTTGGAGTCGGCGGCACTCTGCTGAAGCATCGCTCCCGGGGTGACGAGTTGTTCTGGATCAACGCCGCCCGGCCTCCTGATGCCAAAAAAAAAGATCGCCGGGCACGGGAAAGTGCACTGATCGCGGGTTTTTACGCTTTTAAAAGCTGGACCCAGCTTGATTTCACTTCCACCGAGCTTGAAAACCAGGGGCGGAATTTGATCGAAGCTTTTTATCCCGGCTTTGAAAAAATCGATCCCCAGGTCGTTTACCTGCCCAACCGCAGTGACGCTCACTCCGATCACCGTTTTGTTTTCCAGGCCGCGTTTGCCTGCTGCAAGAGCTTCCGTCAAAAAAGCATTGAGCGGGTGTTGATGTACGAAACCCTGTCTGAAACCGAGTTCGCCGCGGCGTTACCGGAAAACCACTTCCTGCCTAATGTCTTCGTTGATATATCCGAGCAATTCACTGCAAAAAAGGAAGCCCTGCGGATTTACGAGGAAGAACTGATGCCTGCCGGCCTGCCCAGGAGTATTGAGGCGGTTGAAGCCCTGGCCGCATTGCGCGGCAGTCGAATCGGCTGTCGTTACGCCGAGGCTTTCATGCTGCTTTTTGAAAAAAACTGAAAAAATGCCTTACAGAATGTGACTGTCGGGCTAAATAAAATGAAAACAGCCAACCTGGTCTCAATCGTCTGTCCGGGGCATTCCGGCTCCACCCTGCTGGACATGGTCATGGGCACGCTGCCGGGAGTCCTTTCTTCCGGAGAAATGATATACATACCCTGGAAACTCCACAAGCAAAAAAGGCCGGAAAAGTTTAAAACCACTTTCTGCAGCTGCGGCCGGACCCTGGACGCCTGTGAGCACTGGGGACCTGTACTGCAGGAAATCTCCCGGGAACTCGGTTTCCAGGTCGCAGACTTTCCCGAGCGCTTCAACATAAGCATTTATCGCCCTTTTTTTTATGGATCCAGCCTGAGAAAAAAAATCAGCGTGCGCTTTTTCGACCTGGCCGGTTGCCTGCTGAATCCGGAACGGATGATCAATTTCAGCGCCTGCTTGTTCAAGCGCTCGATTGCCAACAACTGGCTGCTGTTTGACAGTGCCTGCCTGGTTGCCGGTCGGGATTTTTTCGTCGATTCCAGCAAGGACGTCTATCGCCATCTCTACCTTCGCCGGCACAGGCCTGGCCGGGCTAAATTGATCGTACTTGTACGCCAGGTTTACGGAGTTGTCAGCACGTCCTACGCCGCCGAACAAGGGCCGGCTGCTCTCAGGCGGAAGGCTGCCGCCTGGCTGCGCCATTACAACCACAGGATTTTCAATGTTATCAGGCATCTTGATCAATCCGAGTACCTGGTGCTCAGCTACGAGGAACTGGCCGTTGAGGTCAATAAAGCCAGGCGCAGAATTGCCGCTTTCCTGGGTATTGACGCGTCCCTGGAGCCAATTGAAAAACTATATCCCGCCGGCCTGCATATCGTGGCCGGTAATCCGGTCAGGAACAGTAATGAACTTGAAATCCGTCTGGATGAACGCTGGCGAGCCAGGTTGAGCCCGGCCCGGCTGGCTGAATTGAGTCGTTTTCAAGCCCGACTGCATCCTGTTTTTCAGACCGTTCTGTCAGAACCCCCATGCTGAAGGTAGCTTTCATTTGTCATTTCTCCAATGCCCAGGTACGGGCCCGCCTGCCATTGGCCGGTCTGCATCTTAAAAACGCCTTGAAATCAATTCTACGTCGACAAATCAAAAATGATTACATCGATTTCGCGCCCTGGGTCAGCAACCTGGTCAGGGAATTCAGCACTTTCCCCGAGCTGGAACTGCACGTAATCGCACCACACCGGGGCCTGAAAAAAATGAGTTTCGAATTCAGTCTAGATGGAGTCCGCTATTACTTTTTCAAGCCCGATTGGCCCCTGCTGCATCGCTCGTTTCATTTCTCAGCCCGGCCCCGCTTCAGCAAGAACCGCTTCCTGATAAAAAGGTTCCTGGGGAAAATAAAACCCGACCTGGTCAACCTGATCGGGGCCGAGAATCCCTATTATGCCATGGCCGCCCTTGATCTTGGTGATAAACCGCTTTTTGTGTCCCTGCAGACTGTTTACAGTAATCCGGAGCGCCGCCTCCACAGCGACAGTTGCCTGGAACTCAACTGGGAGACCGAATTGGCCATTCACCGGCGGGCCCGCTACTTCGGCTGCGGCGGCCGTTTGCACTATGACCTGCTTTTGGCCAACAATCCCGAGGCCGTTGTCTTCAGAATGTTTTTTCCCTTTGAAAAACCTCGACCGGATGAAAACCCGGCCAAAAGCTTTGACTTTGTCTTTTTCGCCCAGAGTGTCAGTATGAAAAAAGGCATTGAGGAAGCCCTGGCCGCCCTGGCCCTGGTCAAAAAAGAAAAACCGGATGTTACCCTGAACGTCATCGGCAATTGTCAAGGGCCGTACAGGGAGAGACTGCTGGATATTGTAAACCAGGCTGAGCTGGGTGATAATGTCGTTTTCAACGACTATTTCCAGGAGCAGGCCGACATGCACCGCCAGGCCCGGCGGGCCCGTTTCGCCCTGCTGCCCTACAAACTGGACGTGATTTCCAGCGCGGTCAAGGAGGCCATTCTGCTCGGTCTGCCGGTGGTAAGCTGCCGGACCAGCGGTATGCCCTGGCTGAACCGTGACGGCCCGGCGGTACTGCTTTCGGAGATCGGCGATGTGCCGGGACTGGCGGCCAACATGTCAAAGCTGCTGGCTGAACCCGGGTTGGCCGCTGAGCTGGCTTGCCGGGCCCGGGCTTTCGTTGAGAAAGAATTCGACGGCCCGATACTGGCTTCCAGGCTGCTGGAATGCTTCAGGGCTGTGCTGAACCATTATCACCATGATGAGCCGATTCCCCGGGAACTTCTTTTCAATCCAAGTGATTTTCCGGAGTATCAAAGATGAAGGCAAAGGAAAAAAGAATTTCCGTAATCGAGATCATTTCGTTCCTGGAGACTTTTCATCCGGAAGTATGCGGTGAGCCCCGGGACTTGTTCGTGACCAACCTGAAGGCGGCAGCAGATGCTGATGAACTGACCCTGGACTGGATCAACCCGACCCGGTCGGACAAGCAGGAGGCCGCGGAAAACACTCCGGCCCGGGTGATCCTGGCCGGCCGGGAGGTTCGCTACAGTCCGCAACTGGCCGCCCGGCAAAAGTTGCTGATTCGGCTGGATCAGCCCAAGCTGGCCCTGGCCCGGGTCGGCCGGCAGTTCTTCAGTCCGAGGTCCGAGCCGGGTATCCATCCGCGGGCCGTAATTCACCCCGAAGCGGAAATCGGGGCAGAGGCCTGCATTGGAGCCAATGCCGTGATCGGCAAATGCCGCATCGGGTCACAGGCCCTGATCGGGGCCAATGTTGTGATACAGGATGACGTGCTCATCGGTGACCAGGTGGTCATCCAGGCCGGCGCGGTTGTTGGAGTCGAGGGCTTTGGTTACATGAGGGCGCAAAACGGAGAATTGATAAAATTGCCTCATCTATGCGGAGTGGAAATCGGCAACCAGGTGGAAATCGGGGCCAATTGCCAGATAGCCAGGGGAGTGTTTTCAAATACCAGGGTTGGAAACGGTTGCAAGATAAACGGTCTGTGTTTTATCGCCCACAACTGCCAGATTGGAGAAAACGTTTTGTTTACCGGCAACTCGATGCTGGCCGGATCGGTAAGGGTTGAAGATGAAGTGACCATTTATTCCAACGCCGTGGTGCGCGAGCACCTGAACATCGGCCGGGGGGCGATCATCGGCATGGGCGCGGTGGTCACCCGTGACGTGCCGGCCGGAGAAACCTGGATCGGTAACCCGGCCCGCAGGATGGACGAATGGAAAAAAGAATAAGCGAACTCCTGATCGAAAAAGGGGCCAGCCTGGCCCGGGCCCTGCGTCAGATGGATGAATGCGGCCGCAAACTGCTTATTGTGACTGAAAATGGGCGATTTTCCAGCCTGTTAAGCATAGGCGATATTCAGCGGGCCGTTATTCGGCACAATAACCTGGACCTGGAAGTGGGAGCGGTACTGCGACCGGCCGTGACCGTGGCCCGGCCGGGTGATGACCGCGCTGAACTGAAAAAGAGAATGCAGGCCCGCCGCAACGAGTTTATGCCGGTGATCGATGCCGCAGGTGTTATCAGGGAAGTGATCTTCTGGGAGGACCTGTTCACCGCTGACAGCCGGCCGCCTGGGGCGAGGCATGACTTGCCGGTGGTGATCATGGCCGGCGGCCGGGGCTCCCGGCTCAGGCCGCTGACCAACGTCTTTCCCAAGGCCCTGATCCCCCTGGGTGAAAAGACGGTGCTGGAAAGGATCATCGACAGTTTCCTGGCCCTGGGCTGCAAGCGATTCTACCTGTCAGTGAACTACAAAGCCGAGATGATCCGCTATTACCTGGATCAGCTGGAACGATCGGAATACAGCATCTGCTGTTTCCAGGAGGAACGGCCCCTGGGCACGGCCGGCAGTCTGCGCCTGGTCGCCGATCAATTGCGGGAAAGCTTCTTTGTCAGTAACTGTGACGTGTTGGTTGATCAGGATTATTCGGAAATAATCGCCTATCACCGTGAAAACGACAATGACCTGACCCTGGTGGCGGCCATAAAGAGCATTTCCCTGCCCTACGGCATCGTGCACAGCGGGGAAAACGGTCTTTTGGCCGGGATCGAAGAAAAGCCCGACCTAAGCCTGCGGGTCAACACCGGGCTTTATCTGCTGGAGCCCGGGGTGCTTGACTTCCTGCCCGGCGAGGGGCCCTGTGATTTCAACGAATTGATCGGCACATTGCAGAAGCAGGGCCGGCGCGTGGGTGTCTTTCCGGTCAGTGAAAAAAGCTGGATTGACATCGGCAGTTGGCCTGAATACATCAGGAACCAGAAATGAGTGAACTGAGCCGGGGACTGAAGCTCTTTTTTCAGGTCCTGGCCGGATTGGCCCTGGGCAGTTTTCTCCTGCCGGTGTTGTTCGCCAACCTGCCTTTTCCTCTTTCCTCGGCAGTTCTCTACCAGCTGGCCTGGGTTACGGCCCTGCTGCTGTTCCGACCCGGGGTCTTTCTGCATTTCAGAATACTACCCGTCTACCTGTTCGCCCTGGTTTACCTGGCATTCATTTACCTGGGCCTGTTTCAAGCTGATTTTTCCTGGCTGGACCGGGAACTGCGCCTGTTGCTGCTGTCCAGTTTGATTCTGCAGTACTTTGTCAGCAGTGGAGATTTCCGGGGCCTGGCTCGGGTGTTGAAGTTTTCCTTGATTTGCGCCACGATCACGCTTTTCACCAGCCTGCTCGGACTGGCCAAGTACCCACTGGCCGCCCGTCAGCTGGGCGGAGAACTGGCGAAATACGGTTACCACGACACCATTGCTTATTACCAGTCCCGGGGTATAGCCGGATACGATTTTTTTTACGGCCTGGTCTTCATCCTGCCCCTGCTGGCCCTGCTGGTCAAAGGAAAAGACCTGAGCGGTAAAACCAGGATTGCCCTGGCGGCTTTCAGCGGCTTGGCCCTGCTGGGCATTTTCAGGAGCCAGTTAACCACCGCCTTGCTCTTCGCCCTGGCCGGCCTGGCCGCGGCCCTGCTGACCAGGAAAGGCGGACGTTTGGTCATGGTGCTGTTGTTGCTCGGCCTGCTGCTGCCGGTGCTGGTCCCGGATGACACCAGCGCCGACTTGCTGGCCCGGGGCGCCGGCCTGCTGGATGAAAGCCTGCTGAGAGACAGGTTGCTGGCCCTGAGCGAAACCCTGCGTTACGGGGTGGGTGAGGGGGGTACCAACATAGACGGCCGGGCGGCCAGGATTCCGCACCTGTTGGGAAATTTCCGGAGTAATCCGCTCTTCGGCAGTGGCGAAACCCTGGGTCACAATTTCTGGTTCGACCGGCTTTCCCTGTTCGGCCTGGCCGGATTACTGCCCTGGCTCCTGGTGCTGGCAACTCAGTTCAAATACAACCTGCGGCTTTTTGCGCGGGGAGACCGACCTTATTACTGGCTGGTCATCCTGCTCTTTCTGGGCATGGGCCTGTTGAAGAACATGGGTCAGCCCCTGGTGACGCTTTCGTTTTTTTTCCTGGCACCGGCCATGCTGCTGGTCAGAGCCCGGATACTTTTCCGGGTTGCCCACGAATCAACTTAAAAGGAGACTTTCATGAGAATACTGGTTACCGGAGCAAAAGGAGTTGTGGGCCAGAAATTGTCAGTAGAATTACGCAAACGCGGGCATTCCGTTTTTGAGGTCGACATTCAGCACCATCCCGGTGAAATCGGTTATATCCAGAGAATGAGCAACGAAAACTGGAATTATTCGCGCTGTGATATAGGCGAATACCGGCAAATAGAGCGGGTGTTGCGGCAGGCCGGTCCCTTTGACCTGGTTTACAACTGTGCGGCTGAATTCGGACGCTGGAACGGTGAGGATTACTTCGAACAGATGTGGAAATCGAACCTGATCGGCCTAAAAAACATCATCAGGCTGCAGGAGGAATTGAAATTCAGACTGGTTCATTTTTCCAGTTCCGAGGTTTACGGTGATTTTAGTGAAACCATGAGCGAGGAGGTGATGGACAAGTTCGAAATCAAGCAGTTGAATGACTACGCAATCTCAAAGTGGGCCAATGAAATGCAGATCCGCAACTCGGCCCAGCTTTTCGCCACCGAAACAGTTGTGGTCAGGCTTTTCAATACTTACGGGCCCGGGGAATACTACCATCCTTACCGTTCGGTTAACTGCAAGTTCTGTTACCATGCCCTGCACGGCCTGCCGATCACGGTTTATCAGGGACATTACCGCTCCAGCACTTATATAGATGACTGCGTTCGCACCGTGGCCAACATCAGTGATAACTTCATTCCCGGCCGGGTTTACAACATCGGTTCCGATCAGTTTCACGATATCGAGACCCTGGCCGACCTGATCTGGGAATACACCGGGGCGTCCAGGGAGCTGATCTCATACCGGGAATCGGAGTTGTTGACCACCAGGGTGAAAAAAGTCGACATCAGCCTGTCGATCAGAGAATTGCAGCACAACCAGACCGTGCCTCTGGACGAGGGCGTGCGCCGGACACTCGACTGGATGCGGGCGTATTATCAAAAAACCAATCTGGAAAAGCAGTTCTGAAATCATTTGCCTTAAATAAAGTAGGGTTGAAAAAACCCGACCTGATGGAGAAAACAAACAAAATCGTTTTCATAACCGGGAATTTCCCGTACGGTGGAGCTTCGGCCAACCTGCTGCGAAACCTGGCTATCGGCCTCAAGGAATGCGGCAATTCGATCAAGGTGCTCATTCCCGCTGGTTTTCTGTACGGTCAAACAAAGAACTCATGCCGGAAAGGGAAAATTGAGGGAGTGTGCTATCGCTATCTCTGCTTCAGAAATCACCCTGTCAACCCTTTACTGAAAATAGTTTCATCTGTATGCGGCATCTCAGTATTGTTTTTTTGCTTATTAAAAAAAAGCCTGAAGCGGGAAATGGATTTCGTCATTTCTTATAATACAACTCTGTTCAAGTCAATACTGCTTCTCCTGATCAAAAAAATGACTAAAACAAGGCTGGTGTACATTCTGGCTGATTTTTACCGGCCTCCTGAGAAAAAATGGTCACTTGGGTATATCAAATTGCAGGCTTTTAATTTCAGCTTGAACTACCTGGTTAAGTATGCTGATGGGTTCATTGTACTCTCAACTTATCTCAGAGACCTGATTACACGAAAAACGGAGGGGAAAAAGAGAATAGCGCTGATGCCCAATGTAATTGATCCCGGAAAATTCACTATCGCTGAGGAGAAGCTCTTCAAGACTGATAAACTGACCATAGGCTATACCGGAACAGAAGTTGTCAAAGATGGTGTTCTTGACCTGATAAAGAGTTTCGTTTTGGTCAATAAAACATATCCGGACACTCACCTGCTGATCATTGGAGACAATCCAAGCGGAAAGTCTTTTTTACCCGCCTTGAAAAAGCTTGCTGCCGAGCTTGGCATGGAAAGCAGCATTACTTTCAAGGGCCTGGTCAACCATGAAGAAATCCCGGGTTTACTTCAAAGTTGCCAGATCCTGGCCTTGGTCCGGCCCCATGGTTTGTTTGCTGAGGCTGGGTTTCCGACCAAACTGGGGGAGTATTTTTCTTGCCGAAAGCCGGTATTGCTAACCAGGGTGGGAGATGCTCGGGAATATTTCAAGGATAACAAAGCGGCGCTCCTGGTGGATCCAGAAAACCATGATGATATAGCCGCCGGCTTGATGAAAATTATATCTGACAAGAAATTCTCCGAAAACCTGGCCTTGAATGGATACGAATGGATGCTTAAGCATCTGGATCGCGCCCAGGTGGCCGTAAGAATCGATGCGTTTTTGAAAGAATTGCTGGTTCATGAAGCCATTGCCGAACAATGATCAAGTATGTCGGGTTGTCACGTATGAGCTCGTTCCGACAACTTGGGAAATCTCTTGTATTGAATTAATTCAAGCCGGGCAAGGGAGAAACTTGTGAGAATTCTCATCGTCGCCAATTACAAACCCGATCAAAGCGGCATATCTGCAGTGGTTGCGAGTCATTATTACAATCTCGATCGGGAAAAAATCCAGGTTTCACTGTTCAACACCAAAAGAAACAGGTTAAAACGATTGTTTCTGATTTTTTCTCTGATCAGCCAGGCGCGAAAGCATGATTTACTTCACATCCACGGTTGTTCCGGACTGGGATTTTTCCCAGTAATAGTTGGTGTGCTTGCCGGGAAAATCTTCCTGAACAAAAAAACGCTGATTTCCTTTCATGGAGGCGGAGCTAGAGAGTTTCTGCAAAAAAACAGCTGGTGGATTAAGTGGTTTTTACAGAAAGCAGACCATGTTACCGTGATGTCAGAGCATTTCAGGAGGGTTTTCCTCGATTTCGGCATTGAGACAAGCTTGCTGAGAAATATCATTGACATTGAAATGGGCCTTGAAAGAACACTCAATCTGAGCAGGCCTGAAATCATTTCCGTTCGCAGCCTGACCAGCAATTACAATGTCGGCGATATAATAGAAGCCTTCAAAACAATTAAGAGCCACTACCCGGAAGCTTCATTGAAAATTGCGGGTACCGGGGATG
The DNA here is from genome assembly GCA_964457225.1 of uncultured Clostridia bacterium. Classification (GTDB taxonomy): domain Bacteria; phylum Acidobacteriota; class Aminicenantia; order UBA2199; family UBA2199; genus CAYWEM01. Next base: position 28,866 of record CAYWEM010000008.1, read on the forward strand.
AAATGTTCAAGCTGGTTGAATTGAGCGCGGAATTGGAGGGGATCGAGTTCCTGGGCATGATTCCGAATGAAAAAGTAAGATTGCTGCTCAAAAGCAGCAATGTTTTCATCAGTGTTCCCAGCGTTGACAATCAACCGGTTTCAATTCTCGAGGCTTTTTCCTGTGGAGTGCCGGTGATTGCCGCCAAAGTTGGTGGTATTGCTGATCTGATTGAGGACAACAGGAATGGATTTTTGGTAGAATCTCATAATCCGAGGCAAATCGCTGAGAAAGTCGATTTGATAATGAAAAATCAGGAATTGGTTGAAAAAGTGGTGGCCGCCGGCCGAAAAAAAGTGGAAAAACACCTCTGGAATAGTATTAAACCTGATCTGTTCAAATTATATGGTCTGAATTGATACGCTTTAGCAGTTTGATTCATGGAAATCAGCGTTAATGATCTCACATTTATGGCGATTTACTGTCGGAAGTAACTGGAGGTTTTTTTAGCATGAGTTTGAAAAACTTACTGGCTGAAAAAGTAATCTTGCCGGCAAGTGACATCTTAACCGGTCAGTCGATCGCATGCAAACTGGCCTGGCTCCGGAAAAGCCAGTTCTGGTCCAGGGATGAAATCCATGCTTTTCAGACAAAAAGACTGCGTAAACTGCTTCGGCAGGCCTCCGACCGGGTGCCCTATTACCGGGATCTTTTCACCGGACTGGGTTTTGAGCCTGATGACTTGAAAAGCTCTGCTGACTTGAGCAGTCTGCCTCTTTTGCAGAAAAAAACCATTAAGCTTCAGGGCGTAGAGCGTTTCAATGCTGCGGGTTTTCCGCCCTCGAAAACAGTAAAGCGGAGCTCAAGTGGTTCGACCGGTGAACCCCTGTTCTATTTGACTGGAAAGGATGCCTATTCTCTCAATTTGGCAGTCCATTTGCGTGGCTGGTACTGGATGGGGTATCGACTCGGGGACCGATATGTTAAGCTCAGCCAGAACCAGAGAAAGAACTCGGTAAAGAGGATGCAGGATATATTCAGCAACAATCTTTACCTGTCCATCAACCCTTTGCTTGACAGCAATTTCGACCGGATACTCGACCAAATCGAACGATTCAGACCCAAGATAATCAGGTGTTATCCAGATCCAATGCTTTACCTCGCCCGTTACAGGCGTAATAAGACAAAATACCGATTTGTTCCCGATGCCATTAATACCACCGGAAATACCCTTTTCCCGGAAGCCAGGAGAGAAATCGAGGAAGCCTTCGGCTGTCCGGTATTCGATGCCTATGGAACTGAAGGTGCGGCGACGATATTTGAATGCCCTAAACACGGTTGTTACCATGCAGCGGATGAATACGGCATCAGTGAAGTGTTGGATGAACTGGGTAACCCGATTGAAAGAGGTATTGGTCGATTGATTGCAACTGATCTTTGGAATTTCGTGCATCCTTTCATCCGCTACGACACTCAGGATTTGGTTGAAATAGATGACAATCCCTGCGGCTGTGGTCGAAAACTGAAAAGGATTGTCAGAATCCTGGGACGAGACAACGAAGTGTTGGAAATGAAGAACGGTCGCAAATTTATCGTGCATAATTTTACCGGTTTTTTTCATAACGATGAGCCTGAACTGAAAAGGGCGATAGATCGCTTCCAAGTTGTCAATAAAGGAAATCAGGTTGTTTTTAACCTTCAGGTCAATAACAGATTTGATCAGGACGTGCTGCTTTTTGTAAAAAAGTACTGGGAAAAGGAGATGCAGATCGAAGTCGCAGTTGAGGTTTTAGAGCAGATACCTCTGACTGCCTCCGGGAAACGGAGATTCATTCTGAATGAAACAAAGCATGGTCAAGTTCGAAATACCAGCTGTTCAGAAATCGTAAATAATAAAGAAACCCCGGCCGGGGCCCGGGAAAAAGCGAATGGCGGATAGATGAAAAGCTGGCTGTTTTTCGGGTTTGCTTCTTGCAATTTTTGGCTGATGTGTTTTAATAGAGTGAAATACCGAGAGGGTGATAAGAGATGAACCTGGTCTTGCCCGATTTTTTCATACTTGGTGAAGCGAAATGCGGCACTACGACTCTGCACAGCTATTTGAGCCGGCATCCGGACATATTCCTGCCGGCGGAGAAGGAGACCCATTTTTTCGACAGGACTTCTCATTTCCAGCAGGGGATCGAGTGGTACAGTGAATATTTTTTCAGTGGAGCGGGCGCTTTCAAGGCCGTGGGAGACGCCACCCCGGCTTATTTCCATTTGACTGATATTTGCCTGCCGAGAATTCACGATGTCTACCGGGACAAGGACGTTAAGTTCATTCTCGTTTTCCGAAACCCGGTGGACCGGGCCTGGTCGCATTACCTGCATAAAAAGAGGAATCTCGATGAAGAGCTTTCTTTTCCCGAGGCCCTGGCGGCGGAATCCGAAAGGCTGTCGGCCGATCCGCTCGATTGGCGGGGGTATTTCAGGGACGGGTTGTATGCCGGGAATTTGAAATGCTGGCTGAACTGTTTTGCAGAAAACCGTTTTCTTTACATATTGTCGGACGACCTGGAGCATGACATCAGCCAGGTCTTGAGCAGGGTTTACCGGTTTCTGGATCTCGACGAGCCGGCCGGGGGCGAACAATCCCGGCCGGCTGTCAGGGAAAACCAGGCGGCCATGCCGAGATCGCTTTCTCTTCACCGGCTGATAAAAAAGGAAAACCTGCCTGGCCGCATCCTGGCCCCGGTCCTGAAAAAACTGATCAGGGATAAAAAACAGCGCGGTAAACTGAAAAACTTCGCCAGGAATTTCAACCTGAGAAAACTCAGGCACAAACCGGTTCTCGATGCCCATATCGCCCGGGAATTGCTGGCGGCTTACAAAAACGACATACTCGAGCTGGAAACTCTCATCGGCCGGGACTTGAGTGCCTGGATAAAAAAGTATGAGCCCTGATCCGATCCTGATCCCGGCCGGCTTTCGGCCCAGCCCGGAGACACAATGAATAAAAAAGCTGAGCTGGCAGTGGTGTTCACCACCAGTCATGCCGATACTCTGGGCAATGCCTGCCGCCTGGCCATGATGAAGCATTTGAGCGCTGCTTTCAACACCGTGATATACACCAACCAGGCTGATTTTATCCGCCGCCTGTTTCCCGCCGCCCGGGTTTTCGCTCTGCCGGTAAAAAAGATCCACGCCATTCCCCTGCTCGGCGATCTTGCTTTCTGGAAATCGGCGGCCGCTGAGCTGAATAAGACTGAAGCCGATGGAATTTTCATGTTTCACGATACAGCCCCGGCCGCGATCCGGCTTGAAAAACCGGTTTTTCAGTACGTGCACCAGTTTGGGCCTCGCTACTACCGCACCAGGTCCGCGCTGAAAAGAAAACTGAAAACTTCAATTGACCGGGCCAGGGAAATGTTCATCGTAAAAGGTCTCAAGAAGTCCGCGCGGAACTTCGCGGTTTCCAGGCCCATCGTCGAGGTCTTGAAAGCCGGGGGCGTAAGTGCTGTAACGCTTGTCCCTCACGGCCTTGATCTGGAAAAGTATCAAAGGCCGGAAATTCTTGACGCCCACCGGCCCTTGCGGAAGCTGAAAGAAAAAGGCTGTTTCCTGGTCGCCTATACCGGCTGGGTGAATGAAAGCCGCGGCTTTCAACTCATGCTGGACACCATAAAAAATGCGGCCGGCGCGGACGAAAAAATAGTGCTGGTTATAGCCGGAGCTACGGGGCCCTTTTCCGCGGGGATCGCTGATTTTGCAAGACAACACCAACTGCAGGACAACCTGTTCGATTTTGGAGTGGTCGATGCCTCGTTGATTCCGGGTATACTTCACCTGTCCGATGTCTGCCTGAGCTTTCTCGATGCCGGGGTGCCCGCGTACCGGGTGTCTCCGCCGCAGAAAGTGCTTGAATACCTGGCCGCCGGCAAGCCGGTGATCTGCAACCGGATTGAGACTCATGAGCGGCTGGTTGAGCACGGAGTCAACGGCTTTGTCATAGAACCCGATCCAGGTTCGGCGGCCGAATGCATTCTGAAACTGAAGGCCGATGTGAACATGCAGGCCCTGATGTCCGTCAATGCCCGGCAAAGGGCGGCTGAATACGATATCGCCGAAACCTACGGACTGATGGTTCAGGCCATGCGACAGGGCTTGAACAAGGAGGCCGGGCTCAAGAAATGAACCCCGGAGCCGGATTGCCTGGTACCGTGCTGAATGCTGAGACTTTGCTCCAGCCCGTGACCTGGCATAGTTCACAGCATGAGCATATAATGCCGGGGGATTCATGAGAGAGACGCTGGAAGTCATTTTCTTTTCATTCGTATTCGCCGGCCTGGTTTACATGGTTTTTCAGGCCGGCCGAAATGAAACCGGGCTGTTCGTGGTGCTGGTTTTCTGGGCCGGGCTGTTTGAGTACCTGGGCAAAGTAGTCGTTGGACTCTGGTTTTACAACGCCTACAAGCTGGGAGTCGTTTCTTTTGCCCTGTATCTTGCTTTCAGCGGGATCCGCGGTTTGAAAAGCAGTTGGGAAAAACAGGTCGCCTGTACCTTTGCGGCTTTTTCAGTTTTCTTCTGGCTGTCATTCTGGGTCAACGGCGGCGGTCTGCTGGTCGTTGCTTACCGCTATGTATATGTTTACGCCTTTCCTTTCCTGGTTTTCTTCATCCTGAAAACAGCTGTTTCCAGCCGCAGTTCTTTGGAATACATGAAGGATCTCCTGCTGAAAATCCTCTATGTGCAAGTCTTGTTAAGCCTGGTTAAAATGCTGGTCTTCGTGCTCGCTCAAGGTAAGAGTCCTGAAGCCCATGTCGGTTCGATCGCTCATGGCGGAGCCAGCACCGCTGTTTTTATTCCCCTGCTGGCGCTGGTTTTTTTCTGGCTGGTCAGGCAGGGACGCTTCAGCCGGGTGGACTGGCTGATTGCCTGTTCTTTCCTGTTCATCGGCCTGGCCAGCCAGAAAAGAGCTCCGATCATTTTGTTCCCCCTGCTTTTACTGTTACTCTACGTTTTTTTCAAAGGCAAAAACCCGTTTATACAACTTTTGAAATTCCTGCCCCTGCTGTTGATCCTGTTTTACCTGGGCGTGAGAATGGTCCCCACCCTGACGCCCGAGAAAAAAATCTGGGGCAGTTTCAGCCTGCCTTTCGTGGTGGATTACGTGATGAAATACAATTTCGGCACCACGAAAATCAGGGAAGTTTTCAGCAGTGAAATTCCAAGCCGCGGTCGCGGGGCTGGGGTATTGCTGTTGTTTCAGCCGTCCAGGCTCAATCTTCACGGCGCCCGGGACCTGGTCTTCGGCCAGGGCATCTACCGGGTGGCCAGGGCCACCGGCCGTGACAGATTCACCGGGCGAAATGCCGGGTTCGGCATCAGGCACTGGGGCCTGCTGGGAGAGGCCAATGCCGTCTTGTATGCCCTGGGCTACCCTGGACTGGTGCTGATGGTCCTTTTTGCCTGGTCGGTCCTGGCCGGGGCGAAGAACCGCAAATTGCTGATACTCCTGTTCGGCCTGTTTTTGTGGGAATTCCTGTTGTACAAGAATCAACTGCTGTTCAACGGCGCCTCGGCGCTGTTGGTGATATTTACCTGTTACTATGCCGGTTTTGTCGTGTTTAAAAAAGGAAGTCCCGGCCGGTCCGGAGAAGGTGAACAAAACGGGAACGATTCGCCTGGAATCGAATGCGGATTATGTTGAAAAAAAGTATTTCATCTGTCCTGCGAACCTGGCAGTTCAATTGTCCCGGCCTGTACGGAATCATGAAGAGGAATTACCTGCGGGTGCGCCATTTCGGGTGCAAAGCTGAACTGCGGGTCACAGCGGGTTATCAAAAAAAGATCGTTGAAGCAAGCGGCTTCAGGAACACTTTTTTCGGCTACTACGACAAATCTCCCTTCAACCCGGAAAACAGCGAATTGCTGGTCTTTCACGCCAACAGCGCCGACCCGGCGAAAAAGCCGGATCCGCGGCAGGACACCGCCGTCATCCTTTACGACCTGGGCCGAAACACCGTGCTGAAGGAAATCGCCTTGACCAAGGCCTGGAACTGGCAGCAGGGTTCCAGGGCGCATTGGCTCAGCGCCGGCAAGATAGTATTCAACCTTTTCAACCGGGATGAAAAGAAGTACAACTCCGGCATTTACGATCTGAAAAAAGACAGTCTCGATTTGATCCCGTTCCCGGTGCAGGATTCTTTCCGGGATGAATACCTGATTTCCATCGATTACTCGGCCCTGAACCAGGCCCGGCCCGACTACGGCTACCGCAACCTCGAAAACGGGCTTCAGCACCGGGTGATTTACTGCGATCTCAAAACCGGCGGCACGGAGACGATAATCGATGCCGGAGAACTGGCCAGAAAGCATATCGGCGCTGACGATTTTTCCAGGACCAGGTTCAATGTCAACCACGTTCACATCGCACCGGACGGCACCAAGTTCATTTTCCTTTTTCGCTACTACCTGGGGCGCCTGAAAAAGCACTTTTTGTACCTGTTCGATTTGCAGGGAAAGGCCGGCCGGGTTTTACTGGAAAACGAAACGGTCAGTCACTACAAGTGGCTCAACAACGACAGTTTTGTCTACTGGGGATCTTTTTCCGGAGAAAGGGATTTTCACCTTTTTGATACCAGGTCGGGAGCGGTGCAAAGCCTTAAAACCGGAATGCCGGACGGCCACCCCTCGGTTCTTGATGCTGAAACCCTGCTGGCCGACAGTTACCCGGACCGCGGCAGAATGCGGAGGTTGTACACCATCGGGTTGAACAGCAGGGAAATACGTGAAATAGCCTGCTTTTTTGAAGGTCCTTCGTTCAGCGGCGAATCCCGCTGTGATATGCATCCCAATGCTTCAGGGGCAGGCCGGTACATAAATTTCGATGCCCTGGTCAACGGTCGCAGAAAACTGGTTATAATGTCCAGGGAGTAATTTTGCCGGGATCAAATCCGATTATCGCCGTGGTCACGCCGCTGAAGGATGAGCTGGCCAACCTGCCGCGGCTGGTGGCGGCCATGCAGGCCCAGACCCTGCCGGTCGATCTCTGGGTGATCGTGGAGAACGATTCCACCGACGGCAGTCGTGAATTCCTGCGGAACCTGGGGCGGGCGCCCGGGGTTAAACACCTGCAGGTCCTGGAACATTCTTTTGCCGACAAGGCTTACCAATTGGGCCGCAAGTACTCGGCGGTGGTCAGGCATGGATTTGAAAACCTGCTCTCAAATTCCCGCTGGCCGGCTATTGATTACATCGGCATTCTTGACGCCGACTGCATCCCCGATCCCGATTTCTACGAGCGGCTGGTGGCCGGTTTTGAGCGTGATCCCGGGCTGGGCATAGTCAGCGGAGTAATCCGCTACGACGACAACACCCTGGAAAAGAACCATCCCGACCAGGCCCGCGGCGGCTGCCGGCTCTGGCGCAGGCGCTGTTTCGAGGAATGCCCATACGAAATCGGCCTGTCGGCGGATTCCATCGCCAGCGCCAGGGCCGTGCTGGCCGGCTGGCGGGTGGCTTCCTTCAGTGATGCCGTGGTCCGCAGTCGTCGGCAGGGCGTCCGCTATGTTTCCACTTACCAGGGCTGCTCGGCCTATTACCGGCACATCCCCTTTTACTACGTCCTGCTCCGGACCCCCCTGCTGCTTTTCCGGGCCGGCCCCCGCAGTGCCGCCGGCTACCTGTTCGGCTTTCTGAAAGCCGTGCTGACCAGGGAGGAAAGGCTCAGTGACCCGGAGCTGGCGCACTATTTCCGCCGGGTCTTTCCCAGGAAGAAGCTGTTTCGTTCCGGAAAGCCGTAGCTTGCTCCATCTCGGCTTTCTGGTAAAATGATCTGTTGAGCCGGGAGAAACATGAAAAATGAAATAAACGAGAATCTGCGGGTGATGGTCACCGGCGGAGCCGGTTTCATCGGCAGTAACCTGGTTGACTTCCTGCTGGCCGCCACCGGCTGGCGCATCCTGGTGCTGGACAAGCTCAGCTACGCGGCCAACCCGCTCTCCCTGGAAAGCGCCCTGGCCGGACCGCGCTGTCGCCTGGAACAAATCGACCTGGCCGACCAGGCCGCCCTGGGCCCGGTACTGCGCGACTTCCAGCCGCAGAGGATCATTCACCTGGCCGCGGAATCGCACGTCGATCGTTCCATCGATGGGCCGCGGGCCTTCCTGGAGAGCAATATCTGCGGTACTTTCAACCTGCTGGAAGCCGCCCGGGAATTGCAGGCCGGCCGCCCGGAGCGGGAGCGCCGGGAATTCCGCCTGCTGCACGTTTCCACCGACGAGGTCTTCGGCTCCCTGGGCCCGGAAGGTCATTTCAATGAAAACACGGCTTATGACCCGCGTTCGCCCTACGCCGCCTCCAAGGCCGCTTCCGATCACCTGGCCCGGGCCTGGTTTCACAGTTTCGACCTGCCGGTGCTGGTGACCAACTGCAGTAACAATTACGGGCCGCGCCAGTTCCCGGAAAAACTGATTCCCCTGGTCATCCTGCGCGCCCTGGCCGGGGAAAGCATCCCGGTTTACGGCCGGGGCGAAAACGTGCGCGACTGGCTCTACGTCATGGATCACGCCGCCGCCCTGCTGAAGGTTTTGCTGGCCGGGCGTCCCGGGGCCACCTACAACATCGGCGGCCGCAACGAACTGAGCAACCTGGATCTGGTAAACCGGATCTGCGGCCTGCTCGACGAACTGCGGCCCCGGCCCGGCGGAGCGAAGTACAGCGAGCTGATCTCCTTCGTGCCTGACCGGCCCGGCCATGACCTGCGTTACGCCATTGACCCGGCCCGCGTCGAAGGGGAACTCGGCTGGCGGCCGGCCACCGGCTTTGCCGAAGGTCTGCGCCGCACCGTGGCCTGGTACCTGGAAAACGAAGACTGGTGCGCGGCCGCCCTGGCCGGCAATTACGACCTGGGCCGCCTGGGGAAAAGCAGGTCATGATCGGCGGCCTGCCGGGCAAGTGGCGCCGCCTGCGCGACGACCGTAAATTCGCCGACATCCTCGGCGGCACGGCCTGGGTGCTGACCGCCCAGGTCGGGGCCGCCCTGCTCGGCCTGGTCATCACGGTGGTCATGGCCCGCTTTTACGGCCCGGCGGTGATGGGCGTGGTAGCCGTGCTGGCCTCATTCCTGAACCTGGCCACCATCTTCACCGTGCTGGGCACCAATGCCTCGATTCTGCGCCTGATCCCCGAGCACCTGGTCAAGTACTCGGTAGGGTCGGCCTTCCGGGTTTACCGCCGCACCCAGTGGCTGGTGACCGCGGTTTCCCTGCTCTCGACCGCGGTCTTCTTCCTGGCCGCGCCCCTGGTCGCGGGCCGGATCTTCGGCAAGCCCCACCTGGCCTATTACTTCGGCCTGGCCGCCCTTTTCGTCGTTTTCCAATCTCTGCTGGGGCTCAACACCCAGGCCATCCGTGGCCTGCGCCTGATCCGCACCTATGCCTTCATGCACTTGATGCCCAAGCTGAGCAAGCTCCTGCTGCTGCTGCCCCTGACCTTCTTTTTTTACCATCCCGACCGCCCGGTACAGGCCTTCCTGGGCTCCCTTCTGCTGACCGCCCTGGCCGGCATCCTGATCATGGACCGGGCCTTCAGGAAACGCCTGCAATCGGGTGATGAGATCCAGCCGGTCGGCAGCCGCGAACTGCTGTTCATTTCACTGCCCATGCTGCTGACCCAGACCATGAACTTCGTCACCACCCAGACCGGGGTACTCCTGCTGGGCATTTTCCGGCCTGAGGCCGAGGTGGGCCGCTACAGCGTGGCCGTGGCCCTGGCCTCACTGACTTCCTTCGTATTGCGGGCCATCAACTCCATGGCCACGCCCAGGCTGGCCGAGCTCTTCCACGGCGATAACCTGGCCGATCTCTTTCACGTGGCCCGGCGCTCGGCCCAGCTTATTTTCTGGAGCACGGCGCCCATCCTGTTCGGCCTGGTGGTCCTGGGCCGCTTCCTGCTGGCCGGGCTCTACGGCCCTGATTTCGCCGCCGCCTACCCGGCCATGCTGATCCTGGTCGCCGGCCAGTTCGTCCACTCGATTTCCGGGTTGACCGGCAGTTTCCTGAACATGACCGGCGAGCAAATGGTGCTGAGCCGGGTAAAAACCGTGGCCGCCCTGGCCAACCTGGTCTTGGGCATCCTGCTGATCCCGGTCCTGGGCATGCTCGGCGCCGCCCTGGCGGCCGCGGCCTGCAGTGCCGGCTGGAACATCTACGTGCTCTACTGGATAAAAAAGAAGTACGGCCGCTCAATCGCCTACCTGCCCCTGGGCCGGTTTTTCCGGAGAAAATGAGCTCATTCGCTGTCCTGTTGTCTGACTCCCGGAGCTGAAACATGACGCCTGAATTCAACCAGGTATTCATCGGCGGGGTGCCCCGCTCGGGCACCACCATGCTGGGCGCCATGCTGGGGGCCGCCCCGGGCTGCCAGGTCACCCCGGAATCGCAGTTCAAGATCGAGGCCCTGCGCCTGATTCCAGATCCGCCGGCTCCGTCCGATTGGCCGATCCTGACCGGTTTCCTCGGCAAACAACGGCGCTTCCGTTGTTGGGGCCTGGATGAGGCCCGGCTCCGCTCAGCCGCGGTTCCTTCAGCTTACCCTGCTTTCCTGCAGATCCTGGTGGAGCTTTACGCGCAAAACAACGGGCGGCCCCGTCCGGCCTGCTGGATAGACCATACCCCGGAAAACCTGAAATACGCCGCGACCCTGGCCGGGTTGTTTCCGCGGGCCCGTTTTATCCACCTGCTGCGGGATCCCCGGGCCGTGGCCGCCTCGATGCTGGCCGTGGACTGGAGCCAGAAGCAGGCTCACGGCGCGGCCCGCTCCTGGCTCAGGCAGGTTGCCTGCGGCCTGGCCGCGGAAACGGCCCTGCCCGGGCGGGTACTCCGGGTCAGGTTCGAAGACCTGGTGACCGCTCCGGAGCCAGAGTTGCGGCGCATCTGCGACTTCTGCGGCCTGGATTACGATCCGGCCATGGCCGCCGGCGGCAAGTTCAAGGTCCCGGCCGGTTCCGGCAGGCAGCACGCCCTGGTCGGCCGACCGCCCCGGGCCGAGCGCATCAGCGCCTGGCGGCAGGAATTGAGCTCCAGGGAAATCGAGATCATCGAATGGGTCTGCGGCGACCTGCTGACCCTGCTCGGCTACCGTCCGGATTACGGAGTCCCGGCCCGGCCGCCCGGCGGCGGGGAAAAAATCCGCTTCCTGCTGAAAACGCTTTTCGGCATCATGCGTGATTTCCCGCGCCGCAGGTTTCGCCTGTTTCAAACTGGCGGGAAAACAAAGTGAGATTGCCCGATTTCCTGGTCATCGGCGAGCAGAAATGCGGTACGCGCTGGATTCTCGACCGCCTGCGCGAGCATCCGGAGCTCGGTATGCCGGAAAGGGAAATAGATTTTTTCTGTCGCCCTGAACTGCTGGCGCGCGGCCCGGAGTTCTATGCCTCTTTTTTCACCGCTTTGGCCGATCGCCGCCTGCTGGGAGAGAAGAGCCCCGACTACTTCTGGATCAACCCGGCCTTACCGGGCCGGGTGGCCGATCCGCCGGCCGAAATCCGCCGCCTCCTGCCCGGAGTCCGCCTGGTCCTGAGCCTGCGCGATCCGCTGGAGCGGGCGGTTTCCGCCTTCCATCACCACCTGGTGCATCGCGGCCGCCGGCTCAATCCCCTGGCCGTGGCCCGCCGCGGCATCGATTACTATCTCGATCACGATGAACCTTTTTGCAGGCGTTACGGAGTGCTGACCCGCAGTTTTTATCACCGGCGGCTGACAGCCCTGCTGGATCTCTTCGGGGACAACCTGCTGGTGCTGATTTTTGAGCGCGATATAGTGGAAAAGCCCGAACTCGGCCTGGAAAAGATCTGCCGTCACCTTGGCATAGCCTTTCAGCCGGATTGTTTTCGTTTGCGGCACAACGTCAAGGAGCGCAAGCAATCCTTTGCCGCCACCCTGGCCTTTTATCCCCTGCAGCGGGGACGCCGCCTGTTGAATCGCCTGTTTCCCGGCCCTCCCTGGATTTTACGGCCCGGACCGGAGACCGTGCGCCGCCTGCGGGAATCATTCCAGCCGGAAGTCCGGGACCTGGAAGGAACATTGCGGTCCCTTGGAGTGCTGGCCGCCGGCGAAAAACTGCCCTGGCCGGGACCAGGAGAAACCTGAGCATGCAGGATAAAGATGGGCGGACTCAGCGGCTTATTTACTGCACCGCCCATGACATCAGCCGGCCCAACGGCCCCGGGGTGAACGAGCGCCAGTTCATAACCTCGCTGTATGCCCTGCTGGGTGATCGCGCGGTTTTCGTCCTGCCGCGGCCCAGCCTGCCCCTGCCCGCTTCCTTTCCCGGCCGGGCCTGTCATTTCTTTTCCCCCGGACTATCTCGGGAACTGGGCCTGTTCCTGGCCCTGCGTCGCGCCTGGCGGGCCAGACCCGGCAGTCTCATGGTACTGCGCGCCGGCAACAGCCCCCTGCCCCTGGCTCCGGCCCTGTTCTTTCTGCTTTTTCGCCCGCGGCTGGTCATCAAGACCGTGGACGCCTACTTCACCCACAGTTTTCCCGGCAAGCATTCGCGATTTTCCTGCTGGTTCCTGCGCCGCCGCCTGCTGGCTTTCCTGCTGCGCCGGGCGGAAGGCCTGGACACGGTGTCGGCTTTTTTCCGGGATAAGCTGGCCGAGCTTTACGGAAAAGATTTGCCCGGGCGGCTGCGGATTGTCGACAACGGGGTTGACCTCTCCCTGTTCCGGCCGCTGGACAAAGCCGGGATGCGCCGGGAACTGGGCTTGAGCGGTTTTTCCCAGCTTATCGGCTATGCCGGCGCCCGGGCCTGGGACTGGGGCGGGGCCGCCGCCCTGAAAGCCCTGGACCTGCTGGTCAAGGATTTCTCCGGGCTCGGCCTGTTGATTCTCAGTAATGACGGCCGCGATATTGACCGTCTGCGGGCCGAGGCCGAAAGCCTGGGCCTGGGCCGTCGCCTGGTGCTGGCCGGGCCGGTGCCGCTGGACCGGGTACCCGGCTACCTGAACGCCCTGGACCTGGCCCTGTCTCTGCGCCCGGATGAAGCTTGCGCGGAATTGAAACTGCGCCAGGCCATTGCCTGCGGCCGGCCGGTGCTGTTTCGCAACCCGGTCAATGCCTTCGTGGTCGAGCACGATTTGGGTTCAAGAGTTGAGGGTGACGATCCCGCCGAACTGGCCGCGGCCGCCGCCGGCTGGCTGAGGCGCCTGGCCGATCCGGGGTCTGCTGAACTCATAGCTCAGCGCCTGGCGGCTTATGCCGCCGAGCACCTGGACATCAACCGGATGAACCGTTTCCGGCTTGATTTCTGGGGCCTGGAGGAAAAAGCCTGCTGATGAAAACAGAAGTCGGCGGCAAGAGGCCGGAAATGAGCGGGTCGGCCCGGGAGCGCATCTTCCTGGTGAAAAAGCTCAGCCCCTGGATGCTGGATGAATTCATCGCCCTGGCTGAACTTGCTCCGTTCAGCCTGGTCCTGCTGCGTACTCCCGAGCCGCACTTTCTCGAAAAACTGGCGGAAGTCGAACGCCGGGGCGCGCAGGTCCTGGTCAAGCCCTTTTCCCGGCAAGGAGCCGGCCGCCGTCTGCTGAGCGCGGTTCTTTTCGGCCTCCGTCACTGTTTCAGGCTGACCGGTCTTTTCAATGCGGCCATCGGGCTGAAGACCCTTTACTGGTTTGTCAGGTTTGATGCGCGCATCCTGCCCGAAACCTGCCGCATCCAGGCTCATTTCGCCACCCAGGCCCCCCTGCTGGCCTATCTGCTCTGCCGCGGCCGGCTGGGCCGCTCCTTTTCCTTCACCGTGCACGCCCATGATATCTTCTTTCGCAATCGCTGGCTGGGTTTGCTGGCCGGGGCCGCGGACAAGGTGCTGAGCATTTCCGAATTCAATCTCCTTTACCTGCGCCGGCACTACGGCCTGGAAAAAGCGAACAATCTTTTCCTGGCCCGCCTGGGAGTGCGGCCGCCGACCGGGCCGCGGAATCCCCGGGAAGGGGAAGAACCGGTCATCGGTTTCATGAGCCGGCTGATCCCCAAGAAAGGCTTGCCCGACCTGCTGGCCGCCTTCAGGCTGGCCGGCGCGGAGCTCCCGCTCCGCCTGCTGATCGCCGGCGCCGGCCCCGAGGCAATACGGCTCGAGGAACTGCGGGATGAGCGGGTCAGCCGCCTGGGCCGCCTTTCCGGCCCGGAGAAGGATGAATTTTATGCCCGGCTGGATATGTTCGTCCTGCCGGCCCGGCCGGCCGGCGATGACCTGGACGGCATCCCGGTGGTGCTGATGGAGGCCGCGGTCCGGGGTCTGCCCCTGGTCAGCACCAGGGTGTCGGGCATCCCGGAAATCTGTATTGACGGCTTTAACGGCCTGCTGGTTCCGCCCGGGGATGTCGCCGCCCTGGCTGAAGCCCTGCTGAAGCTGGGCCGGGACCCTGAACTGCGGCGCCGGCTGGGCGAAAACAGCCGGCAGGTTGCCGGGCGGTATGACCTGGAGACCAATACCCGCGCCAAGGCGGAACTGCTGGGCTGGCTGGGAGCAGGTAACAATGCTTGAAAGCTGGCCGGTTTTTCCGATCAACCCGGGCGGGCCGGTCCAGGTCCTGGAGCAGTGGAAATGAAAAAGAAGCGGGTCTTTTTCGATCTCGGGCACCCGGCCCACGTACACTACTTCCGGAATGCCATGCAGTTGTTGAAGCAGGCCGGGCACCGGGTCGGAGTCAGTGCCAGGGACAAGGACCTGGCCCACGAACTGCTGGGTTCCTACGGCATTTCCTTCGTTTCCCGGGGCCGGGGCGGCCGGTCTTCTTTTGGAAAACTGCTTTACCTGCCGGCGGGGGTTCTGCGGGTGTACAGGGCGGCCCGGGCCTTCCGCGCCGACCTGCTGGTCAGCTTCGCTTCGCCCTATGCCGCCTGGGCCGCCCGCCTGCTGGGCGTTCCCCACCTGGCCTTCGACGACACCGAGCATGCCGGGCTGGCCCAGCGCCTGTATAGGCCCGGCACCGACCTGGTCCTGACTCCTGATTGCTACCGCGGCCCTGATTTCAAAAAGCAGTTGCGCTTTCCCTCCTACATGGAGCTCAGCTACCTGCACCCGGCCCGCTTCACTCCGGATCCCGGGATCCTGGCCGAACTGGGCCTGCGGCCCGGGGAAAAATTCGTCATCCTGCGTTTCGTCGCCTGGGAGGCCAGTCATGATGCCGGCTTGAAAGGGTTCTCCGCATCCTGGAAACTCCGGGTGACCAACGAGCTGGCCGGGCGGGCCCGGGTGTTCATCTCATCGGAAGCCCCCCTGGCTCCGGAACTGGAGCCCTTCCGCTTTCCCCTGCCCCCGGCGGCCATGCACCATGCCCTGGCTTTCGCCGACCTGCTCTTCGGGGAAAGCGCCACTATGGCCTCGGAAGCGGCGGTGCTGGGCACCCCGGCGGTTTACCTGGACCAGGTGGGCCGCGGTTACACCAGTGAACAGGAGAGCAGGTATGGCCTGGTGGCCAATTTCAGGCCGGATGCCGCCGGTTGTGCCGCGGCCCTGGAGCGCGGCCTGGAAATGCTGGCCGCCGGCCGGGACAGCTTCAAGATCCGGTGGGAGCACCTGCTGGCGGAAAAGATCGACCTGACCGGGTTTATGATTGAGCTATTGACAGGTTTCCCGGAGAACCTGGCCGTGCTCAACAGGTTCAGGCAGGTGACCGCAAGGCATGAGGACGAGAGGAAACCAGTTTTACTGAAAGCTCCGGTTTATTTGAAAAGAAAAGTGCTTGTTTACCTGGGCCACCCGGCGCATTATCACCTGTTCAAGAATTCTATCAGAGCCTTGCAGGCCAAAGAACATGAAATTATGGTGCTGATCAAAAAGAAGGATGTACTCGAAGAACTGCTGACCGACAGCGGCATCCCTTATCACAACATATTGCCGGAGGGCCGGGGTGACGGCCGCACCGGGCTGGCCTGGGGCATGATTAAAAGGGATCTCAGGTTGTTCGGGTTCTGCCTGAAGAACAAGCCTGACCTGATGATCGGCACTTCGGCCGAAATCGGCCATGTCGGTTCTCTGCTCGGCATCAGCTCGGTGATAGTCAACGAGGACGATGCCGCGGCCATCCCCCTGTTCAGCAAAATAGCCTATCCATGGTGTGATGTCGTACTCTCTCCAGATTGCTGTAAAAATGGGAAATGGGAAAAGAAATCCCGCAAGTATCCCAGCTACCACGAGCTGGCCTATCTACACCCGGATCATTTCAGTCCTAACCGTGAAATTCTCTATGCTTACGGTTTTACGGAAGAACCCTTTTTCCTGCTGCGTTTCGCCAGGCTGAACGCCCACCATGACCGGGGGGTGAAGGGAGTAAGCGATGAACTGGCCCGGCGTATCATTGCCGGGCTCTCTGTTAGGGGCCGGGTGTACATTACTTCTGAAAGAGATTTACTTCCTGAATTCGAGCCTTACCGTCTTAAGCTCCATCCCGGGGATGTTCACCAGGTCATGGCCTTCGCCGAATTGTTAATCGGTGACAGCCAGACCATGTCCGCCGAGGCCGGGGTGCTGGGCGTACCTTTCCTGCGCTGTAACGACTTCGTCGGCCGCCTGGGTTACCTGGCCGAGCTCGAAGATAAGTACCAACTGGGTTACGGAATCAGGCCGGATCAGCCTGAATTGCTGATTCAGCGCCTGGAAGAACTGTTGGAAATGCCCGACCGGCGACGGGTTTTCCGGGAACGCCGAGCGCGTATGCTCAAGGATAAGATCGATTATGCTGAATACCTGACGGAATTCATTGAAAATTATTCACCTGGCTTATCTAAGAAAACGGAGAAAGTGTAAATGTCGCTGAAAGTATTATCCGTTGTCGGGGCCCGGCCCAACTTTGTCAAGATCGCACCTTTCATCCGGGAAGTCGAGAAATACAAGCGGGCAAACGGCGACTCGGAGTTGGAGCACCTGTTGGTGCATACCGGCCAGCATTACGATGACAATATGTCCGCCGTCTTTTTCCAGGAATTGGGCATTCCCCGGCCGGACATCGACTTGGGCATAGGCTCAGGCAGTCAGGCCGAGCAGGTCGGCCGCACCATGATTGCTTTTGAAAAAGTGCTGCTTTTGGAAAAACCTGATTGGGTGGTGGTGGTCGGTGATGTCAACGCCACTCTGGCCTGTTCATTGACTGCCTGTAAACTGGGGATCAAGGTGTGCCATATCGAAGCCGGCCTGCGTTCCGGAGACCTGACCATGCCTGAAGAGATAAATCGACTGGTTACCGATCGGCTGGCTGACCTTTTATTGACTCCAGATGCCGGTTCCGGCGAAAACCTGTTGCGGGAAGGGGTGAATCCCGAGCGGATTATGCTGGTCGGCAACATCATGATCGACACCCTGGAGGCGAACCTGGAAAAAGCAGGAAGCCTGGAGATCGGCGAAGTGATCGCCCGCAATCTGAAAGCGGGCCAAGCTCAGCCGAGGAAGCAGTTTGATCGGGATTTCATTTTGCTGACCCTGCACCGGCCGTCCAACGTGGATTTCCAAAATCTACTTGAACCCCTGCTGGACTTCCTGTTCCGGGAAGCCGCCCGGGAAGAAATCATACTCTGGCCCCTGCATCCGCGCTGTGCCGGAAAACTGGCTGAATACGGCCTGCTGGAAAAAGCGAAGGCTCATCCCGGTATTGTGCTCCTGGAACCACTGACCTATCTGGAAATGCTGCGGCTCAACCTGGGAGCCCGGGTTGTACTGACCGACAGCGGTGGCCTGCAAGAGGAGTGTACTGTGCTGGGCACGCCCTGCCTGACCCTGCGATTTAACACCGAGCGGCCGCTGACCCTGGTTGAAAACGGCGGTACCTGCAGGCTGACCGGAAACGATCCCCAACTGGTCAGGCCGTCCCTGGCCGCGGCGCTAAAAGAAAAACGCCGGCCTTTCCGGCCGCCGCTCTGGGATGGGCATACTGCATTGCGCTGTCTGCAGGCTGTTTTGTGTTTTACTCCTCCGGGTTAAGCTCCAAAAAAAAGCGGTAGAGATCAGTCTATCTGCAGATCCACCCACTGGCGGCGCGGGCGGATCGTACGGCCGGCCTGGTCCCGCCGGACCCGAACCGATTCCCTTTGCCTGGGCAGGAGAACCATGGCCGCCAGCCGGCCCCGGTGATAAAGCGGCCGGGCCAGCCATAAATCCTGGTCCTCGGTGTGGTTCATCAGGAAGAGCTTGGCGGAACGATGCCAGGAATTCGGCCGGGCCAGGTAGAAATCAAAGGCGATGCGCCTGATGTCCTTCCGCTCGAACTGTTTTTTCAGATTTTGCCTGACCTGCGATTCATCTTCCAGACTGATTCTTCTCAGGGGATCGGCGGCGGTCGGACCCTGCCGGAAGTACTGGTAAGTGTCCGCGTGAGTCAGCAGGATGCTGCGATGATCGCCTTCCGGCCGTTGGTTGAAGTAGCGGGCCAGGGCGTAGGCGCCCCGGTTGGGAATGCTTTCCGCTTCCAGCCGGGCGGCGCGGTGCGCCCCGCTGAACCCGAAGCCGATCAACAGGGCCAGGGCCGTGACCAGGGCCCGTTGTGACCGACCGCCCCGGCGTAACAGCTCCAAGAGGTACTGCAGGCCCCAGAAGACGCCGACCATGATCAGCACCAGGCCCGGCAGCAGGCGGCGGCTGTGGATTTCTCCCGGCAGGCTGTCGGGCAGGTAGCCCTTGAACAGGAAAAAAGCGGCCAGGAAATAAGCGCAGGCGCCGGCCAGGAAGCGGTTGCGGCGGTGGACCGCGATAAGTCCGGCCGCCAGGACGACGGCCGTTCCGGCCAAAAGGACCACCTGCAGGACCGGGGGAGCGCCGGGGGCGAAGGAGAAAAAGTTGCCGTACAGAATTTCAACCAGCCGGCCCGGGTGGAGGACGAAGTTCAGGATGATTCCCGGTTCACCGACTAATTCAAGGGTTTTGCGGGAAAAAGCCCTGGTCAGCAGCAGGTAGGCCGGCAGACAGGCCAGGCTGAAACCCAGCATCATGACCCGCCTCAGCCAGGTGCGACGAATCCCTTTCAGCAGGAGAAAAACGGTCGGCGGCAGCAGCAGTAGTCCCTCGAAGCGGGTGGCCGCGGCCAGCAGGGCCCAAATAACGGTGTTTCGAGCGCGGCCCTCGGCCGTGGCCGCCAGCCAGCCCAGGAAAAAAGCCAGGAAGAGGACATCGGTCAGGGGCAGGGCGAACTGGGCCAGGAAGATGGGGGACAGGCAGACAGCCCAGGGCAGGAGGCCGGCCGCGGGCTCAGCTCCGATCCGGGCCAGGCTCCGCAAGCGGAATGCGCAGGCCAGGCCGGCGGCCAGGCTGATTACCCGTCCCAGCCAGAGAAGGAAGGCGGTCCCGGCGCCGAGCAGGTTCCCGGTTTTTTCTCCCAGGGCCAGCAACAGGGGATAAAGCGGGGGCACCATCAGGTCGGAGAAATCAAGGGCCAGCATTTTGCGGCCCTGCAGGATGTAGGTGTAAAAATCCGGCGGCCCCAGGGTTTCCACCAGGGAATAAGAGATCCAGAGTCCGAGCAGAAAAAGCGACAGCAATGCCGCCTGTGCTGTCCTGCTTTCCCGGCTGTGCCTGGCCAAGTTAAAAAATGACACTTTCTTTTCCTTTCCCGGAGACGGGCTCTTTAAATCTGCCTGGGAGCAACTCGATTCCCGGCCGGCGGAACCGGCTTTATTATAACAAAAAAACAGGCCGCCCGGATTGATTTTTATTTGACTGCCGGGTCGGGCTGGCTTATAATCAGCCCGGGGACGGACGGCTGGAATAAAGAATCTTTGCATCATGGGGCTTTAAATCCGCTCAGCCGCCCGCCGGAGGTTTCGGCAGTCATGAAAAGGGCTTACCTGGTTGTCTTGCACCTGCTGGTATACTTCACGGCCTTCATGCTGGCCGCCCTGGCGCGCCGCGCCACCCTGGACCTGCCCCCGCGCGACTGGCTGCTGCTGGCGGTTTTCCTGCCCGGCGCCATGCTGACAGCCCTGCTGGCCGGCAAGTTCCGCCCGGCGGAAAGAATCGATTTCCGCTCTCATCTCAATTCCTTCATCTTGCTGGCCGGAATCCTGGCCGGCCTGGTTTTTTTACTGCGGGATTTTTATCCTTCGCGAAAAATCATCTTCTTCGCCCTGACCCTGGCGTTCTTCTTTGATTCCAGCCTGCGTATCCTGCGCCGGGCCAAAACGGAGAAATTGTACTTCCAGCCGATCCCGGATTTTTCCCCGGCCGTGTTCCTGCTCTTCTTCCTGCCCCTGGTGCTGGTTCTGATCCTGGCCGGCTGGGATCAGAAGCTGTCGTCGTCCTCCCTGTGGCTGCCGGGCGGCGCCCTGCTTTGCTGGCTGATCAGCGGCTGGCACGTTCGACGTTTTCAGCCGATCAGGGCCGGCGACCGTTTCTGGCATACCGCCTGGAGGCATCTCAAGGCCGACCTGCTCTTCCTGGCCCTGCTTTCCTTCTTCATCTACATGGTCCGCCCCGCCGTTCCCTACGTGGCGTCCTTACTGCCGGCCGGGCTGGTTTACGTCCTGCTGGCCCAGTTGCTGTTACTTGTCGTTTTCCTGCCCCGCCTGCCACGCCGGGCCGAGGAAATCCGCGACAGCCTGCTCAATGCCAGCTATGCCCTGGACCATGAACTTATCACAGTTTTCGGGGAACCGGCCGCACCCCGGCCCGCGCCCCCGGCTGAAGCCACCGGTACGGCCGGCGGAGATGCGCCGTTTCGGCCGTTGTTCATCGAATACCCCGGACTCCGGGAATACCTGGAAAAGACCCTGGAGCTGAAGACTTTCAAAACCGCCTGCCTGGCTGTCCAGCGCACCGCCGATCCCTACAACGTCGAGATCCTGCCCGAGGAGTGGCTGCAGCTCTACCTCAATCTCAAGCCGCTCAATGACCAGCGGCGTATCGACCGCTACCTGGAGATGGTCAACCGGCGGCTCCTGCCCGGCGGGTATTTCGTCGGGGTCTTCGAGCCGCTCAGCCTGCGCCTGCAAGGTTTCCTGGCCGCTTATCCCTTTTACCTGGCGCGCCTGTTCTACTTCTTCGACTTTCTCTGGCACCGGGCCTGCCCCAAGCTGCCGTTTTTCCAGAGCGTTTACTTCGCCCTGGGCCGGGGCCGCGGCCGGGTCATTTCCCTGGCCGAGTGCCTGGGTCGGCTTCACCGGGCCGGCTTTGAACTGGTCAGCCTGCGGCGCCGGGGCCGGCAGATATGGTTTACCGCCCGCCGCTCCGGTCCGCCGGAAATGAACGATCAGCCTTCCTACGGACCGCTGATCCGCCTGAACCGCCTGGGCCGGGACGGCCGCGAGATCAGGGTCTTCAAACTGCGCACCATGTACCCCTATTCCGAGTACATCCAGGACCTGGTCTGCCGCACCCTGGGCACCGAGGCCGGCGGCAAGTTCAGCAATGATTTCCGGGTCACTTCCTGGGGCCGGTTCCTGCGCCGTTTCTGGCTGGATGAACTGCCGATGGTCCTCAACCTGCTGAAAGGTGAATTGAAACTGGTCGGAGTCAGGCCGCTCAGCCGCCATTACTTCAGTCTCTACCCGGAAGAGGCTCAAAAGCGGCGCCTGGGCCACAAGCCGGGTCTGATTCCGCCTTTTTACGCCGACCTGCCCTGCACCCTGGAAGAAATCGTGCTTTCGGAAATGAAATACCTGGACGCCTGGGAAAAAAACCCCCGGCGCACTGATCTGAAGTACTTTTTCAAGGCCCTGGGCAACATCATCCTGCGCGGCGCCCGCAGTAACTGAAAGCCGGAAAAACGTTCCGTTATTCTCTGGTCAGCAGCCAGGTCAGCAGGTCGGAGCTGCCCCTCTTTTTGCGACCCATGAAAAATCGCAATCCAGGCAGGTTTCTCTTCAGCAGGCTCCAGAAATAACGGGGATAACAGAGAAAAATCCGCGCTGAAGAGGCATTGACCGGGTAGAGGGTGGCCAGCCTGCTGCGCGGCGGGAAGACCCGGCTCAGCAGCAGTTTGACCTGTTTCCGCCCCCTGCGTCCGAAAAAATGCACCAGGTTGCGCTGCAGGTTTTGATCTCCGGAATTCAGTAGGACGGCCCGGCGGGCATCGGCCAGGATTTCCCGGCTCAAGCCGGCCGGCCTGAGCCAGGCGGCGGTGACAGCCGGCAAGGGTACTCCGAGGAGGTCATGAGCCAGGAAAACCGGGGTTTGCAGGGCCCGTTCCAGCTTGTGCTCAGCGGCCATGGTCCTGATCCGGGGCCAGGACAAATCCAGGCGGGTCATGACTTCCGCCAGGTCGCAGAGGCTGCGCAGGCCCTGGTTGAAACCGTGCTTGGATGCGTGCAGGGCCAGGTGCAGCAGCAGGTGCTCCGGGGCCAGGCTCAGGCATTCAGTCCCGGAAATTTCCGTATTGACGGCTTGTTCCCAAAAAATATCCCTTGGAACAGCCAGGGGATGATCAGGCCTGACCAGTTCCCAGTGAATTTCAAAAGCCGCTTTGCTGTTTTCTTCCAGGTAGTGGAATTCATTGGTCTGTGAACTGGTTTCCAGGCTGAATTCCTGCCGCCGGAAACCGCAGGCGGCCATGACCGCATCGCTTTTTTCCAGGTCTTCCGGTCTGATCAGCAGGTCGACATCGATCATCAGGCGCCGGCCAATATTCGGGTAAACCTTCTGGGCCAGGTAGGCCCCCTTGAGAACTATGACCGGAACCCCGGTTTTTTTCAGGCCGGCCAGTACCCGGCCGAGCAGCTGGAAACGCAGGAAGTTGGCGAAGTGATTGGCCCGCCAGGCTGACTTGAGGACTTTCTCCGATTCGGCCGGAATCTTCACCAGCGGGTGATTATCCTGCAATTTGTGGTGGAGAAATCCCTGCAGGCCGTGCCTGCCGGCTTCAAGCGTCAACTCCCGCCATTGTTCCGGACTCCATCCCGCCGGGTTGCAGTCGGAAAAGCCGCCGGGTCTTGTCCGGTCGTACTGCAAAAGGCACAACAGGTGTTTTTGCCGTTCGTTCATGGATTCTGTACAGCGGCCTGAAACTCGGGGCTTATTCGGGCCAGGGCGGCCAATACCGGCCGGCAGGCCTTCTCCCGTTGCAGCCGGGCCCGGTCGATGGCGGCCTTTCCGGCCCGCATGATCAGGGCGCAGTCCACCAGTTTCTGAAGACGAGAATAGCTTCTTTGCCAGGGATCCGGACGGCAGAGCCAAATGATCTGTTCACCGGGTTTCAAGGCCAGAATGTGCTCCCGGCGGTTGTCAGGCAATTCCGTCGCATCGCGGTTGATCTGCTTGATGCCCAGGGCGGAATAAGGCCTGATCAGCAGGCTCAGGCCCTGCGCATCGGCCAGGCGCCAGGCCCGGCGTACCAGGTTGCGCATTGCGGCCAGCCGCAGCGGCAGGCGGGAGTTGATTTGCCAGCCGAGGGCCGCGGCCAGTTCAATCAGTCTTTGGATGTGATCGCTATCGGCCAGGATGGTCTGGCGGTAGAGGGGGCGGCAGGCAGGCAGCGGGTAATAACGGCAAGCCAGGGCCCGGCCGTCGGGCAGGATTACTTCCAGCCCGGCCGCGTCTATCTTATCCTGTAATTCATCAATTCTTTTCAGGTGTTTTTCATTGCTCAGCCAACTGTGACGCAGGATACCCCGCAGGCGGCCGGCTTCCGGGATGACCTCGCCTGCTTCGGCGCCGCTCAGGTTGCGGCTGACCAGGGGCAGTAGGGTGTAACTGCCTGGATCCATCGGGTTTTGCCGCCAGTTGCCCGCCGCCAGCCAGCTCCGCCAGGCGGGCAGGGCCTGCGGGGCAGGCAAAAGGGCGGCCCGCAGAACTAATTCTTCGGCTTCACTGAGAACAATCATCTTTCAACTACTTTCTAATGATTCTGGATCGTCGGCCTGGCCGGGGCTCGGCAGTTGGGCCTGGACCAGGCGGCTGTAAACCCGGCCCAGGGCCATCAGTTCATCATGACTGCCCTGTTCGACCACCCGGCCCTGGTCCAGCACGATTATGCGGCGGCAGTCCTGTATGGCGGAGAGCCGATGAGCTATGATTATCACGGCCGGTTTCGGCCTGAGTTCAGCCAGGGCGGCATGAACTTGCTGTTCGGTCAGTAAGTCGAGTTCACTGGTGGCTTCGTCCAGGATCAACAGGTCCGCTTCCAGCAGCAGGGCCCGAGCCAGGGCGATGCGTTGACGTTGTCCCCCGGAGAGCCGCCGCCCCTGTTCCTGCAGGACCGTTTCGTAGCCGTCTTCCAGGTCCATGATGAAGTCGTGGGCCTGGGCCAGCCGGCAGGCTTTTTCCATTTCAGCCTGGCCGGCGTCCGGCCTGGCGAAGAGCAGGTTGTCGCGCACGCTGGCATGGAAGAGAAAGATATCCTGGCTCACCACGGCTATTTTACTGCGCCAGCTGTCGCAGTGAATTTCCCTGAGATCGATGCCGTCAAGCAGAATTCTTCCGGACTGAGGCCGGCATAATCCGGAAATCAATTTGACCAGACTGCTTTTTCCCGCGCCTGAAGCCCCTACCATGGCGCAGACTTCACCGGCCCTGATGCTTAAATTTATGTCCCGCAGAACGAAGGAAGCCTGGTCCGGGGCGTAAGCAAAAGACACATCGCAAAAAAGCAGTTCTTTTTGCAGGCCCGGACAATCAAGCCGGCCATCGGCGCTGATCTGACCGGCACTGTCGGACAGGAAGTTTTCCAGTTCTTCCAGCACCGGGCCGCTGCGGATCAGTTGGTTGCGGAAGGTGGTCAGGGCGCTGACCGGAACCAGCAGGCGAAATGATATGACCAGGAACAGCGCCAGCTGGGGCAGTAAAACACTCTGCGGCCCGCCCAGCAGAGAGGCGCCGGCCAACATCATCAGGGACAGGGCTGTTGCCAGCATCAGGCTGAACAGGGGGCGGTTCAGACCGGCCAGCCGGTCCGAGTGGTATTCCGAGTTGTGCAGGTCCCGCAGGGCCGATTTGATTCGTTCCAGGCTCCAATCGCGCCGGGCGAAAAGCTGGATGAGCGGCATGGCGGCCAGGTGTTCCTGGACGATGCGAAACATTTTCTTGTTGAATTCCCGGGTTTGCAGGCCGGCCCGGCGCAGGTGCCGGCCCAGCAGGGGGCGGATGATCAGGGCGATCGGGATCAGCAGGCCCGCGGCTATCAGGGTCAGCGGCCAGGACAGGAAAAAAGCCAGGCCGGCATAGGCGATCAGAATGACGCTGTTGGCGATGGCCTGGCTGAAGGCCAGGGTCAGCTGGCCGATCTGTCGACAATGGGCATTGACCAGGACCTGCAGTTCTCCCGAGGGCTTTTGCTGCAGGATTGACAGCGGCAGCCGGTGCAGGGCCTGCAGTACTTGCAACTGCAACTTGCGCTCCACTGATCTTTTAAGCCTGAGAGCCTGCAGGTTTTGCAGGTATTGCAGGCCTGAACGCAGGATGGTGATTAAAAACAGGGCGATCGCGGCCGCCTGGATCCGGGCCGGGATGGAAAGCTCCTGGACCATGGCCAGCAGGTTTCCCAGCCAGGGCAGACCGGGAATGCCCGGGGAGTTCTTGCCGGCGCCCAGCAGAAGCAATACCACTCCCAGGCCGATGCCCTCCATGGCCACCACCATGATGGCCACCAGCACCTGGGCCGTCAGGCGGCGGTGATAACCTGCCAGGACGGTCGATAAGTATCCGCTTCCAAAAGGCCTGAAAAAAGAAGGCTGTTTGACTCTATCTGTGCTGGTCATCTGAACAGCCTGCGCATTAATTTTACTGCCGGATTGCTTTGCAGTCGCGGCCAGCGTTCCCGGGCCCGCCGCCACTGCCTGAGTACGGGTTCTCTCGTGTGTTTGAGCAGTTCCGGCACCAGGCAGAAATGAGTCCGGGCCGGCCGGGCCAGGTAGGCGGACCATTGCCGGTTGAACAGTTCAGTGGCATGAGCATACAGCTCTTGATCGTACCGGGTCATGGCTTCCACCTGTTCGACGAGTTGCGCCGGGATGCTTTTTTGATAGGAAACCGGCTCTACTTTTTTTTTGCGGGGACCTATTTTTCTGCCGGGCGAAGATACAGGCGGTTTAACTCCCAGAAAGTCGGCGATCAGGGTCAGGCTTTCCTGGAAACGTTCAGTAAGGCAGATTATGGCCATTTTTTCCAGCTGACGGTGCGCCCGGGCCGCGATTTCTCCGATGCTTTTGTTCTGTTCTGTCAGACTGCTTGGTAAGGGTTTCAGCAGGGTTTCCCCCCGGGCGCCGATTTCCCCGTCAGCCAGGTAGGCCCGGAGGTCAAGTTCGTTGCCCAGTTCACGGCATTGTCCGTCACTGTATTCCGCCAGCAGTTTTTCATCGGCCAGCAGGTCGGCCAGGCCGGCATGCCAGTATCCGGCCCAGATCCGCCGGTAATCGGGAGCCAGGCGTTCCGGTTCCTGGCGATGAATTTGCTGAAAGTAGTAAAACTTTGACACGGTTTGTTCTATGGGCTGGCGCAGCATTGTTATAACCGGCAACCCGGGCCGGCTTACCAGCTTGAAAAACCCGGGTCCGAAGTGGCAGCTGTAGCAGGTATAACTCTGCAACCCGCTCAAGCTGTTTTGAGGAAGATGGCGGAATTCCCGCAGGATGAGAATCCGGCGCCGGAAGTAAAGTGAACGCAAAAACCAGCTCAGCGAACTGCCCGCGGTTTTGGGAATGTGCATGAAGTAAAGCGGAGGCGCGGACAGGGAAATGTTTTTTATCGCTTTTTGTACGGGCTTGGCCGGCCGGGTCACTTTTTTCTCTCCATGGAGACTAAACCAGCCTGGACGTAGTAACACATCTGCAGGGTGTGATAGGCCGCTTTCCAGTCTCCGCCCTTGTTGGGGTCCAAGACCGTGCAGTCGCGGTGAAGCGAAGTGACCCATTCACCGTATTCAGAGTCGTGGAATTGGGCGAAACTGAAATCCGTCAGCCGCTGGAACTCATTCCAGTACTTCTGCTCACCGCTGAGGATGTAGAAGCTCAGCAGGGCCTGCAATCCTTCACACTGGTGCCACCAGGATTTCTTCCCGGCCGCCGGCCGGCCGCCGCGAAAAAGGGAATGGTAGTAGCCGCCATGGCGCTTGTCCCAGCCTTTCTCCAGGCAGAAATCCAGCAGTCGCCGCACGAATTCGAAATGTTCCCGGCTGTCGCTCAGGCGGTCCAGTTCAAGCAGCAGCCAGGCGGCCTTGAAGCAATGGCCGAGTAAAAGCTGATCCCGGGTGGGCCAGGGCAGGTATTGCCAGTCGCGGGAAAACCTTTCCAGCAGACTGCCGTCCGGCCGGTGCACGAAGCGGGAGCTGATCATTTGCCCCAGTTCCCGGGCGCGCCGCAGGTGCAGTTCCAGGCCGCTGCATTCAAACAGGGTCATCAGGGCGATCAGCACGTCCAGGTGAATGCAGATGGTCTTGTCGCTTGAACTGACCTGCCAGTCGGGCTGACAGCGCTCATAGTATCCCTGGTGGCGGCTGTCCAGGAGTTGATGCTCCAGCAGGTCGAAGGTCCGTAAAGCGTAGTCCAGGGCCCTGGGCTCGCCGGTGTGTTTATGGCATTCGGCCAGTCCCAGCAGGACGTAGGCCTGGGTGAAACTGTCCTTGTCGGCGCAGTATGCCCGGCCTTCGCGGTCCACGCTTTCGCGCCAGCCTGAGTGTTCCCGGTCCCAGCAATGGTCGATCAGGAAATCGAGGGCCTGCCCGGCCAGCTCCAGGCATTCCCGGTCGTTGTCCAGCCGAAAGCCCAGGGAAAAACCATAAAGCATCCGGGCCTGCATGGCTGAAGTTTTCAGGCTGTCGTCGTAAACCCGGCCCCGGCGGTCCAAATGGGTGATGAATCCGCCGTGAAGTTTGTCCGGAGCGTGCTTTTTCCAGAAGACCAGCAGATCATTACTGAAGTGTCGTTCAAAAAAGGCGGCGCTGGTTTCGATTGATTTGTCCCTACCGGCCAGGTTCAGCCCGGAAGAGCGGACCCTGGTTCTTATTTTTTCATGAAGCGGATAAGCGAAACCATAGCATTTCCAGAGAGCCAGCACCAGGCTGGTCGGCATCAACTGCTTTTCTCCGGTTCTCAAAAGGACTTCAGCGAATTTCCTGCTCAGGGGTATCAATTCTTCTTGTTCTCCAACTCAGGGGATCTGCTTCTGCGTCGTAAGCTTTCGAGCAGAATGCGGGCGTACTGGGCGCCTACTTCTTCGGCCTGTTTCATCATGTTGGTTTCGTGAATGCGCCGCCGCATGACCACCTGGTCCAGCAGGCCGATGCTCAGGCCCATGTCCCGGGCCCGGGCGTACCAGTCAATGAATTCACCGACTTTCAGGCCGGCGGCGAAAAAGCCCACTTTTCTGAAAACGGCTTTACTGACCAGCATGGTGCCGACGTGCAGTCCTTTGAATAGAACCCGTTCATGCCGGCATTCCGCTTCATCCGGCTGGTTCGGTTCCGCGGCATTGATTTGTTCGACAGCGCCGAAAACCAGGTCGTAGCGGTTGTCATTTGCCAGCAGGTCCATTTGTTTTTCCAGCTTGTCGGGCAGCCAGGTGTCATCGGCATCCAGAAAGGCCAGGTAGTCTCCGGAGGCCTCGCTGACACCGAGGTTGCGCGCGGCTGCGGCCCCGGAATTCTCCTGTTTTATACAGCGCACCGGGGGAGCGAATCGGGCGGCGATTTCAGCTCCGGCGTCCGTGGAACCATCGTCAATGACCAGAATTTCAGCGACCGGCAGGGTTTGCGCCAGGATGCTCCGTAATGCTTCGGCCAGGTACTTTTCTCCGTTGTAGACCGGGACTATGACGCTGATTGTTCCCCGGGACTGTCTGGCCACTTCTCAGTTATCCCGGCGTATCGGCCAGCCCTGTTCATCCGTGTCATGAATCGGGTCGAGCAACAGCAGGTCCTGCATATCGGTGAACTTGTTCAATTCGGGCGGAGAATAGTTTTCAGGCCAGGACAACTCCGGATTCAGCTCTGTTTTTTCTGTTTGATCAATGATTTTGATCAGGTTTTCCCTGAGCAGCAGCTCAAGGAAGGAGTTAAACTGCTCCAGGCATTGTTTTTCTTCCGGGTAACGCCGGCGGAGTTCGGTGCTTATTTCTTCCGCCCCGGCCCCTTCTTTCAGGTTTTCCCAGAGGCAGGAGCCGATGCCGGCGGTACTGAAGTAAGCACCGCTGACAAAATCGATGATGATGGTTTCACCGTCAATCGTCTCACTGCTGACCTGGGGACTGTTGATTCGATAAAACATTTTTGTCTCCTGAGAGAGCATGGGCTCTTATAATCAAATACCTGTTTGGCATTAATACTACCAAAAAGAACATTCATTTGTAAACCTGAGAACGGATCAAAAACGGCCCTTTATTTCATTTTTCAGGTCTTTTCAGTACGCCGCGCAGGCCGCGCAGCAGGTCCCGGGGACTGCCTTGCCGGCCCAGGTTGGCGTCGTGAAATCTTTTCTGCACCAGTACTTGCGGGGCAACCAGTTCCGTCGTCCCCCGGGCGCGGGCCCGGAAAAACCATTCCGCATCTTCTCCGGTGCGGAAAATCGGGTTGAAAGGGCCGATGCTCAGCCAGGCCCGCCTGGTAAGCAGCAGGCCGCTGGGCAGGACGCAGACCGGGTTGGCCTGGTAGTATTCGCGCTTGAAGGCCGGGGGCCAATCTGTTCCCGGAGCCAGCAGCGGGGCGAAATGACAGAGCACAACGGCTTCGGCCAGGTCGGCCAGCAGGTCCAGTTGGCGGGCCAGTTTTTCCGCATGCCAGATGTCGTCGGCATCGAGAAAGGCCAGCACATCTCCGGAGGCCAGCTCGACACCCTTGTTGCGGGCCGCGGCCGGTCCCTGGTTTTCCTGCCGCACCCGGCTTATGCCGGGCTGGAACCTGCCGGCGATTTCCCCGCTGCGGTCGGTGGATCCGTCATCGATGACCAGGATTTCATCGGCCGGCCTGGTTTGATTGAGTACACTGTTGATCGCTTCGGCCAGGTATTTTTCTCCGTTGAAAACCGGGATGATGACGCTGGTTTTCCTGTTGAGTTGATTCATCCGGAATTTCCTCCCTTTTTCAGGTCCCGCCTGCGCTCGAGCGAGAGTTTGAGAGCCCGGGCCAGGCCCTGCTGAACCGCGGCTTTGTCCCTGGTCAGGCCGGCCTGGTGCAGTCGATAGTACAGGGTGACTTCCTCCAGGTACCTGACGGCCAGGCCGCTTTCACGCAGTCGCAGGTACCAGTCCAGGTCCTCTCCCTGGGGCAGGGACTCGTTGAAAAAACCGATGAGCTCGAAAACCCGGCGGTGATAAAGCGTGCCGCCCACCAGCATGGGCAGGGACCATGGCTCGGAGAACCAGGGCTGATCGGTTTTTCCGTCCTGGGGGTTGCAACAGAAACCCTGCACTTTGCCGATAACCCCGCTGAGGCCGGGATCTGATGCCAGGGACCTGAGCCGAAGTTCAAGAGATGACTCCGGCCAGAGGTCGTCCGCGTCCAGAAAGGCCAGCATTTCCCCCCGGGCTTCCCTGATGCCGCGGTTGCGCGCGGCCGCCGGTCCGGCATTCTTCTGGAAAAAGTAGCGCAATTCGGAATCGGATTTGCTCGCAATTTCCGAGGTGTTGTCTTTTGAACCATCGTCAACAACCAGAATTTCCAGTCGGCTGAAGTGCTGGCGGCGGATGCTGGCCAGGGCCTCAGCCAGGAACTGCCCGGCATTGAAAGCCGGAATGACAACGCTGACCAGGGGGGCTTTCATCTATTTAAACTCCAGGCGGATATGGCGCAGGCAGCAGCATTCATCGTGGCGGCCGTAAGAAACCAGCCAGCTCCCGTCCGCCTGGAGTACAGCTCCGCCGGGGTAAACCACGTTTTTCTCCAGGGGGTGGATTTGCGGTTTCAGTTTTCTGGTAGCTTCGTTTTCCGGCCGCAGAACCGGCTCGGGGCTGATCATGACCGGGCGGAAAGGGGGAACGGCCTCAAAAGCGTAAAAACCGGCGTAATAATTCCGCTGAGCCAAAGGGCGGCGCAGGCGCCTTTCAATCCCGGCCAGGTAACGGGGCAGCCTGCGGTTCGGCCCAAGCGGCCAGTAACGCAGTAAGCGGTGCCAGCGGCTGGCCGGCCGGCTGGAGTGGAAAAACGAGATGTAGAACCGGTCATGCCTGGCCGGGGGCGTGCCGCCGCAGGGGATGCCGAAAAGATCGGCATAGGCGGCAACGTTCCATTCCCGGCGATATGCTTCCCGGCATATGACTTCCCGGTCTCCGTCCAGGTCCAGGCGCAGAATGGTATGGGGCGCGATGCGGTAAACCGCCAGCAGTTCTCCTTCGTGTTCAAAAAGCATCCAGTTCTTTTCAATCTCCTGGCGTGCGCCCTGGAGCCGCAGGGGCCGGGCCGCTGATTTCGCCGTCAGTTTATCCGCATCGAGCTCGACCAGGTATATCTGGTTGGGCCTGGTCTGGTAGTTGTTGTTGAAATGAACGAAAAGACGCTGACCGAAGATCAGGAAGCGGGGATCGTAATGCCGTGGGCCGGCGCCCTCAACCTGGTCGGACAGGGGCAGCACCGAAGAGGGCACAATCCTGAGCTGTTCATCCAGCCGGCAAACAGCCATGCGCCGGGCGGCACTTGCTCCCCGGCCGAAATCCACCCGGTAGGTCATTATCAGATTCTGCTGAAAAAGAACCAGGGCCGGGTTGAAGATCCGCAGATTGAGCGGAGGTCCCTCCGGGCTCCATGCGGCGGGGAGCAGTCGGCGGCTGTCCAGGACAAGCGCTTCGCCCAGGGTGACGCCGGCGCTTAACATGGTTTCCGTCATGGCTGATCAATCTGCCAGCCAACGGCTCAAATCCCGGCCTATCAGGTCCTGAAGCCGCAGAATGTCTTCTCGCTGGGGTTTGGTCAGTTCAACTCGAATCGCCGGGTCCAGGGGCGGAAGCCGGGTATGGTTTTTTTTCATGACGAACTTTTTTATTGCCCGGCGGGCCGGCTTGGGCATCAGGAACCTGATATTCCTCGTCCGGGTTAAAAAATCGACAAAAGCCTTGTTAAAAAGCATGCTACGGACAGCCAGACCGCGGTTGAAGTTTTTGAACTGATCCGGTCTGAAAGAATCATCCACTTCCAGGAAGGCGTAAATCTCCGCCATGAAGCGGGCCGGATCGGCTAAAAGATCTTCAAACAGGCAGATGTGGATTTGCTGTTTTTGAAAATGCTGCAGCCAATCCCGCAGTCGATACAGGTACCATCCGGCCGGGCTTTGATTCCGGGCGAGATAATCCCGGAGGAAATCCCGGCTCATTTCCATTCCCAGCCTCTGCCTGTGGGCGAATTCAGAGTATTCCCTTTCCACGGGCTGGCGCAGAATGCAGATGAACCTGGCGTCCGGCAGGTAGTGCTTGATTCGAATGCGGGCCCGCTCTTCAAAGCTGGATGGGGATGATTCACCTCGCAGCTTGGCGGCTGGCAGTTCGGCGAACAGGGCCTGGTATTCGGCCAGGGTTTTCGCCCGCCAGGGCCGGTCGCCCGGGCTGCAGCGCGGCTCCTGCTCATGTTCTCCCATGGCGAAGAAATTGGGCTCTTTGATCCGGCACATGGCGATTTGCGGATGCTGTTTCAGATAATGATGCACTGAAGTGGTGCCTGACTTGGCGACTCCGATAAGCAGGAAATCAGGCATGTCCATTTCGGTTCTCCAGGATTCCCGCCGGCGGGAAAAATCGATTCTCCCGACTCCGGGAAAGTGTGTTCTGGAAGTCAGCCCGCCGGGTTGAAATTTTTTGAACGGCGAATGTGTTTGCCATCAAGTCAAGAATAGTTTGGCACGCCGGTGTCTGTCAAGGCTGTGGCATTCATCAGGCTTACCCCTTCGATTGGTTCTCCGGTGTTTTTGCCGGCCGGCCATGATTCCCGGCTGTCCCTGTTTTCAGCACTTCGCTCAGAAAAGAAAACCAGTAAGCTCTTTTACGCCGCCAGTACAGTCGCCGGCGCTTGTCGCCCGGCCTGGAAACCGACTGCAGCCATTGCCATGGCAATTCCAGCAGGGCTCGAAACAGCCGCCATTTTATTTTATTTTTCTTGGCGGGATCAGTCAGCATCAGGCGGGCCCGGGTGCGGCCCTTGCCCCGGGCCAGGTCGATAAAATACGAAGTATGCAGGCGCTCGGGCATGACCCGATGATGAACCAGGGCCTGAGCTGAATAGTACAGGGGTTTGCCGTGTTCCCGGATACGCTGCTGGATTTCCGTCTCTTCACTGCCCAGTAAAAGGCCTGGAAAACGCCCCAAATCGGTGCGGAAGAGCCCCAGCCGGGTAAACACGCAACGCCTGAAAGAACAGTTGACTCCTATGAGCTCCTCGCCCCTGGTCAGCGGCCGGGTCTTGTCCCCCAGGTCGAGCAGGGACAAATGATGCAGAAGATCATCGCTGAGCCAATCAGGCCGTTCAGCTTCCCAGAGCGGCAGTACGCGGCCGCCCACCGCCCAGGCATCCGGGAACGAAGCATAAGTTTCCAGCAGGGTGCTCAGCCACTGCGGCGAGGCCAAGCCATCGTCATCCAGGAAAGCGATGATCTCCCCCTCGCTCAACTTCACGGCCAGGTTGCGGGCCCGGGAAACTCCGGGTTCCTCCGTTCCGGCGATTTTGAGCTTGAATCCTTCGGCTTTGGAAACGAATTTCCTCAGCACATCCGCTGTTTCGTCTGTGGAGCAGTTGTCGATGACCAGGATTTCGTATTCAGACGGGGACAGGGTCTGCCGGGTCAGGCTTTCCAAGGCCTGCGGCAAGCAGGCGGCGCGATTGCAGGTGCAGATGACCGCGCTGATTTTTATAGACATTTCAGGCTCTCAGCTCCGTTTTAATCTCCCAAGGAACTCTCATGTTCGTAAAGCCGGCCGGGCTTCACCCGCTGAAACGGCTTCGCTGATCAGGCCCGGAATGCCCTCCAGGTTGCGTCCCAGGTTGATGCGCCGGCAGGGCGCCAGGCGAAGCAGTTCAGCCATGGCCTGCAGTTCAGTGCTTTTTGCGCCCGGCTGGTAGATAAAAGTGCTGGGCATCAGATCGCGCAGCACCCTGATGGAACTGACCGCGGAGAGGGAGCTTTCTTCCCGGTCGGCGATTGAACACAGCAAAACCACCCTGATGGGCAGTTCCCGGGCCAGTTGACCTGGAGCGAAGCGCTGTACGAAAAGCAGTGACTTGTCTTCAGGCCCGGCCTGGTTGTAAACCGCCTTGAGCAGTCGTGGGAATCGTTTCATCTGCTCGGGCCAGAGTTTGGCCGCGTTGTAAATACAGAAAGCGCTTGGTTCCGGTTTGAGGGCAATCAGGCAGCGATCATCGGTTATAAACTGCAGTCCGCCGTGCAGGCAGGCCAGGCTGGTGGTTGATTTTCCACTGCCGCTGTGGCCGACCAGCAGGGCGGCGCCGTTTTCCGTGCCGACAGCCGCGCAATGGATCATGAACAGGCCTTTTTCGCGCAACCACCAGTGCAATATCGATTTCAGAGGTGAAGCCCATTCCCGGGCCGGAAAAGCCTGTCCATCGGCAATCCTGAAAAAAGCCAGTTTTCGCGCCGGATCGTAAACGCTCAGACCGCCTATTTCAACCTGAAGCGCGACCTGGGGGCCTTCAGGATCAAGCCCGCGGATATGCCCGGCGGGATCCAGCTGATCCAGGGGCCAGGGGCAGGGCGGCAGGCTGACTCCGGTCGATGCGCTGTCCCAGGCGCAAATGGTCAATTCAGGGTTTATTTCCGGGTCCTTGCTTTCCAGGTGTTCAAGCGCCAGGCAAAGTTCATGTCGCAGGCCCTGACCGGCCATCAGCACCCTGAAGCAATGGCCGGCCACCATGAATTTTCTTTCTTCCGTTGCGCCGAAATCGGCGGCTGCGGTATGAAAAGCAGTAGCCACGGCGTTTAAAAAGGAGGCGGTTTCCGCCTGGTCCAGGGCCTTGAAGTTCTGCTCCATGTTCGTTATCTGCTTGCCTTGACCTGGGTGGAGGAGGTTTCAGCCCCCTGCTTCGATGCCGGCCCGGCTGCCGGGAATCGGCTTCGCCCCGGTACAGCAATGAATTTCGTGTATATCACTGCTAAATGATAGGAATCAGGGCTGGAAAAGTCAAGAATCAATTCCGGAAAACGTCACCCTGAGAGCATTTCCACCGAGTCGGGGCCGAAAGCCTTTTATTGCGACCCGGATTGGGAAAACAGCCCGACATCGGGGTTTTCTGGTGTGATAGAATAAGGCGATGAAAAAACCAGTTGTGTTTTGCCGGAAAGTTCAGGCAGGAGGGAAAACTTGACTTCTCCTGCCGCCGGCAAGCTTCGTTTCCTGTACGTCCTGCACCAGCCTCCGCCCAGGCACGGGGCTTCCCTGATGGGCGAAGTCCAATGGAACCTGGAATTGCCCGGACTGGAACCGGAGAAAACCCTGGTGCCCATCAGCATGACTTCCGACCTGAAAAACCTGGCCCGCTTTTCCTGGGCCAAGGTCTTCCGATCCCTGGCCCTTTTTCGCCGGATAGCCCGTTCCGGAATGGGCTATGATCTGGCCTTTTTTTCCATGACCGTCGGGGGCTGGAGCCTGGTCCGGGATGCGATTATTCTCTTTCTGCTCAGGCGGCGGGCCGCCCGGATCATGATCATTCTGAACGATCCTTTGCCGGCTGATTCCCGCTGGCGGCGCAGTCTCTTACGCCTGTTGTTTGACAAAAAATGGGTGGGCATGCTATCGCCGAAACTTTACGAGGGTAACGAGCGGCTGATTCCGCTGGAGCGGGTGCTGTACCTGCCCAATGGTTACGAAAATCGTTTCAGCGCCGAGCAGGTCGAGGCCTGGGTCCGGGAGCGGGCCGGCCGGCGGGCTGAACCCCTGCGCCTGCTGTTTGCCGGGCACCTGGCCGTCCTGAAAGGCCTGTTCGTTCTGCTGGAAGCCCTGGAAAAAGTCCTGGCCGCCGGCTGTTCTTTCGAGGTTTCGCTGATGGGGGAATTCCTGAGCCGGGCCGACCGGCGGCGCTTTGAAAAGGAAGTAGCCGGGCGCAAACTGGCCGACCGGGTAAAATGGCTGGGTTACCTGGAGAACGGGGATAAACTGGCTGAATTCCGCCGGGCCGATGTCTTCGTTTTTCCCTCGCTCCGCGAATCCTTCGGCGGCGCCCTGGTCGAGGCCATGGCCGCCGGCCTGCCGGCGATAGCCTCGGATACCGGATCAATTCCCTGGATCATGGCCCCGGGAGAGAGCGGCCTGCTATTTCCGACCGGAGACGGCCCGGCCCTGGCCGCGGCCATACTGGAACTGGCCGCCGACCAGGAGCGCCGGGCGGCCATGGGCCGCCGGGGCCGGAAGGAATTCCTGGCCCGTTTCACCCTGGAGCAATACCGGGATAACTTCGGTGATGCCGTCAGGACCGTGCTGGACGGGCCGCCCCTGCCATGATCAGGCGCCTGTTCAACAACGCTTTTTACTCCCTGGTCGGCCGGGCCTGTTCCACCGGGGCCAACCTGCTGGTCATCTTTTACGTTTCCCGCTTCCTGCCGGCCGCCGAGCTCGGCACTTACGGCATGGCCTTCTTCTTCATGCAGTTGTTCAGCGTGCTGGGCTCCCTGGGCGGAGGCCTGTATTTCAGCCGGGAAATCGCCGCTTCGCGCGAGGATGATCGCCTGCAGGCGGGAGCCTGGGTCATCCTGAGAGGCTCAAGCATGGCCGGGGCCCTGTTTTCCCTGCTTTTACTGCCCCTGGGCCTGGCTTTTTTTCCCCGGCTTTCGGCCGGGCTTTTCCTGCTGAGTCTTTTCTCGGGTTTTTTGTGGGGCCTGGAAATGAACCTGCACGGCTTCCTGCTGGGATTGGAGCGGGTGCGCTCCGAGGCCCTGGTGCAGGTGCTTCAACTGCTGATCCTGGCCGCCGTCCTTTTTTCCGGCCTGCCGGGGCTCTCGCTGGAAAAACTTTTCTGGTTGAGAGCCGGGGTGTTTCTGCTCGGCCTGGCCGGCCGGGTCCTGCTCCTGCCGGGCCAGGGCCGGGGATTCTTCAAACCGGCCCCGGCTCGTCCGGGAAACTGGCGGATTTTCTCGTATTTCAGCCTGAACATGATCCTGGAATTCATCGCCCGCATGGCCGACATCCCCCTGCTCTCGGCTTTCATTTCCCTGGAAAGCCTCGGAGCCTATTTCCTGGTCATCCGGATTTACCTGGCCCTGTCACTCCTCTTCGAAGTGGCCGCCCACTCACTGACTCCTTTTGTGGCCCGGCTCCATGCCGGCCGGGAAGAAATCGGCATGAATCGTTTCCAGCGGATCGCCCTGGTTTACTCCCTGGCCGGAGGCCTGCTGTTCACCCTGCTCACCCTGCTGGCGGCTCCCCTGGTGATTGCCCTGTTCCGGCCCGAAGCCGCGGCCGAAGCGGTGGCGATGCTGCGCCTGCTGGCGCTGGTACTGCCTTTCCGGGCGCTATCCTACCTGCTGGGTACCGTGCTGAGCGCCACCGGCTTCCAGAAACTGCGCTTCCAGTTGAACCTGGCCTGGACCCTGGGCTATTTCCTGCTGACCGTGGCCGCGGTAATCCTGGCCGGTACGGGCGGGGCCCTGGCCACCCGGATGACAGCCGACATCAGCCTGACCCTGCTGCTGATCCTGGCCCTCCGCCGCAATCTGCTTTTGCCGAAACCCCTTTGAAAACCCGGGCCTCGTTTTGACAGCGGCTTGCGGTTGGGCTATACTTCTTTTTTGGGCATTCAGCATCAGAGGGAGAAGGTGAAGCGGGCATGAAAATACCGTTCTTCAGGTTCAGCCCCCGGGGCAACGAGTTGAAATACCTCGGCGAAGTACTGGACGGGGGCTGGCTGACCACGGCCGGCAAGGCCCACGCCCTGGAAAGGGAGTTCGCCTCGGTCGTCGGAGTCAGTCACGCCTGCCTGGTCAACTCGGGCACCGCCGCCCTGCACCTGGCCCTGGAAGCCTGCGGCCTCGGTCCCGGGGACAAGGTTTTCGTGCCCACCATGACCTTCACCGCTTCGGCCGAAGTGGTCAGGTACCTGGGAGCCGACCCGGTTTTCCTGGACGTCGATTACGGCACCGCCCTGCTGACCCCGGAAACGCTTGAACGGGCCCTGGCCGTGCATCCTGATGTCAAGACCCTGATGGTGGTGCATTACGGCGGCCAGGCCGCGGCCATGACCGATCCGCCGGGCCGCGGCCTGCTCGATCTCTGCCTGCGGCACGGCCTGACCCTGATTGAAGACGCGGCCCATGCCTTTCCGGCCGGCCGGCAGGGGCGC
Source organism: uncultured Clostridia bacterium (assembly GCA_964457225.1). Lineage (GTDB taxonomy): Bacteria > Acidobacteriota > Aminicenantia > UBA2199 > UBA2199 > CAYWEM01. The sequence continues at coordinate 67,000 of CAYWEM010000008.1, forward strand.
CGGGTGGGAACTTTCGGCCGGGCGGCCTGCTTCAGTTTTTACGCCAACAAGACCATCACCAGCGGAGAGGGAGGCATGCTGGTCACCGATGACCATGATTTATACCGCCGCTGCAGCCTGATGCGCCTGCACGGAATCGACCGCGATGTCTGGAACCGCTATACCGACGGCGGCAGCGGCTGGGAATACGACGTGGTGGCCCCTGGTTTCAAGTACAATCTTTCCGATCTTAACGCCGCGGTGGGCCTGGCCCAACTGGAACGGGCCGCCGAGATGAGGTTTGAGCGCGAGCAATGCGCCCGTTACTACCTGCGGGCCCTGGCCGGCGTCAGGGGCCTGGATCTGCCCCGGCTGGAAGTCGCCCCGGAAGAGCATGCCTGGCACCTGTTTCCGGTGGTCCTGAATGATGAAGCCCCGGTCAGCCGTGACCACTGCCTCCGGGAAATGACCGCCGCCGGTATCGGCACCTCGGTGCATTACAAGCCCCTGCACCGCATGACTTACTACCGCGAGCGCTACGGTCTGCGGCCCGAGGATTTTCCCAATGCTGAAAGAATCTGGCGGGGGACCTTTTCCCTGCCGATTTACCCCGGTTTGAGCGAGACTGAACTGGACTACGTCTGTGCCGCCTTGAGGAGGATCCTTGGCGCCTGAGCAGCAGGCTGACCTGGGCTCGGGCCGGCCGCAGGTCACGGTGCTGATAACCGCCTTCAACACCCCCCCGCATTTTTTGCGCCAGGCGGTGCTGAGTGCGCTGGAGCAGGACCTGCCGGACCTGGAAGTGCTGGTGCTCGACGACGGTTCGCAGCCGTCGCTGGCCGGACAGCTGGCCGACATCGATGACCCCCGGCTGGTTTACCGGGCTCAGGAGCACCGGGGGCCGGCCCGGGCCCTGCGGGCCGGGCTGGAAATGGCCCGCGGCAGGTACCTGGCCGTGCTTGACCACGATGACCGCCTGACTCCGGGCAGTCTCGGCCTCAGGCTGGCCGAGATAACCGGACGGGGTTGCGGCCTGGTTTACGGCGACCTGGAAATCATATCCGCCTCAGGCGAAGTGCTGGGACGCCAGGTCTTTCCTGCTATCGACAGCGCCGCCGACCTGGTCCGCGCCGGACTGCTCAGCCCGGTGGGCCCGCTCAAGCACAGCACGGTGCTGATGGATCGCCGCATCGCCCTGCAGACCGGCAATTACGATGCCGGCCTGCCTTGTGAATACGACCTGGACCTGATCCTGAAGATCTCGCTGGCCGCCGGTTTTTCCCGCCTGGATGTCCCGGTGGCCCAGTACCGGGTCCATCGCGACAACCTGAGCGCTTCAACGGCTTTCCGCCTGCGCCAGATCGCCTGCCGCTGGCGGCTCATCAACCGCTACATAGACGGTCCCGGCAAACGGCTCGCCGCCAGGATCTCGGTTGCCCTGATCCTGCTGCTCAAGGCCGCCTGGCAGTTGTTCGGCAACAGCCGCCCTGCTTTCCTGCTTTCCCGGCCGGATTGCCCCGGAAATAAAAAGAATATATAATCAAGTTTCATATTTTCGGGTTTTATGACCCGGCAAGGAAAAAAATGCAGAAGATTTCCGTATCAGAAGGAACAATCCGCATTGACAACGTGGAACTGGGCCAGGGAGTGCGTTATTTCGCTTTCGTCAACCTTTACGGCTGCAGTATAGGTGATGAAACCAAGATCGGAACCTTCGTCGAGATTCAGAAAGGAGCAAGGATCGGCCGGCGCTGCAAGATATCCTCGCATACTTTTATCTGCGAAGGGGTGACCATTGAAGACGAAGTTTTCATAGGTCACGGCGTGACGTTCATCAACGACAATTATCCCCGGGCCACCACCCCCGGCGGGGAACTGCAGACCGAGGCCGACTGGAAATGCCTGCCCACCGTGGTCGGCAAGGGCGCCTCGATCGGTTCCGGGGCCACTGTTCTGGGCAACCTGACCATCGGCGCCGGGGCGATCATCGGCGCCGGGGCCGTGGTAACCCGCGATGTGCCGCCCGGGGCCATCGCAGCCGGCAATCCGGCCCGCGTTATCCGCAAAATCAAGGCTGATGGCGGTTGTTAGCCTGATACTCTTTTTCTGCGACGCCCTGTTTTTCGGGGTTTCTTACCTGCTCCTGGCCCTGCTGCTGAATCGCCCTCCTCTGCCGCTGACTGCATCCAGCCTTTTCCTGATATTCGCCCTGGTTTTCTGGTATTACCGGCTTTATCGGCTGGAAGTATACCTTGAACGCCAGCGCAGCCTGGCCAGGTTGTTTTCGGCGAACCTGGTCGTGTTGATAGTGTTCGGGGCCGCCTGGTTGTTCCTGCTCAAGGCCGAATGGGCCCTGGCTTCGCGCCTGCTGCACCTGTTGATGATCCCGGCTTTCGGCCTGTTTTACGCCTTTCTGCCCAGGGCCTTCCTGGCCGGGCTGTTACTGCGCCGGCTTCCGGCCTGGACCCTGCTGGGTGAACGCGATCAGGCTGTTTTCAACGAGCGCTGGGGGCCACGCCTGCCGAAAGCTGCGGCCGTTTCCGATTCCCGGGAAATCACCGGCCGCGGCCCGGGCTTTGTTTTCGTTTCCTATACCCCCGGCCGGGAAACAGCCACCCGGGCCGCCATGTGGTCTGATTACCTGGAGCGCTTGCAGGCTTTGCGAAGTGAACTGGCCGGCACGAAAAACAGGGTTTTCGTTTTCAATCCCTACAACCAGGAATTGCAGGGCGGGTTTTTCCTGCTGCACCTGGGCGATATCCCGGCCCTGGAACTGAATCCCGGACGCCGGGCCGTCTATCGGCGGTTCTGCAAGAGATTGCTGGACATCCTGGCTTCGGTGCTGCTCCTGCCCCTGCTGCTTGTCCTGCATCCGCTGGTCTACCTGCTGGCGCTCAGCAGTTTCGGCCGGCCGGTTTTGTTCCGCCAGCTTAGAATCGGTCGTAACGGCAAACCCTTCGACCTGTTCAAGTACCGGACCATGGACCTGGTTTATTCCGGCAAACCAGGGCAGGTTGACCCGGTTCATTTGGAATTCATCAAGGAACTGCTGGCCGAAGAGGAGCAAACGCCTTTCCAGCCGGATACGGTCAGCCCCGTGGCCCGCAGACTGCGCAAATTGAGCCAGCGCCGGGAGTCATCGAGTGTCGGCCTGCTGTTGCGCAAAACCAGTATCGACGAACTGCCCCAACTGTTCAACGTGCTGACCGGGAGTATGTCCCTGGTCGGGCCGCGGCCGGCCCTGCCCTACGAGATTGAGATATACCCGGCCTGGTCCGGCCTGCGCCACCGGGCGCCCCAGGGCTTGACCGGCCTGTGGCAGAGTTCTGGCCGGGGCCTGATGCCCCTGCATACCTCCCTGTTCCTGGACTGCTATTACGCGCTGGAGAGTTCTTTCTGGCTTGATGTTTTCACCTTGTTCAAAACCGCCCGCTCTATCTGGGATTTTACCCGGATATATTGAGAGCCAAGGAGAAATAATGGAAGTTGGAGTCGTCGGAATCGGTTACTGGGGCAAGAACATCGTGCGCAACCTGTTGCGCTGTCCTGAAGTTGAGCGCTTGTACGTTTATGACCGGGATCCCGCCGCGGTCCAGGCGGCCTGCCGGCTTTTCCCGGGCGTCAGGGCCGCCTCCGGCCTCGATGAAATGCTCGGTAATTCCAAGCTGGAAGCGGTTTTCGTGGTTACTCCGCCGGAGAGTCATTTCAACCTGGGCCAGAAGGTGCTGCAGGCAGGCCGGCATCTTTACCTGGAAAAGCCTTTCGTCACTTCCACCCGTGACGCCCTGGAACTGATGGAGACGGCCGAAAAGCGGAAACTGACCCTGATGAGCGGCCTGACTTTTCTTTACAGCCCGCCGGTACGGCTGATCAAGCAGGTGATCGACCGCGGTGAAATCGGGGAAATCGCCTACATCTCTTTCCGGCGCATCAACCTGGGCATACACCAGCGTTCGGTCAACGTTCTCTGGGACCTGCTGCCCCATGACCTGTCCATGATCATGCACTGGCTTGGGCCGCAGGCCAAGATGACCGGCGGTCGTTCCTTTCTCAAAACCAGCGTCGGCCGCCTGCCCGACGTCGGTTTCGTGTTCCTGGAATTCAGCGACGGCACAGCCGTCGAGGGACTGGTTTCCTGGCTGTCACCGCGCAAGATCAGGGAAACCATCATAGTCGGCCGGGAAAAAATGCTGGTTTACAATGACAGCGAGCCCGAGGAAAAGATCAAGATCTACGACAAGAAAGTGGAAGAAATGGAACCCGGTGATTTCGGTGAATACCAGCTTAGTTACCGGGTCGGCGACGTGATCAGCCCGCGGCTGGACGCGTCCGAACCTCTGCTCCTGATGGTCCGGGATTTTTTCGAGTCCGTCGCTTCAGGCCGTCCGCCCTTGAGCAGCGCCGCTTTCGCCCTGGAAGTGACCTCGGCCATTGAAAAACTGATGCCGGCTGAAGCCGGTGTTTGAACGAACAAACCGATCTAAAGGAGAAAATAAATGGACAGAGAAATCAAGCTGGTTGACATTCACGCCCAGTACCAGGAGATAAGGGACAGGCTTTTCCCGGCCTGGGAGGAAGTCCTGGCCTCAATGCGCCTGATGCTCGGACCTAACATGAAGGCCTTTGAAACTGAATTCGCCGCTTACTGCGGCGCTCACCGGGCCGTGGGCTGCGATTCCGGCACCACGGCCATCCTGCTGCCCCTGCGGGCCCTGGGCATCGGTCCCGGTGACGTGGTCCTGACAGTTTCCATGACCTTTTTCGCCACGGTCGAAGCCGTTATCCTGGCCGGGGCCAAGCCGGTCATGCTCGATGTCGATGAAGACAGCTGCACCATGTCGGTGGAAGCTTTGAGGCGTTACCTGTCCGAGGAATGCCGCCGTGACGGCGACCGGCTGGTGGAAAAGGCCGGCGGCGGCACGGTGAAGGCCATCCTGCCCGTGCATCTTTACGGCATGCCGGCCGACCTGAGGGCGATCATGGAAATCGCCGCGGAGTACGGCCTGGCGGTCATAGAAGACTGCGCCCAGGCCCATGGAGCTGAGTTCGCCGGCCGGCGCATCGGTTCTTTCGGGCAGGCGGCTTCCTTCAGTTTTTACTTCTCCAAGAACCTCAGCGCCCTGGGTGAGGGCGGCATCATGCTGGCCGCCGATGACCGGGTGGCCGACCGCCTGGAGCGCCTGCGCCTGCACGGCCAGACCGACAAGTACACCCATGCTGAAATCGGGTACAATGCCCGGCTCGATGAATTGCAGGCGGTGGTCCTGCGCCTGAAACTGGAAAAGCTGGATGAGTGGAATGAAAAACGCCGCCGGGCCGCCGCTCTTTACCATGAAGGCCTGGCCGGATTGCCCCTGCAGCTGCCCAAATCCCTGCCCGGCCGCAAGGAAGTTTATCACCTCTACGTGGTCAGAACTCCCAGGCGGGATGAACTGGCCGCCTTTCTCGGCGCCCGCCGGATCGGCTGCGGCATTCATTACCCCCTGCCCTGCCATCTGCAGCCGGCCCTGGCTTACCTGGGTTATCGTCCCGGATCCCTGCCGGTAACTGAAAACCTCTGCTCGGAGGTGCTCTCCCTGCCGATGCATCCCCACCTGGAAGCCGGCGAAGTGGCTGAAGTCTGCGGCGCGGTCAGGGAGTTTTTCAGCTGAGTTCAATGAACGCCCAGTTCCGAGACCGGGCTTTCCTGGCTGTCTGGGCCCTGGCCCTGGCCGCAGGCCTGCTGACCATAGCCCTGCATTTCGGTTTTTACCAGATTCCCCTGGCCTTCCTGCTGCTGGGATTTATCAGCTGGCGTCTGCACCCGGAGCGGGCTTTCCTGCTCTTCGCATTCCTGGCGCCCCTGGTCAATTCGTTGCCGGCCCTGCTGAGCGCTGATCTGCCCTTCAATTACAGCGCGCCGCTGTTATTCCACCTCAGCGGCCTGGTGCTGGGCGCACTGAGCCGCAAAGATCCGCCCTCGTTTGAATTCGCCTGGAGCCGGGCCTATCTTTTTTTCCTGGCCCTGCTGTTCGGCGGCACCCTGCTGACCCTGGCCGGCTGGTCAAACTTCGGGCTTTCCCGCCTGGCCCTGTTCCGCGACACCCCGGTCAACGCGGCCGGCGACCGTTTTTCCTTTGCCGTTATCTTCCCGGTACTGACCCTGTTACTGGCCGCCGCGGCTCCATACGCCGCCGCTCTGTTCCGGCAGTCCGGCCTGAAAAAGGCTGTCGTCTGGCAGGCGCTCAGCCGCGGTTTCCTGTTGTCCTGCCTGCTTGGGCTGCTGCAGCGATTTCTGTGGCCCGGCTTCCTGAGCCAGAGCTGGTGGGTGCTGGAACACGGGCATATAAACGGCGGTTTTTCCGACTTCAACGGTTTCGGTTTCTGCGCCGGCGTGCTCTTCCTGTACCATGCCTCCCAACTGCTTTGGCCGGAACGGCAACCGAGCCGCCCCGGCCGGTCCGGGCTGCGGGAAAACCTGTTTTTTCTCTTTGTCAGCCTGGGCGGCGTTTTCCTGTCCGGTTCACGCACGGCTTTTTTCTTCGTCCTGGTCGCCGCGGCCGGGCTGTTTTTCAGTTCCCGGTTTTCCGCCCGGCATAAGATCCTGCTGGCCGTCGCCGGTCTCCTGCTGATCCTGCTGGTCGGGGGCACCCTGCGTGACCGCCTGCTGGGAAACATCAGGCTGATCGGCCAGAGCATGAGCCGGGGCGAACTGGTTGATACACTGGATCACTTCAGCAACGGCCGCATCACCATGGCCCGCAGCAGTGCGGCCATGATCAGCGCCCGGCCCCTGTCCGGAGTGGGGGCGGGCAACTTTTTCTTTCAACTGAAACACGCCAAGCGGGAAGAGCCTGAGCCGCTGCTCGACCTGCCGCTCAACCAGTACCTGCTGGCCGCCGCCGAGCTGGGCCTGGTGGGACTGCTGGCCTTTCTCTTTTTCCTGGCCCGCGCTTTCGGCGCAGTTGACGGCACTGGTCAAAAAGTGATCCTGGGGGCCGTCATGGCCGTTTTTTTGTTCGGTACTCCGCTCTGGCTGCCCGAAGGCGCAGTTTTTTTCTGGCTGCTGCTGGCCGCCTCGGCCCGGACCGGCTTGCAGCCGCCCGCCTGGAAATCCAGGCTGGCGGGCGGACTGGCCCTGGTCCTGTTCCTGCTGGGAGCGGTTCTGTCCTGGCCGGCCCTGCACCCGCTCAAATTGAGCGGACAGGCCGGCGTGGCCTACGATTACGGCTTCTGGTATCAGGAACTGGATGAATCCGGCCGGGCCTTTAACTGGAGCGGGGCGGCGGCAGGGTTTTTCCTGCGGTTCGACTCCCGGGGCCGGGCCCCGGGTCTGCAGCTGGTGGCTGAAGCTCCATTCAACAGCCTGCCCGCGGGCGGACAGCAGGTCAGCCTTTACTGGCGCGGCCGCCTGTGGCGCCGGCTGGATTTTTCAGAGCCGGCGGTGATGCCGCTCGATCTTCAGGGCGAACCGGGCTCAGCCGGGTTTTTTGAAATCAGGGTCCGGCCCGCCTTCAACCTCAAAAAAATGGGCCTGGGAGCGGAGGGTCGCAGCCTGGGAGTGAAAATATACCGGCCCTGAGCGCCGGTTCGATGGCCGGGTTTATTTCAGCTTGAGCGCTTCCCTGATGAAGGGCAGGATGTCGCCGTCCAGCACCCGCTGGGCGTCACCGCGGTCGAGATCGGTGCGATGGTCCTTGATGGCCTGGTAGGGGTGCAAAACGTAGGAGCGCAGTTGGTGTCCCCAGGCGATATCGCTCTTGGCGTTTTCCTTGATTTCCTTTTCTTTTTCCAGTTCCTTCAGTTTCTTGTCGTAAAGCTTGGACTTCAGCAGGCGCATGGCCCGGTCCTTGTTCTGGTGCTGGGAGCGTTCACTCTGGCACTGGGCCACGGTGTTGGTCGGGAGGTGAGTCAGGCGGACTGCTGAATCGGTGCGGTTGACGTGCTGGCCGCCCTTGCCCGAGGCGCGGTAAGTGTCTACGCGCAGGTCCTTGGGATCGATTTCGATCTCTATTTCTTCATCGACTTCCGGGTAAACGAATACCGCGGCGAAGGAAGTGTGCCGGCGCTTGTTGCTGTCGAACGGGGAAATTCTGACCAGCCGGTGGATGCCGCTTTCGGTCTTGAGAAAGCCGTAGGCGTAGGGGCCCTCGACGCGCACGGTGACACTCTTGATTCCGGCTTCTTCCCCGGGCAGCAGCTCAATGATGGTGGTTTTCAGGTTGTTTCTTTCCGCGAAGCGCAGGTACATGCGCAGCAGGATTTCGGCCCAGTCCTGGCTTTCAGTGCCGCCGGCCCCGGGGTGGATGGCGATGTAGGCATCGCCGTCGTCATTGTCGCCGCCCAGGTAATTGCGGATTTCCAGCTCGGTGATGAAGTCCTGGAAAGCCAGCAGTTCTTTTTCCAATTCGTCTTTCAGGCCCGGGTCTTCCTCCAGCATGGAAAAATACAGTTCCAGGTTTTCCAGCTGCTCATCCATTTTGCGGCCGGTGGCGATGAAATCGCTGAGCCCCTTCTTTTCCTTGAGGAGTTTGGCTGTTGCCCGCGGCTTGTCCCAGGCGCCGGGGGCGCTCAGCAGGGAGTCGATTTCGTTGACGCGTTGCTGTTTATTGTCGAGTTCAAAGAAACCCCCTCAGGTCATCGGCCTGACCTTGCAGGGAGTTGTACATGTTTTCAAGTTCGAATAATTCCATGCGCCGATTATAAGGCCGGCGGCCCGGGCTTGTCAATCGCCGGGCCGCTGATGCAGTGGCTTCAGGATGGATCGTTTTTCAGGGTGATCGAGCCGTACAGGCTGTTGATGACGATCTCGGGCTGGCCGGCCTGCTTGAAGGCCGTGCTTTCGGTTTTCTCCTGCAGGATTTCCAGCTCGGCGTCGCCACGGTTGACTATTCTGCCCTGCCTGGCGCGCAGGTTCATCGACGGCCGCAGGCCGACCGGGTAGCTGAGGCTGACATTGCTGTGCCTGGTGTTGATGTTCAGCCGGCCGCCCATTTCCAGGAAAGAAAACAGCAGGTGGCCGTGGCGCAGGTCGATATCGGCCTGGTGGCCGCGAAAACTGTTGACTTCAACGCGGTCGTAGGCGTTCTTGATCAGGAGGTAGTCGGAACTGATGTTGTTGATGCTTATCGGTGAATTCCGGCTGGTGATGATGGTGTCGCCGTTGACGTTCTCAAGGCTCAGCCTGGCATAGGATCCCTTGAGGTTGACCCCGGCGGCGATGTTGCGCAGGAAGACCGGGGTGTGCCTGGAATTGATCTCCACCGAGTGGCAGTCTTCGATGCTGATCCGGCCGAACGAGTTTTCCAGCGAGGTCAGCCCGGCACAGTTCCTGATCTGGTATTCGTTGTAACCGCCGCTGCTTTTCATGGACTGGATTTCCACTACGCTGACCCGGGAATGCTGGATGTCGGCGTTGATGGGCCCGATGATTTCCTGCAGTACCAGGTTGCCGTGGGCATGGCGCAGGTTGAGTTGGGAGGCGGATTTTTCTATGCTGGTGGCGCCGTGGCGGTTGTCCACGTTCAGGGGGCCGCTCACCGAGTCAATCCTGACCTCGCCGTGACGATTGAAGATTTCCACGGCGCCGGTCGCCGGAACCACGGCCTCAACCAGGACGCGGATCCGGTTCAATGGGAATTCTCCCTGGAATTCAGGTTTTACGGTCAGCAGGCCGTTGTTCAGGGTGACTCCGGCCGAGAGCCCGGCGGCCAGTTCCTCGGCTTGCCCGCGGTCGGGGTGATGCACCCGGAAAACCAGGCGCAGGCCGACCTGGTCTTCAGGGCCGGCGCTGACTTTGACCGCACCGGCCGGGTTTTCAACGATGATCTTTTCCAGGCCGGAAAAAGATTGCTCCGGCTGGGCAAAATCGAAAAACTCCTCGCTGGCCAGGCTGAAACGATCGCCGAAGTTCAGGTCGGTCCTGATCGAGCAACCGTTGTTTTCCACGGCCTGGTACACCAGGCCGAATGCGATCAGCAGGGCGGCCAGTACCCATTCTCGTTTTTTCATTTTTTTCTGCTCAAGTGAATGATTATGTTCTTGGCCCCGATAAAGATCAGGATCATGGGCCAGAATTTGCCCAGGAAATGCCAGATGTTCAGGTTCAACCCCAGGTTCTTGAGCAGGAAGAGCACCCCGAGCAGCAATACCAGTACGCCCCAGAACAGGGTATCGTTTTTACTGATGCTCATCTTGATCCTCCTTGCTTTTTTTTTCAGCCAGTTGTTCGAGTACTATCTTGACGCCGATGGCAATCAGCACCAGGGGCCAGAAGCGGGTTATCTGGCGGTAGGTGATCAGGTCGAGGTTGGCCAGTTGAAAGACGATGCCGAGCACCAGGATCATCACCGAGGGAAAGAGCGGGATGTCCTCAGCCGGCCTGATCTTGTCTTCACCTTGCAAGGGGGTTTTTCTGGTTCTGGAGGTCTTGGCTTCGTTGAAACTGTCGATGATCTGGAAGATGTAAAAACCGGCGATCATCAGGGCGAAGACGACGTTGTCGGCGCCGCGGGCGTTGTCGGTCATGATGATCAGGGAGGCAAAGATCAGGATATAGGTGATGCCCTTGATCAGGTTGCCGTTGTAAAAAGCGCCGCAGCCCGGAACGATCGAGAGAAAAGCGGCCAGGCCCGGGCTTTTTTCAGGCTGGCCCTGCACTTGTGGATCATGGTTTTCAGCCATTGTATCCTCCTTTTGGGTTGGCCGCCAGGAATTGCACGTAGCCAACCTCGTTTTTTTCTTGGTTTTTGCCGCTGCCTTCGGCTTTTTTTCCGAAAACACCGGAAAACAGAATGTCCCGGGAATCCCTGAGGCGTTCGATCAGGCCGCCGGTTTCGGCAATTACCTTTTCGACTCCGGCCACCAGGGAATGCACCCGGCGGTTGGCCTCGGGGTAAATGTTGGTGAAGTAAAACAGGTTGAAGAACAGGATGGCCGTTCCGGCCGCGGCCGCGGCCCACTTGGGCAGGGACCCCCGGAAAAAGTCCAGCAGGCTTCTTTCTTCGTGTTCTTCGGCCTGTTCGGCGATATGATAAAGACGGTTTTTCAGGAAGAAGGGCACTTCTTCCTCCATCTCGGCCAGCTGGTTGATCAGGGCCTCCATTTTCTCCTTCAGGGCGGCGCAGGCCGGACAATCACGAAGGTGATCCCGGCAGGACTGGTTGATATCGGCCGGCAGGGTGTTTTCCAGCAGGTCCGAAAGCAATTCCTCAAACCGCGGGCAGTCAATCCTTTCCATTTTTTCCTCCAGCGACATGCGCCAGGGCGGCCAGTTTCAGGCGGGCGCGGTTGATGCGGGACTTGACCGTGCCCAGCGGCACCTTGCAGTTTTCCGCGATTTCTTCGTAGGATTGGCCCTGGATGTCGCGCATGATCAGGAAGAGACGCATTTCCGGCTCCAGCTGAAGCAGTTTGCGGCGCAGGCTCTCGTTTTCCGAGGCCTGGACCGCCAGGTCTTCAGGAGAATCCTGTTCATTGGCCAGGCGTTCGTCTATCTGATCGTAATTCCTGTGCTTCTTGTTTTTCCGCCAGTAGTCGATGCAGTGGTTGCGGGAAAGGGTCAGCAGCCAGGCGGTGAAATTTCTGTCCTCCTTGAATTTGGCCAGGTTGAAGTAGAGTTTTTCGAAAATCTCCTGGGTGATGTCAAAGGCCTCATCGCGGTCAGCGATGAAGTTGAGCGCCAGGTTGTAAACCTTGCGGGAATAAGATTGCACGATCATATTCCAGGCCTCCTTGTCACCGTTCTTACACCTTTTAACTGTCTCTTCAATTTCCATACACGCTCGTTAAACGAAAAGATTATAACAAAAGTTCCGGTTTTAAGCAGCCGGGATTCACCGGAAAAAAACGATAGTAATGATAAATCGTATATAATAAAAAAAAGGAGGATAGAAAATCATGAAAAGAACCGTTTTACTGCTGCTTGTGCTTGGAGTAGTCTGTTGCGGCCTGGGAGCCGAAAGTGTCGATGAGATACTGGCCAGGGGTTTCGTATCCGGCGGCGGGCTGGAAAAAATACGCGCCCTGAAAAGCATGGCGGCCGAAGGAAAAATGCACCTGGCCCAGATGAACCTGGAAATGCCCCTGAAAATGTGGCAGAAGTCGCCCAACCTGATGAAAATGGAAATCAGCTTCCAGGGCATGACCGTGATCCAGGCATATGACGGTGAGCAGGCCTGGTGGCTGATGCCGCCGATGGGCGTGACCACCCCCCAGCCGATGCCGGCTGAGCAGTCCAGGGATTTCGCCGTCAGCGCCGAGTTCGACTCGCCCTTCATCGATTATGATAAGAAAGGTTACAAAGTCACCCTGCTGGGCCTGGAGGATTTTGAGGGCACCCCGGTTTACAAGCTGGCGCTCGATCGCGGTGATGAGCGAACCTGGCATTTTTTCCTGGAAAAGGAGAGTTGTATCACTGTGAAGATGGCCGTTACTTTCAAGTCCGACGGCAAGGAAACACTGGCCGAAACCATCCTGGCTGATTACAAGGAAGTTGACGGGCTGATGGTGCCTTTTTCCATAGAAAACCGGGTCAACGGCCAGCCCATGCTCAGTATAATGCTGGATGAAATCAAGCTCAACGTACCCCTTGATAACTCCCTGTTCAGCATGAATGAGCAGAATCCATAAAACCGGCTGGAGCTGAAAGGTGAAATCATTGCCGCTTTTTATTCTGCTGTTTTGCTCCCTGTTATGCCCGGCGCCCGGGGCCGGCGCGGAAACCAGGCTTGAACCCGCCCAGCTTGGACTGCTGACCGCCCGCCAGGTAGGACCGGCGGCCATGTCCGGCCGGGTCAGCGATATCGTCTGCCATCCCTGGGATACCCGTGTGATCTACATCGGCACCGCTGCCGGCGGCATCTGGAAGACTGAAAACGGCGGGGTCACATTCAAGCAGGTTTTCAACGGGAAAAGCATGTCAATCGGCGCCCTGGCCCTGGATCCCGCCCGGCCCGACAGAATCTGGGCCGGTACCGGCGAAAGCAAGGTGCGCAACAGTGTGTCTCTGGGCGGCGGGGTTTACCTGTCCGAGGACGGCGGCCGCAGTTGGCAGTTCAAGGGGCTGGCCGAATCAGAGCGCATAGCGCGCATAGTCATTCATCCGCAGAAACCAGACACGGTCTACGTGGCCGCGCTTGGCCGCTTGTGGAACAGCGGCGGGGAACGCGGTGTTTATCGCACCGAGGACGGCGGAGCCGGCTGGGAGAGGATACTCTACGTCGATGAGGATACCGGCTGCGCTGACCTGGAAATTGACCGCCAGGAACCGGAAATCCTTTACGCCGCCATGTGGCAGTTCCGACGGAGCCCGGATTTCTTTGTCTCCGGCGGGCCGGGTTCCGGTTTGTACCGCAGTCTGAACGGGGGCCGGGACTGGAGCCGCCTGGAAAAGGGTCTGCCGGCCGGAAACCTGGGCCGGATTTCGCTGGCCGCGGCTCCGTCGCGCAAGACCAGGATTTACGCCAATGTCGAAGCGGAAAAAAGCGGTTTTTACAGTTCCGATGACCGCGGCGAAAACTGGCAGTTGCAGAATTCCAGCACCGCAGTGACCGCCCGGCCTTTTTACTTTTCACGATTTACGGTCGATCCTCGCGATCACAACCGCATTTACATGGGCGGACTGTATTTTTCTATCAGCCGGGACGGCGGCCGTACTTTTCATTCACCCATGATTTCCGGCGGCGGCCTGACCGTTCACCCGGACATCCATCCCATCTGGGTTGATCCGCAAAGGCCCGACCGGGTCCTGCTCGGGACCGACGGCGGAGTTTACGAATCCTGGGACGGAGGCGCCACTTTCAGGCATTTCGCCAACCTGCCCCTGTCACAGTTCTATCATGTCGCCTATGACTTTGAATATCCCTACAACGTTTACGGCGGCCTGCAGGACAACGGCTCCTGGTACGGGCCTTCATCCGCCCCGGGCCCCGGTGTGCGCAACCGCGACTGGCGCAACATCGGTGCCGGGGATGGTTTTTACGTCCTGCCTCACCCGGAAGAGCCGGATATCATTTACTACTCCTGGCAGGGCGGCCGCCTGCAGAGATTCAACCGCCGCACCCTGGAAACCAAGGATATCAGGCCCTATGCCGGGCCGGGAGAAGCCCCCCTGCGTTTCAACTGGGATGCGGCCGTGGCTCTCGGCCCGGTTTCACCCGAACTGCTCTATTTCGGCGCCCAGTACCTTTTCCGGTCCGCAGACCGGGGTGATTCCTGGCAAAGGATTTCCCCCGATCTGACCAGGAATGATCCGGCCAGGCAGAGGCAGGCCGAGTCCGGCGGACTGAGCCGGGAAAACACTTCCGCTGAAAACCACTGCACCATAGTCAGCATAGCGCCTTCTCCTCTTGATGAAAACCTGATCTGGGTCGGCACCGATGACGGCAACCTGCAGCTGACCCGTGACGGCGGCCGCAGCTGGCGCAACCTGACCGCTTCGATTCCCGGCCTGCCGCCCTTTACCTGGTGTTCGGGCATCGAGGCTGGCCGCTTTTCCCCGGGAACCGTTTACGCGGTTTTCGACGGTCATCGCCACGGTGACATGAAAACTTACCTTTACCGCAGTCATGACTACGGGGCCAGCTGGCAGTCGCTGTTTTCCGACGACCTGAGGGGATACGCCCACGTGATCAGGGAGGACCCGCAACGCCGGGGCATGCTTTACCTGGGCACCGAGGCCGGGCTTTTCCTTTCGCTTGACGACGGTGCTTCCTGGCTGCACCTGGACCAGGTCCTGCCCCCGGTTCCGGTCTTTGACCTGGCAGTCCACCCGCGGGAACATGACCTGATCATCGGCACTCATGGGCTGGGTGTTTACATCATCGACGACCTCAGCCCCCTGCGGGCCCTGGATTCGGAGGTGTTGAACAGCGAAGCGGCCCTGCTGCCTTCGCGGCCGGCCGTTATAAGCATTCCCTTCGCTCCCCAGGATTTCCCCGGGGATGCTGAATTCCTGGGGGTCAACCCTTCCCGCCAGGCGCAGATCACTTATTACCTGAAAAAGAGGCACATTTTCGGCGACTTGAAACTCGAGGTGCTGGATGAAGCCGGCCTGGTTATTCAGTCTTTGCCGACCAGCAAGAACGCCGGCCTGAACAGGGTTTCCTGGTCGATGCGCTACCCGGCGCCCAAAATTGCATCCTCCCGGGGCTTCCCTCGTTTTCTGGCCGAGGGCCCCCAGGTTCCGGCCGGGATTTACCGCCTGAGACTGACCAGGGGACAGCAGGTTTATTACGGGAGTCTTGAACTGAAACACGATCCCCTGGTTGATCACTCTCCGCAAGACCGCCTGGTAAGGAATGAACTGATCATGAAGATGTACCGCCTGCAGGAGGAGCTGACCCCCATGGCCGACACCCTGGCTTCCTGGCGCCGGCAGCTCGAGGAAATCCGGGAGGCAGGGCGCAAAAGCGGACGACGCCTGCCCGCCCTGGTTGCCCGGATCAGCTCAAGGCTGGAAGAATTTCACGGCCGGATGCTGGTGAGTGAGGGGCTTTTCGTGGCTGACCGCCTGCGCGAACGGATAATGGACCTTTACTCGGTGGTCAGCAGGTACGGCGGCCGGCCGACTGACTCCCAGGTGGAACAGGGGCGGGTCCTGGCCGCGGAAATGGAGCAGGTCAAATCGGAATACCGGGACTTGCTGGCCCGGGAAAGGCCGGCCTGGAACCGGGGACTGCGAAGCGCCGGCCTGGCGGCACTGCCGGACCCCCTGGACAGGGAAAGCAAGGACTGAAACGGCTTCAACCCTGATCTGCGGCCTGTTTCAGCGCGAAGGATCTGTTTGCACTTTGCGCCGAATACTGGTACAATCAGGCCATGCAGACCTTTTTCGAGGTTGAAGGACAGGCGGTGACCGCCGCCTCCCTATTCGTCATCGCCGGTCCCTGTGTCATCGAAAACGAAAGCCTGACCATGGAAATAGCCCTGGCCCTGCGTGATATCTGTCGCCGCCTGGAAATGCCGTTGATTTTCAAGGCTTCCTTTGACAAGGCCAATCGTTCCTCCAGCGGTTCTTTTCGCGGGCCGGGCCTGCAGGAAGGCCTGAGGATCCTGGCGCGGATACGCCGGGAAACCGGTCTGCCGGTGCTTTCGGATGTGCACGAAGCGAGCCAGGTGCCCGCGGCCGCGGAAGCCCTGTCCGTGTTGCAGATCCCGGCTTTTCTTTGCCGTCAGACAGACCTGCTGTCAGCCGCCGGCCGCAGCGGTCTGCCGGTCAACATCAAGAAAGGCCAGTTCATGGCCCCGGCCGACATGGCCCTGGCCGTAAAGAAAGTCGCCCAGGGCGGTGACAGCAAGGTCATCCTGACCGAGAGGGGCAGTTTCTTCGGTTACCGCGACCTGGTGGTCGATTTCCGTTCCATACCCATTATGAAAGAAACAGGCTGTCCGGTGGTCATCGATGCCACTCACTCGGTGCAGCAGCCCGGAGCCGCCGGGGGAGTGTCCGGGGGTGATGCGCGTTTCATTCCGTTGATCGCCTCCGCCGGAGTGGCCGCCGGAGCCGATGGGGTTTTCCTGGAAGTTCACCCGCGGCCGGAACAGGCTGCTTCGGACGGCGCAAATTCCCTGCCGCTGGACCGGGCCGAGGCCTTACTGCGGCGCTTGCAGGCTCTTTTCCGGGTGGGGGCATGACCATCCTGGAAACAGGCCGCAAGGTGCTGGAACTGGAAGCCGCGGCTATCAGCCGGGCCGTGGAACGCCTGGATGAAAACTTCAGCCGGGCCATTGAAATCCTGCACGCTTCGCGCGGCCGGGTGGTCATAACCGGCATGGGAAAATCAGGCCTGATCGGCCGAAAGATAGCCGCCACCATGACCTCCACCGGCACGCCGGCGGTTTTTCTGCATCCGGCCGAAGCCCTGCACGGCGATATCGGCATAATCAATCCGGAAGACTGCGTCATAGCGATTTCCAGCAGTGGTGAAACCGATGAAGTGGTCAGGTTGCTCAACTACATCAAGCGCCTGCAGATCAAGCTGGTGGCCCTGGTCGGCAATCCCTGCTCCACCCTGGCCCGCCAGAGTGATGTTTTCATCGACTGCAGTGTTGAACAGGAAGCCTGCAGTATCGGGCTCATTCCCTCCACCTCCTCGACCCTGACCCTGGCCGTCGGTGATGCAATCAGCATCGCCCTGATCGAAAAGAAGGGATTCACCGAAAGTGATTTCCATCGCTTTCACCCCGGCGGTTCAATCGGAAAAAAACTGCTCAAAGTGAAACACCTGATGCATACCGGTTCGGAATTGCCCACCGTCGATATCGGCCTGCCCATGGTTGAAGTCATTGCCGTAATTGACAGCCGGCGTTTCGGCCTGGCCATAGTCACAGAGGGAGACCGGGTCGCCGGAGTGATAACCGACGGCGATCTGCGCCGCCTGCTGCTCAGGGGCCTGGATTTTTCCCGGGTCAGGGCGGCGGACTGCCTGACCTTCAACCCGAAATGGGTGGGACCGGAAAGCCTGGCTGTCGAAGCCCTGAGTGTGCTCGAAGAAAACGCAATCACCTCGGTGCTGGTCATGGATGAAAACGAAAAACTGGTGGGCCTGCTGCATTTGCACGACTTGTGGCGAACGGAGATGATATAATGGATCAGAAGGAACTGGCAAGGAAAATCAAGTTGTTGATAATGGACGTGGACGGCACTCTGTCCGACGGCCGGTTTTTTGTCATGCCGGACGGCGAAGTGTTGAAGTCGTTTGACGTCAAGGACGGCACCGGAATCATTTTCGCCCGCCTGGCCGGTATCAAGACGGCCATCATCACAGGCAAAGTCTCCCGCCAGGTCAGGCAAAGGGCTGAAGAACTCCAGATAGACGATTACTACGAAGGAGTCGGCAATAAATCCGCTCCTTTTTTCGAGTTGCTGAAAAAGTACGACCTTCAGAAGGAAGAAGTCGCCTATATCGGGGACGACATAGGCGATGCCGAAGTCATGGGCATGGTCGGATTCGCCGCCGCGGTCGGGGACGCCCATCCACTGATCAAGAGAATATCCCATTACATAGCCAAGCGCTACGGAGGCCGCGGCGCGGTGCGCGAGTTCATCGATTTCATCCTCGACGCCCAGGAAAAATGGCCGGTAATCTTCGCCACCCTGAAGAGTTCCGAAAACTGGGAAGAAATCTACCAGGCCATTAATTCCTGAAAGGTTCGGGCCCGCTCGACCGGGCCTGCGCAAAATCATCCAACTTGACTTTACTTGTCCGGGCTTGCTAACATGGTCGGGCTGTCCGGACGGAAAAGTACCGGTCGAGGAGGAGCGATGATAGACAGACCGATTTGGTGGTCTTTCGGACCGGTGGCGGAAAAATACATCAGGAAGGGGTTATTGCGCTACAGTACCGCCCTGGAATCGGGTTCCGGGGTGGGCGCCCTGATCTGGAAGGGCTTGGCGGCTCTGCAAAGGAGCGCTGAGCTGGAGGCGGTCGATTTGCTGGGCCAGGCCGCTGAACGGGCCCAGGATACCCAGGAACAGTCGGACGCCCTGTGCGCCAGGGCTCTGGCCCGGGTCAGGCTGGGTGAAGTCGAGGCCGCCCTGGCTGATCTGAACCAGGCGGCCGAGGTCAGGCCGGATGATGACAAGGTTTATTTCGGCCGGGGCATAGTCCAGGGCCTGCTCAAGCAATACGGCGAAGCCATCGCCGATTTTGACCGCGCCCTGGACAGGAACCAGGGCCTGCATGAAATATACTTTCAGCGCGGAGTGGCCAGGCACCTGCTGGGTGATTTGCGGGCGGCCGTCGGGGATTATGACCGGGCCATAGCCGGCAAAACCCTGAACCTGGCCCGGGCCCTGGCCCTGCGCGGCCTGGCCAGGGCGCATCTCGAGGATTATCGCGGCAGCCTGGCCGACTTCAACCGTGCCCTGCAGCTGGCGCCCGATGAAGCCGGTTTTTATTACGGCCGCGGTGTGGTGAAGGGCCTGGTGCGCAATCACCAGGGAGCGCGCGCTGACTTCAACCGGGCCATAGAGCTTGATCCCGCCGATGCCGAAGCCTACAACAAGCGCGGGATCACCTGCCTGATTCTCGGCGATCGGCAGTCCGGGTTGGCCGATCTGCAGAAGGCCGCCGAGCTGGGCTACAGTGAAGCTTTTCAGCTGATCGACAAAATCGCCGCCGACAAGGATTGAGCGGACCCGGGGCCGGGCGGTTATTTCATGGCCTCGGTTTTCTTTTTCAGGGCGTGCAGCAGGTTCAGGGCCGCCAGCGGGGTCAGGCTGTCGGTATCCAGCCCGGCCAGCTGATTCCTGATTTCATCCCACAGGCGCAGTTCCTGGTCTTCGGGGAAGAGCTTTTTCTGTTTTTCCGGGGCCAGGGCCAGTCTGCCGGTGAGTCTTTCCCGCACCAGGCGGTTCAATTCCTTTTTCTCCAGGCCCAGCAGGATTTCCTTGGCCCGGTCGATCAGCCCCGCGGGCAGGCCGGCGATGCGGGCCACGTGAATGCCGAAACTCTGGTCCGTGCCGCCCGGCATCACCTTGTGCAGGAAGATGATTTTTTCCTGCCATTCCCTCACCGCGATGTGAAAATTCCGGACCCGGTCAAGCACTTCGGCCAGTTCCAGCAATTCGTGGTAATGGGTGGCGAAAAGGGTCAGGGGACGCTCATCCAGGGAGTGCAGGTGCTCGATGACCGACCAGGCTATGGACAAGCCGTCAAAGGTGGAAGTGCCGCGGCCTATTTCATCCAGCAGGATCAGCGACCGCCGGCTGAGGTTGTTGATGATCACCGCGGTTTCGATCATTTCCACGAAAAAAGTTGACTTGCCCTCGATCAGGGCGTCGGAAGCCCCGATACGCGTGAAGATGCGGTCGCAGATCCCGATCAGGGCCTTCTCCGCCGGCACGAAAAAGCCGGCCTGGGCGAGCAGGACGATCAGGGCGTTCTGGCGCAGGTAAGTCGATTTTCCACCCATGTTGGGGCCGGTCAGCACAATTATCTGTTGCCCGTCGGCGTTCATTTCCAGGTCATTCGGGATGAAGGGATGTTCGGAGGCGGCCTCGATCACCGGGTGGCGGCCGGCTTCGATTTTCAGTACCCGGTCTTCGCAGATTTCCGGCCTGACCTGGCGTTGGCGCTGGGCCAGTTCGGCGGCCGCGCACAAAAGGTCCAGCCGGGCTATCAGGTCGGAGTTCAGGTTGAGCCGACTCGACTCCGCCTGAACACGGAGAATGATTTCGCCCAGGATTTGTTTTTCTATTTCCAGGCTCTGTTCCTCGGCCCGCAGAATGCGTTCCTCTAGTTCCTGCAGTTCCGGGGTCAGGAATCTTTCGGCGTTTACCAGGGTTTGCTTGCGGATGTAATGAGCCGGGACCAGTTTGAGATGCGGCCTGGTCACTTCCAGGTAGTAGCCGAAAACCCGGTTGTAACGGATTTTCAGCGAAGGAATGCCGCTGTTTTCCCGCTCCCTTTTTTCCATGGCCGAAACCACTTCCTTGGCATTGCGGGAAATCGAGCGCAGTTCATCCAGTTCGCGGTTGAAACCGCTTCTTATGTAGCCGCCTTCGGCCGGGTTGGCCGGCGGCGCTTCAGAGACGGCCGATCCGATCAGCTCGACCAACTCGGGTATAGGATCCATTCCACCTGTACTTTCCCTGGTTATCGGGGCTTTCAGCTCCAATGCGGCTTCCTGCAGTTCGGGAATGACCAGCAATGCCTGGCGCAGTTGCAGCAGGTGCAGAGGTCCGGCCACCTGGAGCCCGATGCGGGCGGTCAGCCGGGCCAGGTCGGGCAGGTTGCGCAGCAGTCGGCGGATTTCACTGCGCCTGACCAGTTGGGCCTGCAATTCGGCCACCCCCTCGTGCCTGCTTTCGATGGCCGCCTTGTCGATCAGCGGATAGGAAAGCCAGTGCTTGAGCAGGCGGCGGCCCATGGGGGTCAGGGTCTGGTCAACCGCGGCGAAGAGTGATCCCTGCGGGCTTGCGGTTCTCTGGTTCTGCAGGATTTCCAGGTTGCGGAACGAGGCCGGATCGATCAGCAGGTGATTGTGCCGGGGCTGGAAACGCAGCCTGGAAATGCTTTTCAGCGTGGAACGCCGTACATCCAGCAAGTGGCGCAGCATGACGCCGGCGGCCATAATTGCCGCCGGGTATTCCTCGATTCCGAATCCGGCCAGGGTCTGGACCTGGAAATGCTCCATGATGGCCCGGGTCGTGCTTACAAGGTTGAATTCGTGATCCGGTTTTTCACTGACCAGCACCTCGGCCAGTTCCGGTATCTTGCGGGTCAACTGCCGCCAGAAAGAGCTGTCATCGGCGGATATAATCAGCTCGCGGGGCAGTTTTCGATAAAGTTCACCCTGCAGAGCCTCCTGGTCTTCGGGGGGGAAATGACGTACTTCGAATTCACCGGCGGCCAGATCGACCGCGGCCAGGCCGATATGGCCCTCCAGGCGGTGCAGTACCAGCAGGTACGAGTTGATGCCGTTGTCCAGTCCATCGATTTCCAGCGCCGTGGCCGGAGTCAGTATCTGGGTGACCTCACGCTTGACTATGCCCTTGACGGCCGCGGCCTCCTCCATCTGTTCACAGACGGCCACCTTGTATCCCTTTTTCAGCAGTTTGCCTACGTAATTGTCACGGGCATGGTAAGGAATGCCGCACATCGGCACGCTGTTTTCCTTGTTTTTATCCCGCGAGGTCAGGACAACTTCGAGAATGGGCGCGGCCGTTACCGCGTCTTCGAAAAACATTTCGTAGAAATCACCCATGCGGTAAAAAAGGATGGTGTCAGGGTGAGCCTGCTTGATGGCCAGGTACTGTCTGAGCATCGGAGTGAGCTTGGTAGCGGCCATGCCGCCATTATAGCACGACCCGCCCCCCCCCTCAAAGCTCGGGGTCAGGTCTCAACATTTGACATTGACAATCACTTTTCTTGATTATAAAATTGAATTATGGCACGGCCTTTACGGATTGAATTCGAAAATGCCTTTTATCATGTTATTGCCCGGGGTCATCGGCAAGAAATCATTTTTACCTGTGATTTCGATAGAGATGTTTTCCTGAAAAAACTGGACGAAGCTGCAAAAAAACATCAGTTTGTTGTTCATGCTTTCGCTTTGATGAGCAATCATTATCACTTGCTTATTGAAACTCCGCAAGGTAACTTGAGTAAATCAATGCACTACCTTAATGCAAGCTATAGCAATTGGTTTTGTCGAAAACACGAAAAGAAGGGCTCACTGTTTCAGGGGCGTTACAAAGCTATATTGGTTGAGAAGGATGCATATCTGAAAGTTCTGAGTGCCTACATTCATTTAAACCCAGTCAGAGCCGGCTATGTATCTAACCCCTCTGAATATAAGTACAGTAGTAGCCGATTTTATACAAAAGAAAACAAAAAACCGGAATACTTGCAGACAAAAAATTTGCTGGATATGTTTAATGGAAAAAAAAGTGATTATCTCGGGTTTATCTTGAGTTATTCCAGGGCAGGAAATGAGATATCCAGTGAAGATGTTTATGGAAACAATGGACTACTGGGAAGTGAGCTGTTTTTTAGACAAGTGTTTAAAAGGATGAAAACAATTCGAGCAAAGATAAATGATCGAGAGCAAACAGAATCACGCAGCTTAAAACTAGTTGATGCTGATGATCTTATAGAAATTATGCTGGTTGATTTAAAGGTGCCGGAAAGAAGTATTTGGGATGGTAAACGCAACAATATTTACAAAAAGATGCTGATATACTGTTTAAAAAAATATACTGCGAAAAGTTTGCAGGAAATCGGGATGTTGTTTGACATGGATTATTCCGCAGTATCGATTTCCGCCAAAAGATTTGAAACTGAAATTAGCAGTAACAATACTGTAAAGGATCTGCATGAGGCAATTGTCCGGGAAATACAAAAAAGGCGGATAAGAAAAGAATAGAAAGTTTATGTAATGTCAAATGTTGAGACCTGACCCCGCATGGTGGTTTGACAGGCCGGCCCGGCTGTGCTAATTTAGTTGCCTTTAGCGGCTTCCCGCGGCTGCGGGCGGTCGACAGGAGGCGTTCATGAAATCAACCAAGATTCTGTTGTTACTGCTACTGGTCTCATTTATGTTCTCCGGGCCCGGCCTGGAAGCCGCGGCCAAGAAAGCGCCGCGCGAAGCCTATGTTTTTAAAAAGACCCTGGAATTACCGCATACTCCGGTCAAGAACCAGTCGCGGACCGGCACCTGCTGGGCTTTCGCCACCGTGTCTTTCCTGGAATCTGAACTGCTGCGCCAGGGCAGGGGTGAGTTCGACCTGTCGGAGATGTTCATCGTGCGCCATACCTACCCGCGCAAAGCGCTGAGCTACATCCGCAATCACGGCCTGGCCAACTTTTCCCAGGGCGGGCAGAGCCACGATGTAATCGATGTCATCAAGGCCCATGGTATGGTTACCGAGGAGATGTACAACGGCATGATCGTCGATTTGAAGCGGCACAATCACGGCGAAATGGTTGCGGTGCTGAAGGCCATGCTCGATGCAGTACTGCAGAAGCGCGGCGGCCGGGTCAGCCAGCTCTGGCCGACCGCCCTGGAAGCCCTGCTGGATATATACCTGGGCCGGGTGCCGCAGAAAGTTTCTTATCAGGATGAGGAAATGACGCCGGTTAAGTTTGCCGACCAGGTGCTCGGCCTGGATTGGGACGCCTACATCGAGCTTACTTCCTACAAGCACCATCCCTTTTACCAGCAGGTTCGCCTGGAGATCCCCGACAACTGGAGCCACTCGGAAGCATATTACAATCTGCCCCTGGATGAATTCCAGGAAGTGGTTGATCATGCCCTGGAAAAAGGTTTCACCCTGGTCTGGGACGGTGATGTCAGCGAAAGGTTTTATTCAGGTCAGAAAGGTTATGCCGTGGTGCCTGAACGCGACTGGGACGATTTGAGCCGGGCTGAGCAGGAGGCCGTGCCGACCGCTCCGATCCCGGAAAAAGCGGTTGACCAGGAAATGCGCGAATCGACCCTGGCCGATTTCAGCACCACCGATGATCACCTGATGCATATCGTGGGCAAGGCCAGTGATCAGCTGGGCCGGCCTTTTTACCTGATCAAGAATTCAGGCGGCACTGACCGGGCCTATAAAGGATACATGTACATGTCGGTGCCCTACCTGCGCCTGAAAACCGTGGCCCTGATGGTACACCGTGACGCCCTGCCGGAGCAGACGGCCCGAAAACTCGGCCTGCGCTGATAATTTCAGTTGTTTTTGGCCTGCCCGGCTTCCCGGCGGACCCGGGCCATGTCCAGGGCCCACATGCCCCGGCCGTGAGTTGCGATGACCACGATATCGTCCAGGGGATGAACCAGCAGATCGTGAACGTAGGTGGTGTCCAGGCCGCCGCCGAGCACTTCCCAGTTTTCCCCCCGGTCACGGGAAAGGTATACCCCCAGGTCGGTTCCCAGGTATAGAATTCCCGGATCGAGGGCATCCTCGCGGATGACGTTGATCGGTCCCAGCGGCACTCCGGCGGCGATTGACTTCCAGTTGCGGCCGAAATCGCTTGATTTCCAGAGATAAGCTTTGAAATCGTCTTCGCGCTTGCCGTTCTGGGCCAGGTAAACCGTGCCCATATCGTGGGTCGAGGCGATAACCCGGGAAATCCACTTGCCCGGGGCCAGTCCGCGGGAAATGTCCTGCCAGGTCCGGCCGTCATCCCGGCTGACGTGGGCCCGGCCGTCATCGGTGCCGGCGTAGAGCAGGCCGCTTTTCAGAGGTGATTCAGCCAGGCTGAAGATGGTCTGAAATGGAATGTCCCCGGTTTTGGCCGGGTCATTGCGGCTGAGATCCGGGCTGATTCGCTCCCAGGTGTCACCGCGGTTGACAGAGCGGAACAGGTACTGGGTACCCAGTAAAAGGGTGTCCGGGTTGTGAGGCGAAATCAGGAAGGGCGCCAGCCATTGGCCGCGAAGTCGGGGTTCTCCCGGGAAAACCCGGGGGAAGATGTCTTTGCGGCCAGCCCGGCCCGGGACACTGAGATCGGTGCGGCTGAGTCGCCCGTAAAAACCGGCCGAGTAAACCAGGTTGGCATCCCGCGGGTCGATGGCGTGGTGACTCGCTTCTCCTCCCGGGGCCTGCTCAAAGGGCACGGCCGGGATGCGATCGCGGTTTCTGAGATCAATCTTTCCCCGGAAGGAACCGTGGTCCTGGAGCGAGCCGTAAATCCTCCAGTCGGGGCCGGCGGTATCGAAAGCCAGGTTGTAGAACTGGCTGACCGGCAGGTTGTGGGTAAAATGCCGCCAATTGTCTCCCCCGTCGTAAGATATTACGATGCCCCCGTCATTGACGTTGACCAGGTAGCGCGGGTTGTCCGGATCTATCCAGAGGCCGTGGTGATCGACGTGCATGCCCCTGATTTCCCTGAAAGTGGCTCCGCCGTCACTTGAGACGTTCAGCCACAGGCCCATGGCGTAAACTTTGTTTTCATCGCCGGGGTCGACCCGGATCTGCCCGAAAACCCAGCCGAATGTCACCGACAGATCGGCCATGAATTTTTTCATCTCCGGAGTCAAACCGCTGACCTGCCGCCAGGTTTCGCCGCGGTCGGCACTGCGGTAAACGGTGGCGCCCCGGATGATGCCGCTGGAAGGCAGGCCGTAGTCATCGGCCAGTTCCTCGGCCGTGGGTTCGCGTAATTGCTCGTAATTGTCGACCAGGGCATAGAGGACATCGGGATTTGAACGGGCGATGTCCAGGCCGATGCGCCCCCGGAAACGGGCCTCGGGCAGGCCCCGGTTGAGCTCTTTCCAGCTGCGGCCGCCGTCATCACTGCGCAGGATGCCCGAGTGCCGGTAATGAGGCTGGTTGCGCGGATCGTTCCATTTCCGCCTGATGCGCTGCCAGGTAGCGGCGTAGATGGTCTCGGGGTTGCGCGGATCCATGACCAGGTCGATCGCCCCGGTTTCACTGTTGATATAAAGCACCTGGTTCCAGGTCGCGCCACCGTCGCTGGTTTTGTACACTCCGCGTTCCGGGTTGTTGGTCCATTCCTTGCCCGAGGCGGCCACGTAGACGATATCCGGATCAGTCGGGTGAATAACGATGCGGGCTATGGTGCCGCTTTCATCCAGGCCCCGGTGGGCCCAGGTTTTTCCACCGTCAAGGGAGCGGAAAACCCCGATTCCGGACTGGGAACTGCGGAATATGTTGGCTTCCCCGGTGCCGGCCCAGATGATTTCCTGGTTGCCTGGAGCCAGGGCCAGGGCGCCGATGGCGGTTGAAGGCGCCACGGTCAGTACCGGGTTCCAGCTGGTGCCTTCGTTCTCGGTTTTCCACACGCCCCCGGAAGCGGTGGCCACGTAAATGGTGTATTGCGGGCCCCGGGGAGTTACTACGGCGATATCGGTACAGCGGCCGCTGATGTTGGTCGGGCCTATGAACTGCCAGGGGATTCCGGCTGAAGGGCTGGCCCCGGCCAATTGCCGGTGACGTTCAAAGCCCTGCCAGCGCCCGGCGGCTTCGGAGCTGAAAAGGTACCCGGAAGAGCTGACCAGGCCGGCCAGTATCAGGATCAGCAGCACAATTCTTTTCACTTCTCCAGCATTCACGATTATTTCTCCTTGTTATGATCCCGTGATTCTATATTGTCGGGACCAGGGTGATGGTTTCTTCACGGCCGCTGCCGACCGAGAGAAAGGTCACCGGGCAGTTCAGGTAGTTTTCGATCAGTTTCAGGTAGTCAAGTAATTCAGGCGGAAGATCTTCCCGGCGGCGCAGGTGAGTCAGCGAAGTGCGCCAACCCGGCATGCTCCGCCAGACGGGCCGCTGGAGGGCCAGGAAATCCGGTCTCGGGTCGAATGATTCATGCTGTTTTCCATCATGGTCGTAAGCAATGCAGACCTTTATTTCCGCGAAGTCATCCATGACATCCAGCTTGGTCAGGAAGAGCTCGTCAACTCCGTTGACCTGCACGGCGTACTTCAGGGCCACCAGGTCCAGCCAGCCGACCCGGCGCGGCCGCCCGGTGGTGGAGCCGAATTCCGAGCCGAGGCGCCGCAGTTCTTCGCCTTCAGCCCCGCGTAATTCAGTGGGAAAGGGGCCTTCGCCGACCCGGGTGGCATAGGCCTTGCTGATGCCGATCACTTTTTCCACCGCGTGATGGTTCAAACCCGTGCCGATCAGAACTCCGCCGACCGTGGGGTGAGAAGAGGTTACAAAGGGATAGGTGCCGTGCCCGATGTCCAGCAGGGTTCCCTGGGCGCCTTCGAAGAGAATCGAGCGGCCTTCGGACTGCAGGCGGTGCAGCAGGTGAAAGGTGTCCTGCACGTAGGGTTTCAGGGCCCGGCCGGCCGCCAGGTACTCTTCCAGGTAGCTGTCCAGGGCCGGCTGACTCTCGCCGTAGAGCTTGATCAGGCGGTCGTAGTATTGGTACAGCGGTTGCAGGCGCTGTTTGAAAAGGTCGGCGTCCAGCAGGTCGGCGATGAACAGGCTGCGCCGGCCGGCCAGATCTTCATAGGCCGGGCCGATGCCCCGGCGGGTGGTGCCGATGCTCTGGTAGCGCGATGCTTCGAATATGGTATCCAACTGCTCGTGAAAGGGCAGGATCAGGGGGGCGGCATGGCTGATGACCAGGTTTTCGATGCTGATCCCGGTTTCCTGCAGTCGTTTCATTTCCCCGGCCAGTTCCAGGGGGTTGATGACCACCCCGCGGGCGATCACCGAGATCACCTTGCTGGAGAAAATCCCTGAAGGAAGAAGATGAAGGACGTGTTTGCGGCCATCGTGGTAAATGGTGTGCCCGGCGTTGTGGCCGCCCTGGAATCGGACCACTACGTCGAATTTCGGTGAAAGATAGTCGATGGCTTTGCCCTTGCCTTCGTCTCCCCATTGCAGGCCGGCGATCAAGGTGTTCATGTTGCGCTCCTTTTGTTCAAATGCTTTTTTATTTAAAAAGTCCGCTGATATTACCCGCTTCATCGATGTCGACCTGGGCGGCGATGGGCTTGGCCGGCAGGCCGGGCATCAGCATTATATCTCCGGTTATCGGCACCAGGAAACCGGCTCCGGAGGAAATGCCGATGCGCCTGACCGTGACCAGGAAGTCCTTGGGGCGACCCAACAGGGCGGGATTATCGGAAAGAGATTTTTGAGTTTTGGCGATGCAAACCGGCAGTTTGCTCAATCCCAGGCGTTCGATGCGCTTCAGGTCCGCCCTGGCTTCCCGGGTGAAATCCACGGCCCGGGAACCGTATATTTCAGCGGCCACGGTTTCGATTTTTTTCTGCACGGACCAATCCAGGGGGTAAAGATAGCGATGACAGGCCGGGGTACGGCATTTTTCAACCACGATCTCGGCCAGGGCCGCGGCCCCGGGAACTTCCCTGGCCGCCGGATCGACCACTGCCGCCTGGAAACCTTTCGCCCTGACGGCCTGCTCGATGACCGCCAGTTCTTCCTCGCTGTCTCCGGGAAAACGATTTACGGCTACCACCGCCTCGATGTTAAAGCGGCCGATGTTTTCCAGGTGACGGTCGAGGTTCGGCAATCCCCTGCTGACAGCCTGCGGATCGGGCTGATCCAGTTCCCCGATTTTCAGGCCGCCGTGCATTTTCAGAGCCCGGACCGTGGCCACCAGGATCACTCCGGCCGGACAGAAAGCAGCCCGGCGGGCCACTATGTCAAAGTATTTTTCGGCGCCCAGGTCAAAACCGAAACCGGCTTCGGTTACCACGTAATCATGCAGTTTGAGAGCCAATCGGGTTGATATGATCGAATTGGTGCCCTGGGCGATGTTGGCGAACGGTCCACCGTGAACGAAAGCCGGACTTCCGCTCATGGTCTGGACCAGGTTGGGCTTCAGGGCATCGCGCAGCAGGGCCGCCGCCGCGCCCTGCACTCCGATATCCCGAACGTAAACCGGTTGGTCGTCGTAGGTGAAACCGACCAGGATGTTGCCGATACGCTCCTTCAGTTCCGCGTAACTCTCAGCCAGGCAGAGAATGGCCATCATCTCCGAAGAGGCGGTTATCTGGAAGGCGCTTTCCCGGGGGACGCCGTTCAGGGTGCCGCCCAGTCCGATTATAATCGAACGCAGGGAGCGGTCGTTCATGTCCATCACCCGCGGCCAGGATACCCGGGTCGGATCGAGCAGGGGCTCTTCGCGGCGCAGCAGGTGGTTGTCGATCAGCGCGCCGAGCAGGTTGTGGGCACTGGCCACGGCATGCAGGTCTCCTGTGAAATGCAGGGAAATATCGCTTTCAGGAAACAGGCGGGTGCTTCCGCCCCCGGTGGCTCCGCCCTTGATGCCGAAAAGGGGGCCCAGTGAAGGCTGTCTCAAGGCGGCCGCGGCCCGGTGTCCGGCCTGGTCCAGGGCCATGGCCAGGGCTATGGCCACGGTGGTTTTTCCTTCACCGGCCGGGGTCGGAGTTATGGCTGAAACCAGCAGCAGTTTACCCTCTTCCCGGTCAGAGAGGCGATCCAGGGCTGAGAGCTTTATTTTAGCCTTGTGTTCGCCGTAGAGTTCGAGTTCAGCTTCCTCCAGGCCGCATTCAGCGGCCACGTCCCTGATCGGCCTGACTCCCCGTTTATTTCTCCCGTTTGCAGTCATGCTTGTTTTCCTCTACTTAACCCTGACGACCAGCAGGGTGAAATCGTCCCTGAAACTTCCCGAGCCGCCGAATTTGACTGCCTGCCGGTAAATCGTTTCCACCAGGTCGGCGGCGTTCAGGCCTCGGTTTACCCTGACCAGCTCCGGCAGCATTTTACTGAATTCACCGCCCCGGCAATCTTCTATTTCGCCCACTCCGTCGGTCAGGGCGACCAGCAGGTCGTCTTTTTCCAGGTACAGGGTTTGCTGTTCGTAGTCTGTTCCCGGGAACAGGCCCAGCGGCAGGCCGCCTTCATGCAAGAGGCTGATCGAGTCGCCCCGGCAGAAAAGCGCCGGGGAATGGCCGGCATTAACGTAGGTCAGGGCGGTCTCGCGGTCGTGCAGGAGCAGCCAGAGCAGGGTTACGTATTTACGGGCGCCGAAAAGCTCACAGATGATGTCATTGGCCCGGCCGACGAAGGCGGCCGGCTCGGTGCCCAGGGTGGCCGACAGCGAACGAAAAACAGCCTGGGATGAAGCGGCCAGCATGGCCGCCGACAGTCCCTTGCCCTCGACATCGGCCACGGCCACGGGCAGTTTGCCGCCGGCCGGAGGCAGAATGTCGTAGTAGTCGCCGCCCACCGCGCTGGTCGGAACGTAGCGGATGGCGATGTCATAGCGGTCCGGCCTGGGAATGGTTCGGGGCAGCAGGGATCTTTGAATATCCCTGGCAATCCTCATTTCATACTGCATTTTTTCCTTTTCCACCAGCTGCTGCCAGTAAAAGAGGTTGTCCAGGGCCTGCAGGGTGAAGCGGGCCAGGATTTCGGCATATTCCAGCTCGGCCGGACCAATTTCGTGACGGTTGAAACGATGGCCGAGCCCGACCACTGCGTTTGATTTGCGCCCGCCCTGGACCGCCAGCAGGTAATGTATTCTTTTTTGCTGCAGCATTTTCTGCAGGGCCGCCGCCTTGGGCGGCATGTCCGCAACGGCCAGCGGATTGTTCCTCTGCAGGCAGGAGCGGATCTCTTTCAGCAGCAGGTCTGTTTCCCCGCCGCTCAGCTTGAAGCCTCTCTTGCGCAGCAGTCCCCGCTTGTAATCGCAGAAAAAAGTGCGGTTGATCCCGGTCGAGCCCATCAGTTGGGCGAAAAAAATGCGCATCAGGTTGTCTGTTTCATAAGTGGCATGAACCGCGGCGCTGAATTCGGATATGGCGGATATCTGGAAGCGGCGGAAACCCAACTCGCGCCGCAGGGTTTTCAGGTCTTCATTCGACATTTAACCATTTCACAGTAATTCTGCCGGCCCAGGCGTCCGTATTCGACCCGGTCCATGATGCGGCGGATCATTTCCACACCGAGCCCGCCTTTTTTCTTGTTCTTGATCATTTGCTGCAGGTTGACTTCATTTTCACTTATGTTCGGCGGCAGTCCGGCGAAAATTATCCTGATTCTCAGGCCCTCATCGCTCAGGTAATACTCAATGGTCAGGCTCCGGTCCCCGCGGTGGCCGAATGAATGCTTGATCACGTTGGTCGCCGCTTCATCCACGGCCAGCGATATCTTGTTGGCCTCGGCCAGGGGGAAGCCGGCCAGGGTAGACACGTGCTTGCTGAGTCCGACCACCATCTTCAGAAACTGGGTCTGAGACGGGATGGTTATGGTGCAATCAGGTTGAGACCGGTTCATTTGCATTAAAATTGGCCAGGGCCTGTTCTTCGTGGTCATGAAATTCGTAGATTTCCGTGAAACCGACCAGTTCAAAGGTCTCGAAGACCCTTTCATTCAGGTTACTGAGCTTTATATCACCTGATTTTTCCCTGACTTCGTCGATGTAGCCCATTATCACGCCCATGCCGGCCGAGGTGATGTATTCAAGCTCACTGCCGTTGATGACGATACGGTACAAACCGTCGCGGATGAATTTCAGAATTTCTTTTTCAAAACGGGAGACATTGTGGGCATCCAGGTGGCCTCGGGGTTGAATGACGGCAATCCCGTCGACAAGCCTGGAGCGGATCTGAAAATTTCTCATTTTTGTTCTCCGAAGAAGAATGAAATCTCCCTGGCGGCGCTGGCCGGAGAGTCCGAGCCGTGAACCGCGTTTTCCTCAGTATTCTGACCGAAGCGATAACGTATGGTGCCGGGGGAAGCCGTAAAAGGATCGGTCAGGCCCATCAGATCCCGCCAATCGTCAACAGCCTGGTCTTTTTCCAGCAGTATGACGAAAATGGGGCCGGAACTCATGAAGGAAACCAGTTCCTGGAAAAAAGGCCGGGTACGGTGCACCGAGTAAAATGCCGCGGCTTTTTCCGGGCTCAGCCTGGTGACGGTTATCTTTTTTATGTGAAAATCGTTTTGCTCAATTTCGGATATGATGTTCCCCACCAGCTTGCGGCGCACGGCCGTGGGCTTGATGATGGCCAATGTCTGTTCCATGCGTGAACCTCCCGGCTATTGTAATGCAAAGCCGGGTCATTTGCAATTTGCCCCGGGTCGGATTTCAAGTTATCATTTCCGTATCATGAGATTGACGCGTAAAAAATGGTCCATTGACAATCACCGGGCCCTGTCCGCCCTGCTGCAGGATGTCCCGGCCGGGCAGATCGCGGTTTTTGACTGGGATGACACCTGTATTCACGGGGATTGCGGCGAAGCGTTTTTTCACTTCCAACTGCATTACGGACTGCTGCCGACCGGGCCGGAGATATCAGACTCGCTTCCGGTCGAAGTCGATGCCCGGGGAAGACGGCTGCTGCTTGAGCTTGGTGAGGCCGGAGGGCCGGCTTTTTTACCGCCCGGCAAAAAAAAGCAGTTTCGCGAACTGGCCGCGTTCCTGCTCCAGGTTTACCGTCAACTGGAGCTTGGAGCGAGCGGTCCGGCCGCTGCTTACAGCTGGGTGATCGCATTCCTGGCCGGGTTCAGCCCGGCCGAGGTCTCGATAATGGCCCGAAGGGCTTTCCGACGCCAGCTGCGCCTGCCGCTGTCAACTTTCAGCACAACCTGTAAAACGAGCGGCCGCGCCCTGACCTGGCGCCGGGGAATCAGGGTTTTTCCGGAAATGCGCAACCTGGCCGCAGTTTTCCGCCGGGCCGGGCTCAGGGTTTACCTGGTCAGCGCCACCCAGCCCCTGATTGTGGCCGCGGCGGCTCTCGAGGCCGGTTTCCAGGTGGACGGGGTGATCGGCATGGCCGGTGAAACAGATGCCCGGGGCCTGCTGACCGGAAGGCTCGACCCGGCTTACCGGGTGAATTACGGTTCAGGCAAGGTGGCGAATATCGACAGTTTTTTGGGGCTTGAGCCGGTGTTCGTGGCCGGTGACAGTTTGAACGACCTGCCGATGCTGACCGCCTACCAGAGCACCCGGGTTCGATTGCTGATCGCCGGGGAAAGAAAGCCGGAGTTGGAGCCGTTTTATCAGTTGGCCGGAAAACCAGGATCAGGCGCCCTGATCCAGGGGGTGGACCCCGCAAAAGGCTCTTTTTCACCTGAACCCCCGGATTGGCTGTAGAGGTATTCCGGCAGGCCTGTTTTTTCTGTACTTGTTTTAAATTTTTCGCTCGGCTAAAATTGTTCCAGTGACAAGGAGCAAGTAATGAACATCGCTGATTTTCTCAAGGAAGATAACGTCTTCACGGCCTTGAACACCAGTTATGAAAATACCTCGGCTTTTTACAACGATTTCGCCCTTTTCCTGCAGGAAAGAAAGCTTATCACCGATCCCCAGCGTATCAAGAGGCTTTTCATAAAGAGGGAAAGCCTGCAGTCAACCGGCATAGGCCGGGGAGCCGCCGCCCCCCACATCTATTCCGACGAGTTCGGCGAATTCCTGTTCGCCCTGGCTTTTATCCGCCGCGGCATCGACTTCAAAGCCCAGGACCGGAAACCGGTTCACCTGGTGTTCCTGTTGATGAGTTCAGAGGAAGAAGTCGGCCTGCATTTGAAACTGCTGGCCCGGGTGGCCAGGCTGGTCAGGGATACCGACGTGGCCGAAGCTTCCGTTAAGGCCGCTGACGGAAATGAGGTCCTGAGCCTGGTCCTGGATCGGGAAAAACGGCTGGACTGAGTCCGCCGTCCGGTCTGCTCAGATCTCTTTTTTCCAGAACAGGGCCAGTCCCTGCTTGCCGAAAAACAATTGTACCAATTCCCAGCCTTCCCGGCCGCGTTCGTTCAACAACCCGCTCAGGTTGGCCAGCTGAGCCCCGGGGATGGCTTCCGGCCGGCAGCTGCCTTCCGGAGTGCAGAAATAGGCTACTTCCTGGAATTGCGCGCTGTCGTGCAGGCTTACTTCGTATTTGTAGCTTTTCATGAAACCTCC
This sequence comes from uncultured Clostridia bacterium, assembly GCA_964457225.1. Taxonomy (GTDB): domain Bacteria; phylum Acidobacteriota; class Aminicenantia; order UBA2199; family UBA2199; genus CAYWEM01. The sequence continues at coordinate 100,782 of CAYWEM010000008.1, forward strand.
GCCGCCTATTTTAGCGCAAGGAGCAATCCCGGTAAACCCGGGCCCGGCCTGGAAAGCCGACTTGCCCCCGCGGTTGCATTTCCCGCTTTTCTCAATTACAATGCAGGTCATGGAAGACATTTTCGAAATTGATTGTCCAGTCTGCCGCTGCCGCCTCTGGGTGGATTCCGGAGATAAGCGGGTGATCGATCACAAGCGTTCCGAGAAGCGGGTGAATTCTTCACTGGAGGAACTCCTGCTCAAAGAAAAAGAAAAGAAGGAAAAAGTTGAAGAACGCTTCAAAAAGGCCGGTGAACTGGAAAAAGCAAAGAAAAAGCAGGCGGAAGAGCTGTTTTTTCAGTCTATGAAGGAAAATCCAGAATCATGAGGAGACCAGCATGGAATTCCAGGAATTGAAAGAAAAGGTATTGCGCGAATTGCCCCGGACCGAGTTGGATTTTTTACCCGATTCTCCCGACACCCTGAATCTCGGCTACCTGGAAACCGGCCAGACCCAGAGGCTGGTTTTTTCCGTTTCCCAGTACCGCGGTAAAAAATTTTTTGACGTCCGCACCTGGTACCAGGAAGACTCGGGGCAATGGAAACCGACCAAAAAAGGCGTCCATCTTTCCTTTGAAAGATTTGCCGATTTCCGGGAAAACCTGGCCTTGTTCGAGCCGGTCATCGCCCTGGACAAGTAACCGGATTCAAAAGATCTTGCCGGGGTTGAGCAGGCCCTCGGGATCGAAAACCTGCTTGATCCTGCGGAACAATTCCATTTCAGCTGCGGAGAACTGCAGGTTCATGTAAGGTTTCTTGCTCAGCCCGATTCCGTGTTCACCCGAAATTGAGCCGCCGAGTTCGAGCACCCGTGAAAATATCCTTTCCACCAGCTCCTCCGCCCGCTTCACCTGGGCCTGGTCGCGGTCATCGATCATGATGTTGGTATGAATATTGCCGTCGCCCATGTGGCCGAACAGCACTACCTGCAGGTCATTCTTCTCAGCCAGGTCCTTGATGAAGGTAATGGCCTCGGGGATGTGTCCCGTGGGCACGACTATATCCTGGTTGATCTTCTTTTTGTTCAGCCGGGCCACCGCCGGTGACAGGCTGCGACGTATTTCCCAGAGTTTTTCCTGGTCGGCCTTGTTTTCGGCGCTTTCCATGCCCTGCATTGAATGCCTGGAACACAGTTCCAGCAAGCGGCTCTGTTTGAGCCTGACTTCCTCGGCGTCGCCGTCAATCTCGATCAGCAATACCGCCCCGGTGTCTTCGGCGATTTTTTGCCGGTTGTATTCGGAGACCGCCAGCAGTGATGAACGGTCCATGAATTCGATCACCGCCGGATCCACGCCGCCGTGAACCAGGTTCTGGAAAAACGAGGAACAGGCCTGGATATCACTGAAATCGAGCCGGAACATCAGGCGCCTGTCCGGCAGGGGGCGCAGGCGCAGGGTGATGCCGGTGATCACCGCCAGGGTTCCTTCCGAGCCCACCAGCAGGGATTTGAGGTCGTAGCCGGCGACATCCTTTACGGCCTCGCTGCCGCAGTAAATGCTTTCTCCGTTCATCAGCAGGGCTTTCAGGGCCAGCACGTAATCCCCGGTAACGCCGTATTTGAAACAGCGCGGTCCGCCGGCGTTTTCCGCGACATTACCGCCGATGGTCGAGGTTTTCAGGCTGGCCGGGTCAGGCGGGTAAAAAAGACCGACCCGGGCCGCCGCCTCCTGCAGGTCGCCGGTGATCACCCCAGGTTCGACCTGGGCCAGGAAGTTTTCCCGGTCCAGGCGGAGAATGCGGTTCATCCTGGTCATGGCCAGCACCAGTCCGCCACGGCAGGCCAGTGAGCCGCCGCTGTAGCCGACGCCCGCCCCCCGGGGAGTCAGGAACAGTCGGTGTTCCCGCGCCAGGGCCATGACGGCCGCGACCTGGGTTTCGTTTTGCGGCAGGCAGACTCCGTCCGGCATGCAGGACAGCGAAGTGGCGTCGTAGGCATAGGCGGCCAGGTGTTCGGGTTCATGGAGAAAGCCTTCCCGGCCCAGCAGGCGGATGAGTTTCCGTTGAACTTCTTTGGCCAGCATTTGATTCCTCCCGCCGGATTATAAATGGAAACAGATGCATGGTAAAGCAGGCCCCGGGTTTTACGGTCCTAGCGGTCGTTGATTTCCAACCGGGCCTGCAGTAAAATATCGTCATGAAGAACTTCTATCAGGTTCTGGGCATAGAAAAAAGCGCCAGCCTGGCTGAAATCAAGAAAGCCTACCGCAAGCTGGCCCGCAAGTATCATCCGGATTTGAACCCGGGCGACAAGGCCGCGGAACAGAGATTCAAGGAAATCACCGAAGCTTACGAAGTGCTGAAAGACAGTGAAAAAAGAAAGCAATACGACAATTTCGGCCGGGTCGGGCCGAATTTCAATACCGGCCGCGGTCGCGGGGATTTCGAGGGATTCGATTTCTCTTCCAGCGGCGGCAGTACTTTCGGTGACATTTTTGAAACCATTTTCGGCGGAGCCCAGGCCGGCGGTTTTCCGGAAAACGTTCCCCAGCGCGGAGAAGACCTTCATTACTCGATGAGCCTGAGCTTCATGGATGCCGCCGTGGGTATTGAAACTCCCATCCAGGTTAGCCACAAGGAAGTCTGCCCGGATTGCGGCGGCCAGGGTGTCAAGGCCGGGGCCGGGAGATCGGCCTGTTCGACCTGCGGAGGCAAGGGCCGGGTTCAGAAACAATCGGGCTTCATGAAGTTCAGCAGTCCCTGCCCGGCATGCCGCGGCAGTGGAAGTGCGCCGGGTCCGGCCTGTCCGACCTGTCACGGTGAAGGAAGAATGGAGAAGGTGGTGCGCATCAGGGTGCGAATCCCGGCCGGGGTTGAAGGCGGCTCCAAGGTGCGTCTGCCGGGCAAGGGGAACAGCGGATTACGCGGAGGTCCGCCCGGCGACCTGATCATAACCATCAACGTTACTCCGCACAAGATTTTCCGCCGCCAGGGACAGAACCTGGAAATGGTACTGCCGGTGACCTACGGCGAGGCCGCCCTGGGGGCCAAGATAGAAGTTCCCACCCTGAGCGGAAACACGGTTTTGAAAGTTCCGCCCGGAACCCTGTCCGGACAAAAACTGCGGCTCAAGGGGCTGGGTTTTATCAATCCCAAGAGCAAACTTTCCGGAGACATGATCGTGGAAATCAAGATCGTGCCGCCGCCGACCAAGGATTTGCGGGTGCGGGAATTGTTGAAGGAAATCGAGCGGGTCGCGCCTTACGATCCGCGGCAGGGAATCGCTGAATGAAGGAAAAGACCTATCTCATATCAGCGGTGGCCACCAAGTACAGCATCCACCCGCAGACCCTGAGACTCTACGAGCGGGAAGGCCTGCTCATTCCTTCCAGGTCCAAGGGCAACACCAGGCTGTACACCGATGAAGACCTGAAAAAACTCGAATTCATTCTTACCCTGACCAGGGAAATGGGGGTCAACCTGGCCGGGATAGAAATAGTCTGCAACATGAAAGAAAAAATGGAAAGGATGCAGGATGAGTTCTCTCGCTTCCTGGAGGAACTGAAGCAGGAGTTTTTCCGCGGTCGCGAAGATGTTTTCGAGCAGAAAAAAAGCGCCATCGTCAAGTTTTCCTCCAGCACTGTGACCCTTTTCAAGCAGGATGAAAAGAAATCCTGAAACCCTGAATTCGCTGCGGCTTTATTTTCAAAGCGTTAAAAGGATCCCGATTCTCAGTCCCGAAGAAGAAAGAGACCTGATTTCCCGGGCCCAGGCCGGAGAAAGGAAGGCTTTCATAAAACTGATCGTTTCCAACCAGCGCATAGTCATCAAGGAGGCCCTGCGCTACTGTTTCAAGGACGACAACCTGCTGGACATGATAATGGAAGGCAACAAGGGACTGATCATGGCCTTGCGCAAGTTTGAGCTGGATCGCGGCACCCGGTTTTTCACCTATGCCCTCTGGTGGGTGCGCAGTGAAATCAGGCGCTTCATTTCCAAGAACCAGAACATAATTTCTCTGCCCGATATCTTTTACAATGATTACCTGAAGTTCAAGAAGGCAAATTACCATTTACTGCGAAAACTCGGGCACCAGCCCACGGAAAGCGAACTGGCCGCTTACCTGGAAATACCGCTGAAAAAAGTGAAAGTGCTGAAAGCGGTGCCGGAAGACGTCGTATCCCTTGACAAAAGCATCAACGACGACAACCATGAAAGCCTGTCGGCGATTCTTCCGGACCAGACGGCGGACAACCCGGAGAAAATCCTGATGGGCGTGGCGCTCAATGATCTGCTGGCCGAAGAGCTTGAAGATCTCTCGGAACGCGAAGCCGAGATAATCCGCCTGCGTTTCGGCTTCCATGGCCGGGATCCGATGAAACTGAGGGAAATCGCCAAGAAACTCAACATGAGCGCCGAAGGGGTCCGGCGCATTGAAATCAAGGCCCTGGCCAAGATGCGGGCCAAGCTGGCCAAGCAGGGAATTTACGGAGTGCTCAATTGAAAGCGAAAGAATGCCAAGCATGCCGGGGCAGCGGCTGGATTTTCAGCGAAGAAAACGGAATCGAAAGAGTACGGGTCTGCAACTGCCGGAAACTGGAATCTTTCCTGGCCGGCAGTGAACGGGCCAACATCCCGGTTCGCTTTTCCGGGGTTGAATTGAAAAGCTTTTTCCCGGACCAGGAACAGCCCAGCCAGAACAAGGTCCTGCAGGCCGCCTCTGATTTTGTGCGTGATTACCCGGCCGTTTCAGGCGGGCTCTTACTGCAGGGACCGACCGGGACCGGCAAGACCAGGATTCTCTGCTCCATGGCCAATGAATTGCTGAAAAAGGGTTTTTCCGACCTGCTCTACTTCGACTGGAACGACCTGGTGCGCGATTCCCGGGGCAGCGAGGATGCCGCCGGCCGCCGGGATTTCAATTACTTTTTCAGCCTGTTCCAGCGACTGGCGGAAGTGGAACTGCTCATCCTGGACGAGCTGGGTTCGGCGCGCCTGACGCCCTGGCTGGAAGAGAACCTGTTTTTCCTGGTCAACCGGCGTTACAACAACAACCGGATCACCTTGTTCGCCAGCAATTTTTTCGATGAGCGTTTGAACAACGAGGAACTGCTGGTGGAAAGAATAGGAGCCCGGGCGCGCAGCCGCATCTACGAGATGACCAGGGTGCTGGTCGTCCAGGGCTTCGACTATCGCCAGCGTTACAGGTAATCCGGTTCAGCTCGGTTTCAGCGGTTGACCTGGAAGGTGCGGTCTCCTTTTTTGAAGAAAGCGGCTATCTGGTTGGCCGCGGCTATGGCGGCGTTGATGTTGGCTTCCTCGGTCTGGGCGCCCATTTTCTTGGCCGTGAAAATGAAGCGGTCAGGGAAACTGGCCGCGATTTCATCCTTGCAGGCCGGGGCCACGTCGGAACCGTATTTGAAACCCGGTTTTTCGGCGAAAATCTTCAGCAGGGAAGGTTCATCGATTATTTCGGCCCGGGCGGTATTGATCAGCACGGCTCCGGGTTTGAGCAGGGAAAGCAGTTCGAAGTTGATGGATCCAGTGGTTTCCTTGGTCTTGGGCAGGTGCAGGGAGAGATAATCGCTTTCCCGGTACAGGTCCTGCACCCGGTCCAGCGGCCTGACCCCGTCTGCTTTCATCTTGTCGGCCGGCACGTACGGGTCGAAGCCGATGATTTCCATGCCGAACCCCCCGGCGATCAGGGCCATGCAGCGCCCGATATTTCCGTAAGCGTGCAGGCCGATGGTCTTGCCCCGCAGCTCGGTCCCGGATTTGCCGGCAAAACCTTTGCGGGCCAGGTAGAGCATCATGCTGAAGGCCAGCTCGGCCACGGCGTTGGCGTTCTGGCCCGGGGTGTTCATGGCGACTATGCCTTTGGCGCTGGCTGCATTCAGGTCGATGTTGTCGTAGCCGGCCCCGGCCCGGACCACGATCTGCAGTTTTTCCGCGGCCGCGATCACTTCGGCGTCAACCAGGTCACTGCGGATGATCAGGGCTTCGGCGTCTTTCACCGCGTTCAGCAGTTGACTCTTTTCGCTGTAGGATTCCAGCAGGGCGCAGTCGAACCCTTCCCGCTTGCAGATTTCGCTGATCCGGTCAACGGCGATTTTTGCAAAGGGTTTTTCGGTGGCAACCAGTATTTTTTTTGACATTCATCCTCCTGATTTATGTTGCTTCATTCTATAGAAAGAAAGAGATGCTTGTCAACTCAGGCTTTGTTCCGCCCTGCCCCTGGTCCAGAGAATCGCCAGCAGGGCGTAGGCGGTCATGGCGAAGCTCTGGGTTTCCAGCCAGTAAAAAAAGAAAGAGGCGCTCAGAATGAACAGAGACAGGTAGAGGGCGGCCCGGCCCGGCCCGGGGATCGGCCGGTCGGCCCCCGGGCGGCCGGGCCCGGCGGCTGAGGTTCAGGAAAAAGTACAGCAGCAGCAGCAAACCGATCAGCCCGGTTTCATGCCAGACGGCCAGCAGGGTGCTTTTACTGCTGAACAGGTTGCCGGTTCGGTAGGCCTCTACTTTCAGGAGCTCCTGGTACTGCAACTGCTGTCGGGTATAAACGGGCTCAAGCCAGGCATCCAGCCAGGGAAGTCCGGCCCAAAGGCCGGCGAAGCTCCGGATGTTTTTTCCCTCGGCCAGGTAGTGTTTCAGGTTGGCGGCCTTGCTGATGAAAGTGCCGGGACCTGTGCCGATGATGAATTTCACCGGGTCTGCGGCCAGGCGTCCGGCGCCCAGCCGAACCAGCCTGATCTTGGGGCTGGCGAAAAAGGCAGCGGATATTTTGGGTAATTGAAAATACTCCAGGTTGGCGTGGTGGGCCGACAGCGGCAGTTTGCCGGGAGTGAAAAAAATCCAGTAGGAGAAGACGGCGGCCAGCAGGCCCAGGAGCGCCAGCGACCAGGCCGGCCGGCGGATGAGATGCAGCAGGCAGATGAGCAGGCCGAAAAAGGAAATCAGGACCAGGAATTGCTTGGCGTCGTTGAAGAAAAACACAAGCGGAGTGCTGATCAGAATGAGCAGGTGCCGGCCTTTTTTTTGGGCAGGTTTTTTTCCGGCCAGGGCCAGCAGTGAAAGGATGAAGGCCAGGGAAGCCAGGGCGGCGGCGAAATGCGATTTGCCGGTGCCCCCGCCGTAAAGGTCGATGTGCAGGTCGGGCAGCAGCAGTAACTGCAATACTATCAGGCAGTTGTTCAGCAGAACCGTCCAAGTGAAGAAATTCAGCAGCCGCCCGGTGCCGCCGGACTCAGCCTGGCTGAAGAAGAGGGAGAAATAGGTGAAGGGCAGGAAGAAAGTCAGCAGGAAAAAAGGCAGGGAAAGCGGGTTGAATTCGCTGAACTGGTTCACCGCGAAAGAAAAGAAACTCCAGCCCAGCAGCAGGTAGATTGGTTTCAGGGGGGAGGAAAAGGGCGGGAGCAGTCGGCGCCGGAACAGCAGTACGGTCAGCAGGATGAACAGGAAATGAAGCAGGTAGTCGATGGTGAAGGGAATGAACAGGGCCAGCTGCAGGTAGCGGGTATTATCCCGGCAGAGGTAAAAAAACAGGCCCAGACCGAGCAGGCCCAGGATGAGGATGACGCGGATCAGCAGACCGGCCGGCTTAGGCTGAAAACCGGTCAGGCCGGTGCCCAGCAAGAGGACCAGCAGCATGCCGGCGGCGTAGAGCCGGTTGTACCTTGGTGATGCGGCCTGCCGGCAGGATGCCTGGAACAGATCGGCCAAAACTTTCATGCAGAGATTATGAACCGGGGAAGACCTTGCTGTCAAGAAAGGGTTTGCTGAAACGGGGGCCGATTCCGGGTTGGGTTTTTCTACAGGAAGTTGTGCAGGCCGGCGGCCCGGGCCTGGTCCATGGCCCGGCGGAATTCCCTGACGGTAATGCCGCGGGCCAGCTCGGGATACTTTTTGGCCAGGTAGGCTGGCCGGTACTGGCCCATGATGTTGACGTAAGTGTGCGGACTTATATCCCGGGCCAGGAATTCGGCGAAACCGGCGGTGCCGGCTATTTCATCGGGCAGAACCAGGTGGCGGACCAGCAGGCCGTACCGGGCCAGGCCCCGGTCGTCGATTTTCAGCTGGCCGACCTGGCGATGCATTTCCTTGAGCGCGGCCCGGGCTTTTTCCGGGTAATCGGCCGCGCCCTGGGAATAGCGGGCGCCGTACTCGCCGTCGTCGTACTTGTAGTCCGGCATGTAGATGTCGATGATCCCCTCGAGCAGGCGCAGGGTTTCCACTTTTTCGTAACCCCCGGTATTGTAGACCGTGGGGATGGAGAGGCCGCGGCCGGCGGCCAGGTCAAGGGCGCTGACTATGGCCGGCAGGAAGTGGGTGGGGGTTACCAGGTTGATGTTGTGACAGCCCCGTTTCTGCAGGCGGATCATTTCATCGGCCAGTCCCTGCGGGCTGACCAGGTAGCCTGAGCCCTTGTGCGAAATGTCCCAGTTCTGGCAGTAGATGCAGAGCAGACTGCAGTGGCTGAAAAAAATCGTTCCCGAACCACGACTCCCGACCAGGGGTTTTTCCTCGCCGAAATGCGGAAAGGCGGAGGAAATCCTGGCCCGGGCCGGGGCCGAACAGTCTCCCTTTTTCCCCCGGCGCCGGTTGGCATCGCATTCCCTTGGACAGAGGCGACAGGAGGAAAGCTGGTCGTTCAACTCGGCGGCCCTTTTTTTCAGCTCTCCCGAACGCTGGAGTTCCAGGTAGGCCGGCGGCCGGACCGGCTCAGTACCGGTCACCGTTTCCCTGAGTATCAGCGGCAGGCTGAGACTGCTTTTCAGGAAAGATCTTCTGTTCAGTGCCATATATATAATTATATTTAATAATATCGGCAATCCAATCACCGGAGGTTGATTTTCGGCCGGTCTCGTATGATAATGAGACGGACAACGCATAGGAAAAGCGCGCTGCGTGCTGGAGGCAAAATGAGCGAATTCTGGAAGGTTTGGCCGGCCGTATTCACTGCTCCCGGTCCGGCCCTGGCCCGGTTGAGGGCACAGCGGGCCTGGCCGGCGGCCCTGTTGCTGCTGGTGCTGGCCACCGCCCTGTTCAGCTTCATGACCTTTCCCATTCAGAAGGCGGACCAGGCGGAAATGATCAGGGAATCACGCCTGGCCGAGCAATTCACCCTGGATCAACTGGAGAGTATGTCCCGGGTTACTCCGGGCCAGCGGTATTTCAGCATGTTCTGGTCCGGCCTGGTGCTGACCCTGGTGCTGGTGTTCGGCACTTTCTTCGTTTACCTTTTTTACAAGGTGGCCGGCACTGAAGGATTGTATTCGGATTATTTCACCCTTTTCGCCAATGCCTCCCTGATCGACGTGCTGGCCGGGGGTGCGGTGCGCACCCTGCTGACCCTGCTCAAGGGATCAACCCAGGTTTCCACCAGCCTGGCCCTCCTGGCTCCAGGTTTGGAGAAGAGCAGTATGACCTACCTGGTGCTCTCCCAGTTTGATTTTTTCTCTCTCTGGTTCATGTTCGCCCTGGCCGTGGGAATTGCCGCCGGCCTGGGCCTGAGCGAGAAAAAAAGCCTGGTGATAATGGCTTTTTACTTTGCTTTCAAGGCCAGTATCGTCGTGCTGTTTTCCTACCTGAGTCTGCGCCTGCTGGGTATCTGACCCCAGGCTTTTCGCGCCGGGTTTCAGTGGTGGTGGTGATCGGCCTCTGAATCGGCGAAGGTCTTGTGCCTGGTGCCGGCCGGATGCTCGGGGGGTCCGTAAATCGAGTAGACCTTAAGGTCTTTTTCACCCGTGTTGAGGACGTTGTGCCAGTAGCCGGCCGGGATGAAAACGGCCCAGTCGTCTTCCACTTCCTGCACGTAATTCAGTTCTTCCTTGTTTTTACCCATCAGCACTCGGCCCCTACCCTGTTCGATCCTGATGAACTGGTCGATGTCCGGATGCATTTCCAGGCCTATTTCCCCGCCGGGCGGAATCGACATCACGGTCAACTGCAGGTAAGTACCGGTCCAGCGCGCCTGGCGGAAATCGTTGTTCTCCAGGGTGAGTTTCTCGATGTCCACCACCCAGGGGGTTTTCCCGGTGTCTTCAGCTTTTTCCCCGTGTTTGTCCGGTGCGGCCGTGATGCCGATGCCGACCAGGAGACAGGCCAGGCATAAAGCCAGGGTTACTTTTCTCAGTTTGATTTTTTTCATTTTCAGCCTCCTCTTTGCCTTGCAGAGGCCGTTACTTTGAGTCCGCCCGGGGGCGGTCGGCCCCTGAATCATCATGTTTGCAGTTTAGGAAACACCGGAACAATTGTCAAATCATGCGCCGGAGTCTTCATGAGCAGCCCTGATTTCCCGTCTAAATCTTTGGAAAAGGGAAAGGGTGAGCGTTGATTCACCCGTTTCCCGGGGCAAAACTCAATACTTTCCAAGCTATTCTAAGCAAACTAAAAACCAGGTGGAGGATTCCGGGCAGGCTGTTTGCTTGCATTGAGCCTTGCTTTTCTTTTAAAATGCTACTTGCCGCGTACCGTGACGACAGCGGGGACCGTGAAAAAACGGAGGCGGATGCTTTGGCCGTAATTCGCGTATGAGCCTGGAAATCAGCGAGGTCAAAACCAGAAGAGAACTCGGCCTCTTCATCGACCTGCCCCACGAACTCTACGAAGGCGATCCCGCTTACGTTCCCGAGCTCAACCGCCTGGTCCGCGACCTGCTGGACCGGAAGAAGAATCCCTATTTCCGTCATTCCCAGGCCGCCTTTTTCCTGGTCCGGCGCGACGGCCGCCCGGTGGGGCGGATATCGGCCACGGTCAACCGGCGCTACAACGAGTACCATGATTCCCGGGTCGGCTTTTTCGGCTTTTTCGATTGCCGGGAAGATCGCGAAGCGGCCGGCCTGCTGTTGGAAACCGCGCTGGAATATGCCCGGCAAAGAGGCATGCAGAGGCTCCTGGGGCCTTTCAACCTGACCAGCAACGATACCGCCGGCATCCTGGTCGAGGGATTCGATAGTCCGCCGCTGGTCCAGATGACCTACAACAAGCCGTATTACCCGGTCTTGCTCGAATCTTGCGGCTTTGAACGGGAAATGGACCTGCTGGCCTACGAGATCAGCGACGAGCAGGTGAACGAGCGGGCCCTGCGCTTGTCGGCGGCGTTGAAAAACAGGCTGGCCGGCCGGGGGATCAGTTTTCGCAACCTCAAAGTGAAAGATTTCCCGGCCGAACTGGAACGCATCGGGGCGGTCTATCGCCGGGCCTGGGAGAAGAACTGGGGCTTCGTGCCGCCCGACGAGCTTGAATACAAGTACATCGGCCAGGGCATGCGCCTGCTTTTCGATGACCGGTTCGGGTTTTTCGCCGAAGAGGACGGTCGGACGGTGGGCTTCGCGGTCGCCGTCCCCGACATCAACGAGGTGCTGATAGGGATCAGGCGGGGCCGCCTGCTGCCTTTCGGCTGGCTGAAACTGCTGGCCGGCCGGAAAAAAACCAGCCGGATCAGGATAGTCCTGCTGGGGGTATTGCCCGAATACCGTAAAATGGGCATAGAGGCGGTTTTTTTCGCCGAGTTCATGGCCGCCGCGGCCAGGTACGGCATTCATCGGGCCGAGGCATCCTGGATCCTGGAAAACAACCAGGCCATGCGCCGGGCGGCGGAAAAACTGCATGGCCGGCCTTACAAGCGATACCGCATCTACGGCCGGGATACCGGGGCTTGAAAGTTGCCGAACGGAAAAACAATTCAGGCGGACAAGGAATGCCTGCTGGTCAGCGGGGCGGCCGGTTTTATCGGTTCGCACCTGGTTGAAGCCCTGCTGAAGCTCGGCTGGCGGGTGATCGGGCTGGACAATTTTGATCCCACCTACGACCGCAGTCTGAAAGCGGCCAACCTGCGGCCGGCCCTGGAGCACGAACGCTTTGCTTTTTACGAAGGTGATATCCGGGATCGAGGTTTTCTCGCAGAGATCGTACGCCGGCACCGGCCGCGGGCCGCCCTGCACCTGGCGGCCCGGGTCGGAGCGGCCTGCTGCCTGCGGGATCCGGTTTCCGCCCTGGAGATCAACGTGGCCGGCAGTCGCAACCTGGCGGCGGCCCTGGGGTATTGCAAAGCAGGATTGATCATGGTTTCCAGCGCCTCGGTCTACGGCCGCAGGAATGCCGGTCTTTGCCGGGAGGACCAGGATCTGCCCGAATCGGACAACCCGTACGTGGCCGGCAAGCAACAGGCTGAAAAAGCGGTTCTGGCTGAAGCGGCCGGGCGGAAAATCAAGGTGCTGATTCTGCGGCTGGCCTCAACTTACGGTCCGCGCCAGCGCCCGGGAACCGCCCTGCCGGTCTTCTGTTCCAGCCTGCTGCGGGGCGGGCCGGTGCCGCTTTTCGCGCCGGAGCATGAAATGATCAACGTGTCTGACGCGGTCCGGGGCCTGGTCAGCGCCCTGGAGAATTTGCAGGAAAACGATATCGTCAATATCGGTATCGGCCGGCCGCTAAAAATGAACCGGGTTATCGGCCTGCTGGCCCGGGCCCTGGGAGTCGAAGCTGAAGTCCAAGAGCGGCAGGCTCCGCCTTCCTGCCTGGAAATCGGTGTGCTGTCCATAGCCAAGGCACGCCGGAAATGGGGCTTCCGGGCCGGTGTCGCTCCGGAAACGGGATTGGCTGAATACGCAAACTGGTATCTGAAAAACCAAGAGGAATACAGCAAATGAACCTGGAAAACGTAGCTTCACCATGGAAAGTCGCCCGGCACCGTGAAAAGGTCGCCGCTTACTGCCGGGGGGAAACAATCGGGCCGGTGACCCTGGAAATGGACCTGACCAGCCGCTGCACCAGGACCTGCGAAGATTGCCCCTCCTGCAGGACCCACGATCATCACCGGCTGGAAAAACCTTTCATCGAGCGCCTGTTCGGGGTGCTGCAGGGGCGGACCAGCGGTCTGCTGCTGACCGGTGGTGAACCGACCATGGCCGACCTGTTTCCCTGGACCCTGGCCGAGGCCCGGCGCCGCGGTTTCGCCGAAATCGCGGTGGTCACCAACGGCAGTCTGCTGGAACGGGAAACCGTGGCCGCGGCCCTGCTGGAACATGCCACCACCATCAGGGTGTCGCTCTATGACTGGGATTCGCCCTCCTGCGCCGGGGCCGGGCCCATCCTGAGCCGGATCGGGCGACTGCGTTCCCGGATCGAAGCCGCCGGCAGTCCGCTTAAAATCGGGGTCAGCCTGCTGACCAGCGCCGAGCGGGCCGGCCTGCTGGTAAGCACGGCCGAGGCGGTGCGCTCGGCCGGGGCCGACTGGGTTTACTTTCACCCGGTCTGCGTGGGCTGGGGCCGGGGGGCGCCCCTGCAGGTATCGCAGTCAGGCGTGCTGGAAGAAATCGAAGCCTGGCGCCGGGGACTGGGAAACGGCTTTTGCGCTTACCTGGCTCCGGAGCGTTACGAGCGGGAACCCCTGTATTTCAGTGCTTATCATGCCGCCCATTTCCTGATGGTACTCGGAGCCGACGGTTTACAATACCTTGGAGCCGAGGTCAAATACCAGCCGGATTTCGTGGTCGCTGACCTGAAAAACAGCCGCCTGGAAGATTTCCTCGCTGATCCGGCCCGCCTGGCCGGGATTTCTTCCTTCAACAGTGACAATTACGCCGCCATCGGCAGCCGGCACCGCGGCGCCCTGTACAGCGATGTCCTGGAGCGGATTGCCGATCGGAGGATCGATCCGGAAGAAGCCGCGGAAAAAGCCCGGCTGCGTTTCATCCACATTTTGTGAGCAGTACGGGATGGTTATGAAGGAAATGGTCGGAACAGGCAAGATCCTGCTTCACCGTGAACGCCTGAATTCCTTCCTCTCCGGTGAATTGATTTTCCCGGTGACCCTGGAACTCGGTCTGACCACCCGCTGTAACCGGAATTGCCCTGATTGCCCCAGCGGACTGGGGGGGCCGGACCTTGAACTGGGGTCGGCCGAGGTCGAACCCCTGCTGGCTTTTCTCAGCGGCCGGACCCGAGGCCTGATCATCACCGGCGGCGAGCCGACCATGGCCCGTGATTTCGCCGCGGTTCTGGATAAGGCCGCGAACAGGTATGCTTTTACGGATATCGCGGTAGTGACCAACGGCTCGTTCCTGGAGGAAGCCCGGGTGGCAGAGGCCCTGCTGGCCCATGCCTCGGCGGTGCGGGTGTCGCTCTACGACTGGCACGAAAAGTCACTCGACGGGGTGATGCCCACCCTGGAAAGGATACGCCGCCTGCGGGACCGGGTTGACCGGCTGGGCAGTCCGCTGCTGATCGGGGCCAGCGCCCTGACCACCGAGGAACGAGGCCCCCGGCTCAAGCCGCTGGCGGAACTGGCGGCTCAGGCCGGGGCTCATTTCCTATACTTTCACCCGGTCTGTTTTCGCGAGGCGGCAAGCGGTCCAACGCAGCGTCGGCGGCAGCAGGCCGTGCTCGAAGACTTGCAGGATTGCCGCCGGGAGTTTTCCGGCCGCCTGGCCGTACATTTCCTGGCCGAGCGATTCCGGCACGATGATATCCGTTTCAGCTCCTATCACAGCGCCCATTTCATCATGGTGCTGGCGGCCGACGGCCGCCGCTACCTGGCCACCGAGGTCAAGTACCGGCCGACTTACGAGTTGGGTGTCCTGGGCCGGGACAGCCCTGAAGACCTGGTGTTCGGCCGGGCTGTCGCTCGGGCGATCAGCGGGGTGAGCAGCGCCGGTTACCCGGGCATCGGCGGCCGCAACCGGGGCCTGCTCTACAACTCCCTGCTCGAAGACCTGCTGGAAAACCGGACCCGGCTGGAAGAAACTCCGGGCCGGGCTTACGCCCTGCCCCATGTCCTGTGATGCTGTGCCGGAGAAAGCGATGAAAGAAGACAAAGCGGAAATAAGCGTGATCACCGCCACTTACAACCGCAGTAACTGCCTCAGGTACAGCATCGAATCGGTGCTCGGCCAGCGATGTTCCCGCTCCTGGGAACACCTGGTCATCGGAGATGCATGCACTGACGACAGCGCTCGGCTGGTGGCTTCCTTCAATGACCGCAGGTTGCGTTTTTACAACCTGGAGACAAACTGCTGCGAACAGTCAGGACCGAACAACGA
Source organism: uncultured Clostridia bacterium (assembly GCA_964457225.1). Lineage (GTDB taxonomy): Bacteria > Acidobacteriota > Aminicenantia > UBA2199 > UBA2199 > CAYWEM01. The sequence goes on from CAYWEM010000008.1 coordinate 115,793, forward strand.
GGGTTTCAGGCTGGCTTGCGGCCGTTACATCGCCTACCTGAACCACGATGACCTCTGGTTCCCCGATCACCTGGAAAAGGCCCTGGATTACCTGGATGCGAACCGGCTGGACGGGGTTTTCACCCTGGGAGCGGCCCTTGATCCGGACGGGGCGGCGCGCCTGTTGACTTCGGCCAGGTCGGGGCTTTATTACCCGGATCGCCTGGTCCCGGCTTCGCTCTGGCTGCTGCGCCGGGAAGTGCCTGCGGCCCTGGGCGGCTGGCGGCCGGCCGCGGGGCTCTTTACAATTCCTTCCCAGGATTTCCTGGTCAGGGCCTGGAAGCAGGGATTCCGGATCGGCCGGGTGCCGGCCCTGACCGCGGTCTGCATCCAGTCCGGCCGTCGTCCGGGCTGTTACTCCGAACGACAGGAAGATGAACAGGCCGCGGCCCTGGAAAACATCCGCCGGGGTGAAGCCTATCGCGTCGAACTGCTCGGCCGGGCCCTGCTTGACTGCCTGGACCGGGAACAGTCGGCCGGCCCCGGAGCCGTACTGCGCCGCCTGGGCGCTGTTATGATCAAGCGCCTGGCTTTATCGGCGGGCATCACGCCTGTGCAGCTGCGGGATTTCTTTCAGAGCCGGCGCCGGGGCGGTAAGATCAGGCGCCTGCGTCGGAAACGCGGTTTGCCTCCCGGGTACTGAATCGATCAGCTTTGCCGGCGCGCCCGGAAAAAACCCTGGATTGAGCCGTTCCGGCGGAACACGCGGGAAAACGCGGCCACGGTCACTCCGCCCAGAATCAGCAGTCCGGCCAGGATCATTTTCAGGCTTATTCTTTCACCCAGCAGCAGCACCGGGAAAAGCGAGCCCAGCAGGGGCTGGATATAGGTGAAAATTGCGGCCAGGGAAGAAGAGCCCCTCTTCAGGGCAAAGGCGTTGATGATGTAGGGCAGGCAGGTGCCCATCACTATGGCGTAGGCCGGAGCCAGGTAGTTCAGGGCCGGAATCGACCGGTAATCGACGGCCAGGGCCGGTCCCAGGGTAAAGGGCAGGGCGGTCAGGAACCCGAAGACAAAGGTATAGGTCATCACGGTCAGTGCCCGGTAAACGGCCAGCAGGGGCCGGGACAGGACCAGGTAGAGTGAATAGAGGAAAGCGTTGCCGACGATCAGCAAATTGCCGGAAAAAGAGCCGCCGGAACCGGCCGCGGGCAGGTCAAGCAGGATGAAAACGCCGCTCAGGGCGATGGCCACGCCCAGGGCCTTGAACAGGCTGAACTTTTCATGGCCCAGGACGACCGCGGCCAGCAGGGTGAAAATGGGGATCGAGGCCATCAGCAGGCTGGCATTGGCCGCGCTGGTCAGGGAAAGCCCCTTGAGGAAAAGCAATTGGTTGCCGGTCACTCCGAGCAGGGAGAGCACGGCGAATTGCAGGTAATGGCCGGGTTGTTTTATTTTTTCGTGGAAAAAAAAGCGGAAGACCAGGAAGAAAAACAGGGCGGTGCCGGCGATGCGGTAAATGGCCAGGGCGGCCGGAGGAAAGGAAACGAAGGTCAGCTTGGCGGCCACCGGCAGGGTTGAAAAGAGCACCTGGACGGCCAGCAGGGGCAGGTAGACACGCTGCCAGTCAGCCCCCGGCCGTTCATCCCGGACCGGTTCAACTGCAGTCGCCTGGAAAGGTTTCATGCCGGTAGTCTCTCTTACTTGGGGGATGGGCGATTATACCCGATAACCCGTAACACCGCAACCGGGAGAATGACCCGGAATCCCCCGCCATATTTCTGAGTTTGCTTGGATTCGCCTTACAGGTGTTGAGTTTTGCCCCTGGGAAAGCGCGAATCAACGCTTAGCACGCCGGTGCAGACCGGCATAAACCGGGCTTTCCACTTCCCTGGTCCCCCACCTGAATCCTTGGACCAGGGAATGACGGTCGGCCGACTTTACCCTGACCTGTTGTTAAATTTATTGTATGCTGGTGGTATTTTGTTGAATATAAATAAATGCTTCAAAAAATATAACTTATATTGCAATTGGTGATATATCATATATCTCATAATTTATTTATTACTATTAATATACAATTTGGTTTCCTGAAGGAAGCAATCCTGCTGCCGGAACAAAAACCGGCCTGCAGCGGAATTGCAGTAAACATTGAAAACAAATACTGACAATGCTTTTACCCGATTTGCGATTAGGCGGTCAAGCAGTAAAACAAGTCATCGCCACCGAGTTGCTCTTGAGAATAAATGCAAAGAGGTTGACTTTCCCGGTACACTATTATAAAATCCATTGTCATGAAAAAATCGGGAGAAATCTGTATTTCTTGAAGTAATGAAAAGAGCTTTTGGTATACAAGTATTCCTGGCTGTTTTTATTTTATTGACTTCAGCCTGCAGGTTTGTGCCGTATTTTGCTCCGGATGGAGCCCTGATCAAGATTTACAGCGATTTGTCCAGGATTGAAACCGGAGGCGGCAAGGCCGGCATTACAATTCTGGGCTTCACTTCCGAGGGCGCTCCCCTCAGGGATCATACCACTGTGCTGCTAAGCGCCTCCAGTGGTCAGATTGCTCCGCAGGCGGAATTGATCAGGGGGAAAGCCGAGGTTGAGTTCGTTTCCGGCGCCAAGGCCGGTCCGGCGACAATCGTTGCCGTTTCCGGAACTGTCAGGTCAAACGAGTTGGTTATCCAGGTTGGGCCTGGAGAGCTTTCTTTCCTGACTCTTAAGGCTGATCCGGCCAGCCTGCAGATCAGGGGCGGCCGCTCGGAAATCACGGTCGGAGCCTTTGACGCCGACAACCGTCCATTGCCCGGGATTCCACTGCAATTGACCACCAGCAAGGGGTATTTCGAGAACGCCGCCAATCCTCTTCATACAGATTCCGCCGGAATTTGCCGTAATTGGCTGGTGACCGGAGAGACGGCCCTGGTTTCGGTCAAGTCCGGGAGTCTTTCCCGGGAGATAACCGTGTTCGTCCAGTCAAACTCCGCCCCGACGGCCCGCTTCTTTTTCTCGCCTAAAACACCCCGGGGCGATGACGACATAATTTTCAATGCTTCGGAAAGCCATGACAGTGATGGCTATATAGTGTCCTATGATTGGTTTTTCGGAGACGGCGCCAGGTCCTCGGGAAAAATCACCGGCCACAATTACAGGTGGAGCGGTTCCACTGACAAGGTTTTTACCGTTGTACTGCAGGTTACGGACAATCACGGGGCCAGCGCCAGCGCCACCCAGGATCTGACCGTCAAAGTAAATACTGCCCCCACGCCGCGTTTCTTTTTTACTCCGAAAAATCCGAAAGGCAAGGAAGACATTCTGTTTGACGCTTCCGAAAGCTTCGACCCCGATGGTCACATAGTATCCTATAAATGGCATTTCGGTGACGGAGCCGAGGGGTCGGGGCGATCGGTCACCCATAACTACAACTGGAGCGGATCCGGGAATCGCACCTATACGGTGATTCTGCAGGTAACCGACAATTCGGGGGCGGTTGCCAGCCTCAGCCAGGATATCACAGTTTCCCCCGAAGGATAAAACACCGGTGCCCCCTGAAAAACAAACCCCTTTCCGAGCCGGCTTGAAAACGGCAATTCTGTTGCCGGCGGTCTTCCTGATCTGGGCTTGCGGCGGCAACCTGGCTTACAAGAGAGGGGAAAAAGCCTATGCCCGGGCGGAGCATGCCGCCGCGGTCGATTATTTCATGGAAGCGGTCCGCCAGGATCCACAAAATGTTCGTTACCGGGTTTCCCTGAACCAGGCCCTGCTTTTTGCCGCCAACTTCCACCTGAAGCAGGGGGAATTCTACCTGGGCCGCAAAGAGTACAAAATGGCCCTGTACGATTTTGACAAAGCCCTGGAATACAATCCCGAAAGCAGCGAGGCCCGGAGAAAAAAGCAGGCAGTTCTCAAGAAGCTTGATGAATTGCGCCGGAGTTTTTCCGAAAAGACCGAGATCGAGAAGCTGAAAGAGCGAGCCGGCCGGATGGAAGGTGCTCAGGCGGAACTGGACTTCAAGCAGACTCCGCTTGACCTCAAGTTGGGCAGTGTCGATCTCAAATCGCTCTTCAGGTTGCTCCAGAAATCGAGCGGAGTGCGTTTTCTTTTCGATGACACTTTTCAGAGTAAAACCGTTTCCATTGACCTGGAAGACGTCCTGTTCAAGGAAGCCCTGGAAATGATCATGCTGCAGTCCAGGCTTTTCTACAAGATCATCGACGCCAACACGGTAATCATCGTGCCCAATACCCCGGCTAAAAGAAGGGAATACGATGAAATGACCATGAAAACATTTTTCTTGAGCAATTCCGAGCCGGAAGCGATTATGCGCCTGGTCGGTTCGGTGACCGGCAGTAAGAATCTGGCCGCCAACCCGATTCTCAACACCATCACGGTCAGGGACCTGCCGGCGAAAGTGGCCATGGTGGAGCAGCTGATCCGGATCATGGACAAGCCCAGGCCGGAAGTACTTATCAATGTCGAGATAATCGAAGTCAACAAAAGCCGGCTGCGGGAATACGGCATAGAATTGAGCCAATACAATGTCAGCCAGGCTTTCTCGCCTGGACCGGTTTCAAGCGGCGGGGAAAGCCAGGCGTTCCGGGGCAATACTTTCAGGTACGTGAATTCGGCCGATTTCCTTTTTACCGTTCCCTCGGTGAGTTACAAGCTGCTCCAGGGAGACACCAGGTCCCGTATCAAGGCCAACCCCCAACTGCGGGTCAGTGACCAGGAAACGGTCAGGATTCACCTGGGCGACAAGGTGCCCATGCCGACCACAACTTTTGTACCCAATTACAGCCCGGGTTCTCCCAATCAGCAACCCATCACCTCCTATCAGATGCAGGATGTCGGGATAAAAATTGAACTGACTCCGAGGGTGCATCATGACGGCTGGATCAGCCTTAAACTTGATTTTGAACTCACTTTCATCACTTCCCCCGGCACAAACTTCCTGCCCCCGACCATAGGTAATCGTTCCCTGAATACCATGATCCGCCTGCAGGACAACGAGACCTCCCTGCTGGCCGGCCTGTTGCGCGACACGGAAAGAAAAACACTGCGTGGTTTTCCGGGATTGACCGAACTGCCGGTTTTAAAACACATCTTTTCCGGCAACAAGAACGAAGTGGACCAGACCGATATCATCCTGACCATAACTCCCAGGATCATCAAGTTCCCCCAGATCGAGGAATCAGACCTGCTCAATTACTGGGTCGGGACAGAGGAGGATGTCGGCCTGAAGGCCGGGCCGCCGCATTCTCCCTTCAGCAGCCGGGAAGAAATTGAAGTACCGATTCCGCCCCGGGAAGAAGGCCCCCCGGCCGTAGATTCAAGCGATTTGCCTGAAAAAAAGCGGCCGCTTCCTCCCGGAGATTTGCCTGCGTCTCCGGCCGAGGCCAACGGCCTTATCAGGCTGTCAAGTGATTCGGCGAAAATAGCCGTCGGTCAGCAACTGACGGTCAGGGTGCTGGCCGAGGATCTGGAAGACCTGCAGACCCTGAGCCTGGAACTCACCTTCGAGCCGGGAATGCTGGAACTGCAGAGAATAACCGACGGGGCTGCCTTAAAAACAGGCCGGGGCCAGGGACACCTGTTTAAGTCCTTTGACAACGACAGCGGCAGGATAGTGCTTTCCCTGGCTTTCGAGGAAGCGAAGCCCGAAAGGCGTAAGGAACTCGCCCTGCTGCAATTCAATGTACTGGCCGGGGGGCCTTTGGAGATCAGGGCCTCCAGGGTGACAGGCGCGAACCGGAACCAGGAAGAGATCAATACTTCCTTTACCGGCCTGGCGCTCATGATCGATGAAGAATAAAAACAACTCCCGGTCTTGAACGGGTTGTTCCGGAAGAGATGGAGGTTATGATGGGTAAAGCGGCACGCTGTGCTTTTGGTTTGGCGGCAATTGCCTGCTGCCTGTTCCTGGTGTTCCCGGCTTTGTCCGTCCCAATCAATGCCTCTGACTCAGTGGCCCAGGGCCGGGTCCTGGTGCGCGGTTTGTCACTGCAAATTGATCCGCCGGCCCAAATTGTGCCGCTGAACACGGCAACCCTGGTTAACACCGTCTTCAATGCCGGAGAAGCCGTTCTTGAAGCAGGCAGCCTGGTGCGCGGCGAGCTTCGCGGTCCCGGGATCAACGGCGCCCTGACCCTGGCCGCCTTGCCGGGCCACCCTTTCACCGTTCCCGGGCTGTCCCGGGCCGGAAATTACACCTTGTCGGATATCCGCCTGGAAAGCGGCGGCCGGGTACTGCTGGCCGCCGAACCGAGCCAGGCCCTGATCCAGGTCATGGAAATCATCGTGACCCAGGTGCAAACCCGTCCGCTCAGCCTGGACGAGATTCGTGAAAAGGGTATAGTGATCACCGACGACAACTTCACTTACTACAATTTCTCAGTCGGCCTGCTGATCGGCAGTGATGTGGTTCAGTTCGAACTGCCGGTTGTCTTCACTCCCCAGGGCATGCAGGTGATATCGGACCCGGGCGGCAGTGCCGGCCTGGGCTTCGGCGGCTGGGACCGCGAGCCCTTTCTACTCGAACTTGACTTGCCTGAATTGGAACTAAAAGATCCCATCGACAATGACCAGGGCTTTTCCGGTTTCATCCCGGGCTTGCTGGTCTTCAACAACCGGATCGGTTTTCTCAACCAGTTTTTCAGCGCCATGTTCATCATCGCCAACAATGCTCCGGAGGGTAGCCCCCTGCACCTGAAAGACCTGCAGGCCAGCCTGGTCCTGCCGGACGGCCTGCGTGAGACCCGGACCAATCCGCCGCGCCTGGCCGGCACCTCGATTCCGGTCCGCTGCCCGGGGCCGGACGGGATTATCGGGACCGCAGATGACCTCGACCTGATCCTGGCCGCTTTCAGCGGCCGGGCCGAGTTCCTGGCCGAGGGATTGAAAGAAGGCAGTCATACCTTGAGGATTGACTTCAACGGCACCCTGGGTGGTTTGCCGGGAGGTGACCTGCCCCTGAAGGGTTCGGCCCAGGGCGTGGTGGTGGTGCGTAATCCAAGTTTCGCCGTGACTTTCGCTCACCCGGAAGTGGTGCGGGCCGGGGAAGAGTACGACTTGTACCTGACCCTGACCAACACCTCGACGGTAAACGCCAACCTGGTTTCCCTGCAGTTGCCGGCCGCCCGCTTGATCGGCACCAGCCTGCTCAGTGAGGAGCGGATCGAGTTTGAAACCATTCCCCCCGGAGAATCAGGCCTGGCACATTTCCGCCTGCTGTCCCGCCAGACCGGCCGGGTCAGCGCTTCCGCTTTCGCCGCCGAGGGGCCGGTCCAGGGAAATATCATCCTGAGTGTCGGCGTAGGCGAGCAGGGGATTCCACTTTCGCCCGATACCCTGGTCCTGCCGGCCTATGCTTATGCATTGCCGGCCGATTTGGTCGAAGCGGCCCTGCTCCTGCTGGGCGAAGCCCATTCCCTGGCCCAGGCCCCGGCCGGTTCTCTCCCGGCCCACCTGCCGCATATTGCGAAAAGCACGGTCCAGGCGCGGGCCCGGGAGTTGATCGAAGCCGGGCAACGGATAGAATACGGCGATAAACTGCTCGACTCCCTGGCCGTACTGTTGCTTGACTGGCTGGGCAGTCGTTTTGCCGATCTGTCTTTCGACAGTCTGCGCCGCTTGACCAGCAAGGGCGGACGACTGGCCGCGGCCGCGGCCGCGGTCTTGAACCAGGCCCTTGAAAGCCGCTCGCTGCTTGAATTACAAAGAGACCTGGCCCTGGCGTCATACTGCCGGTCGCCTTTCTTCTCCCTGGCCCTGGCCGCGCCCGCTCAGCTTGCCGAACTGCGCCTGAGTGATGAACGGGGCAATCGCCTGGGCGTTTTCGGAGCCGATTTTCTCAGGGAAATACCCCAGGCCGAATTCTTCGCCCTGGACGGCGGCCAGCAAGCAGGATCGCTGGTCCTGTTCGGCCGTCCGCCGGTCAACGCTCTCAAGGTCGAAATTTTCGGCCGCGAAAACGGTTTTTTTGACCTGGCGCTGGTTGTGCCCGAGGCCGGGGGACTGGTCCGGGTGATGTTCAGCGCGGTCGAGTGCCGGCCGGCATCTCTGGCCCGCCTGGAGTACGACCAGGACAGTGATTCCTATCTCCTGTACTCCGATCTTGACGGTGACGGTAACATGGACTTCAGCCTGCCCGGCCAGCGCACTTCCCTGTCCCGACCCCAACTGCGCCTGCTGGGGGCTGTCCAGGATTGCCATGCCCATGGCCCGGGCCATGCCGTGGCCTTGCTTTTCAATCAATCCCTGGCCGGGACCGGGATAAAAAACCCGGCCAATTACGAGCTGGCAGGCAAGAAGGTCAATTCGGCCTTTCTGCAGGCCTCGGGCCGGGTGGTGATCATCGGCCTGGACAATCCGGTTTCGCCCTTTGTCGATACCCTGCTCAAGGTTTCCGGGCTGCATGACCTGGCGGGCGGGGAACTGGTGCCGGCGGAAATCAAGGTGCTCAGCACCATCAGGGTTCCGGGCGGCCTGGTTTCCGGCACGGTGAGCAATGCTTCCGGCCGACTGCTGGCCGGAGCGCAGGTCAGGTTGGCTTCATATGATTCAGGCAATTCCAGGATTCTTGAACGCCTGACGGTCGCTACGGCCAGGACTGATGACGATGGCAGGTTCCAGTTCGATTTCGTCAGGATGTTGCCCGATCCCTTCGAAATCAGCATCCAGGATCCGCTGAGCGGCAGAGTCGAAAAGATACGCAGTTCGATCCGATCTCACGGTCAGCGACTCCAGCTGGACATCATCATGCGCGGCCGTGCCTCCCTGGCCGGCCGGACTCTGCTGGCCGGGGCCGCGACTCCCTTGCCCGGAGTCCAGGTCCAGGCACGGGTCCAGTACGGTTCGGAAGTCGAGTCCCATCAGGTGCGGACTGACAGTGCCGGAAATTTTCTTTTCCCGGATCTGCCCCTGGGCCGGATCGACCTCTTCGCCTTTGCCGGTGATTTGCAGGGCTTCCAGAATGCGGCGCTGGCCAATCCCGGAGAACTGGTGCGGGTGGATGTTCTGCTCGCTCCCGGCCAGGCAGGGGCCGTCAGCGGCCGGGTCCTGGCCGCTGACGGTCAAAGCCCGCTGGCCGTTGTCGAGGTGCGTTTGAAAAGCAACGGCCATGAATTCTCTTCGGGCCTCAGTGACAGCCAGGGCTATTTCAGCTTTGCCCGGGTGCCGACGGGTCCTTTCAGCCTGGAAGCGATCAATCCTCTTTCCGGACGGGTCGGGGCCAGCTCTTTCGGCTCGGTTCAGGCCAACCAGATGAGCGTCGTCAACCTGATCATGGCCGGAGGCGCCGCAGTCGGCGGCAGGGTGCAGAATCATGCCGGACTGCCGGTCCAGGACGCGATGGTCTGGCTCGTCAATACTCCGATTCATACTCAAAGCGACCAGGCCGGAGAATTCCTCCTGGAAAACGTGCCGCTCGGAAATTACCAGGTCAGGGCGTATGACCAGGCGCTCAAATTGCAGGCCGCTGCGTCGGTGAAACTGATCAGCGTCGGTCAGGAGGCCAGGGTCGTGCTGACTCTGCCGGATCCCGCGCCGCTCCAGGGCGGAGTTTCCGGCCGGGTTTTCGAGGCCTCCGGCGCTCCGGCTGGTGATGCCGATGTGTTCCTGGCGGATGGAAATTACATTTTCCGGGGCCAGGTCCGCAGCAGCAGTGACGGATCCTTTGCTTTTTCCGGGTTGCCGCCGGGCCATTACATCCTGGCGGCGCGAAGAGGGATCGATGGGGGAGCCTCCTGGTTCAGCCTGCAGTTCCCCGGGCATTTCCGACAGCAAGACATCCGTTTCTGCGGCCTGGGGGAGGTCGAAGTAAATACCTTTGCCGCGGACGGCCAGACCAGGGTAATGGCTGACGTTGAATTCAACTACTCGGTGATCAGGATTGAAGAAGGCGACAAGGTGGGAATCTGTGGGGAATCAACCCGACTGAGTTCCGGGGCCGGCGGCCGCCTGCTCTTCAACAACGTGCTGGCCGGCAGTTTCGGAGTCCGGGCCGCCAATGCCTTCTATCCGGGTGGAGCCTATGCCTCGGGCCGGGTGCCGGTTGACGGCCGGGTTACAGTTGACCTGGTCTTCAAGCCGACCGGCAAAGTACGCGGCCTGGTCCTGGCTCCGGACGGGGAAAACCCGGTTCCCGGAGCCCTGGTCAAACTGCGGGCCGGTGAATTGCCCGAACAGGTCCTGACGGCCGATGAACAGGGCGGCTTCGAATTCACCCTGGTGCCGCCCGGGGCGTTTTCCGTTGAAGCCGCCGACCAGGTCAACGGCTATCTTGGACAAAGGCGTGGCTCCATGGGCATAGAGGGACAGATTGTCGAAATCGACCTGCGGCTGAAGGGCCGGGGCGAGGTACACGGCCTGGTCAGGCGCCAGGGCGAGCCGGTGCCCGCCGCCCGGGTCAGCGTGAAGTCCGTTGGATTTCCCGGCGAGGTTTTTGCCGCGCTCAGTGACGGAGAAGGCCGCTTCCGGGTGGCCGGGGTTTCCGAAGGTGATCTGGTGGTCGAGGCCGAGGATCCTGTCTCGACCCTGGGCGGGCGTTCGGCCGGCCGGCTGACCGGCAACAACGGCTCCCTGGCCATAGACGTTGATTTAGAGCCGGCCGGCACGGTTCAGGGCCGGGTTCTTTCCGTGGACGGTCTGCAGGCAGTGCCCTCGGCTCAATTGGTACTCTATGTCCAGGGGCGGCAGGAGGCGTTCGGCTACGCCCTGAGCGATTCTTCCGGCTGGTTTGCCTTTTCCTTCGTGCCTCGCGGTTTGTTCAGGCTCGAAGTGCTGGAACCGGCTTCCGGCCGGACGGCCAGGAAAAACGGCCAGGTCGGTTTTGACGGAGAAACGGTTGAACTGAGTATTGCATTGGAGGCCCGCGGCACGGTGAGTGGAACTTTCTCGGCCGGTTCAGGCCTTGACCCGATCGGAGGCGCCCGGGTGACCCTGGAAAGCAAGGGCAGTTTTCCCTACAGCACTCAAACCAGCACCGATGAATACGGCCGCTTCAGTTTTGTCCAGGTCAGCCAGGGCGATTTTACGGTGGAAGCCCGGGATGCCGCTGCACTCCGCTCCGGCCGAGCCTCGGGCCGTATCGAGTACGAGGAGCAGGCAGTGCTTCTGGACCTGCGGGCCGTGCCGGGCGGTGTTGTTCAGGGCCGGGTGCTGCGCTCCGACGGCAGTACTCCCCTGGCCGACGCCCTGGTAAAACTGGCTGACCGCCAGCTCAGGACTGATTCCTCGGGCTTCTTCCGCTTTGAATACGTGCCGCTCGGTTCTTTCAGTATCCTGGCTTTTGACCAGAACAGCCTTGATCGCGGCCAGGCCTCGGGTTTCCTTTCTTTCGAGGACCAGCAACTGGAAATCGAGATCATCTGCCGTGGCCTGGGCCAGGTCACCGGGCTGGTGGCCGACGCCAACGGCATTCCCTTGGCGGATATCCCGGTCGGACTGCGTTTCGGGCAGAACGGATATCTCGAATACGCCAGCAACCAGTCCGGAATCTTCAGTTTTCCGGGAATCCCGCTGGGCGGGTTCGAGCTTTCGGCCCGCCACCCCCTGAACGGGCTGGGGGCCGCGGCCGCCGGAGTTTTAAGCACGCCGGGTGAAACGGTGCAGGTTGAACTGGTGCTCGAGGCTGCGGCAGGGCTGCGCGGCCGGGTGCTGGATCCGGAAGGCCTCAATCCGGCCGGCCAGGCCCTGGTCAGGCTGCAGCACCAGGGACAGACCTTTTTGCGCGCCGCCGATTCGGAAGGCCGCTTTGCTTTCGAAAACCTGCGGTTGGGAATCATCGGATTGCAGGTCGAGGGTTTTGCCGGGTCCGGGCTTTTCCGTACCCAGGTGCAACTCTCCAGCCACGGTCAACTCGTCGACCTGGGCGACATCGTGCTGGACGGCCGGCCGCCCCTGGTCAGTTCGGTGTTTCCCGCGCATGGAGCCGCCGATCTGCCTCTGAACAGCCAGGTGAAGGTGCTTTTTTCCGAACCCATGGATTCCGATTCCCTGGGCGGCGCTTTTTCCCTGAGCGGCGGTCAGGGCCGGATTTCCGGCAGCCTGGTCATCGATGCCGACGGCCGCGGCCTGAGCTTCTCCCCGCAGGAACCCCTGCCCGGTTTCACCGCTTGCACGGTCACGGTGGCGGCCACGGCCTGCGACCTGGCCGGGAATCCCCTGGCCGAACCTTTCACATCGTATTTCACCACTCTCGACAACGTTCCCCCGGCCGTGCTGGCCGTGGAGCCTGCGCCTAACGCTTTGCAGGTACCGCTTTCGGCCGTGGTCAAGGTGGTTTTTTCTGAAGTTATCGATCGCTCGGCTTTCGGGTCGGCCAACATCCAGCTGTTGCGGGACGGTCAGCCGGTGTCCGGTACTGTCAGCTTCAACGAAGTCGGGGACAGCGCTTTCTTTGCTCCGGCTGCCCTGCTTTCCGATTCAAGCTACAGCCTGCGCGTCAGCGCGGTCCGCGACCTGGCCGGCAATGTCCAGGCCGCGCCTTATGTCAGCGTATTCCAGACCATCGACACCCTGCCGCCCGGCCTGGAATTACTGCCGCCGCCGGCCGGCACCACCGTCAAGGAAGGCAGCAGCCAGAAGGTAACGGCCCTGGTCACGGACAGCGGCGATTTGGCCAATCTCTACTTTTTCATCAACGGTGAACTGCGAAAAACCCTGACCAAGGCTCCCTTTGAGTACAGCTTCACCGCACCGGACATCGCCGCTCTCGGCCAGGACAGTTTCCTGCTCGAGGCCCTGGCCGTTGACCGGGCCGGTAACCAGAGTCCGCGGCGTCAGCTGAGTTTTACCCTGTTGCCTGACTTGCCGCCGCAAGTGAGTTTCAGCGGTCCGGCCGACCCCCTGGTCAGGCCCGGCCAGCTGGTTACCTGCCCCCTGCAGGCCCACGATGACCTGGCTCTCAGGCAGGTGGTTTTCCGGGCCCGGGGCGGCGGCCTCGATTTCCAGAGCGTCAAGGATATCAACCTGGCCTCTTTCAGTCACGACTTCAGTTTTACCGTGCCGGCCGAAATCGCGCCCGACAGCCTGATCACGCTCAGCGCTGAAGCAACCGACAGCCGCGGCACCCGGGTACAGGCCGAAAACCGCTACCTGCAGGTGCCGCCCGACGACCTGCCGCCCGAAGTGCGCATCATCAGCCCGGCGGCCGGCACGGCTTTCGATTTCAACGATGTAGTGCTGATCAGGGCCGAGGCCTCAGATGACCTGGGCCTCAGGCAGCTGCGCTTTTTCCGGGACGGCGATTTGCTGGCCGTCCTTTCGGCTCCGCCCTGGCAGTGCAGTTACCCGGCCCCGGCCCTCGAGCAGGATACTCTCCAGTTGATCAGAGTCGAGGCCGAGGATGTGTCCGGGAAAACCGCTTTCGATGAAGTCTCGATCACCGTCAGGAAGCTGGTCGACCCCGAGGCTCCGCAAGTGAGGATCATCGCGCCTGTTGACGGGGCGCCGGTATTCCCGGGGGAAAACCTTAAAATCCTGGTCCAGGCCGAGGACGACCAGGGAATTGACCGGGTCGAATTGCTGGTCAACGATGAGTTGTATTCTTCCCTCGAGCAGGAGCCCTACGAGTTTGCCTGGACTGTGCCATCGGGCCTGACGGACGGCACTACGATCAGGCTGACCGCCCGGGCCGTCGACCTGAGCGCCAAGAGCGCGGTGCACGAGATAAACCTCCAGGTCCTGGAAGGCGTGCTGATTCCGGCCGGGACGGTCATCGAGGCCGATGACCAGAGTTACGACGGCCGCAGTGTGATCATCAGCAACGGCGCGGTGACCATCAACGGCCGTCACGTTTTTCTGAACATGATCGTTTCGCAAAACGGTACTGTAAACCACGGCCCGGCTACCGTTTCAGCCACCCGGCGCAGTGATATCCTGGTTTCCGGCAAGTTGCGCATCGATGCGAGCAGTGCTTTGAACGTCAACGGCCGCGGTTACCTGGGCGGGGGCCGGGGCGACAACAACAGTGTTTCCGGCCGTACGCTGGGCAATGTCCCGGGCAGTGGAGCGGGCAGCGGCGGATCTTACGGGGGTTACGGCGGTCAAAATGCGAGCAATGCGGTCAACGAGCTTTACGGTTCGCTTTATTTGCCGGCCGATCCCGGTTCCGGCGGGGGTTGGACCGGCACAGGTAGTGGTTATTGGGGCGGCAGCGGCGGCGGGGTGCTGCAGTTGGAGGCCGGGGAACTCTTCCTGGAAGGCGGCATAT
>CAYWEM010000008.1:130086-139530 GCA_964457225.1 uncultured Clostridia bacterium
GGCACGGCCGGCCGCAACGGCGGGGCCGGCACCGTTTACCTGCAGCGGGGCGAAAACCAGGGCGAACTGATCGTCGACAACAACGACACCCCGACTCCGAGCAATGCCTATTCGACTGTTTTACCGGCCGCTGGTCACGGGTTCAGCACCGGGCTCGAGCCTTTCCGCCTGCATAACATCAATGCCGCCTTCATCCCGGGAGCGCTGGCCGGTCTGCGCCTCAACCCCTTCCCGGCCGGGGACCGCTGTTTCAGTATAATCGGCAATGACGCCCGGACGCTGCAAACCGATCCCGCGGACGGCGACCTGACTCTCTATGCCCAGCCCGGTCAGCCCTACATCGGCGAGCATCACCTGCTGCACCTGCGGGTGCGCGGCCGGGCCCGGCTGTTCACCCTCGATCGCGTCAAGGTCGGCGGTGAAATCGAAGTCAGCCCCGGTTCAGCCCTGAAAGCGGAAAACGAGGAAAGATAGGAGAGACTTTCATGAACAACAAGCATATCCTGCTGGCGGGCTTCTGCCTGCTTTTAATGCTGGGCGCCGGCCTGCCGGCCGCCGAACTCAAGGTCGATTCGGCCGAAATTCAGGGCAGCCGCCTGGTGATCGTCTTTTCCGCCCCCCTGGACCGCGCTTCGCTCAGCTCGGACTCTCTTTTCCTGGTCGGCCGGAACGGCCGCCTGGGCCGCGATATCCAGTTCAGCAACCAGGACCGGCGTTTGATGGTGCGCCTGGGTTCGGCCAGTTTTTTTGAGCTCTTCCAGCCCCTGACCCTGGTGCTGACTCCGGATTTGCGTTCCAAAGACGGCCTGTCCCTGGCCAGGGGACTGGTCAAGGTTTTCAACCTGGTGGAACTGGTCAAGGCCCCGGCCAGGCCTTTCCTGCAGAAAAAGATCGTCAAGGTTTCCAGTGATCCGCGTATCGAACTGGAAGTACTGGAATTCCGTATTTTCTGGAATCATTTCCGCCTGCCCGGACCGGGTTTGAAGATACTCGATATCCTGGAAAGGGAAGACTGGAAAAAATTCGACAAATCCTGGCGGCAGGAACTGCAGGACAAGGAGAAAAAGCACGGCAAGCTGGATAAAATCCAGCATGTGTCCATCCAGCCACCCCAGTTGACCGTCTCCGGGGTCAGTGACGGCCAGGTCAGTGATATGCCGCTGGTCATTACTTATTCAGCCGCGGATCCGAACAACGACCTGCGCCTGGTGCAGGGCCGCCTCGATTTTGCCGATTTCGCTTCCGGTTCCCTGGTCGAGCTCGGCGGTCCCCACTGGTTTTTTGCCCTGGCCGCCGATGCCTGGCACCTTTTTGACTATCGCTTCCTGCGCTTTTCCCTGGAAGACGCCGCCCTGGAATTTATCAGCCTGAGTCCCGAGGCTGATTTCAGCACCCGGGATCCGGAGTTGACCGTGCAGGGAGAAGTGCGCGGCGCTGTCCGCCTGACCGTCAACGAGCGTGAGCTTCCCCTGCAGAACGGTCTGTTCAGAACAGTTTTCAGCCTGGAACCCGGGGCCAATCCCTTCCTGGTCACGGCCTATGACCGGCGGGGGGAATCCCTGGCCAGGTCCTTCGTGGTCAATTACATTGAGGATGGTGATCCGCCGCAGGTCGTCATCGATCAGCCCCAGGCCGGCGCCTGGTTCAACCAGCCGGTCGTACCGGTTTCCGGCCGGGTCAGCGCCGCGGCCGAGCTCGTCACGGTCACGGTCAACGGCCTGCCCGCGGTTTTAAGCGGGGAAAACTTTTCGCTCGAGGCCCTGCCCCTGGTTGAAGGCGCAAACCCGCTCATCGTGGAAGCCCGTGATGTTCTCGGCCGGATCGGCCGAGCCGAGATCGCTGTTTTTCTCGACACCCTGAGCCCGCAAATCACGGTTTTCGACCCTCAGCCCGGGGCCCTGCTCAATTTGTCACTGATCAACATCAGCGGCCGGGCCGGAGATGAAAACCTGCTCGAGGTGACTTTAAACGGCAGTCCGGCCCAACTGGCCGGCGAGAACTTCTATTTTTCAGGAGTGCCGCTCAGCGAAGGAGAAAACCAATTGCTGATCCTGGCCAGTGACCGGGCCGGGAACAACAGCCAGGCCTTGCTAGCGGTCAGCCTGGACACCGCCCCCCCCCTGCTGCAGATTGTCGAGCCCGCTGAAAACGCCTTGCTGAACCTGCCCCTGGTCACGGTGCGCGGTACGGTGCAGGACGCTCACCCGGTCGAAGTCAGGGTCAACGATCTGCCCGCCGAAATCAGCGGCACGACGTTCAGCTGCCGCCTGCCCCTGGTCCAGGGTTTAAACCAGGTCAGGGTGCTGGCCCGCGATCAGGCGGGCAACACTTCGCTGAGAACCAGGCAGGTCGAGGTTGACAGCCTGCCCCTGCAGATCAGCATTCTGTCACCGGTTCACGGCGAGCTGACCGGCAATGACCGGGTGGCGGTCCAGGGTTTGCTGAACAAGGAAAACCCGGTCGAAGTCACGGTCAACGGCCGGCCGGCCGTGATCAGCGGCGCGGCCTTTTCCCTGCCTGACCTGGTCCTGCAGGAAGGGGCCAACATGGTTACCGTGCAGGCCATTGACCAGGCCGGCAACCGGGCTTCCCGGAGTATTGAGGTCATGGTCGACACCCGGGCTCCGCTGGTGGTTTACTGCTCGCCTCCGGACGGCGCCCAGGAAATCCCGGTGCAGGCCCGCCTCGAAATCGGCTTTTCCAAGGCCTTGAAGCCGGGTTCGCTGTCGGAAGACAACGTTTTCCTGAGCCGGGCTGACCATAGCCGCCTGCCCGGCTCTTTTGAGCTGATTGACAAGGTGCTCTGCTTTGTTCCAAGTATCCCCCTGCCCGACAGCGCAGTTGTGACCATGCATCTTGGCCCGGGCATCACCGACCTGGTCGGTAATCCGCTGGCCGCACCCTGGTCGGCCTCATTTCAGACCGTTGACCTGACTCCGCCGGCTGTTCCCCTGCTTGATTCATTGCCCGAGCGCACCAGCGCGGAGAGGCTGACTGTTTCCGGCCGGGCCGAGCCCGGGGCTGTAATCCTGGTCAACGGGGGGCAGGTGGCCGTGGAAACCACGGTCGATCAGGCCGGAGCATTCAGCGCTCAGGTCAGCCTGCAACCCAATCGGCTGAACCAGCTCCAGGTCCTGGCCCGTGACCGGGCCGGCAACCAGAGCCTCCCGGCCCAGGCCGCGGTTATCCAGGAGGGCGCGGCTTTCATCGTGCTCGAGGCCGAATTCCAGGTCAATGAACTGCTGGTTGATTTTTCCCGGCCGGTGGACACGGCCAGCCTGAACAGCAGTGTTTTCCAGGTCAGTTCGCTCGAAGGCCAGGTCGCCGGTCAACTCAGCGCCCAGGACGGCCGGGTGATCTTCCGGCCGGCGGTCCAGCTTGAAAACCAGGCCTTTCTGCTGGAGATCGGCACTGCGCTCAGGGACAACGCCGGCAACCCGCTGGCCGCTCCATTCGCCCGCATGTTCAACCAGCAGGACGCCCGGACCCTGGTCCAGGGACAGGTGTTCGATGACGCCAGCGGCCTGCCCCTGGCCGGAGCCCTGGTGCGCCTGCAGTCCGTTTCCGGCAACCCGCCGCCGGCTCCAGTACCCACCGCCCTGAGCAGTGGCGAGGGAAAATACGTGTTGTTGCTGCCTGCGGCCGAAAGCCTGCTGAGCATAGAAAAAGAAGGTTATTGCCGGGTTGACCGCCTGGTAACCACGATGTCCGGTTTTGCCGCCGCGGTTTTCGATGCCCGCCTGGCGCCGCGCAGCCGGGAGGAAAACAAGTTGAGTCCGGACGGCGGAGTTTATTCCTGCGGCACGTCCGCCCGGATTCGTCTGACCGTGCCCCCCCAGGCGCTGAGCGCCGTAATTCCGGCCGTCATCAGTCCGCTCGGACCGCAGGCCCTGCCGGGCCGCCTGCCTGCCGGCTGGTCACCCCTGACCGCCGTGGAGCTTGAGCCCCTGGACCTGGAGTTCAGCGCTCCGGCCACTCTTTCCTTCGGCTTACTGCAGGTCGAGCCCGAGCCTGGGTCGAGCCTGCTGCTGGCCCGTTGGGACGGCCGGCTTGGCCGCTGGCGGGTGCTATCCCTGCTCCCCGAAGCCGAGGCCGGTGTCAGGCCCATAAGCGCGACCATTCCGGGCGGCGGTGCTTACGCCCTGTTGTTGGCCGACCGGGCGCCCCTGGTCCCGCCCCAGGCCGTACCCGGCCAGGTTCTGGCCGGAGTTGCCTCAGCGGTGCTGCCTGACGATATCCAGGCCGAGCTTGAATTCACTCCGAGGGAAATATATCCCGGCCAGACGGCCCGCGGAGCCCTGCTGATCCTGCCGCAGGTCCCGCTTTCCAGCGGCCTGGCCCTGCAGGCCCATATCAGGGAAAGCCATGATATGCTTGGCGGTGACCGCCTGCACTTTTCTCCTTACCGCGCCGACCTGCTTGCTTATAATTTCGGATCAACCAGTTTGCAGGTCCATTTCAACATCTCGGCCAACCAGGAAATAAGCCTGGCCGAACTGCAAATGGGTCGGCTTGATACGGAAATGCACCGCTATCGCAGCGGTCCGGCCGGGCTGGTAATCGATGCTACCGGCGGTACGATCAGCGGGCCTGAAGGCCTGGAAGTAGAAATCGAACCCGGGTCTGTCGACCAGGCTGTTGCTGTCAGCCTGCAGCCGGTTGCGGCCGGAGAGTTGCCCTTGCCCGTGCCCCCGGGATTCTCCTTCCTGGGCGCCCTGGAATTCTCCACCTCCGGCGCCAGACTGCGTAAATCGGCACTGCTCTCCCTGGAGTTGCCGGCCGATGTACCGGCCGCCATTCCAGCCGGTTCCCAGATCCTGGTCTGCCGCCTGGGTCGCGATACCGGCCGCTTGAGTTGGCATTTGGCCCAGACCGCGGCATTTTCCGGCCCGCGGGTCAGGAGCCACTCCGATGCCCAGGCCCCGGTTCCCTTTCCCGGTATCCGCCAGGGCGGCACCTATGTTTTCCTCTATTCCCAGACGCCGGCCGGCTTTTTTCACGGCCTGGTCAGGGACCAGGGGCATCCCCTGCCCGGAGCGCTGGTGACGGTCAACAACCACGAGTTGAGTTGTTTTTCCGGTGATTCAGGCGTTTACGGCCAGATCGCTTTTCTCGGCCAGAGCCGGCTGCGGGCTCTCAATAAACTGAGCGGCGACCTGGGCGAAAACACCGGCAGTATCAGCAGCGCCGGCCAGTTAAGCATCCTGGATCTTGATATTGTGCCCACCGGGCCTCAGGTGCTGGCCATCACCCCGGCTGACCAGGCCGCTTCAGTGCCCCTGGAAACCACGGTAAGGGTCATATTTTCCGAGCCCGTGCGGCCGGCCACCTTCAACGCCAATAATTTTTACCTTTCTGAAGGGCCGCAGAAAATCGCCGGCACCTACAAGCTTTCGACCGACTGCCGCCAGGGCGAATTCAGCCCCAGCCTGCCCCTGCCGGCCGATGCCCTGATCAATGTGATCCTGAGCACGGCTATCCAGGACCTGGCCGGCAATCCCATGGCCCAGGTCTATAATTCGAGTTTTCGCACCCTGGACAACATTCCGCCGACCAGCGATCTCTCCCTGATCCGCAAGTACATCCCGGAAAACGGACTCTGCCTGGTCAGCGGTCGACCCGGAGCCCTGGAGCCGGGTGCCCTGCTGATCGTCACCAATGAGCGCACGCTTGAGACCATAACCGTTTCAGCGCTGGCCGACGGTTCCTTCAGCCTGCAGATCCCGGCCCTCATTTCCGATAAACTGCTGGTATCCGCCAGGGATGGGGCCGGCAATGAAGTTGTCCTCGATCTCGGCCCCTTTGTCTCGGCCGACGGCAAGGCCGCGGTGATCGACAGTCGGGGCGCTGAATTCATCAACGTCGAAGGACTGGGTATCAGTATCGCGCCCGGCACTTTTCAGCAGGCCGCGCTGGTGCGCCTCGAGGCGGTGAACGACCAAAACCTGCTGGCTCCGGAGCCTGAGTCTTTCCAGCGCCTGCAGGCCCTGAAAATCGATTTTTCCGGGTCCGTCCCGGGAAGGCCTTACCGCGTTTCCATTCCCGAGCCGGCCGGCTTGCCGGCCCAGGGACATTTTTTCGTGGCCCGCGAAATAGTCGTGTTCGGGGAAAAAAAGCTGATGATCGTCGACACCCTCAGCCGGCAAAACGGTCGCCTGGTGGTCAATTCCCCCCCCTGGCCCGGCTTGCCCCAGGTTCAGTCGACCGTGCTTTCGGTCCTGTACACGTCGATGTCCTATTCCCTGATCAGCGGCTACTTGCCTTCACCTTCGTCCATGGTCGCCGCGCTCGACCTGGTCTTTCTGAACGATGTCTATTCCTCACGTAATTTCCTGATTCCAATGCCGCTGGGACGGACTTTCACCCTGAGCGTGCGGGACATTGATACCGGTGAAAAACTCTTTGAGGGGGAGAAGACTTCGTCCCTGTCGGCCGGCCAGGTTTACCACTTGCAAGACAACCTGGCCCGGGATTTCAGCCGGCCGCGGCTGCTGAATGTCCCGGCCTTGAACGTTGCTTCCTTCCAGTGGTCTGGAACCCCGGTCAGGTTGGGGGATATCAGCGTGGAGCCGCAGGAAAACTCCTTTATCCTGGAAGGAAAAGAAAAGTGCGCCGCTCCCCTTGGCACGGTCAGGGTCACTGTTTTTCGGCTCGACCCCTTCAGCGGCCGGGAAGATGTTTTCAGCCATGAACAGATGGCATCCGAAAACGGCAGTTTCTATTTCAGCGTGCCGGTGTTTCCGGCCGACCGGGTCACAATCAGCGTGGAAAAGGACAAGGTGGAACTTGATCCGGTCCTGGTTCTGAGTTTTTCTGAAATGCTCAATGATGAGCGGATAAAAAATGCTTTCCGTTTGCGTGAAATTGCCGGCAACGCCGAAATTCCCTGCCTGGTAGAGCTTTCGGCCAATAAGAGTACGGTCCTGGTCCGGGCGGGGTTCTCACTTAAGGAAGACACCCGTTATCGCCTTGAATTCGAGGTGGCCGACCTGGCCGACAACAAGCTTGACGCCAGGCTGGAATTCCGCACCAGGAAATCCGCTCTGCTGGACCTGGCCCGGACCGGCGGGGCTTATGAAAGCCTGCTGCACGGCCGCTACCTCTACGTGGCCGCCGGCGATCAGGGCCTGCAGGTGGTTGATGTCGCCAATCCCGGTCAACTCAAGGTGATTGGTGCATACAAGGCTTTCTCCGGTGTGCGCGGCCTGGCGCTTTACCAGCCGCCGGCTTCCGAAAAAACCTACCTGTTGATGACCGGGGGTGGAACTCAATGCCAGGGTTATCTCAAGTGGATCGATATCAGCAACCCGGTCAATCCCATCCAGGTCAGGTCGCAGATCATCTCGGGCCAGCTCGGCATCACCCAGGTGGTCAACTGGGGAATAGGACTGCCGGCCGGCACGCCGCGCCGGGTCAGGGTCTTCGGTGATCATGCTTTCGTTTCCATCTACGGCTCCGGCCTGGTGGCCGTCGACCTGCTGAAAATGACCGCCGACTCAAACAAGAATTGCGTCCAGGGGCTTTTCGTTGAAGAATCCGCCAGCGATCTGCGCTTGCTCCGGGACAATGATTCCGGCGATGGAGGCCAGGGCGGCGGGCCGAGTGTTTGCGCTCTCCTGCTGGTGGATTATTTCGGCCTGAGGATGGTCGATGTCAGTAATCCTGCCGCCATGACCGAAAAGAGCAGTTACCAGGTCCCCGGCCGCCTGCACCTGAACGGCCTGGAAATCGCCCTGGACCACGAATACCGTAAAAGCGACTCCGAGCAAGATTTAAAAAAGGGTGATTTCGCTTTCTTTTCCGTTCCGGCACGGCGCGAACTGGCCATAATGGACATCAGCAGGCGTACTGAAATCACCAGGGTCGGCACCGTTGTTTTCGAGGACGCCGGGGGCCTGGGCGACCTGTTGTTCAGCCCGGAGTCAAAAAAACTGTACCTGGCCGACATTGCCCGCGGAGTTTACGTCATCGATACGCTGAAGCCGTTCGGCCGCACCGGAGAGGATGGGCAGAACGGTCCTGATCAGCGCATTCTGGCCGTTATCGGCACCGGCGGGCCCAACCGCTACGGCCTGGTCGTTGATGAAAAGCGCCAACTGCTCTATGCCGGAGACCTGGATCGCGGCATAAGGGCCGTTAAAATGGCCGATCCCCGGATCATGATCATGGTCAAGAACCAGGACGGCCTTTTCCGCCAGGAATCCCTGCTGCAGCCCTGGGGCCTGGAAAAGGAGGGCGATTACAGCCCGGGCTACCCTGCTGACCGCGACATCTACCTGATGGTCTACCTGCCCCAGGCGGCCGCCCAGCCCGGCGTGCAGATTCGGGCCGGTCTCTGGAGCCTGAATGCCGCCGGGGCTCCCATGCCGGCCTGGCAGCAGCAGCCCGGCCGACCGGGCACCTTTATCTCCGCCGAGCGCCTGCTGTTGCGCACTGATCCCGCCGCCAAGCCGGACAGTGAAGCCTACGGCCTGTTTGTCTCCGATCCCATCCGCCTGACCGCTGATCCCCTTGACACTCATCCAAATCCGCTCAAATTGCTCAGCGGCGACCTGCTGCGGGCCGTGCTCGATTCCAGCCTGACCGCGACCTTTGCTTATCTTGACGGCGCCGACCTGGCCCAATCCTACGCGGAAAATGCCGCTCTGCGCGTGGAATGGCTCGATTCTCATAAGCCCGAACCAACCCGCAATCCCTCGCTCGGTTCCGGCGAGACATCGGTTTCAAGCCCGGGCCTGCTCGATGTGCCGGCTCTTTCCGGGGTATTCCTGCATTCCGGGGAGTTCGTGCACACCGAGACCGACCTGCGCCTCCCGGGCCGGGGTTTTGATTTCGTCTTCAGCCGACGTTACGAGTCCCAGGCCGTCTATTCCGGTCCCCTGGGCTGGAACTGGGATCACTCCTACAACCGCCGCCTGCTGGAACTGCCCGGCGGCGACATCATCTACTACAACGGCCTGGGCCGGGCCGATCGTTTCACGGCCCGCTTCAGCGGCGGCCTGCTCAGCGGATACCAGGCTCCGCCGGGAATGTTCAGCGAGTTGAAGAAGCGGCCCGATGGTACTTTTACCTTGGTCAGCCCCGAGCGTTTCATCGAGATCTACGATCCTTTCGGCCGGCTGAGCCGCCTGCAGGACCGCAATGCCAACAAGATGGATTTCTATTACGACCTGGCCGGGCAACTGGCGGCCGTGCTCGACACCATGGGCCGGCTGATTACTTTCGAGTACCACCCGGTGCGCCAGATCAATGAGCGCGAGTTTACGCCCGAGAGCGGCCGGCTCAGGGAGATCAGGGATTTCAGCGGCCGGCTGGTGAGCTACGACTACGATGAGCACGGCAACCTGGCAAAAGCCTCCCTGGGAGGAAGGAGCAGGAGTTATACTTACAGTGTGAACAATGATCTCAAGCAGGGCCATAACCTGCTGACTGTAACCGACCCCA
>CAYWEM010000009.1:0-8033 GCA_964457225.1 uncultured Clostridia bacterium
CATCGCCGGAAAACTTAACTTCAACTTACCCACACAATGTTAAAGAGAACCATAATAGTTATGATCAAATCTGAAAAAGGAGATAAAAAACAACATGGGACAGAGCTTGTGAGAAGATTGATTGAATCAAGTCAGATAATAACTGTTGGTCCAACTTTTAAAAGAAATTACAACTACATGAGTGTTTCTAGAAAGTATATAGGTTTAGATCTCTTTACTTCAAAAGAAGCAAGTACCAGGTTGGTTTATGATGCTGATTTGAAAAAAACTGTTTTTGAAGAATCTCCTTTTTTCATCACTATTGCTCATGAATTAATTCATGCTGATTTCTTTATACGTGGTATAAATAAATACTACAGGTCTTATGGAACAAGAGAGTATTTTGATGCTGATGGAAAAAGAAAACCGCAAGATTCAATCATTGAAGAGTATGAGGTTGTAGGCTTATATGATTATATTTGCAACACTGCAAAATTCATTGAATACAAGGAATTGATTGAAAGAGCTCGAACCAGCAATATAACTGAAAACCAGATTAGAAAAGAGCAAAAACTAAAAGAGAGGGTTAAGTACTAAATGAAAAAAGCAGTAATTATAGGAATATGTCTGATTGTTTGTCTTTCAGGTTTATTGTTAAATTCAATGAAAAAACAAAGGGTTCTGTACTATGCAATATACCCTTCCGGAAAAACCAGCAGAACTCATGTTTTCGAATTCTTTAATGATGGCACAATGCAGTACTTTTATGGAACAAGAAATTCTGAAATAATAAATGAGATTGAGTTTAAAAAAATATTTAATAGCAAAAAAATAAAGCTGTGTGAAGATATAATTATAGAAATAAAGAAGTTTTCGGAAGAACTAAATAAATGCGGAAGCATTGATCTAGATGATATGTGTTATGATTGTTGGGAAACTGTAATTATTACAAACAAACATAGAATCAATAAATACTTGATCAATTCTGAAACAAAATGTGAAGAGATATTGATAAAGCTGTTTTTTTATATTGAAATGATATCAAGTGTAAAGTTTGAAATGTTTGGAGAGTAAATAATGAGCTGGTTTCGGCTCAAATTGGAAGCACTTGCGGGATGAAATGGTTTGGGTTGGTTTTTTTAGATAGAAGAGCTTGCGAATGAATGGCAGACCTCCGTAGAATAAAAAAGTACCCGCTGAAACGGCTTATCGAGGCTGGTTTTGATGCGCCAGATCCGCAGTCAAAGCAGTTTGCCGAATTGGAAACTTACCAGCTTGACCGGGTTGATAATCTCCTTAAAATCCTGCAGAATGTCGAAGGTCAAAAGATGGAGATAAGCACGCCGTTTACAATTGGTATTTAACTTGGTGAAAGATTTTAAAATTATTTAATCGTAGTTGATATAACTTAATAAATAAGGTATATATGCTACATGAGCAAGGAAAGACCGGAAAGTGAACTGTTTCAGATTGCCGCATCCCAAGGTGGGTACTTTACCGCCTATCAGGCCAGGATGGTCGGATACAGTGAAAAGAACCATGCCTATCATGTGAAAGCCGGTCATTGGATTCGAGAGTGGCGCGGAGTGTATCGCCTATGCCGCTTTCCCCTGGCCGAGGATTCACAGTACTCTCTTTGGGGGGTATGGTCCATGAACAGAAAGGGACTTGTGCAAGGGATTTATTCCCATGAAACTGCACTGGCTCTGTTCGATCTGACCGATGTCCAGCCTGAAAAAATTCACATGACATTTCCCAGAGGTCATCGGCGTTCGGGTGATATTCCGGATGCTCTGATTCTCCATCATGCCGATATCGATCGTGGGGAGAGTGAAGAACGGATGGGGTACCGGGTGACGACTCCCCTGAGGACGATGACAGATCTTTTTCGCTCCATGACGCTTTCTCCGGAGTTTATCAGGCAAGCGCTGCAAGAGGCGCAAAATAAGGGTTTTCTGACCCTGCAGCAAGTTCAAACACTTAGAGAAACACCGAGAATCGGCCCCAGGCTCAAGGCCATCATGGGGGAATAAAAGATGACGATTAAACAGTATCAATCGGCATCCGGCTTCAGAAATGCACTTGAGGAACGGCTGAATAAAATGGCGAAAGACAAAGGGATCGACCTCATGAGGATCAGGCGCAGAGTGGCTTTCGATCGCTTTCTTTTCCGCCTTTTGCAGAATTCAGATGATCGGCTGGTTGTCAAGGGCGGGTATGCCTTGGAACTGAGGCTGGCTCAGGCACGGGCAACCAAAGACATAGACTTGTCTGTCCGGGATGTTTACTCCGTAGGAGAAGAAAATGGTGCAGGAATGGATTCGGAGCTAATCAGGCGAGAGATGCAGGATGCTGTGAATGCTCCCGTGGCAGACTATTTTTCTTTCACCATTGCCAAAGCGGTACTGGATTTGGAGAATGCGCCCTGTTGCGGTTATCGATTCCCGGTTGAAGCCAGGATGGCAGGGCGTCTTTTCAGCAAATTTGACTTGGATGCGGCCTTCGGAGACGTTTGGCTGACGCCGCATGAAATGAAAACCGCACCGGATTGGCTCGGGTTCGCCGGGATTGCTCCTCCAGTGATTCCGTTGATTTCCAATGAACAACAGTTTGCCGAGAAATTGCACACTTATACCTTACCCAGGAATAGGGTGAATTCGCGAGTCAAGGATCTGGTGGATTTGGTCTTGCTTCTGGAAGCGGGAGAAATGAAGGCGGATTTAGTTAAACATGCGATTATAAAGACATTTGAAAAGAGAGATACCCATCCGTTGAATGAAATATTGCCTGATCCTCCAGTAATATGGGAGAAGCCTTTCATGGTCTTGATGGGAGAGTCGGGTTATTCTATTTCCATTCAAGCTGCGATAGAGAAAGTCAGAAACTACATGGCGTCACTTGGGGGTTATGAAACTTAGGGGCCAGGTCTCCAGAATCCGGAAATCAAATTGAAAGATTGCTGAATTTAAATGAAATCATGGCACGACTTTTGCGGATAGAGTAGGTGAAACGGCTTATCGAGGCTGGTTTTGATGCGCCCGATCCGCAGTTGTCAATAGGCGCATATTTTACGCAGTGAATCGGCGCACAGATTCACGCGGGCCGGAATGAGAGTTGATTAAAACTGCCGGATATTGGACAATAAACCCGACATGAACTTGGAGATGGGCCGGCAAAATCACCGTGGCCAGGCGGGTCGAGCGCGGGCTTCTTCTGAGATGATCTTGACAAGCAAGACAATCTCTGACTTAAAAGCAAATTAACGGCAAAATAATTGACAATTTGACAGTAATTTGATATAGCTTGCCGGAGGTGAAAAACGGGATTAGCGGAAGAATTCAAGCGTAAATTCAGTGGCAAGCCTGTTTTTTCTAATTCTGAAGTGCATGATTTCTTGGAAACCGTGCAGCCAGGTGTCGCCAGGGCCACGGTAAACTGGATTCTCTTCGATATGGTTCAGCGGGGTTTTTTGCAGAGAATCGGCCGGGGTCAGTACACCTTTGGCCGGGAAAAGCATTTCTCTCCCCAGCTTCATGACTTGCAGAAAAAGCTGGCTTTCGCTATGAGGCGACATTTCCCGCTGATAACCTGTTGCTTATGGCACAGCTCAGCCCTGACCAGCCTGCTTCAACACTTGCCGGCTTATGAGTTTATGCTGGTTGAAGTGGAAAAAGAGGCGGCAGAGGTCGTCTATCTTTTCCTGGCGGACGAATATCCCAATACTCTGAAAACGCCTTCAAAGGCCGAAATAGAAAAATACGTTTTAGGCAGAAATGATGCCATCATCGTGAAAAATCTGCTCAGCAGCGCTCCGATGGAAAAAATCGAAGGTTTGACCGTGCCAAGCCTGGAAAAAATCCTGGTCGATCTCGTCTCTGATGAAGATCTATTCTTTTTCATCCAGGGCCAGGAGTTGCGCCAGATATATCAAAAAGCTTTTTCCGGCTTCACCATCAATCTCAGTAAGTTAATGCGCTACGCTCGGCGGCGAAACAAAAGCCTCATACTGGAAGAGATTCTGAAATCTGATCAATTGCAGAATTTGATTGCCGGAGTGTAAAGCATAATTTCAAAAGATTCTCTCAGCCTGGATTGGCTCAGGTACATTTCGGAAAAGCACCAGAATCCTCCACCTAATTTTTATGTTTGCTTAGAATAGCATGGCAGGTAGTAAGATTTGCCCCGGGGAAAGGGTGAATCAACGCTCACCACTACGGTGCAGACCGACCTAAGCCAGGTTTTCCTAACATGACCAACTCGCTTCGCTCAGACAGTGGTCATGTTACCCTGAAGGGCACGTCCAGCCTGGCTTTGTCGGTTCCCTGCACCTTCGTTTCTTGTCCCCGTAGGGGGGGACGTTCGCTTTTGCTTCACCCTTTCCCGGCCTGAAAAACAGGTGGGGAATCAGGGAAGCATGTAGGGGCTGACAAAGTTCTGATAGAAAAAGTCATTCGGGCTCTGCTGCTGCTTGAAGGCCTGGTTGAATCCGGGCTGAGCTTTGTTTTTAAAGGTGGTTCCGCCCTGATGCTGCTACAGGGTGTCCCCAAGCGCTTTTCCATCGATATCGACATACAGGTTTCCCCTGGTATTGGTCCGGAGCCTGGTTTCAAAGTCATCATTGAAAGCAAAGGATTTTTGCGCTATGAGCCGCAAAACAGGATGTCGAAATCTCGATTGCGGAAATCTCATTACAAGTTCTTTTATTCTGCTATTGCCGGAGGCGGAACAAGTGAAGATTTTGTTATGCTCGATGTGGTCTGGGGGGTGTCAGACTACCTGAATGCTTTTCCGATGGCGATTCGATCGCCTTTTGCCAGGGAAGAAGGAGATGCCCTGGCTGTGCAAATTCCTGGGGCGGAAGAGATGTTGGGAGACAAGCTAACCGCTTTTGCCCCCAACACTTCCGGGATACCATACCTGAAAGGCGGAGTGAGTCGGGCCATGGAGATTGGCAAGCAGTTGTTCGACATTGGTCAACTATCAAGAGCATTGAAAAGATAAACAAGGTGGCCGATGTTTTTTCAATCATTGCCCGGCATGAAATAAAAAACAGGAATCTAAGTATTTCCCAGGAAGAAGTGTTGCAGGATATCCTGCAGACATCCCTTTGTCTTTCTACTCGGGGGATGAGTGGGCAAGGAAATTATGCTGCTTTGCAGGATGGGGTGTCCCGACTTAAGGCTTTCATATTTTCTGAAAAATATCAGATCGAAAAAGCCATTGTCCACGCCTCGATGGCAGCTTATTGCGCTGGCCTGATCCAGACTGGCCAACATGATTTTGATCGCTTTGCAGATGCCGATCGGATTGTCAGTTTGGAAATCAGGCAACCAATGGAAACCCGATTAAACAAACTAAGGAAAACTAACCCGGAGGCATTCTTTTACTGGTACAATGTTTTAAAGCTCCCAGGAATCGAATCCTTGCTCGGCTGATCACATGCAAAAGGGTATCCCCAAAGCCTACTGAAAGATGATTGAGCAATCGGAGAAGTCGGCTGAGATGGCTTTGCCAGGTTTACCGGTCTGTGGAGAGCCGCAACCGCAGTCAGGCCCTGGTCCAGCACCTGGCCTGGGGTTATACCCCGGTAAACCTGAAGGCCTGGGAAGAAAGAAAACACGCCGGCGGCAGGGCCGATGTGTTCAAGTACGATCCCTTGAAACGGCTTATCGAGGCTGGTTTTGATGCGCCCGATCCGCAGTCGAAGCAGTTTGCCAAACTGGAAACCTACCGGCTTGACCGGGTTGATAATCTACCGTGGAGACCTGAAACATTTACTTGAGCTGTTTGCGCATCCAGAGGTGGTCGATGCCGGCGTCGATGAATACATCTCCGTAAGACCGGTAGCCGTACTTTTCGTAGAAGGGCAGGGCCTGAACCTGGGCGCTCAGGTAAACCTCGGCCAGGCCCCGGGCGGCTGCTTCCTGCTCGGCCGCGGCCAGCAGGGCGGCGCCGATGCCCCGGCCCCGGGCTTCAAAGAGGACGGCCATGCGGCCTATCCGCCCGTCGGCCAGCAGTCTGGCCGTACCCAGGGCCGCTCCGGCCTGGTCCAGGGCCAGGAAGTGACAGGCTGAAAGGTCATCGGCATCCCATTCCTCGTCTTCGGGCACCAGCTGTTCCTCGATAAAGACCCTGCTGCGGATTTCAGCCAGCCTGGATCCGTCGCTCGGCCAGTCGGTCCTGATGATCGTTACCTTGTTTTCTTTTTTCAAGCCTTACTCCGGGATGTTTCATTCTAACACAAAAAGGTTTTGACCGCGGCCGTGCTTTTCAGTTATCATCGGAGTATGAAAAGCTACCGAAAAGAACTGTGGTTCAATGTGCCGTCCAGGCGCGGTTTTATCAACATCACCGGCCAGGTGCGGCAGTGCCTGCGGGAAAGCGGCATCCAGGAAGGCCTGCTGCTGGTCAACGCCATGCACATCACCGCCTCCGTTTTCATCAACGACGATGAAAGCGGCCTGCACGCCGACTACGAGGCCTGGCTGGAAGAACTGGCCCCCCATGCCCCGACCGGCCGCTACCGTCACAACCTGACCGGAGAGGACAATGCCGACGCCCACCTCAAGCGCCAGGTCATGGGCCGCGAAGTGGTGGTGGCCGTGACCGGCGGCGAACTGGATTTCGGCACCTGGGAAGCCATTTTTTACGGCGAATTCGACGGCCGCCGACGCAAACGGGTGCTGGTCAAGATCATCGGCGAATAGAATAACAGGTTTGAGAAGAGCGGCGGAATAGACCATCAAATACCCGATCTGGATCTGAAGAGTAAGCATTAAGTCAGATTTTTGTTGACAGGAATCGCATTGGTTTTTATATTTATAGAATGCCATTAAGATCCGAGGGGAAAAAATGCCGCAAAAAATCCATTTGAATAAACTTTTGTGGATTGTTTTAGCCACCCTGGTTTTAAGCAATTCCATGTTGCCCCTGGCCGGTGATTCAGGCCGGAAAGAGGATGTTCCCCTCAATGCCTTTGGAGTGCGGACCGCTCATCCCTTCGTGGTTGAACGCTTTATTCATGATGGTAAAACCATTGACCGGATCATTGTCCCCGGGCCCCCGGAACCGCCTCCGGAAATTGAACTGACGGCCTTGCAAGTGTTGCCCCTGGTTGATAAAGCCTCGGGAATAAACGTCTTATCCGATGTCCCGGCCTCTTCGTGGGCCTTCGGCTGTTCGGCCACGGCGGCCGCCATGATGTTCGGTTATTACGATCATAAAGGTTACGCAGACATGTACACCGGTCCGACTAACGGCGGGCTGTTTCCCATGACCAACCAGACCTGGGGGACGGCCTTGATCAACGGCGAAACCCGGGCCTTGAATCCCCTGAGTGCCACCCGCCAGGACCTGGACGGGCGCTTGACCCGGGGACATGTCGATGATTACTGGATCAAGTACAACAACAATGAAACCGACCCCTGGATCAGCAACGGCTGGACGGAGCATGAAGCGGGTGATTGCACCGGCGATTTCATGGGCACCAACCAGTCCCGTTTCGGAAACTCCGACGGGGCGACGACTTTCTACTTCTGGATGAACGGTGATCCGCTGTACGACTATTCAGCCTCGGAACCGACCAGCCGGGACGGTTGTCACGGCATGAAACTCTTTGTTGAATCCCGCGGCTACCAGGTTCAGTACCTGGGAAACTTCAACCAGCTGATTCAGGGCTATAATGGAAACACGAAGGGTTTCACCTTCGCCGATTTCCGGGCGGAAATCGATGCCGGCCGGCCGGTGCTCATCCAGGTT
Source organism: uncultured Clostridia bacterium (assembly GCA_964457225.1). Lineage (GTDB taxonomy): Bacteria > Acidobacteriota > Aminicenantia > UBA2199 > UBA2199 > CAYWEM01. Next base: position 7,738 of record CAYWEM010000009.1, read on the forward strand.
GAAGGCCACACCATGCTCGGATTCGGCTACAATGAAAGCGGGTCGCTCGTCTACCTGCACAACACCTGGGATCATTCAACCCACAGCATGACCTGGGGGCAAAGCTACGGAGGCATGGCCCATTACGGGGTGACCGTACTGAGACTGGCCGCCATGCAAATCCCCGAAAGTCCGACAATGATCTCCCCCGAGAACAATGCCGGTGTGGGCGGGACTTCAATCCTGTTCCAGTGGCAGGAGGTCCCCGGAGCCGACCGCTACCGGATACAGGTGCGGCGGGTCAGTGACAACTCGGT